>JARLJA010000185.1 GCA_031291445.1 Xanthobacteraceae bacterium | reverse complement strand
TCCTCGTTCGAGATGCCGCCGACCTGCTCCACCGTCTTGACGTGCTTCTGATACAGCGCCTCGACGATGCGGCGGATCTCCTGGCCCTGCGGGGTCAGGCGGATGCGCACCGAGCGGCGGTCGACCCGCGACCGCTGATGATCGAGGAAGCCCATCTCGACCAGCTTCTTGAGGTTGTAGGACACGTTCGAGCCGAGATAGTAGCCGCGGGTGCGCAACTCGCCGGCGGTCAGTTCCTTGTCGCCGATGTTGTAGAGCAGCAAGGCCTGGACCGAATTGATGTCGGCGCGGCCGCGGCGATCGAACTCGTCCTTGATCACGTCGAGCAAGCGACGATGCAGACGCTCCACCAAAGTCAGCGCTTCGAGATAGAGCGGCTGCACCGGATGCTTGCCGGCGTCGCGCTCGACGGTTTCAACCGCCGTAGCAACGGCTTTCATCATGACACTTCCCCTGTCGTCGTTTTATCGACTTATTCGACGAAACTTGTGTCCCGTCTGATAGGGACAACGTAGGTGCCGGCGTTGAAGAACCGCTTAAACAACAGCATAAAGAGATCATGAATTCGCGACAGTGAATCGCGGATTAAGCCACTGATTCCAGGGTGTTTCGTAATCATCCATTGAGGATCCGGCGGCCCTGTTCACGCTTCGTATGGCGCGATGTCGCATTCCAGCACAGGGTCGTTCAAATTCGAAATTTTGCGGTAACACCTGTGCCCGCGCGCGTTCACCAACGACTAACTATCCCATTGAACGGCGGCGACGTCCTATGGCGGCCGCTCCTGCGCCGCCATCCATGCGAGCGCGAGATAGGCCAGCAGCAGCACGCCCTCCACGCCGATGATCAGGAAGCTGCTGCCATAGATCGCGGGGAACATCAGCTCGATGACCGCCATCGAGACCACCGAGGTCAGCCACACCACCGCGCCCCACGGCGTCGCCAGCCACAGCCCGATCGCCGCGACGAGCTCGATCACGGCGAAGTAGATGGTGGCCGCCTGCCACGACATCGGCTGGTTCTCGAACGCGTCGTCCTCGCCGCCGACGAAGCCGGTCACCTGGGCCCAGTGGTAGAGACCCTTGACGATCGCGAGCACCGCCATCACCCGCAGGAAGATGACCAGGCGGCGCGTCCACACGCCGTCGCCCGACTCGGTTGCGCCCGCGGTGATCGCGGCGGCGAACCCCGAGCCCTCGCGCGTGGCATGGTCCTGCGGGCCCGGATCGCTCACCCGAGCCTCGCGGAAGGGCTTCGCGCCGTCATGAACTGGTCGACCAATGGATACATCGTCCTCTCGAGAAAGGATTGCCGCGACGCAGGAGAGTGCGTCAACGGCGACGAGCGGCCCTGATTCCGCTGCGGCGAAGCCACCCCACCTCAAACCACCAAACCATACGGGGCCGCGTTCATCCAGTGCCTCGCCCCGCCGCGCGGCAGCCCTTCGGCCAAACGCGGTGACGGCACCGGGAAGGAGTGCTATCTCTACGCCCGCACAGCCAAGGAGGCCAGAGAATGGCGATCAAGTTTGGACGGCCGATCGAATTGCGCGGCGACACCCCGCGCGTGGTTGAAGCGGCGGCGCCCCGTCTTGATCTCGCGATTCGCCCGCGCCGGAACCGCAAGGCCGAATGGGCACGGCGGCTGGTGCGCGAGAACGTGGTCACCACCGACGACCTGATCTGGCCGGTGTTCATCATCGACGGCAACAACACGCGCAGCCCGATCGCCTCGATGCCGGGCGTCGAGCGTCTCACGGTCGACCAGATCGTGCGCGATGCCGAGCGGGCCGTGAAGCTCGACATCCCCTGCCTGGCGCTCTTTCCTTACACCGAGCCCGGCCTGCGCGACGAGGTCGGCAGCGAGGCGCTCAACGCCGACAACCTGGTCTGCCGGGCGGTGCGCGCCGTCAAGGCCGAATTCCCCGACATCGGTATCCTGTGCGACGTCGCGCTGGATCCCTTCACCAGCCACGGCCACGACGGCCTGATCCGCGAGGGCGTGATTCTCAACGACGAGACCGTGGAGGTGCTGGTCCGGCAGGCGCTGGTCCAGGCCGAGGCCGGCTGCGACATCATCGCCCCCTCCGACATGATGGACGGTCGCGTCGGCGCCATCCGCGCCGCCCTTGATAGCGCCGGCTTCCTCGACGTCCAGATCATGGCCTATGCGGCGAAATACGCCTCGGCGTTTTACGGCCCGTTCCGCGACGCCATCGGCTCGGCCAAGACGCTGAGCGGCGACAAGCGCACCTACCAGATGGATCCCGCCAACTCCCACGAGGCGCTGCGCGAGGTCGAACTCGACATCGCCGAAGGCGCTGACATGGTGATGGTCAAGCCCGGCCTGCCCTACCTCGACATCGTGCGGCGGGTCAAAGACACCTTCGCGATGCCGACCTTCGCCTATCAGGTGTCCGGCGAATACGCGATGATCGCCGGCGCCGCCGCCAACGGCTGGATCGACGGCGACCGCGCCATGCTGGAAAGCCTGATCGCCTTCAAGCGCGCCGGCGCCGACGGTATCCTGACCTATTTCGCGCCGAAGATCGCCGACATGCTCCAGGCGCATCGCTAGGACCCGCACCCCAATACGGAATATTCCGGAACCGGGCGTGAGCCGCCCCTTGCGTCCCGATTTGGCCGTGGCCACGTTGTGCCACGGCAACCAGAGGACGCCGCCATGAGCTACTCGTCTCCCCACGACAGCGACCCCCGCGACGGCGGCTACGGGCGCGGCAGCCGCGCCACCTGGACCAGCGGCGAGCGGCCCGATGCGTTCGATCCGGATCTCCAACCGGAGCTGTTTCGGGGCACGCTGGTGCGCCGCGTGTTCGCCTTTGCGATCGATCTCGTGGTGCTCGCGGTTCCGGTCGTCCTCGCATACATCTTCATCGCGGTATTCGGACTGATCACGCTCGGGCTGGGCTGGATGCTGTTCTGGCTGGCCTGGCCATGCACCGTGGTCTGGGTGCTGGTCTATTACGGCTCCTGCATTGGCGGCCCCCACTCGGCGACGCTCGGCATGCGTGCCATGGATCTGCAACTGATGACCTGGTACGGCGAGCCCGGCTATTTCGTGCTCGGCGCCGCCCATGTGGTGCTGTTCTGGGTGCTGGCGTCCGTGCTGAGCCCGTTCATCGTGCTGGTCGGGCTGTTCAACAGGCGCCGACGGCTCCTGCACGACATCCTGCTTGGAACCGTGGTCATCAACCGCCCGGCGCCGGTCTACCAGCCCGCGCGGTCGCTCTGAGCGGGGCAACGGCGATGCAAACCGAAATTCCGTTGACCGGCTGACCCGGGGAAGCGATCATGGGCGGCGCCCCTCAGGTTGACGAGATTCCGTGACGCAGCATTCGCGCGATACCCCGCAATTCTACCTGACGGCGCCGTCGCCATGCCCGTATTTGCCGGGACGGTTCGAACGCAAGGTGTTCACCCACCTGGTCGGTGACAAGGCCGGCGAGCTCAACGACCTGCTCACCCATGGCGGCTTCCGGCGCAGCCAGTCCATCGCCTACCGGCCGGCCTGCGACAGCTGCCGCGCCTGCGTCTCGGTGCGGGTCGTGGCCAACGAGTTCCGGCCGTCGCGCAACATGCGCCGGGTGCTGGCCCGCAACGACGACATCGTCGGCGAACTGCGCACCGCGGCGCCGACCTCCGAACAGTATTCGATCTTCCGGGCCTACCTCGACGAGCGTCACCGCCACGGCGGCATGGCCGACATGACCGTGCTCGATTACGCCATGATGGTCGAGGACAGCCATGTCGAGACCCGGCTGATCGAGTATCGCACGCGCAAGCCGGGAGCGCTCCCGCACGAGCCGGGCGACACCCTGATCGCGGTGGCGCTGACCGACATCCTCAGCGACGGGCTGTCGATGGTCTATTCGTTCTTCGAGCCCGAGCAGCACGAGCGCTCGCTCGGCACCTTCATGGTGCTCGACCATATCGCGCGCGCGCGCCGCATGGGCCTTCCTTACGTCTATCTCGGCTACTGGATCGAGGGCTCGAAGAAGATGGACTACAAAGCCCGTTTCCTGCCCCAGCAGCGCCTGGCGCCGAACGGCTGGCTGCGGGTCGACAGCGACGGCGTCATGACCGAGCCGCAGGATTAGCTTCGGCGCGCCCCGGTCACGCGGCCAGCACGTCGTAGACCAGCTTGATATTGAGGACGATGATGATCGCCGCGATCACCGCGGCGGCAACGGTAACGACCCGGGGCGCCACGAACCGCCCCATCTTGGCCCGGCTCGCCGTGATCGCGACCAGCGGCACCACCGCGAAGGGAAGCTGCAGCCCGAGCACGACCTGACTGAAGATCAGGAGCTGGCCTGCCCCCCTCTCGCCATACCAGATCGTGACCAGCGCCGCCGGGACGATGGCGATGACGCGCGTCACCAGCCGGCGCAGCCACGGCGCGATTTTGAGATGGAGGAAACCCTCCATGACGATCTGGCCCGACAACGTCGCCGTCAGCGTCGAATTGAGCCCGCAGCACAGCAGTGCGATGCCGAACAGGGTCGGCGCCAGCGCCGAGCCGAGCAGCGGCGCCAGGAAGGCGTGTGCGCGATCGAGCTCGGCGACATCGACACGACCCGCCTTGTGAAAAGTGGCGGCCGCCAGGATCAGGATCGAGGCGTTGATGGTCAGGGCGAGGCAGAGCGCGATGGTGGAATCGACCGTCGAGAGCGTGATCGCCTCATGACGTGCCTCGTCGCTGTCGCCGTAGCCACGGGTCTGCACCAGGCCGGAATGCAGATAGAGGTTGTGGGGCATCACGGTCGCGCCGACGATGCCGAGCGCCAGATAGAGCATGTCGTGGTCGGAGACGATGCGCCATGTCGGCACGAAACCGCGCGCCACCGCGCCCCAGTCGGGATCGGCCATGACGATCTGGACGGCGAAGCACGCGGCGATGATCCCGAGCAGCGCCACGACGAAGGCTTCGACCCAGCGGAACCCGAGCGCCTGGAGCGCCAGGATGATGAACACGTCGGCGGCGGTGATCAGCACCCCGATCTGCAGCGGGATTCCGAACAGCAGGTTGAGGCCGATCGCCGTGCCGATCACCTCCGCCAGATCGGTGGCGCTGATTGCGACCTCCGCCAGCAGCCAGAGCGGCAACGACATCCACGCCGGGTAGGCATCGCGGCAGGCCTGCGCGAGGTCGCGCCCGGTCCCGACCCCGAGCCGCGTGCACAGCGCCTGCAGCACCACGGCCATCACGTTGGAAATCAGGGCCACCGACAGCAGCGCGTAGCCGAAGCGCGAGCCGCCGGCCAGCGAGGTCGCCCAGTTGCCCGGATCCATGTAGCCGACCGCGACGAGGTAACCCGGCCCCAGGAAGCCCACCAGCTTGCGCCAGAACGAGCCTCCGCGCGCCACCGCCACCGAGCCGAACACATTGGCCAGCGACGGCTCCCCGCGCGCCGCCCGCCAGCCACCGGCCTCGGGCCCGGGCTCGGCGGGGGGACCGCCCGACCCGGTGGACGATGCGACAGTACGGCTATCCATGAAACGACCAGAGCACAGCCCATCCTTTAATGCAACTAACTCGCATGTAGATCGGTCGGCAAACGGGTGGCTCCGGCGGGCCGCCGCTCGCTAGCCTTGGGCCTGCTCGCCTCCAGGGAACCGACTCAAGGAACCATCCGATGTCCGATACTACCTCACCCCGGCTACCGACCGCCTTTCGACGTTTGGCATGGTCGAACCTCGCTGCCCAGTCGGCGGAACAGATCGCGCTGGCCGCCGCCGCGCTGGCCGCGGTGCTGGTGCTCGGCGCGGGCGAGGCCGGCAGCGGGTTGCTGCAGACCGCGCTGACCCTGCCGTTCCTGCTGGTGTCCATCCCCGCCGGCCTGCTCGCCGATCGGCTGTCACGACGGGGCTTGATGGCCAGCGCCGAGGCACTGCGAACGGTCGCGCTGCTCATGATCCTGGCGCTGATCGGCCTCGGCGCGCTGACCATGACGCGCCTCGCCCTCCTCGGTTTCGTCGCAGTGTGCGGAACCGTGGTCTACAGCGTGGCGGCCCCCGCGCTGGTGCCGGCGCTGGTTGGGCCCACGAGCCTCGTCGCCGCCAATGCGCGGATCGAACTGGCGCGCACCGTGGCACTGGCCGGCGGACCGGCCCTGGGCGGCGCCCTGGTGGGCGTGCTGGGAGCAGCGCCCGCCTTCGGGGTCGGCGCCCTGCTCTCGGCCGTCGCGGTGCTGCTGCTCGCGGGGCTCGATGAACCGGCGCGGCCGCCCCGCCCGCCGCGACATCCGCTTCACGATCTGAGGGAAGGCGCGGCGTTCGTGTTCGGCCATGCCCTGCTGCGCCCGGTGTTCGTCACCCAGGTGGTGTTCAACACCTCCTCGTTCGTCATTCTGGCCGTGTTCGTGCCTTACGCCGTCAACCGTCTCCAGCTCTCGGCCACCGCCATCGGCGCCACGCTCGGCATGCAGGGCGCCGGCATGGTGATGGGCGCACTGCTGGCGCCCCGCCTGATGCGGATGATGCCGTTCGGCGTCGTGGTGGCACTCGGCCCGCTGTCGGGCCTGTTCGCCGCCATCCTGCTGGCGACGACGGCGGCGGCGCCGATCCCGGCGCTTGCCGCGGCCGGCTTCTTCTTCCTCGGCGTCGGGCCGATCCTCTGGGTGATCTCCACCACGACGCTGCGCCAGGCGGTAACGCCCGCGGCCCTCCTCGGCCGCGCCTCGGCCCTCAACATCATGAGCTACGGCGCCCGTCCGCTCGGTGCCGCCATCGGCGCTACCGTCGGCGGCGCCTTTGGCGCGGATGCGTGCCTGTTGCTCGCGGTCGCCGGCTTTGCCGCCCAGGCGTTGATCATCCTGCTGTCGCCCGCCGTCGCACTGAGCCGGCAGCCGGAGATGTGCGAGGCAAAGACCTGACTTCTCGAAAGCCCGTGACTTCTCGAAAGCCCGCCGCGCCGACGCGCCAAACGGCGATGGCGTGCGCGTCAGTCTCCCGCCTGCGGCGTGAACGCACAGCGGTCCGGCTTCAGGTCGATCAGCGGCGTGCCGTCGAGACAGTCCAGCCCGCGCACCAGCACGGTCGCGCCTTCGACGGCGACGAGAGCTGCGGTCGAGATGCCAATCGGGTTCGGCCGCACCGGCGAGCGCAAGGCGAAAGTGCCCCGGGTCGCGGTGTCATGGGCGGGACTTTGCAGCACCAGGTCGCGGCGCGACTGGTGCAGCCAGTAAATCACCTCCACCTGTTCGAACTGCTCGAGCCCCTTCAGCGCGGCCACCCACGGCTCGAAGATCTCGATGCGGCAGACCGGACCGTCCCGGCGCCCCTGGCGCGGGGTCTCGCTACGTGACGTCCACGGCGTGCGGATGCGACCGATGAACACCAGGCCGGCATCGGTCGGCGGCGGCGGCGCCACGGCCACCTCGCCTTCGCGGAGCCCGTTGTCACTCGCCATGCCGCCCTCCGATCGGAACTGACCCTAGCTGATGGTCTTGCCGAACTTGTTGGACTTCGGGAAGCCCTTGGGCGGCAGGCGCCCGGCGTCGGCGCGGTTGCCGCGCCACTCGGCGAGGTCCTTGAGGCTGGCGCTGAACTCGCGGCCCGCGGAGTCGCGCCAGGTCAGGCCGTCCTTGCCGACGAAGGTCACGACGTCGGACAGGCCGCCGTCCTTGTAGCGCTGCAGCCGGACGCCGCGGCCGCGCGCCATTTCCGGAACCTGATCGATCGGCAGCACCAGCATCTTGCGGTTCTCGCCGATGACCGCGACCATGTCGCCGTCCACCGTGGTCACCACGCGCGCCTCGTTGGGCGGCGTGACGTTGAGCACCTGCTTGCCCTTGCGGGTGGTGCCGATGCAGTCGTCCTCGTTGACGATGAAGCCCTGCCCGTCGTGGCTCGCCACAAGGAGCTTGCGGCCGCCCTTGTAGACGAACAGCGAGATCAGCGCGGCGTCCTGCTCCATGTCGATGAACATCCGGATCGGTTCGCCATGACCGCGACCGCCCGGAAGCTTGGCGGCGTCGAGGGTGTAGAACCTGCCGTTGGTGGCGAACAGCATGAGCTTCGACGTGGTCTCGGCCTCGAACGCGAAACCGAGGCTGTCGTCGGTCTTGAAGGTCAGGCTGGAGAGGTCGGCGACCTGGCCCTTTAGGGTGCGGACCCAGCCCTTGTCGGAGACCACCACGGTGATCGGCTCGCGCTCGACCAGCGCTTCCTCGATGGCGGCCAGATCGTGCTCCGGCGCGTCGGCGAACTGGGTACGGCGCTTGCCGAGCGGCGTGCGCGGACCGAAGGTCTCGCGCACGGTGCGGATCTGCTCGCTCACCTTGGCCCACTGCCTGGCCTCGGATCCCAGGATCTCGATGATCCCCTTCAATTCGGCGCGCAGCTCCTTGTCCTCGCGCCGGATCTCCATCTCCTCGAGCTTGCGCAGCGAGCGCAGCCGCATGTTGAGAATGGAGTCGGCCTGCAGTTCGGTCAGGGTGAAGGTCTTGATCAGCACCGGCTTGGGCTCGTCCTCGGTACGGATGATCTTGATCACCTTGTCGAGGTTGAGATAGGCGATCAGATAGCCGCCGAGCACTTCGAGACGATGCTCGATCTGCTGCTTGCGGAAACTGGCACGGCGCACCAGCACGTCGCGCAGATGGTCGAGCCATTCCCGGAGCGCCTCGGCGAGGCTGAGCACCTTGGGGATGCGCCCCTTCACCAGCACATTGAGGTTGAGCGGAATGCGGCTCTCGAGCTCGGTCAGCCGGAACAGCGATTCCATCATCAGCGCGGGATCGACGGTGCGCGACTTCGGCTCGATGACCAGGCGCACGTCCTCGGCGGATTCATCGCGGACATCGCCGACCAGCGGCAGCTTGCGCTCGTTGAGCAGCTCGGCGATCTTCTCGATCAACCGCGACTTCTGCACCAGCCACGGAATCTCGGTGATCACGACCACCCAGGCGCCCCGGGCGCCCTCCTCCTGATTCCATTTGGCGCGCACCCGGAACGACCCGCGCCCGGTGTTGTAGGCCTCGACGATCGACTGGCGGGAATCGACGATGATCCCGCCGGTCGGGAAGTCCGGTCCCTTGACCCATTTGAGCAGGGCCTGCGATTTGGCCTGCGGCTTCTCGATCAGGTGCAGCGCGGCGTCGCACAGCTCGGCGGCGTTGTGCGGCGGGATCGACGTCGCCATGCCGACCGCGATGCCTTGCGCGCCGTTCGCCAACAGGTTCGGAAACCCGCCGGGCAGCACCACCGGCTCGCGCGATTGCCCGTCGTAGTTCGGACGAAAGTCGATGGCGTCTTCGTCGATGCCGTCGAGCAGCAGCCGCGCGACGTCGGTCATCCGCGCTTCGGTATAGCGGTAGGCGGCCGGGTTATCGCCGTCGATGTTGCCGAAGTTGCCCTGCCCGTCCACCAGCGGATAGCGGGCGGCAAAATCCTGCGCCAGCCGCACCAGCGCGTCGTAGATCGACTGGTCGCCGTGCGGATGGAAACTGCCCATCACGTCGCCGACGATCTTGGCCGACTTCTTGAACGGCGTGCCGGGATCGAGGCGCAGCAGCCGCATGCCGTACAGGATGCGCCGGTGCACCGGCTTCAGCCCGTCCCGCGCGTCGGGCAGCGCCCGGTGCATGATGGTGGACAAGGCGTAGGCCAGGTAGCGCTGTTCCAGCGCGTCCCTCAGAGCGATATCCTCGATATCGGCCGGCTCAGGTGGAATCAGACTTTTTCCCATGGTCCCGAATTAATCGCTGGGCTTGAATTGAACAAGAAATGAATTTGTTAGCCATCACTTGTTCTTATTTGACCGCGAAGGATGGAACCCGCCGGCCGCCCCGTGGATGGCCGGCGGGTTATGGACTACTTTGGCACCGGCGCCGAATCTGAGGCCGGGCCACCGATTTTCTGGTTGAGGAGGAGGAAGGAATGCGTCGTTTGATCCATGTCGCCACCGTCACCGCAGCGCTGGCCGGCGCGGCAACCGTGCTCGCGGCCCCCGCGGAGGCGATGCCGGTTCAGTCCGGTGCCGTCGTCTCCGGGCCAGTGGCCGAACCGATCTTCATGAACTGCACGCGATACTGGAACGGCTGGCGCTGGGTGCGCCGCTGCGTCGATGTCGTCCCGGAGTACGGCTACGGCGCCTATGGACCGGCCTACGGCTATTACGGCTACGGACCTTACTACGGCTATGGTTACGGCTACGGCTGGCGCCGCCGGTTCTGGTGATCCGCTCGGCGCTCCAGGCAGACGATCACGGGCCGGCTTCCGGCCAGTTTTTGCTGGGCGCGGCTGCGATCGCCGGCTTGGCCCGTACCAGCGCCGCGATGAAGCCGTCCCGCGCCTCCGACAGCCGCTGCCCCCGCGGCTCCAGCACGTGGCGCGCCAGAAACAGCCCGGTGAGCCGAAAGCCGTCCTGCAGGTCGGCTTCCGACCAGCCTTCGGCCGCGTCGTCCCGCAGGAATGGCGGCAGCCTGAGCAGCCTGTCCTGCCAGGGTTCGCCGGCCTGCCGCGACACCGCATTGCCTGACTTCGGCGACACATAGACCAGGTCCTGGGTGACACCGGTCGCGGCGCAACTGGAGAGGTCGAGGCCGAAGCCGAGTTCAGCCAGCATGGCAAGCTCGAACCGGACGACATGGGCCGCGGCGCCGCCGACCTCGTCGAAGTCGTCCAGGATGGCCTCGAGCATCTCGTAGATATCCTCGTGGGGATCGCGTTCCGGCAACAGCCGCGCCAGCGAGGCGAGATGGGTGACGCCGTAGACGGCGTGCGAGGAGCCCAGCACGGTGGCCGCACGCAGCCGGATGCCGTCGATGGCGTAGGTGCCCAGGTGCTCGTCGAGCCGCGCCCGCCAGGTCGCCGCCACCGTGTTGCCGGGCTGCAGCAGCGGCCGCAACCGGGAACCGGCGCCGCCGCGCACCAGCCCGAGATGACGACCGTGGGCGCGGGTCAGCAGTTCGACGATGGCATTGGCCTCGCCGTGGCGGCGCACGCCGAGCACGATCCCTTCATCGCTCCATTCCATCGGCGACTCGATCCCCGGATCGGAGAAAACTAGCAGGCTGTAGGCGGTTTCAGCAGGAATTGCGCCGCTATTGCGTCAGGCCCGAGCCCGCCCGCGGGGCCGTCGGCGGCACGTCATTCCTTGGGAAACTCCAGGCCCATCTCCCGGAAACGCTCCGGATCATCGCCCCAACCTTCGCGGACCTTCACGAACAGGAAGAGATGCACCGGCTGGCCGACGATCTCGGCGATCTCCTTGCGCGCCTCGGCGCCGATCGCCTTGATGGTGGCACCGCCCTTGCCGAGCACGATCTTGCGCTGGCTCTCGCGCTCCACATAGATCGTCTGCTCGATCCGCACCGAACCGTCCTTGCGCTCGGTCCAACTCTCGGTCTCCACCGTCGACTGGTAGGGCAGTTCCTGGTGCAGGCTGCGATAGATCTTTTCCCGGGTGATTTCGGCGGCGAGATGGCGCAGCGGCGCGTCCGACATCTGGTCTTCGGGATAGTGGAACGGGCCTTCCGGAACGGCCGCCGCGAGCGCGCGCCGCAGGTCGTCGACGCCGTCGCCCGACAGCGCCGAGACCATGAAGGTCTGCTGGAACGAAAGCCGCTGGTTGGCGGCCTGGGTCAGCGCCAGGAGCTTCTCGCGCGGCACCAGGTCGATCTTGTTGATCACCAGGATCTTGGGATGGGCGACGGCCTCGAGCCGGTTCAGGATGGCGTCGGCCTCGTCGTCGATCCCGGCCCGGGCATCGAGCAGCACGCAGACGATGTCGGCGTCATGGGCCCCGCTCCAGGCGGTCGACACCATGGCGCGGTCGAGCCGCCGCCGCGGCGCGAAGATCCCCGGGGTGTCGACCAGGATGATCTGGGCATTGTTCTCGACCACGATGCCGCGAATGAGCGCACGTGTGGTCTGGACCTTGCGGGACACGATGGTGACCTTGGAGCCGACCAGGGCATTGACCAGCGTCGACTTGCCGACATTGGGCGCGCCGATCAACGCCACGAAGCCGCAGCGCGTCGCCGCCGGGGTCGCGGGCCCCGATGGGCCACCCTCTGTCTCAACCATCATTGTGTCCGCTCGGAACGCCTTCCTGTTTGAGCATCGCCAGCGCCGCCACCTTCTCGGCGGCCCGCTTGCTGCCGCCGACGCCTTCGGCCGGGGCGTGCCCCGGCAACTCAACCGCGACCCGGAATTGCGGGTCGTGGTGCGGGCCGGTGCGCTCGATTTCGCGATACACCGGGGTCGGCAGCCCCTGCCCCTGGGCCCATTCCTGCAGCACGGTCTTGGCGTCGCGCAGCGGCCGCAGCGGCTTGCGCATGCGCTCGGTCCAGTTCGCCGCGACGAACTCCGCCGCCGCGGCGTAACCGCCGTCGAGAAACACCGCGCCGATCACCGCCTCGCAGATGTCGCCGAGCACCGACTTGCGCAGCCGATCGCCGACGCCGGCGCCGACGGTGCCGAGCTTGATGGCCTCGTGCAGGCCGAGCGATTTGGCGACGTCGGCGCAGGTCTCCTTGCGGACCAGGTCGGCCAGCCGCTTCGACAGTTCGCCCTCGTCGGCCTTCGGAAACGCCCGATAGAGCATCTCCGAGACGATCAGGCCGAGCACGTGGTCGCCGAGGAATTCCAGCCGCTGGTAGCTCTCGGCGCGGTGGCGGGTCGACTTCAGCGCCGAGACATGGGTGAATGCGGTCGCAAGCAGCGACTGATCGGCGAAGGTATGCCCGATGCGCTGCTCGATCGCCTTGGCCGCCGCCTTCGCACTGACCCTGCGGCGCGGCTTCTTGGCCGCGTCGGCAGCCGCCGCCGGAGCCGGCCCAGCCCGGCCGGCACCGTTGTCAGCGATTTCGGGGGATCGGGCGAGGGGTGCGTCGTCGTTCATCGCACGATGTGAAAAATGCGATTCCAGCGCACGGCGAACGGCCAGCGCCAAATTTGCCACGCCGATTCGCCCTCGCCGATCGAGAAGAAGATCATCTGGGCGCGGCCGATGAGGTTTTCCGCCGGCACGTAGCCGACCGCCGACAGCACGCGGCTGTCGGTCGAATTGTCGCGGTTGTCGCCCATCATGAAGAAATGGCCGGGCGGCACGGTGTAGACGTTGGTGTTGTCGTAGAAGCCGTTGTCGTCGCAATCGAGCGTCTCGTAGGAGACCCCGTTGGGGAGGGTCTCCTTCCAGCGCTTCACCCGCGCGGTCGCCTGCGGAGACCCGCAAGGATTTTCACCGATGAAGTCCGACAAGCGCTCACGCTGCACCGGCACGTCGTTGATGTGAAGCAGCCCTTCCTTGACCTGGATGCGGTCGCCGGGAAGCCCGATCACGCGCTTGATGTAGTCGGTGGTGTCGTCCTTGGGCAGCCGGAACACGACGATGTCGCCGCGCGCGGGGTCGGAGCCGAAAATCCGCCCGGAGAACAGCGGCGGCGACAGCGGAATCGAATAGTGGCTGTAGCCATAGGAGTATTTCGACACGAACAGGTAGTCGCCGACCAGCAGGGTCGCCTTCATCGACCCCGACGGAATGTTGAACGGCTGGAACAGGAAAGTCCGGATCACCAGGGCGATGATCAACGCGTGAATGACGACACGGATGGTTTCGCCGACGCCGCCTTCGGTCTTGGTTCCAGTCGTCACGCTCATAACCGCTCTTGTATGCTTTCTGTCGTCGGGACCGCGGCCGCGACTCCGTCAAAGGGTTCGGCGCGTTGTAGACGGTTGTCCGCGCAGGCGCAATCAAGCCAACCCAAAAAACTTCGTAATCGATTGATAGAGAAGCGTTTTTAGTTCCGCGCGCGCCATGCGGCCGCACGCCCCCTCACCCCTCCCGGGAGCGAGGCAGCCAGCCGTGCCAGCTCAAGAATTGCCGGATTTGATCGCCGATATGATGACGAAGGCCTGCGCCAGCGGCCAATCATCGGTCATCGACAGGTCGATCCTGGCGTCAAAACCGGGCGGCGTCAGGGCGTCCAGTCTCGCCTTGGCACCACCGGTCAGGACCAGTGTCGGCCGCCCCCCGGGCTGGTTGACCACGCCCATGTCCCGCCACCACACCCCCTGCCGGATGCCGGTGCCGAGGGCCTTGCAGCAGGCTTCCTTGGCGGCGAAGCGCTTGGCGTAGGTGGCCGCCACCAGGCTTGCGAGGCTAGCCCGTCGTTCCGCCCGGGCCCGTTCGGTGTCGGTAAAGATGCGGTCGAGAAACCGGTCGCCGTGGCGGGCAATCACCTTCTCGATCCGCCTGATGTCGATCAGGTCCGAGCCGATGCCGAGAATCATTGGGCAAGCCCGGCATTCGTGCGGCCCCGCGCCATCGCCGCCCGCATGGTCATGACCGCCTCGCCCAGCCCCATGAAGAGCGCCTCCCCGATCAGGAAATGCCCGATGTTGAGCTCGACCACCTCCCGCAGCCCGGCGATGGTCTCGGCCGTCCGGTAGTCGAGGCCGTGTCCGGCATGAACCTCGAGGCCCGCCCCTCGCGCCAGCGCCGCCCCCTTCTCGAGGCGCTGCCACTCGGCCTCGGCACGCTCATGCTGGCAGTCCGCTACCGCGTGACACCAGGCGCCGGTGTGCAGTTCGATCACCGGCGCGCGCAGCCGCGCCGCCGCCTCGATCTGGCGGGGATCCGCCGAGATGAACAGGGAGACCCGGATGCCCGCGTCGCCGAGGCGGGCGACCACCGGTGCCAGCGCGCCCTCGTTCGCGACCACGTCGAGCCCGCCTTCGGTCGTGAGTTCCTCCCGCCGTTCCGGCACCAGGCACACCGCGTGCGGTGCGGTGGCGAGCGCGATCTTCACCATGTCGGCGGTCGCCGCCATCTCGAAGTTCAGCGGCTTGGAAATCTCGGCCTTCAGTCGCGCCATGTCGTCGTCGCGGATGTGGCGGCGGTCTTCCCGCAGATGCGCGGTGATACCGTCGGCGCCGGCTTCGATCGCCTGCAGCGCCGCGCGTACCGGATCGGGAGCTTCGCCGCCGCGCGCGTTGCGCAGGGTTGCGACGTGATCGACGTTGATACCGAGACGCAACGGAAGCGGGTGGGACATGGAGCTCTCGTCAGGAAAACGCGAACGGGACTAGCCGTTGACCCGCTCGACCCGCGCCACCACGGACTTGGCGCGCAGCTGCGCGATGATGGCGCTGAGGTGCTTGAGGTCGTAGACTTCGAGGTCGATGGTGAGCTCGGTGAAATCCGGCGATCGCCGGCTCATCGAGATGTTGTCGATGTTGCCGTCGTGCTCGGCGATCACGGTCGCGATCTGCGCGAGGCTGCCCGGCTCGTTGACGTTCTGCACGAACAGGCGGGCGGGAAACCGCTGCGGCGTCGAATCGTCGACGTCCCAGCGCACGTCGAGCCAGCGCTCCGGCTCCTCCTCGAAATCCTTCAGGGCCGGTGACTGGATCGGGTAGATCGTGATGCCTTCGCCGGGCGTCACGATCCCGACGATGCGATCGCCGGGAACCGCGCCGCCGTTCGGCGCGAACTTGACCGGCAGGTCGCTGTTGATGCCGCGGATCGGGATCACCGACTTCGCGCTCGCCGTGGGCGCCGGCTTGTCCCTGGCCGGAGCATTGTCCTTCTTGCCGCCGAACAGGCCGATCCGCTCTTCCTTGTAGTCGGGATACATCGCGCGGGCGACGTTCGACGCCTTCATCTCGCCGCGCCCGACCGCGACCATGACCTCCTCGATCGAACTGCGGGCCAGACGGGGCAGCGCGCCCTTCAGCTTTTCATCGTCGTAGGCGATCTTGGCCCGCAGGAACAGGCGCTCGACGATCCTGCGTCCGAGCCCGGCATACTGGTCGCGCACCGCGGCGCGGGTGGCGCGCCGGATCGCGGCGCGCGCCTTGCCCGTCACCGCCAGCGCTTCCCATGCCGACGGCGGCGCCGACTGGGCGCGCGAGGTCAGGACCTGGACCTCGTCGCCGTTCTGCAGCTCGGACGCCAGCGGCGCGAACTTGCCGTTGATCTTGCAGCCCACGGCGCTGTTGCCGACGTCGGTATGCACCGCATAGGCGAAGTCGATGACATTCGCCTTGCGCGGCAGCGCGATCAGCTTGCCCTTGGGAGTGAAGCAGAACACCTGGTCGTGGAACAGTTCGAGCTTGGTGTGCTCGAGGAATTCCTCCGGATTGGCGCTCTCCGACAGCACCTCGATGGTGTGGCGCAGCCATGCGAACGCGTTGGACTCGCGGTTGAGCATCTCGGTCGGCGAGCCGACGCCCTCCTTGTAGAAGGCGTGCGCCGCGATGCCGTATTCGGCGATGCGGTCCATCTCTTCGGTACGGATCTGCAGCTCGACGCGCTGGTTGCCGGGCCCGATCACGGTGGTGTGGATCGAGCGATAGTCGTTCTGCTTCGGCGTCGAGATGTAGTCCTTGAAGCGGCCGGGCACCACCGGCCACACCGTGTGGACGATGCCGAGCGCATGGTAGCACTCCTCGACCGACTGGACGACGACGCGAAAGCCGAAGATGTCTGAGAGCTGCTCGAAGCCGACCGACTTGCGCTCCATCTTGGTCCAGATCGAGAACGGCCGCTTGCGACGGCCGACCACGCGCGCGACGATGCCGTGGCTCGTCAGGTTGGTGCGCAGCTGGGTTTCGATCTCGCCGATCAGGTTGCGGTTGCGTTCCGCCAGCGCATTCAGCCGTTCGTTGACGACGCCGTAAGCCTCCGCGTCGAGCTCGCGGAACGAGAGCTCCTCGAGCTCCTCGCGCATTTCATGCATGCCCATGCGGCCGGCCAGCGGCGCATAGATGTCGATGGTCTCCTCGGCGATGCGCCGGCGCGATGCCGGCGGCACGAATTCGAGGGTGCGCATGTTGTGCAGCCGGTCCGCGAGCTTGACCAGCAGCACCCGGACGTCGTTGGCCACCGCCAGCAGGAGCTTGCGGAGATTTTCGGCCTGCTTGGCCTCGCGCGACACCAGTTCGAGGCGTTTCAGCTTGGTCAGGCCCTCGACCAGCGCGCCGATCTCGTGCCCGAAGATCTGGTCGATCTCCGCGCGCGTCGCCTCGGTGTCCTCGATGGTGTCGTGCAGCAGCGCCGCGACGATGGTGGCGTCGTCGAGCTTGAGGTCGGTGAGGATCGCCGCGACCTCGAGCGGATGCGAGAAATAGGGGTCGCCCGAGGCGCGGGTCTGCTCGCCATGGGCCATCATGGCGTAGACATAGGCGCGGTTGAGCAGCGCTTCGTCGGTATCCGGATTGTACGCCCTGACCCGTTCGACCAGGTCGTATTGGCGCATCATCCGCTTCGTCGAGCGCTTGGCCGGCCGTGGCGGCTGGACGGGCGCAATCGCGGCCACCGCGGCGCTGTCGCCGGCGGCGGCCTGCATCTGACCCGAATGACGGCGCCGATACGCCATATGCCCTCACCTCGCGCGCGCGCCCGACCGTCGATCCCGACTGAGCCACCGCTCCGGCTGCGCGCCGTCCTGATTCTCGCGACGCGGTGGCGCCTGCGCCGACCGCATCCCGTCCACGGCCCGCTGCGGTGACATATGGGGCCCGAACACCGCCATTGTTACCGCTGCCGGCCGCGACTGCAACAACGCTTCCTGCGCCGCGCGGCCGACCGGTAAATCCGGGGCCGAAAATGCAAAGGCCCGGATCTCCGATCCGGGCCTTTGTGAGATCTCGACAGCGGCGGCCCGTACGCGGGCCCGCGGTTATTCCTCTTCTTCGGGCTGCTCTTCCGGAGGCGCCAGGCCCTCGAGGCCCTTCAGCAGCTCTTCCTCGGTCATGCGCTCGACCGCAACTTCGGTGTCGTCGGCGTCGACGCTCGCGCCGGCCGAGCCGATCAGCGGCACCGTATCGGGTTCGGGCTCGTCGACCTCCACGAACTTCTGCAGCGAATGCACCAGTTCTTCGCGGAGATCTTCCGGAGAGATCGTCTGCTCGGCGATCTCGCGCAGCGACACTACCGGGTTCTTGTCGTTGTCGCGGTCGACCGTGAGCTGGGAGCCCGACGAAATCATGCGCGCGCGGTGCGCAGCCAGCAGAACCAGGTCGAACCGGTTGTTGACCTTGTCAATACAGTCTTCCACGGTGACGCGAGCCATCGACTGTCCGCTCCGTTCAAGTTTGATCCAAGATTGCGATTATGCACGCTAGGTATAGCGGCTCCGCCCAATTCGCAAGCGACAATTTGGGGGGTTAGGCCTATACGCGCCACACAAACCGTTCAACCGACGTAAATTTGCCGCTCCATTGCTGATTTACGCCGCATTTGCGCGTTTTGGTAAGCCTTGGGTCCGATGGACACCAAAAGGCTTCAATGCTTGACGACAGTTTCGCCGCTCCGTTTGCGCCAAGCCCCGACGCGGTCGGCTCAAGCACGCGACTTCAGGCTCAGACCATGGGCAACGACCGTCGGCCGCATTAGTCGCCGAGCGGACTGCGCTTAGGCGAACGTTAACCACAAATAAGAAGCGGGACCACCTTTAATGCCTTCCACCACGTCTAACAAGATTGCGCTCTTCATCGACGGCGCCAACCTCTACGCGACCGCCAAGACGCTGGGCTTCGACATCGACTACAAACGTTTGCTGCGCGAGTTCCAAAGCCGCGGGAACCTGATTCGGGCCTTCTATTACACCGCGATCATCGAGGATCAGGAGTATTCGTCGATCCGCCCGTTGATCGATTGGCTCGATTACAACGGCTATACGGTCGTCACCAAGGCCACCAAGGAATTCGTCGACCAGACCGGCCGTCGCAAGGTCAAGGGCAACATGGACATCGAGCTCGCCGTCGATGCCATGGAACTCGCCGAGCATGTCGACCAGATCGTGCTGTTCTCGGGTGACGGCGACTTCCGCTCGCTGGTCGAGGCGGTACAGCGCCGGGGCGTCCGCGTCACGGTGGTGTCCACGATCGCCAGCCAGCCCCCGATGATCGCGGACGAGTTGCGCCGGCAGGCCGATGTGTTTACCGATCTGGTGGAACTGCAGTCCAAACTCGGCCGTGACCCGGCGGAGCGGCCTGCGGCGCGCGAGCACCGGGAATCCCGCCACACGCCGCAGTTCCTCCACCGCAGCACGAGCACCATTGCACCCAGAGGCGATGAGGAAGATTTCGAAGACTGAGCCGAACTCGCGTTCCGGCCGTGCCCGCCCCGGGCCGGCCGCAGTCTCCGACACGCTTCCGCCTGCCGCCACCGACTCGCCCGGGCCCGAGCGCAACTGCCGGCTCTGCCCCCGCCTCGCCGCGTTTCGCGACACCAACCGGCTGCGTGAACCGTCATGGTTCAACGCGCCGGTGCCCCCGTTCGGCGACCGGCTGGGGTCGCTGCTGGTGGTCGGGCTCGCGCCGGGCTTGCAGGGCGCCAACCGGACGGGCCGGCCCTTTACCGGCGACTACGCCGGGGATCTGCTTTACGGCACGCTCCTCGAATTCGGCTTCGCGGCCGGCCGCTACGACGCCCGTCCCGATGACGGCCTGCGCCTGGTCGATTGCCGGATCGGCAATGCGGTGCACTGCGTGCCGCCGCAGAACAAGCCGCTGCCCGCCGAGATCAACACCTGCCGGCAATTCCTGGCCGCGACCCGCGCCGACATGCCGCGGCTGCGCGCGGTGGTGATGCTGGGGCGGATCGCCCACGACTCCACCATCAAGGTGTTCGGCCTGCGCGCTGTGGAAGCGCCGTTCGGCCACGGCCGCGAGCATCAGGCCGGCGACGTGCGGCTGTTCGACAGCTATCACTGCTCCCGCTACAACACCAACACGGGCGTCCTCACCGCTGACATGTTCCGGTCCGTGTTCGCCAGCGTGCGCCGCCATCTCGCCGCCGACCAGACGGCCGGCGCGGCTTCCTTCGGCTGAGGAGACGTCTGCTGACGCTAGCCCCGGCTGCGCAGCAGCCGACCCTTTTCCCGGCTCCAGTCCCGCTTCTTCTCGGTCTCGCGTTTGTCGTGCAGCTTCTTGCCCTTGGCGAGCGCCAGTTCAAGCTTCGCGCGACCCTGTTCATTGAAGTAGAGCTTCAACGGGATCAGGGTCATGCCCTCCCGCTCCACGGCGCCGATCAGCTTGTTGATCTGCCGCTTGTGCAGCAGCAGTTTGCGCGGCCGGCGCGGCTCGTGGTTGAAGCGGTTGGCCTGCAGGTATTCCGGAATGTTGGCGTTCACGAGCCAGATCTCGCCGGCGCGCGGGTCGGCGTAGGATTCCGCAATGGTGCTCTTGCCGCCACGGATCGACTTGACCTCGGTGCCGGTCAGCGAGATGCCGGCCTCGATGGTGTCCTCGATCGCGTAGTGGAAGCGCGCCTTGCGGTTCTCGGCGACGACCTTGATCGCCCGCTTGGCCTTTTCAGCCATCATGACTGTCTCAATGGATGTCTCACGCTCCTGGCTGCGTCCGGAACCGTCAGGACTTTGCCTTCAACAGGTCCCGGATCTCCTCGAGCAGGACCTGTTCGCGGGTCGGCGCCGGCGGGGGCTTGGGCGCCTCGGCGTCGCCACGCTTGAGCTGGTTCATCAGCCTGATGACGAAGAACAGCACGGTGGCGACGATCAGGAAATTCAGGACAAGGGTTAGAAAGCTTCCCCAAGCCAATACCGCGCCTTGCTTTTTGGCGTCGACCAGATTGCTTGCGCTGACCTTCCCCGACAATGGGACAAAATAGTTCGAAAAATCCAGCCCGCCAGTGATGGCGCCGATGATCGGCATAATAATGTCGCTGACCATCGAGGTCACGATCGAGCCGAACGCCGCGCCGATGATGACACCGACCGCAAGATCGACGACGTTGCCCTTCATGGCGAAATCGCGGAACTCCTTCAGCATCGTCCTCTCCCCCAATGGCGCGCTTGGTCATTCAAAGCAAAGCCGGTTCCTGGCCTACCGGCAAGCCCGACGACGGAAGGACGGGTAGGCCGTCCGACCGCGCCGGAATCAGCGCTGTAGCGACGTCGTCAGCCGGTGCTGTCAGTTCAACAGACCGGCGTGCACCATGGCGCTGCGGACCGCCGCCTTGGTCGACTCGGAGACCGGAACCATCGGCAGGCGGACATCGGCCGCAATCTTGCCGAGCAGCGTGAGCGCGTATTTGACCGGAGAGGGATTGGTCTCGATGAACAGATTCGCGTGCAACGGCATCAGCTTGTCGTGAAGCTTTAAAGCTCCAGCGTAATCCCCGCGCTGGCACGCCGACTGGAATTCGGAGCACAGCCGCGGCGCCACGTTGGACGTGACCGAGATGCAGCCGTGGCCGCCATGGGCGTTGAAGCCCAGCGCGGTGCCGTCCTCGCCCGACAGCTGGTTGAACCCCTCGCCGATGGCCGCGCGCTGCTGCGACACCCGGACCATGTTCGCGGTCGCATCCTTCACGCCGGCGATGTTCTTCAGCTCATAGAGCCGCTTCATGGTGTCGACCGACATGTCGATCACCGACCGGGCGGGAATATTGTAGATGATGATGGGAATGCCGATGGCGTCGTTGATCGCCTTGTAGTGCTGGTACAGGCCCTCCTGGGTCGGCTTGTTGTAGTATGGTGTTACCACCAGCACCGCCGACGCCCCGGCCTCCTCCGCGTGCTGCGCCAGGCTGATGGCCTCGGAGGTCGAATTGGATCCCGCCCCGGCGATCACAGGCACGCGGCCGCGCGCCTCGTCGACGCACCATTCCACCACGCGCTTGTGCTCGTCATGGCTCAAGGTTGGGCTTTCCCCGGTAGTGCCGACCGGCACCAGGCCATGGGTTCCCTCCTCGATCTGCCAGTTCACGAACTGGCGGAACCCGGCCTCGTCGAGCGCGCCATTTTTGAACGGCGTCACCAAGGCGGTGTAGGATCCGCGGAAATTCGTCTTGGCTGCCATCGTCGCACTCTCCACCCTGGTTTGTGGCTGAAAAACCCAGTCATTCCTGCGGCAACGAGCCGCGATCGTCCCCACGACAGATACTGGGTCTGCCAGCGTGAGGAAAGCCTGCCGAGGCCGTGATTTCGCCTTGCTGGCCGGCAATAAACCTCATGCTAACACAATTAGCGTTTTGTCCATAACTTCAATGAAATACCCACCACGTGCGTTGCGTCGGCGTGATTCGCAGCAAGGCTCGCGTGAGCTGCCACGCGACGCGACAGGGGGCGGAAGACGTGACGTCGCACTTCCAGGGATTCGCTCGGCTCTCATGGACGCGGCCGCGCTGGCGTAGTGCCGCGCTTGCGGCTGTGTCCGCACTGACGCTCACCGCAGTGGCGGCTGCGGCCGCCACCACCGTTCCACTGCCAAAACCCCGTCCGCTACCACGCCACGGCGCTGTCGCCGCCAAGCCCACCACTTCCGCCAAGCCGGCAGCCACGGTCGCGGCCAAGCCCGGTGCGCCGGCGCACCTCGCGGCGGCGCCAGCGCCGCCCGCGCATGCCGCTCCCCACAAGCCCGCCGCGCCGCTTGCGGTATCCGCCTCGACGACCACCTCGCAGACCGACGGCGAGGCGGTCGGGCGGGTGATTGTGCTGGTTCGCGAGCAGAAGGATCCCGCCGCGGCCACTCAGGCCAGCGCATCGATCGAGGATCCGGTGGCGCGCAAGCTCGCCGAATGGATCATCCTGCGCAGCGAGGACAACGGCATCTCCGCCGAGCGCTACCGGGCGTTCATCGCCGCCAATCCGAGCTGGCCGGGCCTGAATTTCCTGCGCCGCCGCGGCGAAGCGGCGCTGTGGGACGACAAGGAAAGCGACGCCACCGTCCTCAACTGGTTCGGCAGCGACGAACCGGTGTCCGGCAAGGGACGGCTGGTGCTGGCGCGCGCCCTGCTCGGCCGCGGCGACCGCCACAACGCCGAACGCCTGGTCCGCGAGGCCTGGCGCGGCGACACCATGTCGGGCGATACCGAATCCGCCGCGCTCGACCAGTTCGGCGCGCTCTTAAGCGGCGGCGACCACAAGGCGCGGATGGACTACGCGCTCTACGCCAACGATGCCGAGATCGCGCTGCGTGCGGCGCACCGGCTCGGAGCAGGCTACGTCGCCCTGGCCAAGGCGCACCTGGCGGTCAACCGCAAGGCGGACAACGCCAAGGCGCTGCTCGACGACGTGCCGGCCGAACTGCGCGACGATCCTGGTTACATCTTCAGCCGCATCCAGGAGCTGCGCCGCGAGGAGAAGCATGCCCAGGCCGCGCAGCTGATGATCGACGCGCCGCGTGACCCCGGCCGTCTCGTCAACGTCGACGAATGGTGGGTTGAGCGGCGCCTGCTCGCCCGCAAGCTGCTCGACGACGGCGACAACCGCGCGGCCTATCTGGTGGCGCGCGACGCCGCGCTGCCGGCCCGCGACATCTACAAGACCGAGCAGCAGTTCACGGCGGGCTGGATCGCGCTGCGCTTCCTCGACGATCCCGCCACCGCGGCGGCCCATTTCGCCAGGATCGGGGCCGGCAGCGTCAACCCGACCGCGCTCGCCCGCGCCGGCTACTGGCAAGGCCGCGCCGCCGAGGCCACGGGCCGCACGCAGGAGGCCCACGCCGCCTACCAGTCCGCGGCGATGCATTCGACCAGCTATTACGGCCAGCTCGCGCGCGCGCGGCTGGGTCTGCCGCAGATCGGTCTGCGCGAGGCGCCGTCGCATTCGCACGCCGCCGAGCGGCTCGAGATCTATCGCGCGGTGGATCTGCTCTACGCCCTCGACGAAACCGAGATGGTGGTGCCGATCCTTGCCGAACTCGGCGAGCATGCCGAGGACGCCGACGCGCTGGCGGCGCTCGCCGAGTTGGCGCAGCACCACAACGACGCCCGCGGCATGCTGCTGATCGGCAAAGCCGCGCTCAACCGCGGCCTGCCGTTCGACCACTACGCCTATCCGGTGTCGGGCATTCCGCCGTTCCGCACCATCGGGCCGGAAGTCGAGCGCAGCGTGGTGTTCGCCATCGCGCGGCAGGAAAGCGCGTTCAATCCCAAGGTCGTCTCCAGCGCCAATGCGCTCGGCCTGCTCCAGGTGACCCCCGAGGCCGGACGTTACGTCACCAAGAAATACGGCGCGACCTTCGACCAGAAGCGGCTCCTGTCGGATCCGTCCTACAACGCTTCAGTCGGCGCGGCCGAACTCGGCGGCCTGATCGAGGACTACCGCGGCTCCTACATCATGACCTTTGCCGGCTACAACGCCGGCCGCGGCAGCGTGAAGAAGTGGATCGACCGCTACGGCGACCCGCGCGACGCCCGGGTCGACGCGGTCGACTGGGTCGAGCGCATCCCGTTCTCGGAGACCCGCAACTACGTCCAGCGGGTGATGGAGAATCTGCAGGTCTACCGCGCCCGCTTCGGCGGCGGCACGCGGCTGCAGATCGAGGCGGACCTGCGCCGCGGCGGCGTGGTGGAATAGCCGGCGCCGCATGCGCGAAGCCCCAACGTCGCAGTCTTGACCTGTCTCAATTCTCGCGCCTGACCTTCGGGATTATCTGAGCGCCGGATTGGACAAGGAATATCGTTGATGCCGGAAGGCAAAGCCGCCAACACAGCGCCCCGGAGCGAAGAGCCGCTTGCGCGGCCTCGCCTCGACGCGTTGCCGCCCGATTTTACCTGGGGTGTCTCCACCTCGAGCTTTCAGATCGAAGGCGCGACCCGCGAAGACGGTCGCGGCCCGAGCGTCTGGGATACCCGCGGCGCCAAGGGCCTGGTCGCCAACGGCGACACCGGCGACGTCGCCTGCGACCACTACCACCGTTATCCCGAAGACATCGCGCTGATGCGCCGGCTCGGCGTGACGGCGTACCGGTTTTCCGTCGCCTGGCCGCGCCTGTTGCCGGAGGGTCGCGGCGCGCCCAACGCAGCGGGACTTGCCTTCTACGACCGCCTGATCGATGCCCTGCTGGCGGCCGGGATCGAGCCCTGGCTGTGCCTCTATCACTGGGACATGCCGCAGGCGCTCGACGATCTCGGCGGCTGGGCGTCGCGGGACGTGGTTGGATGGTTTGCCGACTATGCCGCCCTGGTCGCCGGCCGCTACGGCGACCGCGTCAAACGTTTCGCCACCTTCAACGAGCCTTCGATCTTCACTTTGTTCGGACCAGGCGCGGCCTTTGCCCGCAGCGACGCGACCGGACCCGACACGTTCCACGCCGCCATTCACCACGTCAACCTCGCCCATGGCGCCGCGGTCGATGCCCTGCGCGCACGGGTACCGAAGGCCTCGATCGGCGCGATCCACAACGTCCAGGGCTGCGTGCCGTCGACGCCGGCCGACGCGCAGGCCGCACAGTGCTGCGAGGCCTACTGGGATTGGGCGTTTCCCGACCCCCAGTGCCTTGGCACCTATCCACCGCTGTTGCAGGCGGCGATTGCGCCTCACATGCAGGCGGACGATCTCGTCCGCATTCGCCGCCCGCTCGACTGGTTCGGTCTCAACCACTACGGCCCGACCTACATCAGGGCCGACGCCGGCGCGCGCCTCGGCTTCAATTTTGGCGACCAGCCGCAGGGCACGCCTCAAACCCCGATCGGCTGGGCGGTCCGGCCCGAGGGTTTTCGCGATACCCTGCTCGAGCTCACCCGGCGTTACCGGATGCCGATCTATGTCACGGAAAACGGGCTCGGCGGCCACGACCAGCCGGACGCCGATGGCGCGATCGTCGACGATGCGCGCATCGGCTATCTGCGTGACCATGTCGGGGCGCTGAATGCCGCGGTCGCGGCCGGCGCCGACGTTCGCGGCTACTTCGTGTGGTCGCTGCTCGACAATTTCGAATGGGATTCCGGCTATGGGGTGCGCTTCGGACTCACCTATGTCGATTATCCAACCCAGAGGCGGATCCCGAAGGCGTCGTTTCGCTGGTATCACGACATGATTGCCGCGGCGCGCGGACGCAGTCACCATGGCTGAGCCGTCGACGCGCGACGACGTCGCGGACGTCATCCTGGCGGATGTCGGCGGCACCAACGCCCGTTTCGCGGTGTTGACGGCTCGAGGACTGGGGCCGGTCACCACCCTGGCCGTCCACGATTACCCCAGCTTCGCCGACGCCGTTGCGGCATTGGCCAAGCGCCACCCCGAATGCCGAGCGATCCGCCGAGCCTTCCTGGCGCTGGCGGGCGTGATTGACGGCGATCACTGCGCCCTCACCAACAGCGCGTGGATCGTGGAGCGCAGCGAGCTTTGCAGCCGGTTCGGCTGGACCGACGTTCGCATGATCAACGACTTCGAGGCGGTCGCCTGGTCGCTGCCGCATCTCTCCCGCGACCATCTCCATCAGATCGGCGGCCACGAACCCGCGACCGGCGCGCCCATGGTCGCGCTGGGGCCCGGTACCGGGCTTGGCGTAGCCGGCTGCGTGCCGGACGAGACGGGGGACTTCGTGCTGCGCAGCGAAGGGGGGCACGTCACGGTGCCGAGTGGCTCCGTGCGGGAAGACGCCGTCATCGCGTTGCTGCGACAGAGGCTCGGCCACGTCTCCGCCGAGCGGGTGGTGTCAGGCCAGGGCCTGGAACATTTGTACCGGGCCATCAGGACCATCGACGCGCAGCCGGCACCGGACCGCACCGCGCCCGAGATCACGCGCGCGGCGGTGAGCGGCGAATGCACCACCAGCCGCGCCGCGCTCGATCTGTTCTGCGCCTTGCTCGGCGAGATGGCCGGCAACTTCGCGCTGAGTTTCGACGCGCGCGGCGGCATCTTCATCGCCGGCGGGATCGCCCGTCACATCGTCGACCATCTGTCGCGCTCGGACTTCCGCTCGCGGTTCGATGCCAAGGGGCGCATGAGCCGGTATGTCGCGCCCATTCCGGTGTATCTGATCCTGCACGACAACCCCGCCTTCGTCGGCATGCAAGCGCTGGCGGAACGACAAGTGCGGCGCGCTTCTGAAAGGACATGATGGCGGAGATCATCACCCTGACGCCGAACCCCGCGATCGACCTGTCGACGTCCGTCGACCGGGTCGTGCCGGTGCGAAAGCTGCGCTGCACGCCGCAGCGGCGGGACCCCGGCGGCGGCGGCGTCAACGTCGCGCGCGTCGTCAGCAGGTTCGGCGGCGACGTCGAGGCGATCTTCCCGGTCGGCGGCTTTACCGGACGCCTGCTCCGGCGCCTGGTCGATGACGAAGGCGTTGCAAACCGGGTGGTCGAAGTCCAGGCGGAGACTCGCGAGGATTTCTCGGTCTCCGAGCTCGGCACCGGCCAGCAGTATCGTTTCATCCTGCCGGGGCCGCCGCTCAAGGACACGGAGTGGCAGGGCTGTCTCGACCTCCTGGGCTCAACCGTGCCGCCGCCGAAATTCGTGGTCGCCAGCGGCAGCCTGCCCGCGGGCGTGCCAACTGATTTCTATCAGCGGGCCGCAGCGGTCGCTCGCGGGCTGGGAGCCAAGTTCATTCTCGACACCTCCGGCGCACCGCTCGCCGCCGCCATCGAGCACGGCGTGTACCTGATCAAGCCGAACCTGCGCGAGATGCGCGATCTCGCCGGGGTCGAACTGCTCACCCAGGACGACTGGATTTCCGCGGCGCTGGGGTTCATCGAAGCCGGCAAAGTCGAGGTCGTCGCGCTGTCGCTCGGGCATCTTGGCGCCCTGCTCGTCACCCGGAACGAAACCCTGCGCGCCCAACCTCTGCCGATCGAACCGGTCAGCACCGTGGGCGCCGGGGACAGTTTTCTCGGCGCCATGGTTTTCAGCCTGGCCAGGGGCGATATGCTGGCCGATGCCTTTCGCCTCGCGGTGGCCGCCGGCTCGGCGGCGCTGACCCACGAAGGCACCGCGCTTTGCCGTCCGGCCGACGCCTACCAGCTGCGACCGCTGGTCGTCGTCAACTCGATATGACCTGTGAGTCCGGGCGCGAGGACATTTGGCCTGCGGCTTCGTTGGCTTCGAGCTCGTCGAGCGCAACCAGCAGAGTGGCAACGCGGTGCGCCGATGACTGCCAATCGGCGACACGCTGATAATTGTCGACCAGCCAGTTGAACGCGCCTTGAACGGTGACGAAGGCCGCGGCCGACTGGGTCAACTCGCCCAGCGTCATCGCACCGGTGAGATATTTCGGCAAACACAGCAGCCAGCCGACGACCGGGGCCAGGATCGGGTTGCCCTGGCCGACCAGCGTGGTGCGCACCAGCTGCCAGCACAGCTCGCGCCACGACACCAGCGCATTCTGCAACTTGACGGTCAAAGTAGCGGCCTTGCCGTTCCCGGGGTGGCTCTCATCACCGTTCGGCTCGAGCCGGAAGGCGTCGACTGCCGCGCGAAATTCGGCCTCGGACTGGTTCAGGTGCTCGATCACCCCGGTCAGATGATGACCGAAGAACAGCATGAGCGACGTCATGATGCCGGAATAGATGATGACACCGACCACGAGATAGCCCGGAATCGTCACCGTCATTCCCAGCACCGGCAGCTCGAGACTGCCCCCGACCGACCACAGCACGCCGAAGAACGCGAGCGCAGTCATCACCGACGACAGGAAGGCAAGAGCGAGATCGACCGGAATGTCGGTGGCGACCCGAATGTCGACCGCGATCCGGTATTCCGGGTTCTCGGTGCCCTTCACCAGATGGCCGAGTTGGCGGTAGCGATGCTTGGCGAGCCACTTGGCGACGACGTGGCGCGTCATCGCCCTGCGCCATTTGCGCTGCGCCGTCATGCGCCCCCAGACCGACGCGGCGCCCAGCAGGATGCTGGCAGCAGCCAGCGGAACGAAGAGCTCCGCGAGCGTTTGAAGGGCGCCGACGTCCCGGCGCTCCAGCGAATCGAAGAAATTGCGATTCCACAGGTTCAGCCAGACCTGGACGCCCAGTTGCAGCAGGCTGACGACGACCAGATAGGCGGACAGAACGACCGCCCAGCCCCTGCTCTCCCGCATGGAAAATGCGGACCGCCAGAAGCGGGTCAGAAGGTGCAATTGATCGGGAGGTTGGGGAGTCTGGTGGAAAAGGCTCATTATTCCCGGCCGTGGCGACGCACCGCGGATACTAATCCGGCAGCTCCATCAGACAAGCGCCGATTGGCAGTATCCTTTCGGTTTTCCTGCCAAATCCTGGTTCGCGCCGCGATGCGTACCCGTGACTTGCCGCACGCTGTCCTCGCCCCATCGAAGGTGCAACCAGTCCGGCAGCCATTGGACGCGGACATCCATCACGCGAGACAGGACCGGCGGCGATCGCCGGTGCCGCACCACCGGCCTGCTAGAGGGACGGAGACGAGGTTCAGGTGTTGAGGAAGATCAACGGCTGCGCCCTCGCCTGTGGGAAGAACGCGGCGGAGCCAAGGACACAACCCATGCACCGCACCAGCTGGGGCGGCATCGCCGACGAACGCTTTGCCGCCACCGGCTTTTTCCGCGTTGACGAGCAGGACGGCGTGTGGTGGCTGGTCGACCCCGACGGTGGCCGCTTCCTGTCCAAGGGCGTGAACAACGTCCGCTTCGACCCGGACAATATCCGCGATACCGAACACGCCCCCTACCGCGAGGCCTGCACCCGCAAATACGGCGACCGCTACGCCTGGCGGGAGGCGGCGGCCGATCGCCTGCGCGGCTGGCATTTCAACACGCTCGGGTGCTGGTCGGACGAGCACGTCGCCGGGGCGGGAGCGCAGCCGCTTGCCTACGCCCGGACGGTCGACCTCGGCGCCTCCTTCCACCTGCATCGTCCCGACGCGGTCTTTCCCGACGTCTTCGATCCCGCGTTTGCCGCCCACGTCGCCGACCGCGCCCGCAGTCATTGCGCGCCCCACCGCAACGCCGCCGGACTGCTGGGCACCTTCATCGACAACGAACTGCACTGGTCGACGGACTGGCGCGGCGGCGACGAACTGCTCACCCTGTTCATGAACCTGCCGCCCCGCCGGCCGGGCCGCATCGCCGCGCTCGAGATGCTGCAGGCGCACTACCGCGACATCGGCAACTTCAACGCGGCCTGGCGCCAGAACGCAAAATCATGGGACGAGCTCGGCCACAGGCCGCAGTTGCGGCCGCCCTTCGTCCGGCTGCCGCCGGGCGGCGCGAGCGGGGCCCGGGAAGCCACGGCCAACCGGCAGGATCCCTTGCGCGCGGCCTTCGCCTCGGACTGCGACGCCTTCGCCAGCGTGGTCGCCGATCGCTACTTCGAACTCTGCGTCTCCGCCATCAAGGCGGTCGATCCCCATCACCTGGTGATCGGCTCACGGTTCGGCGCCCCGCCCCTGCCCGGCGTGATTGCCGCGGCGGCGCGCCATCTCGACGTCATCTCGTTCAACTGCTACGGGTTCGATCCGGCCGAGACCATCGCGATCTTCGCTTCGGCGGGCAGACCCTGCCTGATCACCGAATTCTCGTTTCGCGGCGACGATGCCGGCCTGCCCAACAGCCGCGGCGGCGGCCCGCGCGTCGCCGGCCAGCGGGAGCGTGCCACAGCCTTCGAGGCTTACGTGTCGGCAGCGCTGCGCCAGCCCTCGATCGTCGGCTATCACTGGTTCGAGCATGCCGACCAGCCGGCGGCCGGCCGCTTCGACGGGGAAGATTCCAACTACGGCGTGGTCACCATCGCGGACGAGGTCTATGCCGAGCTCACCTCGGCGATGACGCGGATCAATCAGCACGCCGAAGCCCTGCACACCGCCGGCACGCCTGTAGCCTAGTCCAGGCCGCTCAGCCGACCGGCGTGCCCGACAGGCCCTTCTCCGCTTCCAGCACCGCGGCCATGGTGCGAAACACGCTCGCCGGATTGACGCTGATCGAGTCGATGCCGAGCCGGGTCAGGTAGCGCGCGATCTCCGGATCGTTGGCGGGCGCCTCGCCGCAGATGCCGACATGCCGGCCGTTGCGCCTGGCGCCCTCGATGGCCAGCCTGAACATCTCCAGCATTCCCGGATCGCGCTCGTCGAAGTCGAACGCCACGATGTCGGAATCGCGATCGACGCCGAGGGTGAGCTGGGTGAGATCGTTGGACCCGATCGAGAAGCCGTCGAAGATTTCCGAAAAGGCATCGATCTGGATGACGTTGTTGGGGATCTCGCACATCACGTAGATCTCGAGACCGTTTTCGCCGCGCTTGAGGCCGTGGTCCGCCATGGTGGCGACGACCCGGCGGCCCTCCTCGACCGTGCGGCAGAACGGGACCATCACGCGCAGATTGGTGAAGCCCATCTCCTCGCGCACCCGGCGCAGTGCGGCGCATTCCAGTGCGAAGCCGGCGGCATAGGCCGGATGGCTGTACCGGCTGGCGCCGCGGAAGCCGAGCATCGGGTTCGCTTCCTTCGGCTCAAAGCCCTCGCCGCCGACCAGGCTGGCATATTCATTGGTCTTGAAGTCGGACAGCCGGATGATCACGGGCTTGGGATAGAATGCTCCCGCGATGGTCCCGACGCCCTCGGACAGCCGCTGCACGAAGAAGTCCGCGGGCTTGCGATAGCCGCGGACCAGCCGGGCGATGGTCGCCTTCGCCTTGGCCGACGTGACCTGCTTCGGCTTCACCAGCGCCATGGGATGGATGCCGATATGCTCGCTGATGATGAATTCCATGCGGGCGAGACCGACGCCGGCCTGCGGCCTCATGGCGACGCCCATCGCCATTTCCGGCGTCCCGACATTGACCATGATTGGCGTGCGCGGCTGCTGCAGGCTGCCGAGCGGCGTGCGGGCGATGTTGAAGTCGACCTTGCCCTGATAGGCGTTGCCGGTATCGCCCTCGGCGCAGCAGATCGTCACGGTCGTCCCGGTCTTGAGCACCGCGGTCGCCCGCTCGGTACCGACCACGGCCGGAATGCCGAGCTCGCGGGCCACGATCGCCGCATGACAGGTCCGGCCGCCCTTGTCGGTAATCACGCCGGCGGCGATCTTCAACACCGGCTCCCAGTCCGGGCTGGTCGACGGCGCCACCAGGATTTCGCCCGGTTTGAAGGCCGCGAGATCACGCGAACCGCGGATCAGCCGAACCTTGCCGGTCGCGATCTTCTCCCCGACCGCCCGCCCCGTGACCAGCACTGGGCCATGGCCCTTCAGGCTGTAGGTTTCGATGACGTCGGGCGAGCGCCGCGAGGCCACGGTCTCCGGGCGCGCCTGGATGATGTAGAGGCGGCCATCGGTGCCGTCCTTGGCCCATTCGATGTCCATCGGCGTCGGCACACCGGCCTCGCGCGAATAATGCGCTTCGATCCGCACCGCGGTCTCGGCCAGGCTGACGGCCTCGGCATCGGACAGGCAGAACCGTTGCCGCTCCGCCTGCGGCACGCTGCGGGTCACCGTGGCGGCGCCGCCGCTCTGGCCATAGATCATGCGCACCTGCTTGGCGCCGAGCCGCCGGCGCATGATGGCGCGAAAGCCCTGCCGTAAGGTGGCCTTGTGGACGTAGAATTCGTCCGGATCGACCTTGCCCTGCACGATGGTCTCGCCGAGACCGTAGGCGCCGGTCACGAACACCACGTCGCGGAAGCCGGATTCGGTGTCGAGCGTGAAGATGACGCCGCTGGCGGCGCGGTCCGAGCGCACCATGCGCATGACGCCGACCGACAGCGCCACCTTGAAGTGATCGAAGCCGTTGTCGAGCCGGTAGGAGATCGCGCGATCGGTGAAGAGCGAGGCAAAACAGCGCCGGCACGCCTCGAACAGCTGGTCGGCGCCGCGCACGTTGAGGAAACTGTCGTGCTGGCCAGCGAAGCTCGCGGTCGGCAGGTCCTCCGCGGTGGCCGAACTTCGCACCGCGACCGCAAGGCCCCGTCCCGCCTTGCCTTCCAGTTCGCGATAGGCGGCCACGATCTCGGCGCGCAGCGCCGCGTCATCCATGGCCCGATAGACCACCTCGCGCGCCTTTTCGGCCCGTGCGGCGAGCTGCCGGATGTTGCGCTTGTCGAGGCCGTCGAGCACCCGATGCAACTCGTCGACGGCGCCCGAGCCCGCGAGCCGGTCGCGAAAAGCGTCGGCGGTGATGGCAAAGCCATTGGGCACGGCCACGCCCTCCGCGGCCAGCGTCGAATATAGTTCGCCCAGCGAAGCGTTCTTGCCGCCGACCAGCGGCACGTCGCGCAAGCCGATGTCGAGGAATGATCTGATGTAACCTGTCATGCCGGCATCGGATCAGCGCGGCGCGATGGAGGTGTTGAGCCAGGTCAAGGCTGCGTTCCACTGTCGACTTGCCCGAGGGCATTTTTCGTCGAACGGGGATCTCGATATCGGGAGCCGGAGTGTCGGCCCGTCTTGAGGTGGCCGCGACCGGTCTGCGATTCGCGTTGGCGTGACCGACGCTTCGGCCGCATGGCTCCGCCCTCGCGGCAACGCTCGCGGCGGCCGATCGCGACCGACCGGCGCCGCGGCGGCGTGGTGGAATGGCCGCCGACGGCGCGGCGGGTGTCCCCATTCTCCTCGTCTGCCCCGGCCGCGCAGATGGCTCGGCTGCCCCGCGGGAGCCAGTCATGGCATTGATATTATTTGGCTATTTCAGGCGCCCGCGAAGCGACTGTGGCCCGGCGGGCGCGCCGGCGAGCGGCCACCGAGGGTGGGCTGCGGCCGCCGCCGGGGAACAGCCGCGAGATTGCAAATCTCCAGCTTGCAGGCGGCGGCGGCGTCGGGCATATGCAGCGCTGACGGAGAGGTGGCCGAGTGGCTGAAGGCAGCGCTTTGCTAAAGCGCCATACGGTCTCAAGCTGTATCGAGGGTTCGAATCCCTCCCTCTCCGCCACTAGATCACTGACCGGTCCGGACACACAGGCGATAGCCTCCGCCGGCCCAATTCATCGTCGCAGTCTTGGCACAGCCACACGCAGCAGGGCTGCTCGCCCGCCCACACCCGCGCGCCCGACGCGCTCTCGATCGAGCGCTGCCCAATCCCGCTTGCGCCGCGCAGGTCGCGCGATCCCCACCAGCCGCCGCGCCTGCGGCGGCGATGAAGCCCGCGACCTCATCCTCCGCCATCGGCTCGGCGAAAAAGTATCCCTGCATGATTTCGCACCCCAGCTCGCGCAGGATGCCGACCTGGGCCGCGGTTTCGGCGCCCTCCACCACGCACGCACTGGACGCCAAGGCTGCGGCATAGATCGACGATGGTTCGGACGATGGTGCGACCGCTGCCCACCGCTACCGCGCGCACGATGAAGCGATCACGAGAAAACGGGCGTGTCCACCTGCGAGCGGGCATCGGAATGGGCGGTTCGGTCCGCGGCCTGTTCGGTAGCGGCGGCGCCCTCCCGGCCAGTCCGGGACAACACCTGGTCAAGCCTGTCGGAGATCGAGGTCGCGCCGGGAGAAAGCGCCAACAGTTCTTGGTAGGCCTTCACGGCCTCTTCATGGCGTTCCGACCTCTCGCAGGCCTCCGCCAGACAGAGCCAGGCCTTCGTCGCCTCCGGCTTGACCTGGGTCAGGAGTTTGAACACCCGCATGGCCTCGAGATGCCGCTGACGCGTGGTGAGCAACTGGCCGAGCCGGTGCAGCGCGTCCGGATGGCGCGGGGCGACGGCCAGGATCTGCTGGTAGCCTCGCTCCGCCTCGGCCAGCTTGCCCGTCTGATGCAGCGCGGTCGCCTCCTTCAGAACGTCGGGCACCACCCATGGATCAAACCGATTGCCCAGGTTGCGGCCATCGCGCGTCGCGACGGTAAAGCAGGCAATCCGCGTTTCGCGGGGCCCAAACGAGTACTTGTAGCGCTCGTTGCCGCGGAGAAAATCGTAGCGCGAAACCCCGTTGGCGATGGCAAATCGAATGCTGTGACCGTGCAGGATCAGTCCGGGCGGCGGCCCGTCGAACGTCTCGTCGCGTCCGGTCATGTAGAACAGCCATGACCTCTTGTTGGCGTCCACCAGCGTGGCAAGCGCCGCCAGGGGCCGCTCGCCCTGCCACAACACCGGCAGGAACAGAAGCCCGCGCTCGAAGCTGCGCAGCAGCATGTTACGATTGGAGCGGACCAGGCCATCCACGAGATCGCCCTTGCGCGGTCGCCACTTGATCGCCCAGTACCGGAGCAGCCCATCGAGGTCGCGCTCGACAGTCTCCCTGGTAGCATGTGTGACGCGGAACTCGTCCCCAGCGTCGATCAGCCTCAGAACCCGACGGAGTTTTTGCCGCGTATTCGCGCTCAGAGTCGCCAGATAGGCGTCCCAGTCGCCAGGCAGGTCGACACAGGGGCAGACGTTGTTGTCGATGCCGTCGACCTTGCTGACCCGGTCGACCTCGGTCGTCGCGAACCCGGCCTTGGGGAAATGTGCGAGTAGATGGTTGAGCCGGGTTCGACCGGAACTGAAATTGTCGAGATGAAGCCGGGCCCAATGCAGTTGCTGCTTCAGGTAGCGACCGAAAGCCGCGACAACACGTCCCTCCGCCTCCGGCGTACAGATCAAGCCCGTGTAGTCGGCAGCGTGGTTGCCGGCCATCTTCAGTTCGTTGACAAACCTGCCGGACTCGTCGAACCGGGTCTCCATGCGCAGAGGAAAAAAGGCGCAATATCGGCCTGCTGGCGACTTGTCCTCGCGCGCCGCGAGGATCAGCCATGGTCCTTGCAGTTGAGGCAACCAGCCCGACAACCAGTCCCACGACAGGAACAGCTGCGCCGCCGGGTCCGCCGCGTAGACCGCGTTCCAATTGTCTCTGAGGCGCCCGAAGGCCGCCGGATCAGCAATGAGATCGATCTGCACCTGGTCCTCTCCGAGTCGAGATCCCTCCCCTGGCGCGTCAGCGCTCCCGGAACGCGCGCGCGATGCTGTCGTGGATCGGCCTGACGATGTACTGGAAGAACGTCCGGTCGGTGGTCTTGATGAAGACCTCGGCGGGCATGCCCGGCGCCGCCTTGAAGCCGGGAATGTCGGCAGCCTCGGCCTTGTTGAGCTTGACGCGGACGAGATAGATGTCCGTCGGTCCAACCTGCATGGACTTCCGTTCGTCCGGCAGGGTGTCAGCCGACAGATAGACGACCTTGCCCGAAATCATCGGGGTCACCCGCTGGCTCAGCGCCGTGAGCCGCACCATGGCGTCCTGGCTGTGCCTGACGCTGTCGATGTCCTGCGGGCGCACCCGCGCCTCGATCACCAGTTCGTCCTGCAGCGGCAGCAGTTCCATGATCGGCTTGCCCGGCTCGACCACGCCGCCATTGGTGTGGTAGCGCAGCTTGACGACAACGCCGTTCACCGGTGCCGTGATGGTCGTCCGGTCGAGCACGCCCTTGGCGCTCAGCATGCGCTCATGGACGTCGGCGAGCTCGCCCCTCACCTCATGGAGCTGTTCGACCGCCGTCTTGATCGCGGTTTTCCTGACGCCGTTGATCTGCTCGACCGAGCGGGCAATACGGTCTTTCGCGTCGCCGATTTCACCCAGGATCCGGCCGACTTCGCCCTCCAGATTGGCCTCGTTGCGCTGCAGGGTCAGCAGCTCCGGCTTGCGGACCAGCCCGTTCTTCAGGAGATATTCCTTCTCGCTGATTTCCTCGGCGAGCAACCTCAACTGTTTCCGCACGCCCTCAAGCTGGATCTTCGAACCGGCAATCCGTTCGTTCAGCGCATTGATGCTCTCGTCGATGCTCGCAATGTCGCTCTTGATATTGTTGCGGCGGGCCGAAAATGTCAGCTCCTGAGTCTGGATGATCGCCGTGACTTCGGGATCAACGGCCGCGCGCAGCAGATCCTTGGGAAATTCGATCTTCTCCTCCTCGCGCATCTCCGATTGCAGCCTCGCATCCATCGCGGTCAGCCTGGCGCCGCGGAGAAACAGCCTCCGCAGTTCGGTGCGCGCGGCGGTCTGGTCGAGTTCGACCAGGGTCTGTCCCGGCTCGACCACGTCGCCCTCGCGGACGTTGATTTCGTGAATCACGCCGCCCTCGAGATGCTGGATGGTCTTGTTCTGTCCGGTGGCGACGAAGACGCCCGAGGCCACGACCGCACCCGCGATCGGCGCCGTATTGCCCCACACCCCGAAGCCCATCACGGTCACCGCCATGATGAGAATCCCGGAAATCGTCGGCAAGCGGGTGGATCGGGGCAGCGACGCATGCCATGGCAGCATATCGACGGGGCCGGCGACCGCCGGGACATTCTTCCTCGTGCGACGACGAAACAGTTTCATGGGCGTAGATCCGGTTTGTGATCCAGTTCAGGAATCCAGCATGGGCGGCCCGTTCGTCGGCGGCCCCGATCCGGGCCGGCCGCCGCGGAGCAGCGGCAACAGCTCCTCCCGGCTGCCGAACGCCTGAACGGATCCGCTCTGCAGGATCATGATCTTGTCGACGCTCTGCAGCAGCGCCGGCCGCTGCGTGACGGCCACCACGGTCATCCGCTTTTCCTTGGCCCGCACCAGCGCCCGGGCGAGCGCCATCTCGCCGCTGGAATCGAGGTTGGAGTTGGGCTCGTCCAGCACCAGCAGGCGCGGGTTGCCGTAGAAGGCGCGGGCGAGCCCGATGCGCTGCCGCTGACCGCCGGACAGCGGACTGCCATCCATGCCGACGACCGTTTCATAGCCCTGCGAAAACTCCGAGATCATCTCGTGGACGTCCGCCGTCTCGGCGGCATCGAAGATGTCCTCGTCCTTGGCGTCGTCCCGCATTCTCGCGATGTTGGCCTTGATCGACGCCGGAAACAGCTGCACGTCCTGCGGCAGATATCCGACATTCTCGCCGAACTGCCGCGGATCCCAGTTGCGCAGGTCCATCATGTCGAGCCTGACATTGCCGGCGGTCGGAATGATCGAGCCCACCAGCATGCGCACCAGCATCGTCTTGCCTGTCCCGGACGGGCCGACGATGGCGAGCGATTCCCCCGGTTCGAGCTGGAAACTGATGCCGTTGAGGATCACCTTCTTGGTCGTGGCCGGCACATAGAGGATGCGCTCGACGTTCAGACGCCCTTCGGGTCGCGGCAGCCGCAAGCGATCCAGGTTCAAGGGGGAGTTCTGCAGCAGCGCCTTGATTCTCGCATAGGCCGATCGGGCCTGAATGAAATGGCGCCAGCCCTCGATCGTACCTTCGAGCGGGGCAAGCGCGCGACTGGCGACGATCGATCCCGCAATGATCATGCCGCCCGTGAGCTGGTTGTCGAGCGCGAGCCAGGCGCCCCAGCCAAGGATGGCGATCTGGGTGCACAGGCGTAGGAACTTAGACAGACCCGTCATCACGATGTTGAGGTCGTGCCCGACGACATGGGCCTTCAACGATTCGACGGTCTCCTGCCCCCAGACATGCACGCCTTCGGGGATCATACCCATCGCATTGATGACCTGGGCATTGCGCGCCATGGCCTCGGCCTGCAGGTTGGCGCGGGTCCCGAACGCGTTCGCCCGGGTAAAGGGAACTGCCGTGACCCGCTGATTGAGAAGGGCGATGGCCATGAGGCCGATCGCCGACCCCAGCACGATCAGGCCCAGCTGCGGATGGATCAGGAATACGACCGCGAGGTAGACCGGGGCGACCGGCGTATCGAACATGGTGAGCAATACCGGCCCGGTGATGAAGGACCGCAGTTGCTGCAGGTCGGACAGCGTCTGAAACTCCCGGCTCGATCCGCTTTGCGCGGCCTTGGCCGCTGCCGCGAGGACCGGACCGCCCAGCCGCGCCTCCGCCTCCACCGCGACGCGCATCAGGATCAGCCGCCGCATCATGTCCATCAGCACGTGGGCGGCGATCGCAATCACGACGATCGTGCTCAGCATAATGAGAGTATCGACGCTGCGGCTGGTGAGAACGCGGTCGGACATGTTGAACAGGTAAACCGGGATCGCGAGGACGAGCAGGTTCACTACGATCGAGAACAGCCCGACGGTTACCATGTTGCGACGGGCGGCCCCAAGCCCGCTGCCGAGGACGTCCCGGAAGTCGAGGTCGCCCATCCGCTTGTGCAGCTGCGGCGTGGCTTTCCGACCACTGCCACTGCCACCACCGCCGGCGCCGCCGTTGCCTCCGTTCAGGCCGCCGCCACCATTGCCACCGCCTTGGCGATTGCCGTCGCCGGCGGCATCGGCGCCATGCCCATTCATGCCGCCGCCGTTGGGGGCCGCCGTGTGCTCGTCGCGGGGGCGTTCCTGGGGCGCCGCCGGTTGATTGTCGGGCGACGCGGCCTGATCGACCGCCTCCTGCTGCTCTGCCTCCGCCGCGTCCTGAGACGTGGCCTGCGGCGGCTCTCGATGGGGCCTCCCTTCGAACTTCAGGATGTTCGACTCTTGACTGCTCACAGCCTGTCCAATCCGCTCTTCCGGCGGACGGTCGTTACCCTGAGAACTCATACTCGCTACTCCTGGGCCGTGATGCGAGCGGTCGCGATGACCACCTGCCTCCGTCGTATGCGGTGTCAGTGTGTCAGGCTTGCCAACGGGTCCTCATGAACCGGCGACGTGGTCGCCGGTTGCGCCGGCGCGGTGGTGGTCGGCGCCTCGGCGGTGCCGATGAATGCGATGATTTCGGGAACAAGCGCCTGAGGATTGGCTTGGGTGACGTGGTCATTCTGCTGAGTGAGCAGGTTGGCCTGGATCAAGATGGTGTCGGTATAGACCTGACCGTTGATGTTGACCGTCGTCGGGAGAGCCTGGATGATCGCGGCATCGTTGATCAGGAGGTTGTTTCCAGCCGTGACCGATTGGCTCTCGGTACCGCCGTAATACGACTGCGCGCCGGCGGACGCGGGATTGAGCATCTGCATGACGACGTTGGAGTTGGCGACGATGTTGGTCTGCCACAGCGCGTTGATGTCGTAATAGTTGCCGGTCACATAGAGGACGTGGAACACGCCGCCGTCGCCGGCGACCAGCTGACCGAACGAGGGATCGAGCTCGGCGACACCCGCCTTGATCTCGTTGACGAGGTTCGCCAGGTCCGCGCCGTAGGGCTGAAAGCTGTTGCCGCCGTAGTTCTCGATGGTCGCCATGTTGGTGAGCTGGTTGTCGCCCACCGTGACGGTCTGGCTCGGATCCGTCCCGTTGCCCGAGACCTTGACGACGTCGTTGTTGAGCAGAATGTTGCTCTGAAAGACGGCGTTGAAGTTATGAAAGCTTCCGCCGACGATGATCAGATCATAATCGAAGGCGCCATCGCTGATCTGCGCGAGATTCTCGAGCTGATTGCCGCCCCCCTGAACCACATACTGCGTGTCCGCGCTTTCCTGGACGGTGATATTGTTGTTCGAGAGATAATTGGTCTGGATCACCGAGTGGACGTTGTAGTAATCGCCGTTTACGATCTCCACGCTCCACTGCGGACCGGCGAAATAGGTCGGAAGATCGGCATAAACACCCGGATGCTGCACGAAGTCCGCCATGTTGATGGCGAGATCCGGGCCGGTATTGACGATGGCCCCGGTCCCATCCACGGTCACGTGGTCGTTGTTGGTGTAGGCGTTGGTCTGGAAGATGGCATCGGTGCTGTAGTAGTTGCCCAGAACGATCATCGTCCGCGCCGACGCCGTCATGTCGACGATCTGCGCCAGGTTGGTGGTGCTGTTGCCGCCGTCATAGGCCCATTGGCCCAGGCCGTCGCTCTGCACCACATTGGGGGCCGGCTCCGGCTGCGGAAGCGTTGCCTGGTCCGGCGGCGTCAGCGGCTGATCCTGCAGCGTCCCGTTGAGGTAGTATCCCGGCGCCACTGAATGCAATTCAGGCGCGCCGTTTTCGACCGCGAGGTGCTGATCATACAGCTGGACAAAGCTGGCGAGCGGCGCGGTGTCCTGCGGGATCTTCCACTGGTCGGGAATCGCGTAGTCGGACTCTGCCGCCATGCGGTCGAGCGTACTGCCTGTTTCCCACGTCAGCAGCGCCGAAAGCTCCGGACTCGCTTCAACCACGAGCGTACCGTCGTTCGAGAGAGCGTTGATCTGGTGAACTTCGATGAGGCTCTGCTCACCACCCGGCTGATAAGACGCCTGAATGACGAAACTGTCGCCGCCTCCGCCCCCACCGGCACCCGATACCGGAAAGGTGTTGGCAATCGGCGGTGGATGGGCGCTGTCAGTGTCGGGGGCCGGTACCGTCGGCGGGTGCAAGTGCTTGATCGGCAGGACGCGCGGCAACCTGACGTCCTCCAGATCCCCTTCGCCGGGTTGGAAGACGCCAAAGGGCGCCAGAGGATCTTCGTCCGGCGAGACGGTGTAATTCGGCAGCTTGGCGAGATAGTCGTCAATCGACGGACGATAGGCTCCCTCGTCCAGAACCGTGCGATCACGGGCCGTATCGTCGAAAAGGTGAAGATAGGCGGCGAAGTGCCAGATTGACTCGGTGATCCCACCCGGCATCATGGCAGCCTCCCAAGCACGCGTGTGTTCTTGTTAATTACGTGGCCCGGTCACCGACGTGTCCGGAGACCGCCAACCGGCAGGTTCGCCTGTCGGCGTTCCACGCTGAAGACACCTGCGCGGCTTTCGCCGCGCAGGTGCCGATGGGGGGGATTCAGCCTGTGGCGTGACTGTCGGCGAAGTCATGACCGGCATTGCTGATGGTCATGCTGTTGAACTGGATGTTGGCGCCCAGGGTGATGGTCTGGGTGAATGCGCTCTGCGTGATCGCCGCATCGGCATGACCGGTGATACCGCTGGCGCTCGCGCCCGCGATGTCGCCGACCTTGGAGTCGGAGATCTTCGAGTCGCCGCCCATGGCCTTGGCATCCATGCTGAAGCCGGCGCCGGGGTACTCTCCATCGGACGTGGAGCCGTTGAAGGTGACGCTGGGATCGGACACGCAGCCGTTATTGACCAGGTTGTTGACTTGGTCGATATTGAACTCGGCACCATTGCCACTGATCGTCTGTGTCACCGACTGCGGCATGACCAGCGAGTCGCTGATGTCGTGCATGCCGCTGAGGTCGTTCACCGGCGCGCTCAGGCCGGACGCGGTCAGGTCGAGCTTGACGTCAACGTTGACGCAGGTGCTGACGGTGTTTTCAACCTTGTTGTCGACGTTGTTGTTGACGCTGTTGTCGACCTTGTTGTCGAGACTGTTGGTGTTGCAGTTGCTGTTCTCGTTGCTGCTCTTGTTGTCGTTGGCGTTCAGATTGCCATTGCCGTTGAGATTGCCGTTGCCGTTTCCGTTGGCATTCCCGTTGCCGTTCCAGTTGTTGCTTTGGTCCGACAGCGACTGGGCTGCGGTCTGCGCTTCACTCTGGCCCTGGCCCTGACCCTGGCCTTGACCCTGTCCCTGGCCCTGGCCCTGCAGGTTCAGCTGTCCCTGGCCCTGCAACTGACCCTGCAGATTGCCCTGCGCCTGCCCTTGATCCTGTGATGTGGGGTCATAGTTCTTGTTTGGCTTACCCATGGTGAACTCCCTGAGGTTGAGGAGCACCGCCTAAGCCGAAGGATCGCTGATCTTCTACGTCTGCGGTCCGCCGACGATATGCGATGCAGCTGTTGAGCCGGGTCTGCCGGCTGCGGTGTCAATCAACGCGACAACTCCGCAGCGACACCATTCCTCAACGCCACGAAACCCTCCAGCGCGCACAAGGCTAGCTCGCCCCTCTCGCAAGCGGTAAGTCATCAACCAAAACGGAGTAGATCAGCGCATGGTTTGCCCAAAAGGCGTAGCCCCCTTACTCACTCGAAGTAAGCGAGGCCAAGTGAGCCTGCAGGCGCGGCAGAAACGCCCACATTTCGCGATTGAGCCGGGCCATCTCCAGCGCGGCATCGGTTATTTCCTGGAGCCGCACCTCGTTCATTGGCTTGACTTCGCCGAACTTCAGGGCCGTCCGCGTCTGCACCAGGCGCATCGATTGGGTCTGTACGATCTCGCCGTTGGCATCGACCGTGTACATGCAGTGATTGAGCTCGTTCCGCAACTGCGTTGCCTCGTTGAACTGATCAATCAAGCCAGCGAGGTCGCGACCTAGCGCCTTGTCCCGCAATTTGATTTTTGCAAGCCGCTGGATCAGATCGAGCCTGGCCCGGGTGGTATTGAGGGTCGCGAAGACGATCGCGGCGGCCACTTCGTCCGTCCCGAGCAGGAGCATGAGCACGTAAATGAGTAGGCTCTCGTTGTTCGACCAGTTCAGCACCATGCTACCTATCAAGGCCAGCAGCATCGTGCGACGGTCGGCCCCCTTGGGCGCTGCTGCCTCGAGCGCGGCGAAGTCCGGCTTGGGAGGAAGCTTGCTGGTAGCCATGGATGACGCCCTTTCGCTAGTGCGAGAAGGATCCTGCTCTAACCGGCGAGGCCAATCCACGATATAAGGCTTGGAATGCAGCGGCAACATTCGTGCGTGCGACAGGGCGGTCAATATGCTGCGCTGGGCTCTCCAACTCGCCAGGACCCGACGAGCCGGCAAGCTTGTCGTCGCCGCGCTTGGCCCCCTGATCCTGCGCAGCAGCCGGCGCTTTCACGGCATCCCATCCCGGGCCTGGCTCGATCCCTACATTCTCGGGTTCATGGCGATGCTGATTACGGCCCTCGCGCGCACAGAGCATCCGACCCTCTCCGATGCCGATTTGTGCGTCTTGCAGGCGAGCACCTGGAGCGAACTCACCGAGATGGATGCAGAACTGTTCGGCGCTGAAGTCGTCCTTCTCGCTGAATCGCACGACAGCCAGTTCCTCAGCGGTTGCTGCGATGCGGAAAATGTGATCGCAGCCATATCGATTGCGAAAGCTTCGCAACAAGTGGATACACCGGATTCCGAAGCGTGGGCCGCGGTGGCGCGAACCTGGGAGATGACGTTCGACCACCGCACCATGAACATCGCTTCGGATGCGTCGATCAGCTTCGGCCGCTCTTAAGTTAAACAAATTTTTCACTTTTACGCAATTCCATGCTAATTGTTCACATTCGCCTTAGAAGGCGACGAAAGTTCAAAGCGAACCACTGCCCGCTTCGCAGGTAATGCGGTGTACGAGAGGGTTCTGCCATGAACTTCACCGGCATTCGGGGAAGCGCCAGTGCACCGACGCGGGCAACACTCCGCGGGGATTCGATTCGCGCCGAGGGCGACCGCAGCAAGTTCGGGCGATCGACGCATGAGTCGACGCTTGGCGGCGACGACTCCTTTGCAATCAGCGCTCCCCCTCGCCATCATCCACCGCCCAGCACGAACATCCGGCCGGTTCGGGCGACATGGCATGCGATTGCCTCGACGCAACGCTCCGACATCAATGCGCGTTTACTGGTCGATCGACATCTGGCAGCACTGACTGAGAGTGCGATCGACGGCGATGGAATCTCCGTCCAGAACAGTGGAGCATCACGGATCGTTTTGATTGACCCTCGGGCTCTGTTTCGAGATTGTCTCGCGTACTGCCTGAGCGAAGCCTATGCGGACCGCCAAATAGCATCCTACGCGTCGATCGCGGAATGGATGGCCTGCAGCGAGGGCGACCAGCCGCCAGCGGTCGTTCTACTCTCCGTGCCAGGCACACGGAAGCTGGCGAACGGCAATTCCGCCGAGATCGCGCTCCCGAACCAGGTCGGCGACAACATTCCCATCATCATCATATCCGATTCCGAAGACTCCGCGCGAATTCTGCACGCGCTCAAGAGCGGCGCGCGCGGCTATATTCCTACGACCCTCGCACTCGCGGTGGCGGTCGAAGCGGTCCGGCTTGTCGATGCCGGGGGCACTTTTGTGCCAGTGAGCACCCTGCTCGCGTCGCGCCTGGCGACGGCGGACAATGGCAACACGCTGTTCACACCGCGGCAGATCATGGTGATCGAGGCCCTGCATCGCGGCAAGACGAACAAGCAGATCGCGTTGGAGCTCAATATGCGCGAGAGCACCGTCAAGGTGCACATTCGCCACATCATGAAGAAGCTCAAGGCAAGGAACCGCACCGAGGTCGCTGTCCTTACCAACGGATTGTTCGCCCCACCTGACATGACGGACTTCGATGACAGCGCGCCGCGGTCGGGGACGGATCCACCAGGCAAGCGGGTTTCAACCCAGCCTGACCCTGGCGAGCGGTGACGGACGGATCCCCTCGCTGCTACACGCAGCGCCCTCGGCAACGCGACGCGGCCGTCAGCTCCCGGTTACGCCGCACAGATCGCGCGCCCCCCATCGGTCGCCGCGCCCGCAATAAACTCCGCGACCTCATGTTCCGCCATCGGCCTGGCGAAATAATATCCCTGCATGGTTTCGCACCCCAGCTCGCGCAGGATGCCGACCTGGGCCGCGGTTTCGGCGCCCTCCACCACGCACTGGACGCCAAGGTTGCGGCATAGATCGACGATGGTTCGGATGATGGTGCGGCCGGGGCCCTCCTGCTGCTCGATTCCCGCGACGAAGCTGCGGTCGATCTTGATCTCGTCGAGCGGCAGGCGGTGAATGTAGCCGAGGCTCGAATAGCCGGTCCCGAAATCGTCCAGGGCAATCCGGGCGCCGAGCGCCTTCAGGATCTCGATGGCTTCCCCCGCCCGCCCGAAGTCGCCGATGAACGCGGTTTCCGTCACCTCGAAATCGATCCGGCCGGGCGCGAAGCCGCTGCTCTCGACCACCGCGACGATCTGGACGACCGATTGCGATGACAAGAGATCGCGGATCGACAGGTTGAACGACACCCGGATGTCGTCGGGCCAGGTCTTCGCGGCGGCCAGCGCCTTGCGCAGCAGCGTCGGTGTGATGCGGTTGATCAAGTCGGAGCGCTCCGCGACGCCGATGAACACGCCGGGGGGAACATCTCCGAGCTCGGGGCTGTGCCAGCGGGCCAGGGCTTCGAACGCGATCGGCCGGTTACGCGACGTGTCGAACACCGGCTGGAACCGGACCGACAGCTCAGCCTCCAGGTCGGCGTTGCGCAGGCAGCGCTCGATGACGCTGTTGCTGCGGATCTCGGCGGCGTGCGACGGATCGAAGATCACGGGATAGCCGCGGCTGCCCTGCTTGCCGTGATACATGGCATAGTCGGCGCGCTCGAACAGCTGCTCCCGCGTCGTGCCCGCCTGGGGAAACAGCGCGAACCCGGCCGAACCGGAGACGTTCACGGCTGCGCCGAACCCTTCGAACGGAGCGCGCAACACGGCGCAAATCCGCTCGGCGAGTTCGAGCACATCCCCCTCCTCCGCGAAGTCGCGCAGCAGCAGGCCGAACTCGTCGCCGCCCAGGCGCGCGACCGCAACCCTGTCGCTCGCGAAGGCCTCGAGCCGTTCGCCGACCGCGACCAGCAGCCGGTCGCCGGCATTGTGGCCGTATAGGTCGTTGACCGACTTGAAGCCGTCGAGGTCGATGAGCCCCACTGCGAACCGCTGCCCCTGCGGTTCGGCGCGATCGAGGAGATCGTCGAGATCGGCGAAGAATTTCCGCCGGTTGGGCAGGCCGGTGAGGCTGTCGATATTGGCAAGCCGGAAGTTCTCGCGGCTGAGGCGCTCGGCCTCGGCCTGGCTCTCGACCAGCCTCTCGAAATTGCGCGACACCACCAGAAGGATGTAAAGCATCGCGCAGGTGATCAGGAACAGGTTGAAGCCGATGGCCACCGAAACCGCGTCCTGGGTCAGCACCAGGAACGCGGCGTAGGGAAACACCACGACGGCCGCCAGGATCAACGCGATGACGCGCAGATGCATCAGACAGAACAGGCAGCCCACCCCGGTGATCCCGACGGCCAGGTTGAGATGGCTCCGGGTGGCGGCATTGCCGAAATAGTAGAGCGAAAGGGCCCAGCCCAGGAACAGCGCTCCGACGCCGAAGCTGAACAGCACCGCATGCTTCAGCCGTGCCGCAGCCATCGCATCGGTGACCTTGCGCTTGCGGATGCGCATCCAGGCCCCGAACCGGGCGACGCTCAGGACGACGAAACAGGCCGGCACCAGTTCGGTCAGCACGGCCGGCGCCACGCCGTGATGCGTGAAGGCGACGGACACCGCGTTGACGCACAGCACGAAGTACAGCAGCGGAACCTGGTTCGTGTAGGACGCGACCTGGGCCTGCATCAGGCTCTCGTTGCTCAGGTCCAGCCTGAACGGCACCAACACCTTCTTCATGCGTGCAATCCGCTTCGCGCCGGCGACGTCAGGACACCGGGAGGCGCGATATTAAACGGTCCTTAGCTAGAGGGGGCTTAAGGCTTCGCGGCTTTGCCAAGCTTGGTAAGATATCTCTGAATCGAATGAGGAGTCCGCCGCGCACCGCGTCGAAAATCCGGCCCCTCGCCGTCGCGCGGCGCACGAGCGGTATCGAGATCCCTATTTTAAACTGCCCTCCCCTCCAGAACGGACGCTTGCGTTCGGCCACCTGCAACCGCCGGTTCGACACACGACATGGATCGCCGAAGAGTAGTTTTCGCAGCTAGCGCGACGCGCGGATCCCTCAACGCCCTCGCGCGGCTTTGGTGGCGAGTTGGGTGGTATTGTAGGCCGCAGCGCGCGGATCGCAGGTAAATCGCGTGATGCCGCGGCTGCGCAACAGGTCGTCGATCTGCTGCGGTGTCGCCGCGCCGGTCGCCACCATCTGCTCGACCTTGAACTCGTCGACCGCGAACCGCTTGCCCGCCATCCAGCAGATCGTCTTGTTGTCGCAGAACAGGTCGCCCGCGACGGCAGCCGCGCGCGCGGCCTCGGCCCCCGCCACCGCAGCCGACGCGACGAACTCCGCGCGGAACGTCGGGCTGAACATCACCAGCGCCGGCTCCTGCCGCTCCGACGCGACGAGCCGGACCAGCAGCACCAGCGCCGCGAGGTCGCGGGTGCCGCCGACCCCGAGGCGGCGGGCGAGCGCCGTCTCGCCGCAACGCCCCAGCGCGACGCCAATGCCGATGCCGAGCGCGATCATCGGATCGAATTCGGCGTTCTGCGCGACGCCGTCGCCGCTCCACTGGACGATACAGGCGGTGAGGCTGATGCCGACATGCAGCGCGGTGAACCGGGCGGCGTCATCGCGGCCGGCGCCGACGACCCAGGAGAGCCAGACCACCGCCGCTGCGGCCAGCCATTGCAGGTGACCGAGATGGGGAACGATGAACGACAGCCCGTAAGCGCGCGGCTCCAGCAGGTTTGCCAGGAACTCGGGACCGAACACGGCGCGGCACAGCGCGAGACCGGCCAGCGCGGCGACGCCGCTGACAAGGATCGCCCGGTACGACCGCGCCCCGCCCCGCAGCGTCAGCCACGCCACCGCTGTGAGCGGGATCGCGACGATGTTGTGCTTCCAGAAACCGGCGGCGACCATCAGGAGCAGCGGGCCGAAGCAGGAGCGCCCGGCGCGGTCCCGCGCGATGAACCAGACGAGGCCCGCGCCCATGATCGCCTGGCCGGCGAGCTGGGGATCGCTGGCGCCGACATAGCTGGTCGACACATGGGCCATGATGGCGACGAACCACAGGCCGCCGACCGCGCCCCACGCCCGGCCAGCGCCCAAGAGCGTCGCCGCCAGCGCGATCTCGATGCCGATGGCGCCGAGCGCGACGACCGACAGCACGCGCCCGAGCGCGATGGGATCGCACGCCAGCAGGCGCGCCAGCGTCCCGATGACGTAGAACGACAGCGGCGGATAGTTGTTGGCAATGAGCAGGTCGGGCGACGGATAGATCGGGCGCCCGTGCGCCGCGGCGACGTCGAAATAGGCGCTCCAGCTCTCGGTCGGCCAGATCTCGAGCGGGAATTGCGCGCGCCACAGCGGCCAGACCAGGAAGTAGACGGCCACCACGGCGAATGCGGTCAGGTAGATCGCCTGTCGCGAAGGGACCATGCAGTACGTCTTTCCCGGCGGTTGCTGCGGGCTCGATAGCCACGAAACCGCCGGGGTTCAAGCGCCATTGCGATGACTGCCGGGCGAACAGGTGCGCTCGCAGGCGCGAGACCACATTGCCGCGATCGCGGTGCCGGAACGTGAGTGCCGGAACGTCAGTGCCGGAACGTCAGTGCGACGTCATCCAGGCGCGGGCGTCGCGCTGGGCCTGGGCGATCTCGGCCTCGGACATCATCTCGGCGATCTCACGACGGAACGCGATGGCGTCGACGCGCCCCTTCAGGGCGGCGAGATTGAACCACTTGTGGGCGGCGACGAGATCGACCACGCCCGAGCGGCCGCTGGAATAGAGCATGCCGAGATCGAACAGAACGTCCGGGCTCGCGCTCGCCTCGACCGGCATGGCCGTGTCGGTGGCAATGAGAAGCTGCAACATTTTGACATCCCCGTTTTCATGGTGCGGCGGGGTCCCTGCCCCGCCGTCTGTTTCCCGGCGATGTCTCGCGACGCCGCCGGGCCCCTCGCCGTTGTCCGGCGTCTCGATGATGATGGTCCATCAAATTTGAACAGTGGTTTAAGCATCGCGCTGAATCGAACGTGAACGCCGCCAGTCAGACGGCCGGCGCGCGAGAAAAGAATGATGGTTTTTCAGGAACTTGCGGGGAAGCGCCAGATTCGGTTTACCGCGCTCCTTGGCGAACGGATAACCATCGGCGCATTCTGGCCAGGCACATCATCCGCACGCTTCGGTCATCGGCGCATGGCGCGATGCTGGGCGGCCGGCTTGTCGACTTCGGGTGGGGGACTTCGGGTGGGGAAATGAAGGCCCTGACCCGCGGCGACGCGGTCGGGCGGGAAACGAGGGCGTCGGTGAACACGTCAGGATCGAGATCTCACGCAGACGAAACCGCTGGTGAAATTGCGGAGCTTAGAATCCGCAACGACTGAAGATCGTTGGCTCTTCTCCACCAGACCGGCTTCATCTGGAGCGAACTCCCGATGAAGATGACGATCCGGCCGCCTGACCTGATGTCTCGCCGACACCCTCTTTCGTCGTTCAGGGCCTGCCCCGATCCGCGCGTAGCGAAGATCTGCGGGCCCTCAAGACGGCGCCGGCAATCACTGCCGGCAATAAGGCGTATGCCTTACTTCTTCTTCTTGGCGACCTTGCGGGTCTTCTTCGCAGTCTTCTTCACCGCGGACTTCGCCTTCTTCGCCTTCTTCGCCTTCTTAGCCATGTTGCCCTCCAGATGTGAGATGGCTTAATCGCTGTGTGCAACCGGGAATCGACTGCACTTCTCTTGGATTACACCAACACATGAAAAAGAACAGCGTCTCGCTTAAGGAAGTGTTGACGCTTGCGGCGCGTGTGATCTCGCGCGCGCGCGTCGACGACGACGTCGCGAATGCGTAACGCGACATCGTCGACGTGCAAGAAACCCAGACGCCGCGTTGTCAACCGCAAAGAAATGCCGATTTTTACGGGCTCTCCTGCATTCGTGATGAAAGCAAGTTCGCGATGCGACGCGCGTCGCCGAGTCGCGTGGCGGCGAAAAACGCCGCGTCGCGGACTCTGAGTCGCGAAAGTTCGCAACAAAATTATTTTCGTGGAAAACGTCGCGGGTCCTCGCGGCCGCGCATCCGGACCACCCATCGGCGCGAATCGGCGAAACCGATTCGACGCGCTCACCGGAGCGCGTGAACCGCCGCGGCGACGCGCCGATGCGCGCTGCAGGGTCTCACGTTGCGGCGGCGCGAACGCCGCGCGAGCGAGCTAGAGGCCGAGCTTGGTCTTGAGGAGATCGTTCACGGTCTGCGGGTTGGCCTTGCCGCCCGAGGACTTCATCACCTGGCCGATGAACCATCCGACCATCGCCGGCTTGGCCTTGGCCTGCTCCGCCTTATCGGGATTGGCGGCGATGATGTCGTCGACCACCTTCTCGATCGCGCCGAGGTCGGTGACCTGCTTCATGCCGCGCGTCTCGACCACCGCGCGCGGATCGCCGCCCTCGGTCCAGACGATCTCGAACAGATCCTTGGCGATCTTGCCGGAGATGGTGCCGTCGCCGATCAGGTCGACGATGGCGGCGAGCTGCGTCGCCGACACCGGCGAGGTCGCGATCGCCCCGCCTTCCTTGTTGAGGCGGCCGAACAGTTCGTTGATCACCCAGTTCGCCGCCAGCTTGCCGTCGCGGGCCTTGTCGGCGAGCTGGCCCAGCACCGCTTCATAGAAGTCGGCGCTCTCGCGCTCGCTCACCAGCACGCCGGCGTCTTCGGATTTCAGCGCGAAGTCCCTGATGAATCGCGCTTTCTTCTCGTCGGGCAACTCCGGCAGATGGGCCTTGAGCGCGTCGACATAGGCTTGCGTCAATTCCAGCGGCAGCAGGTCGGGATCGGGGAAATAGCGATAGTCGTGCGCCTCTTCCTTGGAGCGCATCGCGCGGGTCTCGCCCTTCACGGCGTCGAACTGCCGCGTCTCCTGCTCGATGACGCCGCCGTCCTCCAGGATTCCGATCTGGCGTCGCGCCTCGTAGTCGATCGCCTGGCCCATGAAGCGGATCGAGTTGACGTTCTTGATCTCGCAGCGGGTTCCGAACGGCGCGCCCGGCCGACGCACCGAGACGTTGACGTCGGCGCGCAGGCTCCCCTTCTCCATGTCGCCGTCGCAGGTGCCGAGGTAACGCAGGATGGTCCTGAGCTTGGTCACGTAGGCCCGCGCCTGGTCGGCCGAGCGCATGTCGGGCTTCGACACGATCTCCATCAGCGCGACGCCGGAGCGGTTGAGGTCGACGAAGGTCATGGTCGGGTGCTGGTCGTGCAGCAACTTGCCGGCGTCCTGCTCGAGATGCAGGCGCTCGATGCCGACGGTGAAGCTGTCCTGGTCGGGCAGGTCGACGACCACGGTGCCCTCGCCCACGATCGGCGACTTGTACTGGCTGATCTGGTAGCCCTGCGGCAGGTCGGGATAGAAGTAATTCTTGCGGTCGAACACCGAGCGCAGGTTGATCTGGGCCTTGAGGCCGAGCCCGGTGCGGACCGCCTGGGCCACGCATTCCTCGTTGATCACCGGCAGCATGCCCGGCATCGCGGCGTCGACCAGCGAGACATGGGCGTTGGGGTCGCCGCCGAACTCGGTCGAGGCGCCCGAGAACAGCTTGGACTTCGAGGTCACCTGGGCGTGGATCTCGAGCCCGATCACCACCTCCCAATCGCCGGTGGCGCCCTTGATGAGCATGGACGGTTGCACGGGTGCGTTCATGGCTACCACCATTGCGCGGGTGTGAAGCGCCCCGCGGCCTGTTCGATGACCTCTCCGAGCGAGAACAACCCCTCCTCGTCGAACGGCCGGCCGATCAGCTGCAGCCCGAGCGGCAGGCCTTGGCCGTCCTTGCCGGCGGGAACCGCGAGGCCCGGCAGGCCCGCCATGTTCACGGTCACTGTGAAGATGTCGTTGAGATACATCTCGATCGGGTCGGCGCCGCCCTTCTCGCCGATGCCGAACGCCGCCGACGGCGTCGCCGGCGTCAGGATCGCGTTGACGCCCCGGGCGAAGCACTCCTCGAAGTCGCGCTTGATCAGCGTGCGCACCTTCTGGGCCCGCAGGTAGTAGGCGTCGTAATAGCCCGCCGACAGCACGTAGGTGCCGATCATGATGCGGCGGCGCACCTCGGGGCCGAAGCCGCGGGCGCGGGTGTTCTCGTACATCTCGATGATGTCGCGGCCGGGCACGCGGGCGCCGTAGCGCACGCCGTCGTAGCGGGCGAGATTGGACGACGCCTCCGCCGGCGCGACGATGTAATAGGCCGGCAGTGCGTATTTGGTGTGCGGCAGCGACACCTCGACGAGCTCGGCGCCGGCCGCCTTCAGCCATTCGCCGCCCTGCCGCCACAGCCGCTCGATCTCCGCCGGCATGCCGTCGATCCGGTATTCCTTCGGGATCCCGATCTTCATGCCCTTGATCGACTGGCCGACCGCGGCCTCGTAGTCCGGCACCGGGCGATCGACCGAGGTGGTGTCTTTGGCGTCGTGGCCGGCCATCGAGCGCAGCAGGATGGCGGTGTCGCGCACCGTGCGCGCGAACGGCCCGGCCTGGTCCAGCGACGAGGCGAAGGCGACGATGCCCCAGCGCGAGCAGCGGCCGTAGGTCGGCTTCATGCCGACGATGCCGGTGAACGCCGCGGGCTGGCGGATCGATCCGCCGGTGTCGGTGCCGGTGGCGCCGAGGCAGAGGTGGGCCGCGACCGCGGCCGCCGATCCGCCCGAGGATCCGCCCGGAACCAGTTTGGCGTCGGAGCCCTCGCGCCGCCACGGATTGACCACGGGACCGAACGCCGAGGTCTCGTTCGACGAGCCCATGGCGAATTCGTCGTTGTTGAGCTTGCCGAGCATCACCGCGCCGTCGTGCCAGAGCCGCGCGGTCACCGTGGACTCGTAGGGCGGCACGAAGTTTTCCAGGATCCGCGAGCACGCCGTGGTCCGCACGCCCTTGGTGGCGAACAGGTCCTTGATGCCGAGCGGGATCCCGGCGAGCGGACCGCCCTCGCCCCTGGCGATCCTGAGATCGGCCGCCTGCGCCATCATCCGCGCCTCCTCCGCCGTCTCCAGCACAAAGGCGTTCAGCGCGCGCGCCTTTTCGACGGCGAAGATATGCGCGTCGGTCAGTTCGAGCGCAGTAAAGGCCTTGGCCTTGAGGCCCTGGCGGGCCTCGGCCAGAGAAAGCGACGTCAGATCAGTCATTCATCAACCGGATCGCACGAGAACGGGGATGGCGGAGTGGAGAGCGACGGGGTGTGGGTCGACAGCGTGGTGTCGGCGACCTTGGTCGAGCCGGTCATCACCGCGATGGCGGCGTCCATCGCCTGGTCGGGGTCGGCGCCCTTGCCCTGGCGCTCCATGGCGTCGAGGTAGGCCATGTAGGCCTGATAGGCTTTTTCGTCATCGCACAGCAGGCACATGCGTGTCTCCCGATCGCTCCAGCGGACCCGGACTACTCGACAACCTTCGGCACCAGGAAATAGTGATCCTCGGTGGCCGGCGCATTGGCGACGACGACGTCGGCGATCTCGCCATCGTTGACCACGTCGTGGCGCTTCTTCATCACCATGGGCGTCACCGACGTCATCGGCTCGACGCCACCGACATCGACTTCGGAGAGTTGCTCGACGAAGGCCAGGATGGCGTTGAGCTCACCCTGCAGATGCGGCACCTCCTCGTCCTTGACCGCAATTCGCGCAAGATGCGCGATCCGGCGCACGGTGGCTGCATCGACCGACATGGCAGGCAATCCTCGGGGCTTGAAACGCGCGGCCTGGCCGCGCCCGCCCGCGCCCTATAGAGCATTTTGCCGGCAATCGCCAACGTCAATTGGGCGGCGAAAACCGCCGCCCGGTCATGGGCTTGGGATGCCCGTCGAACCCGGCATCAACGCTCCGGCGCAGCCCGGTCTCAAGAACCGAGTCGGGACAGGCGGTCGAGGCCGTCGCGGGCCAGCGCCCGGGTCAGATCGGCCGCCGGGATCTCGCGGCCGAGCGCGATCGCCTGTCCGGCCCACAGATTGGTGAAGTCGACCCGGCCGAGTTTCTCCGCCGCGGCCTTGAGCGGGGTCAGCGCGGTGGCGGCGTGGGGAAAATCCGGCGCATCAGCCGAGACCGGCCCGACCTCGCGCATCAGCCGGTTGGCGACGCCGCGTGCCGGCCGCCCGGTCATCACGTTGGTGATCACCGTGGCATCGTCCGTGGCCGCGGCCAGCGCCGCGCGCCCGAGCGGGCTCACCTTGGACTCCGGGGTCCGCAGATAGGCACTGCCGATCTGCACCCCCGCGGCGCCGAGCGCGAACGCCGCAGCGATACCGCGCCCGTCGGCGATGCCGCCGGCCGCAACCACGGGAACCTGCACCGCGTCGACCACCTGCGGCACCAGCGCGAAGGTGCCCGGCTGCCCGGCGATGGTCTCGGTCAGGAACATGCCGCGATGGCCGCCCGCCTCCGCGCCCTGGGCGATGACGATGTCAGCGCCATGGTCCTCGAGCCACTTCGCTTCGCGCACGATGGTGGCAGACCCCATCACCCTGGCGCCGGCGGCCTTGACGCGGGCCAGCAGCGCCGGATCCGGCAGGCCGAAATGGAAACTGACGACCTCGGGCCGCAGTTGCTCGACGAGCTCGCACATCGCCGCGTCGAACGGCGCGCGGTTGGCGGCCGCCACGCTGGCGCCGGGATCGAGATCGAGCTCTCCGTAATAGGTCTCGAGCCGCCGGCGCCATCCCGCCTCCTGCCGCGGATCGGCCGCGACCGGCTGGTGGCAGAAGAAGTTGAGGTTGACCGGCGCGGCGACGCGCTGGCGGAAGATGTTGACCTGTTCCCGCGCCTTGTCGGGCGTCCACATCGCGCAAGGCAGCGAGCCCAGCGCGCCGCCCTGCGCGGCGGCGACGGCGATGTCGACGTCCTGGACGCCGGCCATCGGCGCCTGGATGATGGGAACTTCGATCCCAAGAAGCTCGAGCAACCGACGGTCGGGCCACATGTTTTCTATCCTCGTTCGACTGATCTTCGGGCCGGCGCTACGTGGCCGATCCGGGGCGATGTGGCAAGCTGAGCGCGACGCAACTCGCGACCAATGCCGCCGCCGCCAGCAGGCCCGGCACCACCAGGCCGCCACCGAAGGCGCCGACCGTCAGCGGTCCGGCGATCTGCCCCGCGGCAAACGTGGCGGTATAGAGGGCCATGAGCCGCGGCGCCTGCGCGCCACCGAGACGCCGCGTCTCCTCGATGCCCGCCATGGTGATCACCATGAAGGTACCGCCGACGCACACGGCGGCGAACAGCAACACCGGGAGCGTGGTGGCGACAACCGGCGCCAGGACGCCGACGGCGAGAACCAATTTGGCATATACCCATACGCGGCGCGGCGACAGCGCCGGCATCAGCCTGGCAGCAAGCACCGTCGACAGCGCGCCGGCCGCGCCGAACACCGGCCATACCCAGCCGAACACCGCGGGGTCGGCGATCACGTCGCGCGCCAGCGCCGGCAGAAACGTCGCCGGAATGATGTAGCCGTAGCCGAAGCAGCCGTAGCTCGCCGCGCCGATCAAGGCATGGCGGTCGAGCGGTGTCCGCGTCGGCGCTGCCGCGGCGCCGGCGGGCCGTCCGTCGTCAACCAGCCGCCAGATGACGGCGGTCACCATCGCGGCCATCGCCCCGAGCACGATCCAGGTGGCCTGGGAGCGCCATGCCAAAAGCCCGGCGGCGAGCCCGACCATGCCGGCGACCAGAATGCCGACGCCGACGCCCGAGAACAACCGCCCCGACCACGCCGCCTTCTCGCCGCGGGCAAGGATCGGCATCGCCCAGGCGGATACGCCCACCAGCACGTAGGCGCTGGCGGCGCCGGCGAGAAAGCGCAAGCCGATCCACAGCCACAGATGATGGGTCACGCCCATGGCCGCGGTGACCAGCGCAATCGCCGCCAGCCCCCACTGGATGATGCGGGTCGGCGCCGGCGCGGAGACGATGCAGACCAGCGCGCCGGCGAGATAGCCCACATAGTTCGCGGTGGCGAGCCAGCTGGCCTGCGCCAGGCTGACGCCGGCATCGTGCTGCATCAGCGGCAGCAGCGGCGTGAAGGAGAAGCGGCCGATCCCCATGGCGACCGCGAGGCCCGCAAGCCCGATCGCTACCACGGCGGCGGGCGTCAGTGAGGAAGGCGGCGACGTCGAGGCGGCGGACGCCGCATCGTTTGCAGTTGTCAGCGACATTGGCGAGGTCCCGGCGGCAGGGCGGAAATTCCCGCCCGTGCGGATTGTCATTTGCGAAATTCACGATACGCTCTTCACGAATTCTCGAATAGTGAATAATACAGAACATGTTATTCTCTATCTGAGAACACAAAGATCGCCATGGGAGATCCGGGATGAACTTCACCGACCTGCAGGTGTTCAAGGCCGTGGTGGAGGAAGGCGGCGTCATCAAGGCCGCGCGCAAGCTGCACCGCGTTCCCTCCAACGTCACCACCCGGATCAAGCAGCTCGAAGCCACCGTCGGCATGCCGCTGTTCCACCGCGACCGCCAGCGCCTGCATCTCTCCCCCAGCGGCGAGGTGTTGCTCGGCTATGCCGAGCAGTTGATCCGGCTGTCCGACGAGGCCCGCCACGTCGTTTCCGGCGCCGCCCCCCAGGGCGTGCTGAAGCTCGGCACGCTGGAAAGCACCACCGCCAGCCGGCTGCCTTCGGTGCTCGCCGAATTCCACCGCCGCTATCCCGACGTGCGGCTCGAACTCACCACCGGCACCAACGACCAGTTGGTCGCGGCGGTCACGGAGCGCCGGCTCGACGCCGCCTTCATCGCCGAGCCGCCCGGCCCCGATCTCGCCCAGCTCCCGGTGTTCCGCGAGCGACTGATGGTGATCTCCAGTCCCGAGCACCCGCCAATCAAGCGTCCCCGCGACGCCGAGGGCCAGAGCGTGATCACCTTCCCCTCGGGCTGCGCCTACCGGCGCGCGCTGCAGCGCTGGTTGGGGCGCGAAAGCCTGGCTTCCCTGCGGGTGCTCGAACTCGGCTCCTACCACGCCATCGTGGCCTGCGTCGCCGCGGGCGCCGGCATTGCGCTGATGCCCGAGGCCGTGCTCGACGCCATGCCGCAGGTCCGCGTCCGCCGCCACCCGCTTCCCAAGGCCCAGGGCGACATCGTGACGCCGCTGGTGTGGCGCGACGGCGAGGCCTCGCCCCCGGTGCGGGCGCTGCGCGCGTTGATGACGGACATCACCGCCGCCGGGCGCCGCGGCGCCAAGCCCCGCCGCGCGGCGTAATGCAGCTTCGGAGCTCGCTCTAAGAGCAACCGCTAGACCAAGCCGCTGCGAATAAACTCGTCATGCGCGGGCTTGACCCGCGCATCCACTCTTTAGAGCCGTGCCGAGCAGCAAAGCGTGGATTGCCGGGTCAAGCCCACGACTGTCTGGCACGGTTTGTGCGTCATGCGGGGCACATGAGGCGATGAACGGCGCGGAGCTTTTGGCGGCGGTGTGCGGCGCGTGTTGCGGGGTGGCCGAAGTCGAACCGCGCCTGGTGTGACTGCGGCTCTGGGGGTGGCTTGAGAAGCTCGCCGAGCCCGCGGCGTTGCATCAGATTGGTTTTGATCAACCGGGCGAAGGCGAGCGGGCTCTTGACGATCTTGTTGGCGTC
>JARLJA010000184.1 GCA_031291445.1 Xanthobacteraceae bacterium | reverse complement strand
TGCGCGCCAACCTCATGCACAGACGACCGCTCGACCGTCTGCTCCTGCCACCGCCGCCGATCATCAAAGATCAGCGACAGTTGAGCCTCGATATATGCCAAATTTAAACCGGACAGCCGTGGGTCAAGCCCGGCAATGACGCAGAAAGTGACGCAACGTCGTGTCGTCCGCTCACCGCCCTGGAATACTGGATCGCCCGATCAAGTCGGGCGATGACGGCGCAGAGGGAGACGGCCGCTGATCGATCCCGCAACCCTGCCCGCCGAACTGAAGGCCGCGCTGGATCGCCTGGCCGAGGGCCGCTCGCGCCGAACGATGGCGCCGCGCGCCGCCGCGCTCTCGGCGACCTATCGCGGTGGCGGCGGCTCGACGGGCATCGCCGATGGCGACGACGCTCTCGCCTACGCCTTCGCCCGGATGCCGGCGACATTCGCCGCCGTCGCCGCCTGCCTCGCCGAACTCGCCCGGCTGCGGCCGGACTTCGTACCCTTGAGCCTGCTCGATGTCGGCGCCGGACCGGGCACGGCGACCTGGGCGGCGGCCGAGACGTTTCCGCCGCTGGACCACTTCACCCAGCTCGACGCCAATCCCGCCCTGCGGGCGCTGGCGGCCGACCTCGTCCGCGGCGCGCCGCGGTTCGACGCGCTGCGCCAGCTGCCCGGCGATGTCCGTCAGGCCTTGGCGGGCGCAGGCGACGCCGATCTCGTGATCGCGAGCTACCTGGTCGCGGAGCTGCCCGAGGCCGATCTCGGACCCGTCGCCGACGCGCTGTGGCGCAGGACCCGCGATACCCTGCTGGTGGTGGAACCCGGCACGCCCGCGGGCCATGCCCGGATCATCGCGCTGCGCAGCCGGCTGATCGCCGCCGGCGCCCACGTCGTCGCGCCCTGTCCCCACGACCGGCCCTGCCCGCTGGCGCCGCCGGACTGGTGCCACTTCACCCGGCGGCTGGCGCGCTCGCGCGACCACAAGCAGGTGAAAGGTGTCGACGCGCCGTTCGAGGACGAAAAGTTTTCCTATGTCGTGCTGTCCCGTTCAGCGCCTGCGCGCAGACCATCGGCGGCCCGGGTGCTGGCGCAACCGCTGGTCGGCAAGGTCGAGGTGGCGGCGAAGCTCTGCACGGCGGACGGCCGCGCGGTGACCCTGAAGGCGCCCCGGCGCGACAAGGCGGCGTACGCGCGGGCCCGGCGCTGGAACTGGGGCGATGCGGTCGCGGCAGACGATTGAACCGCGACAGGATCGCGCCGCGGGTATGGATCCTGGCGGCGCGGCAGTCTTGAATATTGGAATGCGGTCCGCTCTCAACCTTGATGGTTGCCCTGCGGTTAATCCAATTCCAACCTTTCCCAAATTCGACAAAGTGCTTTCTTTGCAGGAATGCACCTATACGAGGCGAACCCGGTTCCGGTCGCATGTTTGTGGGAGCGTTTCGTGTCATCGAATGTGTTGATGTTTCCAACCACCCCCGCACACCCGGACGTGCCGCTCAGAAACGACCGGATGCCCTGCCGGTGCACCGACGATCGCCTGCTGGACATCATGATCCTGCTCGACGACGTGGCGAACAATGTGCATCGGCTTGCCCGTTGTTATCCCGACGAAGCCGCCTTCCGGACCATCGATGATGCGCTCCGACATGCCTGCGAAGAACTGGCGCGCTGTGTCTGACGTCTGCTGGATTGGGCCTCGTCATGGTGTGCCGCGTCCGCGGCGATTGCCCCATCACCATGCGATCTGTCTTCGCTCGGGGGCCGGACCGGTCAGGAGCGGCTTGCCGAACACCGACGGCACCATGTCGTCGAGGAACAGCAGCAGCTGGGCGCGGAAGCCCGGGCCGTTTCCGCCGGCGCGATTGATCGGCACGATGGCCTCGGCCGCGACCTGCCACGTCACCGCGACATAGGCGAGGCCCGGGTTCGCGGTCGCAACCGTGGCCTGCCCGCGCGGGCTGTCGAACCTGAACTCGACCAGCGGCACCCACTGGTTCAGCGGCTCGTCCCTCGGCGCCCCGCCGGTGTAGCGGCTGGTGAGATAGAGCGTGCTGTACTGGATCGAGAAGCCCCAGTGCAGCGTCTCCACGAAGGGTGATGCCATGGTCTCGAACGCGCCGGTCACGGGGCCCGGCGCCACCGCGCGCCCGCCCGTTGCGGCAGGGATTTCGTCCACCACCGAGCCCGTGACCGCGAACGGACGCAGCCATGACAGCGCCTCCGGCAGATCGCCGAAGCCCTTTCCGAAAAAGATGCCGGGCTGGACCGTGTTGGGCGCGTCGGTGCCGACGCCCTGGGCGCCGGAGTGGGCGATGCCCCAGGCCAGGCTCACCGACACCAGCGTCTCGTGCCGGTTGTCGCGCCAGGCTTCGTATTTCAGCCCGAGGTTGGTCCTGTCGAAGCCGGAGGTGCGGCCGTTCGGCCAGGTCTGGTGGATCCAGCCGCTGTCGAGCGTCAGTCCCAGCGTCGGCGTGAGCAGCCGGGCGAACGCCCAGTTGATGCGATTCTCCACCACGCCGCTGCCCCGGGTGGGATAGCCGAGGTGGGAGACGTTCGGCACGGTCGCTTCGTCCGCCACCGCCGGGTCGTCGAAGGTCATGGTGCCGTCGAAATAGCGGTTGCCGGCGATGCCATGCGCATGCGCGGCCGGTGCCCACGTCAGCGCCGCGACGCAGATGGCCAGTCCGCGGATGACGATCGGCTGCATGAGCCGGCTCGTCCGGATCACGCTGCGGGACCTGTCATCGCTGGTGGGCATGACGGATGCTCCTCAGCGAACGGGAATGCCGATCAGGGCAGTTGCCGCTGCCGCAGGCGTCGGCGCGCGGAACAACGTCGGCGCCAAAATCGCCCGGCGGGTTTTGGGTTCTTTCGGTCGACCAGGGGCCAAGGTTGCTGTACGTGCCCCCGGCCGCGACCCTTTCGATCGCTCCGCCGGTTGCGAGCAGGAACGCCAGCACGGCGAACGCGGTCCGATTCGTCGTGCCGCACGACACCGCGCGCCCGCGGACGCGTTTCCGCGACCAGGGTGCGTGCGACATCCATTGGATGGGCAACAAGGCCGCCGCGCACACCGTGCGCGCGGACGTCGGTCTGAACATGGGGGAATCACCTGCCGAACCTGGAAGCGGGCGCGTGGCGCCCGGCGAATCAGTTCAGGTCGGGCGCTTGGGTGGAGGCGACTCCGGATCGGGAATCACGCCCGTGGTCAGCATCGGCCGATATGGAGCGATCGGTCCTGACGGCCCGGAGACCGCAGCCACCGCGAGAGGCAGCGGCAGAGCGATGGAGAAGCAACCATGGCAATGGTGCTCGATCAGCCCGACGCCATCGGAAGGTGCCGGTGTCCCGCCAAGCGCCGACGCAATCTCCGACGTGCCGGCCGGATTGGTCACGTCGAGGTCGCAGACGCCATGCAGCGTCCCCGCCAGCACCCAGGCAATCACCATGCAGACGGCGATCAGCCCGCGGACGCTGCGCAGGCGATCGGTTCCGACGCGGTGGCGAAGGACGTGCACGTGGTCATCTCCCGGGAGACACGCTGCAAGTAGCACACGCCTCGACACGGTGTCGATCCGTAACATTGTAACGCGCCCGGTCCACAACACGTTTGCTGCAGCGCGCTGGAGGGCTTTGGTCGCGAAAGGACAATGCCGTTCGGCCGATCCCGGAATACGGACCTCGCGCGAGCCTCAGACCGCCCTATAAACAGCGACTGTCATCAGTCAGCCCCCATCGGAACGCTTTGGAAACCGATGCCTTCGCCACCAACGTAGGGAAAGGAGCATTTGCCTGTCGTATGGCAATAGTCTTTGAAATAGGCCAACAGCAAAAATACCCCTCCGACCAACCAGATGGTCATTAAACCCATCTGTCTCCCATACTCGCCAGAATCCTTGCTCGCCTCCCACCGACGAGAACGCAACCTCGCGTATGAAATCTTGACCATCGCCCAGACACTAAGACCCAGCATGCCCGCGCCGACAAACATTCCCGCCTCTGGAGAGCGTATAAGCATCTGAGGTTGCTCCTTCTGGCAACGAGTTGATAGAGTTTTGGAACGTCGCGGAGCGACCCGCTGATTGAGAACTCCTGCCGAATTCCGGATGTCAGGCGGGCCACAGTCCTTCTTGCTTCATCCTTTGTTTGAAGGCACGCAGCTCATCAGGACGCCAATCGTGGTATTCAGCGGGCAGGTTCAGTGGAGGTGCGTGTCCAGTGATCCATTCGTCGATGTAGGGCGCGAGGAACACTAAGTCCTCGCGTGAAATCGAGCGACGAATGGGCAACCCCATTGGCAATTGATAAGATGCATTCATAGCCCGCATCTCAGCGATCGAGCGTAGCCCTTCGCTCAACAGGGAGAGATTTGTTGGAGGCTCTCCCAGCCGCTGCATCGCATAGTCGACGACGTCATCGATAAGGATTGTCTCCTCCGCGGTCAGTCTAACGGGGCGAGTCACTGGACCGCGACTTATTCTGTCCGCCCGCGCTTGCCTAATCGACTCCCAAATGGATGGTCTTTGCTTCTCCGACATGTCGCTACCGTGGAGTCCTATTCTTGCGCGCGGACGCTGTCGCCCGGCACGGCAGCTCCTGACAATTTTACGCATTCACTGGTCAACCTACGCGACAGTCCTTCAAATTCCTAAAATTTGTACTTCTAAGCTCTGTTCCCGGGGATGTTCGTTCTCGGTCCAACAAGACGCGCTTGCTACTAGCTGCTCCAGTCGAAGCTTCGCTTTTGGCGTCACTTGGCTCGCCATGGAACAGCTCCAGGGATGCGCCCAAGATTGACCAACCCTCTGATGCCTAGGCGCTATTTCGGATATCGGCTAGCAAGTTCCGGTCTTCTCCCACCAACGGAGATTCTCAACTACGGATCGGAACCGCGAAAGCCGCCCATTCTCACCAGTTCATTTTCGCTGCGATCAACGACATCAATTCGGGCTCATCAAAGATCTTCGCCGTCGCGGTGGCGCCCGCTTCAATCATGTCGTGATGAGCAAGGCTTGTTCTCATTCCGACCGTCGCGATACCTGCCGACGACGCGGACTTGACGCCGGAGCGAGAGTCCTCGAAGGCAATCGACAGACCGGGGGCAGCGTTCACCGCGCGCAAACCTTCCAAATAGGGCATCGGATGGGGTTTGCCGTGCGCAAGTTCATCGCCAATGATCACGGATCTGAACCGGTGCATGATGCCGAGCCCGGCAAGCAGTATTTCTGCATTCTGCCGCGGAGCATTCGTCACCGCGACCATGGGGATATCGGCCTGATCCGCAAGCTTCATGAGCGCCATCAATCTTGGCGTCGGCTCGATCCGCCCCGAGACGAGTTTCCGGAAAGCTTCCTCCTTCTCTTCCATGATGGTCAGTTGACAAGCAGGCGGCTCATTCGCCAGAAATCGATCAGAAATGGAAGCCGTCGAGAAACCTTGAAGCTCTCGCGCGAAGCGTGCGTGATCGAAGACATGACCACGAGGGCCCAGAACGAGATTAAAAGCTTCCAGGTGCAAGGCGTCGGTATCGGCCAGCGTGCCATCAATATCAAACAGAAGTGCCTGTTCCGGCCTTGGCTGCATGTCTTGCGCTCGTTCCTACCCGATCTCGAACACCACCGCGTCGTCGGTGATGCCGCGCAGCGCCGCGCGCTTCTCGATCGGATCGAGCCCATGGTCGCGCAGGACGGCGGAGGCGCCCGCGTTGTCCACGATCGAGCGGGTGACGAAGATCGCGCGGTCGGTGGCCAGCCCCTGGACCCGCGCCGCCATGTTGACGGTCTGGCCGAAGTAATCCTGGCGATCGTTGAAGGTCACCGCGAGGCAGGGGCCCTCGTGAATCCCGATCTTGAGCAGCAGATCCTCGTTGCCGCGCTCGCCGTTGATTCCCTGCATCGCCTCCCGCATCCGCAATGCCGCCGACATGGCGCGATCCGGGGTCGGGAAGGTCGCCATCACGGCGTCGCCGATGGTCTTGACCACGGCGCCGGCCTCCGAGGCGACGATCTGATACAGCACGCTGAAGTGCTGCCGCACCAGCTCGTAGGCGACGAGGTCGCCGACCCGCTCGTAGAGCTCGGTCGAGCCCTTGAGGTCGGTGAACAGGAAGGTGAGGCTCGTAATCTTCAGCCGCTGGTCGACGTCGAGGGTGTCGGTCCGGTAGATGTCGCGGAAGGTCTGGTTGGTCAAAAGGCGCTTGGCCGTGAGGAACGGCTTGCGGCGGCCGATCATCTCGTGAAGCGTATGATTGGCGACCCAGACCGCCGGCAGCGTCCGCCGCCGGGTGCGGTTCTCCAGCGTCAGCCGCAGCGGCCCGGGCCGCAATTCCACCGTGCCGGTGGCGGCGCGCGATTCGTTGAAAACCAGGGTCAGCGCCTGCCGCTCCTTGGTCGGCTCGCCCTTGACGTCGACGAACTGGGTCGCGTGGGTGACCGGATCGAACACGATGATGAATTCGGCGGGCAGTTGCAGCGAGACCAGCGCCTTTTCGCCCGGCGGCAGCTCGAGCGCCTCGAGGGTGAAGTCGTCGAACTTCTCCTCGATGTTGTCCGGAAGATCGACGCCGGATCCCCAGAAGATCTGCCGGCAATATTCGAGATAGGGCAGCGTGTCGGGATCATGAGCGGCGATGCGGCGGATGCGCGGGCTGATCGTGAAGGTGACCTCGACCATTTCGTCCAGCGTCGGCTCGTAGGCGGCCGAGCACAGCGCGCAGTCGTACTTGTCGTGCTCGAAGGTCTTGAGCGTGGCGCCGGCCTCGAGAACGCCGCCGCAGCCGGGGCAGAGCATATTCCACGACAGGTCGAACAGGCCGATGCGCGCGGCATGCAAAAACGCGGCGATGGCGGGCTCGACGTCGAGGCCGGTGCGGGCCGCGAAATCCAGCACGTTGACGCGACACAGGTCGCGATCGGTACCATCGTGCACCAAGTGCTCGATCGCATCGACCACTGCGCCGTCAGAGGTCTGGCGGAGCAGGTCGAAAAGGGCCTTTTCCTCGCTCATCGGCAGAACTCTCCATCGCCACGCGCCTCTACCTGCCAGATACTCGCAACACCTGACAAAAGCACGTCACTTTTTGAAGAGGGCGGGTGGCCGCATGGCCTGCGCAAGCTCCGGCACCCGCCGGATCGAACCCCGACCGCCGGTCCGGCGACATATCGCAAACCCGCCTTCCCTTTGCGACCGGCGGCGATTCTGGTCTAGTTAAGGCTGGGCATCGTCGCCATCCGGAGACTCTCCTCATGTGGATCGTCCTCATCGTCATCGTCGTCCTCGCCGTCCTGGCGTTTGCCGCCTACAACCGCCTCGTGGCGCTGAGCCAGCGGGTCGGGCAGGCCTTCGCCGACATCGACGTCCAGCTCAAGCAGCGTCACGACCTGATTCCCAACCTGGTCGAGACCGTGAAGGGCTATGCCGCCCACGAGCGCGGCACCCTCGACGACGTGGTCAAGGCCCGCAGCGCGGCAATGTCGGCGCAGGGCCCGGCGCAGGTCTCCGCCGCCGAGGCCCAGCTGAGCGGCGCGCTGGGCCGGCTGATCGCGCTGTCGGAGGCCTATCCCGATCTCAAGGCCAATGCCAATTTCCAGCAGCTGCAGGGCGAGCTGTCGGACATCGAGAACAAGATCGCCGCCGCCCGCCGCTTCTTCAACAACGCGGTCCAGGAATACAACACCGGGATCCAGCAGCTGCCGGCGGTGCTGTTCGCGGGTGCCCTCGGCTTCACCCGCAAGGAGTTCTTCGACCTCGGCGACGCCCGCGCCCAGATGGACCAGGCGCCCAGCGTGAAATTCTAGGGCCGGGTGCCCCCGGGGCGAGACGGCCATGGCCGCATACGGTCTCTACACCCACATCGCCGCCAACCGGTTTCGCTCGGCGGTGCTGCTCGGCGGACTGTTCGTGCTGATCTACGTCATGGTGTTCGCCGGCGCGCTGGTCGCGGAGGCGCTCGGCGCCGGCGACGCCCCGGCGCAGGCGCTGGTGGCGGCCGCGGTCCGCGACCTGGTCCATGCCCTGCCGCTGGCGACCGTGGGCGCGGTGGCCTGGATCGCGATCGCCTATTTCTTTCACCAGAGCCTGATCGACGCCGTGACCGGCGGCCGCGACGTCACCCGGCAGGACCAGCCGCGGCTCTATAACCTGCTCGAGAACCTCTGCATCTCGCGCGGCCTGCCGATGCCGAAACTCAAGGTCGTCGACAGCGACGCGCTGAACGCCTTCGCCACCGGCCTCAACGCCCGCCAATACGCCGTCACGGTGACCTCCGGCCTGCTGCAGGCGCTGAACGACCAGGAGATCGAGGCCGTCTTCGGCCACGAACTGACCCATATCCGCAACGGCGACGTTCAGCTGATGGTGATCGCCATGGTGATCGCCGGCGTGGTCGGCTTCTTCGCCGAGCTGTTCTTCCGTCTCGTCTTCAATTCCGGCTTCCGCTTCGGCGGCGGCGACAGCCGCCGCAAGGGCGGCGGCGCCGTGGCGGTGCTGCTGCTCGCCGTCGCCCTGATCGCGCTGGCCTGGCTGCTGTCGCTGGTGGTGCGGCTGGCACTGTCGCGGTCGCGCGAGTTTCTCGCCGACGCCGGCTCGGTCGAGCTGACGAAAAACCCCGACGCCATGATCTCGGCGCTGCGCAAGATCGAGAACCGCGGCGAACTGCCGGGCGCGACCTCGGCAGTGATGGAGATGTGCCTCGACAACCCGCGCGAGGGCTTCGCCGACCTGTTCGCGACCCACCCCTCGATCGACTCGCGGGTCAAGGCCCTGGTCCAGTTCGCCGGCGGGCGCGATCCCGGCCCCCTGAGCATCGCCCCGCCCGCGCCGGCACCGGACACCGCCGAGGCCCCCGCCCTGCCCCCGCAGCCCGGCCCCGAGGGGCCATGGGGCTCCTCCTCCGGGCCGCCAGCGGCGCCCTCCTCGCCCGACGGGCCGTGGACGGAGCCCCGCGGGCCCTGGGGGCAGTGCTGAGCCCTCCCGGCACGCCCGCGAGAGCCGGCCGCGCCGATTTCCGGCGGGACAACCGCAAAATGCCGCAGAACAATTGAATTCTCCCATGTTTCTGCCATGTTCCGCCCCAATGCAGGCGTTGATGCGCCAGGGTCGGACCGGCCAGGTCGGACGGCGCCGCAAGAATGAAAAGGACTCGCATGGCCAAGCCGGCAGTGATCGTGGTGGGGGCGGACAAGGGCGGCGTCGGCAAGACGACGGTGTCCCGTGCGGTTCTCGATTATTTCAGCGCCAACAGCATTCCGACGCGCGCCTTCGACACCGAGACGCCGCGCGGCACCCTGAAGCGCTTTCATCCGGACATCACCGAGATCGTCGACATGACGACGGCGTCCGACCAGATGAAGATCTTCGACACCCTGAACTCCGCCAGCGCCTCGGTGACCGTGATCGACGTCCGCGCCGGCCTGCTGTCGCCGGCGCTGGCTTCGCTGCGCGACATCGGTTTCCTCGACGCCGCCCGCTCCGGCCAGATCACGTTCGCCGTGTTCCACATCCTCGGGCCGTCGATCGCCTCGCTGGACGAGATCGCCGAGACCGCCAACTTCATGGCCGGCGCCAAGTATTTCCTGGTGAAGAACTTCATCAACAACACCAGCTTCTTCGAATGGGACCAGGCGACCTACAACTCGTATTTCCACCGCATCAAGGACGCGACCGAGATCACCATCCCCAAGCTCAACGAGCTGGCCTACGAACAGGTCGAGGTCGCCTCGGTGCCGTTCCTGAAATTCGTCGCCAACAAGGGTCACCAGGACCAGGCCGCGAATTATTCGTTCGTGCTGCGCGGCTACGTCCGGCACTGGCTGAGCAACGTGTGGGGCGAGTTCGACCGCATCAAGCTCACCGACATCGTCGGGTCGCCGGAGAAGGCGAGCGCGCGCAAGAGCCAGGAGTGAGCGACGGCTCGCTTGGTGCTTGCCTCGAGTGGCGGTAGAGTTTTCAGGCAAGCGTATTTTTCCGTCATGACCGGGCATGGCGGGCGCAGGACTTTACCGCTTCGTCATTGCCGATCACGAACTCATGAGCCGCACGCCCGTCTATATCGTCTGCTCGCCCCGCCCCCAGGTCGGCAAGACGCTGCTGTCCCGGCTGCTGGTCGAATTCCTGCTGTTGCAGCGACACCGCGCGCAGGCCTTCGACATCAACGTCAAGGAGCCCTCGCTGATCGATTTTCTCCCCGACGTCACCGAGTCGGCGGAGATCATGGACACCCAGGACAAGATGCGGCTGATGGACCGGCTGATCGTCAACGACGGGCTGGGCAAGGTCATCGACCTCGGCTTCCACGCCTATGACGAGTTCTTCCAGATGGTCGAGCAGATCGGCTACATGAAGGAGGCGGATCGCCGCGGCGTCGATCCGATCGTCATGTACATGGCCGACTCCGACCGGGGGTCGGGCGCCACCTTCGCCAAGCTGAAGCGCGCCTTCGCCGACTACGCCATCATCCCGGTCGACAACGAATTCGTGCTGCACGGCGAACCGCCGGCCTCCTATGCAGGCCTGAAGTCGCTGCGGATCCGGGCGCTGCCGGCGTTCCTGCGGACCTATGTCGAGCGCCGCAGCTTCTCCTTCACGCGCTTCCTGCGCCAGGACAACGACCCGTCGTCCGAACTGCACCAGTGGATCCGGTCGATCTACCTCAAGATCCGCGAAATCGAGCTGAACCTGATCGATTACCGGCTGTGAGCCATCGTGGCTTGCACGCCAATCCAACGCTCAGCCGTCATGTATGGACGGCCCCCAGTCGGCAAGGGCTTTTTTGGTGCTTCGGCAAACGGATCGGGGAGCGGTCATGTATACGGCCTCGAGATGCGGCCTTTGACCGCGGGCCCTGATGGAGATCGCAGATCGAGTTC
>JARLJA010000183.1 GCA_031291445.1 Xanthobacteraceae bacterium | reverse complement strand
GTTTGGGGGGCGCGCGCCGCGGGGCGACTGCCCGCCCCCCCCTACTGAAGAACGCGGGTGACTTCGGAGTGGGGGGGTCCCCGGCCGCGCGACCGCGACCGGGCGGCGCTCAGAACCTGGGTCGAGGCGGCGCCGGTGTCGTCGGCGCCGCGCTGGACGTCGACGATGTTGGCGGAAACCTGGGTGGTGCCCTGGGCCGCCTGCTGCACGTTGCGGGAGATCTCCTGGGTCGCGGCGCCCTGTTCCTCCACCGCGGATGCGATGGTGGAGGCGATCTCCGACATCCTGCCGATGATCGTACCGATCTCCTTGATGGCGCCGACCGACTCGCTGGTCGCCGTCTGCATGCCGGCGATCTGCTGGCTGATCTCGCCGGTGGCCTTGGCGGTCTGGTCGGCCAGCGCCTTGACCTCGGAGGCGACGACGGCGAAGCCGCGGCCGGCGTCGCCGGCCCGCGCCGCCTCGATGGTGGCGTTCAGCGCCAGCAGGTTGGTCTGGCCGGCGATGGTGTTGATCAGCTCGACGACGTTGCCGATCCGGTTGGCGGCCTGCGCCAGCTCGGAGACCCGGGAGTTGGTGAGCCGCGCCTGATCGACGGCCTGGCGCGCGATGTCGGCGGATTCCTGGACCTGGCGGCTGATCTCGTTGACCGAGGACGCCATCTGCTCGGTGGCCGAGGCCACCGACTGCACGTTGGTCGCGGCTTCCTCGGAGGCCGCGGCCACCATGGTGGTCACCTCCACCGCGCGCTCGGCGGTCGAGGTCAGCGAGCCGGCGGAGCCTTCCAGTTCGCGCGAGGCCGAGGAGACGGTGTCGATGATCTCGCCGACCGCGCTCTCGAACCCGTCGGCGAGGCGGTGCATGTCGTGCTTGCGCTGTTCGGCCAGGATCTGGTCCTGCCGGACCTTGGCTTCGGCATCCTCGCGGGCCTTGTCCTCGGCCTTGTGCTTGAACGTCTCCACCGCGCGGGCCATTTCGCCGACCTCGTCCTTGCGCTCGACGCCGGGCAGCACGACGCCGAAATTGCCGTCGGCCAGTTCCTTCATGCCGGAAGTGAGCCCGGACAGCGGGCCGGTGATGCCGCGGGCGATCAGGAAGGCGATGACGAGGCCGAGCAGCAGGGCGCCGCCGGCGACGATCTCCTGGAGCGTCGTGGTGCCGGAAATGATCGCCCTGCTCGCCGCCTGCGAGTCCAGGAAGTTCTCGACCTCGGACTGCTTGATCTTCTCGATCCCGTCGACGGCGCTGACGGTCAGCGGCGACACGGTCTTGTAGTAGATCTCGTCGGCCGCGAGCAGCCCGGAGGAGGTCTTGTCGAAGGCGTCGGCGTAGCTCGAAAGGCTGCTCCGGACGGGGGCCAGCAGCGCCGCGAGGTCCGCCGGCATCTCCAGCCTCTGCATGTCGGCGACCTGCCCCATGGCCTTGGCGAGATTGGCCTTGAAGGTGTCGATGCCCTTGATGTCCTTGGTGGCGAGGAAACGCCAGTTGGCCACCCGCACCAGCAGCACTTTGGCGACCAGCGCCGCGGCCTGGACGTCGTAGTCGGTCTTGGCGGCGGCGTCCTCGAACTTCTGCACATCGGCCGCCATCTTGTCGCCTTCGGTGAACAGCCGCGCACGGTTGCTGGTCATGTGCCGGACCGCGTCGCCGAGCGTTTCGCGCGCCGATTTCAGCTGCTCGACGTCCTTGGCGATCTCCTTGTAGGCGGCACGGCGCTCCTCGGACGGGGCGGCCTGGATCGCGGCTTCGAGCATCGAGGCCGTCGTGGCGAGCCGTTCCCCGGCTTCGGTGAAGGATTTTTCGTCGTGGTCGAAGTCGTAGCGCAGGATCGCGCGCCGGATCGCCTGCAGGTGCATGGCAGTCTCGCTGGTACGCATCGCGTTGTTCGACTGGCGCGTCATGACGTCGATCTGCGTGCCGATCCGGCCGAGTTCGACAACGCCAAGCAGAGCCAGCGCGAGGCCGCAGAGAATGAGAAGGCCGAACCCGCTGTAAAGGCGCCCGGCAATGCGGAACTGGAACAAGGACATAAGCAAGAATCCCCGGCTTGAAGGACTCCGCTGGAGCCCGTGAGAAAAGCATCCGGACGCCCGAAAGGTTTGGGGGCGCGGCAAGATGAACCGGAGTTTAGCGGGGATGGTACTATTTTAGTCTAAACCCCGTCACTGCAAGCGGTGTCCCGGCAATGCAGCTCTCGCGGTCCGGGGCTGTGCCAGCCGCGCCCATGGGGACCATGTTGAGCGTGTCAGGCGAGGGCGCACCGCCGGCGCAACCCGCCGATGCGACCGGCGTCAGGCGCTGCGGATGGACTCGAGGAAGCCGGAGACCTCCGTCTTCAGCAGCGTGCTCTCGACCGACAGCGCCCGGGCCGCCGACAGCACCTGCGACGACGCCTTGTCGGTGTCCTCGGCGCCGCGCTGGACATCGGTGACGTTGCTCGACACCTGCTGGGTGCCGGTCGCCGCCTGCTGGACGTTGCGCGCGATTTCCTGGGTCGCCGCGCCCTGCTCCTCCACCGCCGCGGCGATGGCGGCGGCAATCTCCGACATCTTGCCGATGGTCCGGCTGATCTCGCGGATCGCATCGACCGAGTCGCCGGTCGCGGACTGGATGGCGCCGACCTGCTGGCCGATCTCGCCGGTGGCCTTGGCGGTCTGGTCGGCAAGCTGCTTGACCTCGGCGGCCACCACCGCGAAGCCGCGCCCGGCCTCGCCGGCGCGCGCCGCCTCGATGGTAGCGTTCAGCGCCAGCAGGTTGGTCTGACCGGCGATGGTGTTGATCAGCTCGACGACGTCGCCGATCCGGCTCGCGGCCTGCGCCAGTTCCCCGACCCGGGCGTTGGTGCGTTCCGCCTGCACCACCGCCTCGCCGGCGATTCGGGCGGAATCCTGCACCTGCCGGCTGATCTCGGTGACCGACGAACTGAGCTCCTCGGTGGCGGACGCCACCGACTGGACATTGGTGGAGGCTTCCTCGGAGGCTGCGGCCACCGCGGCGGTAAGTTCCTCGGCGCGGTTCGCGGTCGCCGACAGCGACCCGGCCGAGGCCTCGAGTTCATGCGAGGCCGAGGTCACGGTCTCGACGATCTGGCCGACCTTGGCCTCGAAGGCATCGGCGAGGCGGTGCATGTCCCGGCGACGCTGCTGGCTGAGGATCTCGTCCTGCCGGATCTTGGCTTCGGCCTCGCTGCGGGCCCTGGCCTCGGCGTTCTCCGCGATCACGACCACGGTCCGGGCGAGATCGCCGATCTCGTCGCCGCGGGTCGTGCCGGGAATGGCGATCGAGGTTTCCCCGGCGGCCATTCTGCCGAGCACGCGGTTGAGCCGGGCGAGCGGACGGGCGACGCCGAGAAACGCGAATACCGCGGCGCCGATCATCGCCGCCATCACCACCAGCGAGAGAACCGAATTGATCTGGCTGGCGCGCTGCGTCTCGGCCTGGGCCTCGGCCCTGGTCTCGCCGGTCAATCGAAGCGCGTCGGCGACCGCCGCGTTGGTGATGGCGGTCGACTCGGCCGCCGCCGGGCGCGCGCGCTCAGTGACGAGCTTCGCCATCCTGGTCTGCCGGTCCATGGTGACGCGGCAGGTCTGGACGAAATCGTTCAGCAGCGTCGTCAGGTGATCGAGCGCGGCCGCCGAGGGACCGTCGGTCAGCACGCCGCGGGCGGCGGCGAGCGCAAGCGCGACGCCCTGGGCGCGATTTTCCATCTCGGCCCGCAGCGCGTCCTCGCCGGTCGCGGCGAAGCGCCATGCCGCGGCGCCCATCGCGAGAAAGCCGGTATCCGCCGCCACGAGCTGGTGCTCGATGTCGGCGCGGTGAGGAGAGTCCGTTGCCGCCGGCGCACCGCGAAGCGCCGCAACATCCTTGCTCCATTCCGCCGTGAGGTCCTTGCGCCGCGCGCCGCCGGCCAGGATCTCTTTCTGGAGACCTGCGATCTCGCGCGCCGTCGCGTGGTACTCGCCGGTCAGCCTCCTGATGTTCGCGAGACGCTCCCGGGTCGACGGCATGGTCGCTATCGTTTCCGCCTCGTCGAGCTCCTTGTTCAGCGCCGCCTGCGCCTGCTCGAGGTCCCGATCGTAGTTCGCGAGTTCGGCCTCCGATTTGGCGAGCCGCGCGCCGCGATTGGCGAGCTGCATCCGGACGAGTTCGGTCTCCGCCACGAGGACGTTCTTGCGGATCAGCGCCTGCCGCTCCGCGTGATCGCCGGCATCGTCGACCGAGCGTCGGCTGGTCTCCTGTTCGATCACCATCGCAGCGCAGATCACGATTCCTGCGAGCGCCGCGACGCCGAGCTTGTTGCCGATGCGGTCGAGCTTGATCATGTCGTCAACCTGGATAGGAGTTCAGTGGACGCGGTTCGCACCTGCGGCCGCAAGGCCGGATCACCCGGCCGTCGGGGCGCTGCGATGGACCGTTCGCCGACGTGCTTTGCGACAGCCGGTGTCGCATCCGAAGCGGTCGACAGCGTTGCGATAATTTCACGCGTTTCCTTAATTTTACGTCTATGTCGCGGGGTTGGATGACGGATCTCATCTTTATTGTCCGCGCTCACCCGTAGAAAATTACCGCTGGCGCGGAGCATCTCCGGTTCCATTTGAGCCAGATCAAAACCACCGCGTGCAATGCTGCCATGTTGTTGTGAGCGACCCCGTTACACGTGTTTGAGTTGTGTTCTGTCAGATTGACATCCGGCGTCGAGGCCGGGGGGCGGCGGTCTTGGTGGCAATCCGTGAGCGTCACGCCGCCGCCAAACCAATCCCCCGGTGTGTTCTGGACATGCGCGGCTGGGTTTGCCACCGCGCGAGGTCGATGGGGATCGTCGCGCTCAGCCCGTGGCAGAAGGTGATTGCCTGCGAATGAGACTGAGTTTGTCGATCGATAGCCGGAAGACGTGAAGAGCGAAGCCAACGATCAGGAAACGACGAGCCGCTGAATGAACGTATCGATGTTGTTGAATGAATTCGAGGTGATGCAGACGCGCGACGTCGAGGCTGCGCGCCAGACGCTGATCCGGAGGTTCGGTGCCTCGCACTTCGAGCTCACCGATGCCGCCGGCGGCTTCGAGGCGAGCGCGTCCGTTGCGCCGCTGGGTGACGTCACGATCTGCTCCTGCTCCTACTCGACCGGCGTGCAGTTGGGTTTTTCGGCGTCCCCCACCGTTCGTCAGCTGATCTGCCTCAGCGGCAGTGGCCACGCCGTGATAGGCGCCCGGCGCGTCGATTTCGATGCGCAGAACTGGTCGGTGGTCATTCCTTCCGGAGTTCCGGTCGACTTCACCTTTTCGGCGAATTTTCGTCTGCTCGTGGTCTGGATCGACAGCGGCAGGCTCGACCGCACCATTACGGCGCTGTGGGGCACGCCGCGCACCGGCGCGCTGGTGGCGCGGCAGTCCGATCCGACCTCGCCGGCGCTGCTGGCGCTGCGCCGCGCGGTGGAATTCGCCATCAGCGAGCTCGAGATCGTCGGCAGCAAGTCGTCTCCGGTGGCGCTCGCCGAGATGCAGGACCTGATCGTCACGCGCTTTCTCTATGGCCATTACGCCGATTTCGTCGACGGTGCGGCGCGCGAGCCGCTGATGCCGTCGCGGCCGCAGATGCGCCACCTCGAGGACTACCTCAAGACGCACTGGAACGAGCCGGCGACGGTGGACAAGCTGGCGCAGATTGCCAATGTCGGCGCGCGCAGCATCTTCCGCTATTTCAAGCAGGTGCACGGCGCGACGCCGCTCGATTTCATGAAGACGCTGCGACTCCAGGAGGTGCGTCGCGGCCTGCTGCGCCCGCACGACGCCACCAGCGTTTCGTCCGAGGCGCTGCGCTGCGGTTTCAACAATATGGGCCACTTCGCCAAGGACTACCGCCGCAAGTTCGGCGAGTTGCCGTCCGAGACGCTCGCCACCGCGCGGGCGCGCGCCTACCGTTCCCTCTTCCCGGAAGCCGGCATTTCCGAAGTGGCCGGCTGAAAGCGGCCGACCGGGGTGCGACCTGGCGGCCAAAGTCGCCGTCCTCACCCGCCCGCGGGCGGCCTCGGCATACCCGGAGCCCTTCCGGCCCGGAGAGCGGGTTTTCCGGGGGGGGATGGAACCCGGCGGCGGTTCGCGCGTTGATGGCGGCACGCAATTGCGCGTGGGGGTCGACCGAGAACAGCGAACACCATGCATGTATCCTCCCTGATCGTCGCGATCGCAGGGGGCCGCGCGCGCGCCACCAGGATGGCGCCGATATGATCAATGCCGGCAGGCAGTCGATCTATTGGTTGCGGCTTGCGCTCGTGGCTGCGGTGGCGTTGCCGGTCCTGCTGTTCGGCTACGCCGCCGTCGAGAGCTATTACGGCCGCGTAGCGTTCACCGAGCGCCAGATCGAGCAGTCGCGCGATATCGCCAACGAGCACGCCCTGCGGGTCTTCGAGGCCATCGGGCGCGGCATCTCCGAGATCAACGAACTGATCGGCGACATGAGCGACCGGCAGATTCTCGCCAATCAGGACCAGCTGCAGGCGCGGCTCAAGCAGATCGCGGCGGGATCGCCCCAGATCAAGTCGTTCTGGGTGTACGGCCGCAATGGCCATGCCCTCGTCAACAGTCTCGGCCTGCACACGCCGGAGGTCGATTTTTCCGACCGCGACTATTTCAAGGTCCATGTCGACCGCGACATCGGCACCTATATCGGCGAGGTCCTCACCCCGCGCCCGCCCTATACCGGGGCGCCGTTCTTCAGCGTCAGCCGGCGGCGCACCCTCGCCAACGGCGGTTTTGCCGGCGTCATCCAGGCCTCGGTGCTGCCAACCTATTTCGAGCAGTTCTTCGCCACGATCGCTCAGGGCCAGGGCAGCTATTTCGCGATGGTGCGCAACGACGGCCTGGTGCTGGCGCGCTATCCGGCGCCGCCGTCCGGCACCCAGGGCGCGATCCGGACCAGGCTCGAGGACGCCCTGCGGACGCATCCGGAGAGCGGCGCCGCGACGGTGGTGTCCTCGGTCGACGGCATCGAGCGCCGGCTCAGCTACATGCGGCTCGCCGAATTCCCGCTTTATGTCGTCGCCGGCTTCGAAACCGCGGCGACCCGCGACGAATGGCTGGCCTCCATGGCCGTCCACCTGATCTTCGGCATTCCCGCGACGGCCGCGCTGGTCACCATCATCGCGCTGGTGATCCGCCGCACCCGCAGCCTGTATGCCGAGGCAGAGCGCCGCCAGGCCGCCGAAGCCGCGCTCAAGCAGGCGCAGCGGCTCGAGGCGCTCGGACGGCTGACCGGCGGCGTCGCCCACGACTTCAACAACCTTCTGATGGTGGTGGGCGGATCGGCGCGCATGCTCAAGCGCGACAGCCGCGCGGCGGCCGACCTGCGCGCGATCGCCATGATCGAGGCCGCGGTCGGCAAGGGCGAGAGCCTGACCCGCAAGCTGCTGGCGTTCTCGCGGCGCCAGACGCTGTCGGCCCGAGCCATCGACCTCGGCGGCACGATCGAGCGGCTGCGCGGCGTGCTGGAACAGGCCGCTCCGGGATCGGTCACGTTCGAGGTGAGCGTACCGCCCCAGCCGGTCACGGTGAGGATCGACCCCGACGAACTCGAGATCGCGCTGCTCAACCTCACGCTCAACGCGCGCGATGCCATGCCGGATGGCGGCCGCATCCGCATCGCCCTCGAGACCCGCGAGATCGCCGGCGGCGAACGCTCGGGGGGCGGCGGCCGCCACGCCGCGATCACCTTCGCCGACACCGGCAGCGGCATCGCCGACGATATTCGGGAGCGCATCTTCGAGCCGTTCTTCACCACCAAGTCGGTCGAGCGCGGCACCGGGCTCGGGCTCAGCCAGGTCTACGGATTCGTCCAGCAGTCGTCGGGCACGATCTCGGTCGAAAGCGAGGTCGGCCGCGGCACGCGCTTCACCATCCTGCTGCCGGTGCGTGACGAAAAGCCGGAGCTGCCGCCAGCCGCCGATCCGCCGATCCGCGCCCTGCCGCCGCTGACCGTGCTGCTGGTCGAGGACCACGAGGACGTCGCGGTCGTCGCCGCCGATCTCCTGCGCGATCTCGGCTGCGCCGTGGTCCGCGCGGAGTCGGCCGAAGCCGCACTCGAGATTCTCAACGCACGCCGCGACGTCGATGCGGTCTTCTCCGACGTCGTGATGCCGGGAATGGGTGGGCTCGAGCTCGGGCGCCTGATGCGCGCGCATCATCCGGAAACCCCGGTGGTGCTGGCCTCGGGCTACAGCGACAGCATCGCCGCCGCCATCGCCGAGGGGTTCACCCTGCTGCGCAAGCCCTATACGCCGGCGCAGCTCGCCGAGGCGCTGGCGCAGGTCACGGGCCAGCACGAGACCGCGCCGTCGGCGCCGACCCGGGCTTCCGCCTAGAGCATGATCCGGAAAAGTGGAAACCGGTTTTCCGAAAAGATCATGCTCATACAAAGAGATGAGATCATGATGCAATTCACTCCAATCGCATCGTGATCTGGTGAAGCGGATTTGACATCCGCTATCGCAGGCCGGCGGCGGCGAGCGCCAGCAGCAGGGCGGGCGGCATCACCACGCAGCCGATCTTTAGAAAGCGCAGCGCCGAGACGTGCTGGCCCTCGCGCCGCAGCGCGATCAGCCACAGGATGGTGGCGAGCGAGCCGGTGACCGAGAGGTTCGGCCCGAGATCGACCCCGATCAGCACCGCGCGGGTGAGCGGCGCCGGCAGCTGCGCGGTCTCGCCTACGGTCGCCGCGATCAGCCCCATCGGCAGGTTGTTGACGAGGTTGGCGCCAAACGCGATCCCGAGGCCGGAGGCCCAGGCGGCGGCCGCGGGCGCGACGGCCGCCGCGTCCGCAAGCATCCGCGCCAGCGCGGGCACGACGCCCGTCGCGTTCAGCCCCTCGACCAGAATGAAGAGCCCGGCCACCAGCGGCAGCACCGACCAGGCGATCCCGGTGACGATCGGTCGCAGCGGCTGGTGCGTGGTGGCGAGCACGGCCGCGACCACGACGGTGCCGGCAGCGAAAGTCGGCAGGCCGAGGTCATGGCCGAGCGCCGACGCCGCGATCAGCGCGACCGCGGTCAGCGCGATGCCGAGCGCCACCAGCCGGCCGCCCCGGCCGAGCGGCTGCAACGGCGTATCGGTGGCGACGGCGCCGCGCAGCGCGTCGCGCTGGGTCAGCCGCAGCGCCAGATAGGTCGCGGCGGTCGCCAGCAGCGAAGGCAGCGAGAACTGCGCCAGCCAGTCGGCGAGCGGTGGCATGTGGGCGCCGAACACCACGAGGTTGGCGGGGTTGGAAATCGGCAGCACGAAGCTCGCGGCATTGGCGATGAAGGCGCAGACCAGCAGGTAAGGCAGCGGCTCGACCCGCGCCGCGGCGGTCGCGGCATAGACCGCCGGCGTCAGCACCACGGCGGTGGCGTCGTTCGACATCAGCACGGTCACCACGGTGCCGACCCCATAGACGATCAGGAACAGCCGCTGCGCCGAGCCGCGCGCGTGGCGCACCGCCTGCGCCGCCAGCCAGTCGAACAGTCCCTGTTCGCGCGCCACCTCGGCGAGCAGCATCATGCCGATCAGGAAGAAATAGACGTCGAGGCCCTTGGCCGCGGCGGCGACCGCGGCGCGCCAGGAGATCAGCCCCAGCAGCACGAGCAGTGCCGCGCCGGCGAGCGCCCAGACGAATTCGGGAACCCGCCACGGCCGCGCGATCACGCCGAAGGTGGCGAGCGCGGCGATGCCGCAGGTCATGGCGAGGGTGGGCGTCGCCGCCAGCGACGCCGTGCCGGCTGCGATCATGGCACCAGCGCCGCCGCGGGTCCGCGGGCCGCGTCGGCGTCGCCGGCGCAGGCCTCGCGCAACAGCGGCGCGAAGCCGAGCCAGAGCGCGACCGAGCCCAATGCGCAGCTGCCGAGCGTGAGAAACATCGCGGGATATCCGATCTCCTGGGCGATCCAGCCGCCGATCGCGGGGCTCAGCGCCGCTCCGATACCCTGTGCCGTCATCACCGCGCCCTGTCCGACATTGACCCTCCCGGTGCCGTCGAGAATCCGCGCCACCAGTCCTGGCACCGCCACGCTTTGCAGCCCGGCGCCGATCCCGTCAAGGATCTGGACCGGATAGACGCCCCAATGGGTGATCAGATGCGCCGCGAGGAAGCCGCGAAACGGCAGCACGACGAACGAGACCAGCATCACCAGCCAGTAGCCGCGCTGGTCGACCAGCCGCATCGCCACCAGCGAGGCCAGGATCATCACCGCCTGCGCCACCACGATGGTGATGGCGACGAAGCCGGCCGGGTCGCCCTGTCCGGACGCGACCACCGCGAGGCCGTAGATCGGCAGCATCGCGGCATTGCCGAGGTGGAAGGCGAAGAGCGCGGCGGCGAGGATCAGGAGCGGCCGGCTGTCGACCAGCACCGAAAGGCCGCTCACCCGGTCCTGGACCGCGCCCTCGTGATGCAGTCCGCGGGCGGCATCGTGATCGATCGCATCACCGGGAATCAGCAGCACCGAGGCGATCGACAGGATCGCGAAGGCGACGGCAAGCCAGAACACCGCGGCGAAGCCGAACTGCCAGCCGAGCAGCCCGGACAATCCGGCGCCAGCGACGTTGCCGGCATGGTTGAAGGCCTGGTTGCGGCCGAGCTGGCGGTTGAAGCCGGCCTGGCGCACCAGTCCGAGCGTGAGGCCGGTCACGGCGGGGCCGATGGCGGCGCCTGCGATGCCGGTGGCGATCTGCGACAGCGTCACCAGCGCCGGTCCCTGCGACACCAGGACGAGCCCCGAGGCGAGCACAGTGCAAACGCCGGGAACGATGATGCAGAGTTTCTTGTGCCGTGTGGCGTCGACCAACGCGCCGACCGGCGCCGTCATCAGCATCCCGGCGACGCCGCCGATCGTCATCACGGTGCCGATCGCGCCGCTCTGCCAGCCATGGGCGAGCAGGAACACGCCGAGGAACGGGCCGATGCCGGCCTGCATGTCGGCCATGAAGAAGTTGAGCGAGAGCAGCGGCCACCACCACGGCGTCGGCGGGCGGAGCCCGGGAGAGGAGACATGCACGCCGTGGCACCTGACCTGGAACGGGAGCGATTCGCTTCCCTAAACCCGCCGTACCGCGGAAGGTTCCGGCTCTGGACCGCATCGGGGCCGATCACGTAGGCTCCCAGGTCGCAGCGCGAGCCAACGGTCTCAACACCCGCCCGGTCCACGCGGTGCACGGAGGAGCAATGAACCGACTATCTCGGAGCGCTGGTGGAGCGGATTTGACATGCACGTGTCGAGGGCCGATTGCCGTGCACGGCCTGACGCCATGAGTGCGATCGATACCGCGTCGCGGCCGCGGTCCTGGCCGCTGTTCGCCTCGCTCGCGGGCTATCGTCTCGATTTCCTCAGCCACGACCTAGTGGCGGGACTGACGCTCGCCGCGATCGCGATTCCCGAGCAGATGGCGACGTCCCGCCTCGGCGGGTTCGCGCCGGAGATCGGCTTCTACGCCTTCGTCGCCGGGGCGCTGGCCTTTGCGGCCTTCGGCGGCAGCCGCTTCCTGTCCTGCGGCGCGGATTCCACCATCACGCCGATCTTCGCCGGCGTGCTGGCGACGCTCGCCGCGGGCTCCCCGAACCTCGCCATGCTTGCAGCGACGCTGGCGGTGATGGTCGGCGTCGTGCTGGTGCTGGGCGGCCTGTTCCGGCTGGGCTGGATCGCCGATCTGCTGTCGATCCCGGTCACGACCGGATTTCTCGCCGGCATCGCCGCCCACATCGTGGTCTCCCAGCTCCCCGAGATCCTTGGCCTGCCGGCGCCGGGCGGCACCATGCTGCAGAAGCTGTTTGCGATCGCGGCGGCGCTCGGCGCGACCAATCCCTATGCGCTCGCCATCGGGCTCGGCGTGTTCGCGGTGATCATGATTTCCGAGCGCACCGACGCCAGGATCCCCGGCGCCCTGATCGGGCTGGCGGCGGCGAGCACGGCGGTGGTGGGCCTGGGGCTGGAGGCCCGTGGGGTCGCGGTGATCGGTGCGCTTTCGGTCGCAAAGCCATCCCTGGTGATCCCCGAGGTCAGCGTCAGCCAGATCCTGCACATGCTGCCGCTGGCGCTGATCGTCGCGGTCGTGACCATGGTGCAGACCGCGGCGACGACGCGATCGTTCCCCTCCGATCCCGAGACCCCGCCGGACGTCAACCGCGATTTCGTCGGCGTCGGCGCCGGCAGCATCATGGCGGGCCTGTTCGGCGCCTTCCCGGTCGATGCATCTCCGCCGCGCACCGCGATCGTGGCGGAGACCGGCGGTCGCTCGCAGCTCGCCTCCCTGATCGCCGCGGCGATCGTGGCGGCGCTGCTGCTGCTCGGCGCGGCGCTGCTGCGCCACGTGCCGCTGGCGGCGCTCGGCGGCGTGCTGCTGTTCGTGGCGCAGCGCATCGTGCGCGTCCGCGATATCGCCGCGGTGTTCCGCCAGTCGTTCGGCGAATTCCTGCTGATCGTCGCCACCGCCGCGGCCATCATCGTGCTGCCGATCGAGCAGGGGGCCGCGATCGGCATCGTGCTGTCGCTGCTGCACGGCATCTTCACGGTCACCCGGGCTCGCGTCACGGTGTATGAGCGCGTCCCCGGCACCACGATCTGGTGGCCGACCAGTCCGAACGTGCCGGGCGAGCGCGTCGGCGACGTCCTGGTCGTCGGCTTTCAGGCGCCGCTGTCGTTTCTCAACGCCTACGACTTCCGCCACGATTGCCTGGCCCTGCTGCAGGCCTGTTCCCCGAAACCGCGGCTGCTGGTGATCGAAGCCACCGGCATCGTCGAGATCGATTTCACTGCCGCCAGGGTGTTGCGCGACATCATCAAGAGCTGCCGCGCCGATGGCGTCGACGTCGCGGTGGCGCGGCTGGAATCGACCCGGGCGCAGGATGCGGTGACGCGGTTCGGCATCGCCGCCCTGCTCGGCGACGATCACCTGACGCGCAGTGTCGAGGAAGCGGTTCGCAGATTGGAACCCAAGCGGTAGGGCTCTGGGCATCGCTCGCGGTGGCTGCCCGGCGGTCGTTCCGCCGTTCATTCGGATGGTCGCATTCCCGCGATCTCGACGCGGCGCCGCGCCGGAAATGGCATCTCCACAGGCGCGCGCGACCTCTTCGCCGCGCGGGCGCCGGATCAGTTGGCGTCGGTGTGAGCCAGGACTTCCGTGCCTGCGACCGCCTTGGACGGTGGCATCGCGCGCTTGCGGAAGTGGTCGAGCACGAACAGGCGGATCGCCGACGACAGGTTGCCCTGCTGGCGGTGTCCGTCAATTTCGCCGACGAGCTCGGACAATGTCAGATTGCGCTCGCCCGAAATCTCCTTCATCCCATTCCAGAACGCTTCCTCGAGGCTCACGCTGGTCTTGTGACCCGCGACGACAATCGAGCGCTTGACGACTGGTGATTTCATGATTGGTCCTCGCGTTCGATACGATGTTGATCCAACACCTTCTCACTCTGGCGGTTGAGCGACTCCTCGCTGGCCCGCTCTTCTTTGGTGCGCCCGAACTTGGCGCGATTGGCCGAGGCGGTGGCCCCGGCTTGCTCGCGGGCGACCCGCTTCCTGACGCGATTCAGGTTGACGACCTCACCCATGATTGCCTCTCTCGCAGTTGCCCGGCATGTCACAGTCATCGCCTCTCGATCGATTCGCTCGTCGCCCGGTTACATTGAGGACATCATATTCAGCACAATGCAACGGAAACGGTACTACTCCAATAATGCTTTCGCATCACTCGGCTGCGATGCACTGCAATTCGTTCCGTGTTGCGCACGTCGACTACCCAAAAACTGCACCGACTAGCCAGAATGTGTCATGTCCTCTGGCCTCACGAGGGCGTCGAACTCCTCCACCGAGACCAACCCGAGCCGCACCGCCTCTTCGCGCAACGTCGTTCCGTTGTGATGCGCGGCCTTGGCGACCCTTGCCGCGCTCTCGTAACCGATCTTCGGGGCCAGCGCCGTGATCAACATCAAAGAACGCTCGGTCAGTTCGCGAATTCTGGCCTCATTGGCACGAATTCCGGTGACGCAGTGCTCGGTGAAGGAGCGTGCCGCGTCGGCGAGCAGTCCCACCGACTGAAGCATGCAGTGCGCGAGCACCGGCTTGTAGACGTTGAGTTCGAAATGCCCCTGGCTGCCGGCGACCGAAATGGTGGTTTGATTGCCGAACACCTGGCAGCAGACCATGGTCATGGCCTCGCACTGGGTCGGGTTGACCTTGCCCGGCATGATCGAGGAACCGGGCTCGTTCTCCGGCAGGATCAACTCGCCGAGGCCCGATCGCGGACCCGATCCGAGCAGGCGGACGTCGTTGGCGATCTTGAACAGCGCCGTCGCCGCGGAGGTGATGGCGCCGTGCACTGCAACATAGGCATCGTTGCCTGCCAGTGCTTCGAACTTGTTCGGCGCGGTGATGAACGGCTGGCCGGTGATCGCCGAGACCCGCCGCGCAAAGACTTCCGCGAAGCGCGGGTCGGCGTTCAGGCCCGTTCCCACCGCGGTGCCGCCCTGGGCCAGGGCGTAGAGTTCCCGCGCTGCAACCGCGATCCGCGCGGACGCGCTCGCCACCTGGGCGGCGTAGCCGGAAAATTCCTGGCCGAGCGTGAGCGGCGTGGCATCCTGGGTGTGGGTTCGGCCGATCTTCACGATCGCCGCGAATTCGCGTTCCTTGGCGCTCAGCGCGCGGTGCAGGAGATCGAGCGCCGGCAGCAGGCCGGTCGTGATGCGTTCGCTGGCCGCGATGTGCATGGCAGTCGGAAAGCTGTCGTTCGACGACTGGCTCATGTTGACGTGATCGTTGGGATGCACCGGCGATTTGGTGCCGCGCCGGCCGCCGAGCAGTTCGTTGGCGCGATTGCTGATCACCTCGTTGACGTTCATGTTGCTCTGGGTGCCCGAGCCGGTCTGCCACACCACCAGCGGAAAATGATCGTCGAGCTTGCCGTCGATGACCTCGCGGGCGGCGGCGACGATCGCGTCGGCGAGTCTGGCGTCGAGGTGGCCCAGCTCGCGGTTGGTCTCGGCCGCCGCCAGCTTGACCAGCGCCAGCGCCCGTACGATCGGCATCGGCATGCGTTCCTGGCCGATGCGGAAGTTCTGCCGCGAGCGCTCGGTCTGGGCCCCCCACAGCGCCCCGGCGGCAACCTCGATCGGGCCGAAGGTGTCGGTCTCGGTGCGGCTGGCGCCGGCTTGTGCTGTCGGGTGCTGGGGGGCGCCTGTCATCGTGCGGTCCTGGCTCCTGATTCCGGGTCCTGGCCCGCCGCCGCGTCCTCGGAACGGGCAGCCGAACCTTGAGCAATGTTTTTACCGCCGCCGGGTTCCCGCTGAAACCAATCTTTGTGCTGGAGCGGGGTCGTCTGCCAACAAATTGGGCAAAATCAACGGCTGACGCGAGAATGAGCGGCGGCGTCCACCCCAGCACATCCAGGATACGTCGAGACCAGCCCCGGCGTTTCGCTTCGGAGGGCCGAGCTTGACGTTTTGCCGCGCCCAAGCTGATCAGCGCGCGGCGGGCAATGGCGGGTGGTGAACGAGGCGGCCGAGCCGCCCGCCGGGCTATTTCTTGCGGAAGCGATCGAGCCGCACCACCTCGGCGCCCTCGGACGGCTTCGGCGCGTCCTTGGGGGCATCGGCGTCCGGGCCGGCCTCGGCCGTTTCGGAGGCCGTGGCCTCAGCCGGGGCGACCGGGGTCTCACCCGACGCCGCTTCGGCCTCGGGCGATTCGAACTGCAGGCCGAACTGGACCGAGGGGTCGAAGAAGCCCTTGATGGCGCTGAACGGCACCACCAGGCGTTCGGGCGTGCCGCCGAACGACAGCCCGACCTCGAAGCGGTCCTCGGTCACCACCAGATCCCAGAACTGGTGTTGCAGGATGATCGTCATCTCTTCGGGGTACTGGGCCAGCAGCCGCGGCGAGAGCTTGACCCCTTCGGCCTTGGACAGGAACGTGATGTAGAAATGATGGTCGCCCGGCAGTCCGTGGGCGGCGGCGTCGGCCAGAACCTGTCGCAGCACCCCGCGCAGCGCGTCGCGCGTCAGCACGTCATAGCGAATGTGATCGGTCGGCATCGGTCGGTCCGGTTGTTCTCTCGAGGCTGCCAGGCAGGTCTTCGACCATGATCAATCAGGTCCGGGCCGCTTCGGCAAGGCCCCTGTCACCCTGGCGGCACGCGCCCCGGGAGGCTTGGTACAGCCGGTCACCCGTGCCGGGCAACTGCGGCCGGCCCCTTCGGCGGTGGAAAACGCATCAAACACCAATGGATCGAACACCGATGGAAGTGAACACCGATGGAAGTGGAGGCTTCTGTTGCCAGGTGCCTCCGAACCCCGCCTAACGGAGCTTAACCCGTTAGGACTTCAAGATGGTCTTTCAAACCGCTTACGCAGCCTGAGCAACCGGAGCAAAGTTGTCGTTGGCAACTATTGCATTAGCCCGATAACGGCGGAACCATACCGGGAAAAAACTCGCCCTTTACGCCCTCGTCGATCCTGTTTCGCCCCCGCCGAAGCCCGTATCGAACCGGATGGCGGGCTTTGGTGGAGGCGCCGGGTGCTGCCCCCGGGTCCGAATGGTTTATTGCGACGGTCATTTATTTCCATAGCCGGCGAACCGGCACCCCCAATATAGGTCGCAAAGCCCGCCGGCGCAAAGGGCTGTGCGCCGCCCTGGCATCCCGCCGGGACCTGTCCCTGGTTTGACAGGCGCGGGGTGCGATGGTTTGCCACGGGCGCGCTGGGTCGGCGATAGTGCGGGGGTCGCCGGCGGGGCGAGGGTGGTCGGCAGGCATGGGGGAGCGGTGATGAACGAGGACAGCGGTGCCGGGCCGCAGCCGGGCGGCTGGCGGCTGCTGCCGGTCCGCGGACCGCAGGACGTGGTCGGCGGGCTGGTGCTGATGGCGGTTGCCGCCTTCGCGTTCTGGGCCTCGCGCGACCTCGCCGGCATGCGCGGCTTCTCGTTCGGTCCCGGCACCGCGCCGCGGCTGTTCGCCGGCCTGCTGTTGCTGCTCGGCGCCGCGATCATGGTCGGCGGGTTCTTGAGGCACGGCGATCCGCTGCAGCGCTACGGCATGCGGGGGCCGTTCTTCGTCACCGTGGCGCTGGTGCTGTTCGCGGTCGCGATCCGGCCGCTCGGGCTCGTCCTCACCGGCATCCTCACCTTCCTGGTCGCCGCCATGGGCTCGCCGGAGACGCGCTGGGGCGAGGCGATCGTGGTCGGCGTGCTGCTGACGCTGGGCTGCGCGCTGCTGTTTCCCTACGTGCTCGGGCTGCCGTTCCAGATGCTGCCGCAGGTCCTGCAATGAGCCCGCGATGACCGATCTGTTCGCCAACCTGGCGCTCGGCTTCCACACCGTGTTCCAGTTCGTGCCGTGGACGCCGGCGTTTCCCGGCGGCGTCACCATCCCGATCCCGGCCAACATCCTGCTGTGCCTGGTCGGCGCGCTGGTCGGCACCCTGGTCGGGGTGCTGCCCGGGATCGGCACCATCGCCACCGTGGCGATGCTGTTGCCGATCACCTTCGGGCTGCCGCCGGTCGGCGCGCTGATCATGCTCGCCGGCATCTATTACGGCGCCCAGTATGGCGGCTCGACGACCTCGATCCTGGTCAACATCCCGGGGGAGGCGACCTCGGTCGTCACCACGCTGGACGGCTTCCAGATGGCGAAGCAGGGCCGCGCCGGGCCCGCGCTCGCCATCGCCGCGATCGGCTCGTTCGCCGCCGGCTGCATCGCCACCGTCCTGATCGCGCTGCTCGGCGCGCCGCTGACCCGCTTCGCGCTGGCGTTCGGCGCCGCCGAGTACTTCTCGCTGATGGTGCTCGGCCTGGTCTTCGCCGTGGTGCTGGCCAAGGGCTCGGTGCTGAAGGCGATTGCGGTGATCGTGCTCGGCCTGCTGCTGTCGATGGTCGGCTCCGACCTCGAGACCGGCGTGTCGCGCATGGCCTTCGACGTCCCCGAACTGGCCGACGGCATCGGCTTTCCGGTGGTCGCCATGGGCGTGTTCGGCTTCGCCGAGATCATCCGCAACCTCGACCACGGCGCCGGCGCCGATCGCAGCCTGGTCCAGGCCCGCATCACCGGGCTGATGCCGACCCGCGCCGACCTGGTCGCCTCGACGCCGGCGATCCTGCGCGGCACGCTGATCGGCTCGATCCTCGGCATCCTGCCCGGTGGCGGCGCGGTGATCGCGTCGTTCGCCGCCTACACGTTCGAGAAGCGGATCGCGCGCGATCCGTCGCGCTTCGGCCGCGGCGCCATCGAGGGCGTCGCCGCGCCGGAAAGCGCCAACAACGCCGCGGCGCAGACCTCGTTCATTCCGCTGCTGACCCTCGGCATCCCGCCCAACGCGGTGATGGCGCTGATGGTCGGCGCCATGACCATCCACGGCATCATTCCGGGCCCGCAGGTGATGCAGAAGCAGCCGGAGCTGGTGTGGGGCATGATCGCCTCGATGTGGGTCGGCAACCTGATGCTGCTGGTCATCAACCTGCCGCTGGTCGGGATCTGGGTGCGGCTCCTGCGCGTGCCCTACCGGCTGATGTTTCCCTCCATCGTGATCTTCTGCGCCATCGGCATCTATTCGATCAACAACGCGGCGATGGACGTGGTGCTGGCGGGCGCCTTCGGCCTGGTCGGCTACTGGCTCGTCAAGCACGACTTCGAGCCGGCGCCGCTCCTGCTCGGCATGGTGCTGGGGCCGCCGATGGAGGAGAACCTGCGCCGCGCCATGCTGATCTCGCGCGGCAACGCCGCGGTGTTCGTGACGCGGCCGCTGTCGGCGACGCTGCTGGCCGCCGCCGCGTTGCTCTTGCTGCTCGCGGTGCTGCCGGCGCTGCGGAAGAAGCGCGACGAGGTGTTCGTCGAGTCGGAGGCGTGAGGCGGGGCCGCCGCCGCGCGAAAGTTCCGGTGATAACGCCGCCGCCGGGCGCCCCGCGCCCTTGCCGTTTGCGGCGGCGGCATCCATTTTCCGGGTATAATCCGAGCAACGAGCCGGCGGGCGAATCGCCGCGCGCCGGCCCGCCACAACCCGAAAAACCCAGATGCATCAATATCACGACCTGCTCGAACGGATTCTCGCCGACGGCGTCGAGAAGGGCGACCGCACCGGCACCGGCACGCTGTCGGTGTTCGGCCATCAGATGCGCTTCGATCTTTCGGCCGGCTTTCCGATGCTGACCACCAAGAAATTGCCGCTGAAATCGATCGTGCACGAGCTGCTGTGGTTTCTCGCCGGCGACACCAACGTCAAATACCTGCAGGACAACAAGGTCACGATCTGGGACGAGTGGGCCGACGAGAACGGCGATCTCGGCCCGGTCTACGGCCGGCAGTGGCGCTCCTGGGAAGCGCCCGACGGCCGCGTCATCGACCAGATCGGCAACGTGGTCGAGATGATCAGGAAGAGTCCGGACTCGCGCCGGCTGATCGTCAGCGCCTGGAATCCGGCCGACGTCGACAAGATGGCGCTGCCGCCGTGCCACTGCCTGTTCCAATTCTACGTCGCCCGGGGCCGGCTGTCGTGCCAGCTCTACCAGCGCTCGGCCGACGTCTTCCTCGGCGTGCCGTTCAACATCGCCTCCTATGCGCTGCTCACCATGATGGTGGCGCAGGTCACCGACCTGAAGCCGGGCGAGTTCATCCACACCTTCGGCGACGCGCATCTGTATTCCAACCACCTCGAGCAGGCGCGGCTGCAGCTCGGCCGCGCGCCGCGTCCGTTGCCGCGCATGACCATCAATCCGCTGGTGCGCGACATCTTCGGCTTCCGCTACGAGGACTTCGTGCTCGATGGCTACGATCCGCATCCGCACATCAAGGCCGAGGTGGCGGTGTGAGCACCGTTGCGGGCGCGGCGGACCGCTTCGCGCCCGCCATGGTGTTCATCGTCGCGGTCGCGGACAACGGCGTGATCGGCGTCGGCAACACGCTGCCGTGGACGCTGAAGTCGGATCTCAAGCGCTTCAAGGCGCTGACGCTCGGCAAGCCGGTGGTGATGGGACGGCGGACGTTTCATTCGATCGGCCGGCCGCTGCCTGGCCGCACCAACATCGTGGTGACGCGCGACCGCGCCTTCGCCGCGGCGGGCGTGGTGGCGGCGCCGTCGCTGGAGGCGGCCTATGCGGTGGCGCAAGGCGACGCGCTGCGCCGCGGCGCGACCGAGATCGCGGTGATCGGCGGCGCCGACGTCTTCGCGCAATGGATGGCGCGCGCCGATCGCCTCGAGGTCACCGAGGTGCATGCCGCTCCCGACGGCGATACCCATTTGCCGGACATCGACCGGTCGCGGTGGCAGGAAATCGCGCGCGCGCGGCAGACCGCGACACCTTCCGACAGCAGCGATTTCACTTATGTGACATATATACGGCGTGGGTCCGGCCGTTAACCTCGCCGTCGTCCATGGGGAGCGGGCCGCGTTGTAAGGGGCGAAGGCCTCCCCTATAAGGCCTTCTGACACCGGGGAGGCGTCCGCCCGCACGCGGCGGACGGCCCCGAGCCGAGCCGGGCGCGTCCAGTGCCGCGGCCCGATGGAGACAATCGATGCAGTGGAAGAACCAGGGTGGTGGCCCATGGGGCTCTGGCCCGAAGGGACCGTGGGGGTCCGGGCCGCAGCCGGGGGGCCCGCAGCCGCCGGATCTCGAGGATTTCGTGCGCCGGGCCCAGGACCGGCTGCAGGCGCTGATGCCGGGTGGCCATTTCTCCTCGCTCGGTGTCGCGATCGTGATCGCGCTGGCGGTGGTGGTGTGGGCGCTGTCCGGCCTGTTCCGGGTCGAGTCGGAAGAGCTCGGCATCGTGCTGCGGTTCGGCAAATACGTTCGCGACGCCCAGCCGGGCCTCAACTATCACCTGCCGTATCCGATCGAGACCGTGCTGCTGCCCAAGGCGCTGCGGGTCTCGACGCTGAGCATCGGCATGCGGGTGGACGAGTCGCGCCGCAGCGGCACCTTCCGCGACGTGCCGGAAGAGAGCCTGATGCTGACCGGCGACGAGAACATCGTCGACGTCGATTTCACCGTGCTGTGGCGGATCAAGCCCAAGGGCGCCGCCGACTATCTGTTCAATATCCAGAACCCCGAAGGCACGGTGAAGGCGGTGGCGGAAAGCGCCATGCGCGAGGTGATCGGCAAGTCCAACATCCAGCCGATCCTGACCGGCGCCCGCACCACCACCGAGGCGGCGGTGCAGGACCTGATGCAGCGCACCCTCGACAGCTACAATTCCGGCATCCTGATCCAGCAGGTTCAGATGCAGAAGGTCGATCCGCCGGCGCAGGTGATCGACGCGTTTCGCGACGTGCAGGCCGCCCGCGCCGATCTCGAGCGCCTGCAGAACGAGGCGCAGACCTACGCCAACAGCGTGGTTCCCGACGCCCGCGGCCGCGCCTCGCAGATCCTGCAGGCTGCCCAGGGCTACAAGGAACAGGCGGTGGCGGAGGCCAAGGGCCAGACCGCGCGCTTCCTCAAGGTCTATGACGAATACAAGAAGGCGCCGGACGTGACCCGCGAGCGGATCTATCTCGAGACCATGGAGCACGTGCTCGGTCCGGCCGACAAGGTGGTGATCGATCCGGGCGCCTCGTCGGCGTCGGGCGTGGTGCCCTATTTGCCGCTCGGCGACTTTCCGAAACGGCCGGCGCCGGCGCAGCCGACGCAGCAGAACCTGGGCGGGAGCGCACGATGAGGGGCAGTGTATCAGGACTCGCGGCGCTGCTCGTTCTCGTCGCCCTCGTCATCGTCGGTTTCAGCGCCGCCTTCACGGTGCCGCAGACCGAGCAGGCGCTGGTGGTGCGCTTCGGCAAGCCGGTCGACGTCATCACCGAGCCGGGCCTTCACTTCAAGGCGCCGTTCACCGATTCCGTGATCGCGATCGACAACCGGATTCTCGATCTCGAGAATCCATCGCAGGAAGTGATCGCCTCCGACCAGAAGCGGCTGGTGGTCGACGCCTTCGCGCGCTATCGCATCAAGGATCCGCTGCGCTTCTATCAGCGCGTCGGCTCGATCCAGGCCGCCAACATCCAGCTCACCACGCTCTTGAACTCGGCGCTGCGCCGGGTGCTCGGCGAGGTCACCTTCATCGAGGTGGTGCGCGACGAGCGCGAGGCGCTGATGGGGCGGATCCGGACGCAACTCGACCGCGAGGCCGACGGCTACGGCATCTCGGTGGTCGACGTCCGCATCCGCCGCGCCGACCTGCCGGAGCAGAACAGCCAGGCGGTCTACAAGCGGATGCAGACCGAGCGCGCGCGCGAGGCCGCCGAGTTCCGCGCCCAGGGCGGCCAGAAGGCGCAGGAGATCAAGTCCAACGCCGACCGCCAAGCGACCGTGATCGTCGCCGAGGCCAATTCCCAGGCCGAGCAGGTCCGCGGCGAGGGCGACGGCGAGCGCAACCGCATCTTCGCCGAGGCCTACAGCAAGGACCCGGATTTCTTCGCCTTCTACCGCTCGATGGCGGCCTACGAGAACGGCCTGAAGTCGGCCGAGACGCGCTTCCTGCTGCGTCCGGATTCCGAGTTCTTCCGGTTCTTCGCGCGGCCTTCGGGCCAGGCGGCGCCCGCCCAGCAGGGCGCGGCGGCGTCGCCATCACAGCAATAAAGGATGACTACGCCGCCGGCTGACGCCGGCGGCGTAGTCGCATAAACGAGACAACAAGCAGGCCCGAAGGTCGGCGGGACATGCAGGGAGGCGTTGGAGCGATGAGGTCGGTTGCGGTTTCGGATTTCCTCATCGGTATCGGCGTCCTGCTCTTTATCGAAGGCCTTTTGTTCACCGCGATGCCGGGTTGGATGCGGCGGGCGATGCAGAGCGCGATCGTGACCCCCGACATGGTGTTGCGCATCGCCGGGATCAGCTCCGCGGTCGCCGGCCTGATCGTGATATGGGTGGTGCGGCGCTGAGGGCGTCGGCCCGTATTTCGCCGCAATCGACGCCTGAAACGGAAGCGCTTGCGCCGGATTGCCGTTCCGGCGCACTCTGGTGCGGTGCATCCACCGATACAGATGCTGGTACTGGCGCCCAAATGACTGCCCCCTGTCAGGAGACGACACCCCTATGACCGCCGTTAGCGAAGCAATCTCACGCCGCCCCCTCGAGCGCAGGTCCCAGCCGGGGCGGACCGGGAGGCACGGACTGCTGCGCGCGCTGGTCGGCGGCGTGGCGGGGGCGGGGCTGGCCGCCCTGATGATGGCCGGGCCGGCGCAGGCACGCGGCCCCGATGGTATCGCCGACGTTGCCGAAAAAGTGATCGACGCGGTGGTCAACATCTCGACCTCGCAGACGGTCGAGGTCAAGGGCGGCGACGGCGCCATGCCGCAGCTGCCGCCGGGGCTCGAGGATTTCTTCGACGAACTCAACAAGAACCGGCGCGGCGGCAAGGGCACCACGCCCCAGCCGCACAAGGTCAACTCGCTCGGCTCGGGCTTCATCATCGACACCGCCGGTATCGTGGTCACCAACAATCACGTCATCGCCGACGCCGACGAGATCAACGTCATCCTCAACGACGGCACCAAGATCCGCGCCGAGGTGCTGGGGCGCGACAAGAAGACCGACCTCGCGGTGCTGAGGTTCAAGCCCGAGAAGCCGCTGACCGCGGTGAAGTTCGGTGATTCCGACAAGCTCAGGCTCGGCGAATGGGTGATCGCCATCGGCAACCCGTTCTCGCTCGGCGGCACGGTGACGGCGGGCATCGTCTCGGCGCGCAACCGCGACATCAATTCCGGGCCCTATGACAACTACATCCAGACCGACGCCGCGATCAATCGCGGCAATTCCGGCGGCCCGCTGTTCAACCTCGACGGCGAAGTGATCGGCGTCAACACCGCGATCATCTCGCCCTCGGGCGGCTCGATCGGCATCGGCTTCGCGGTGCCGTCGAAGACGGTGGCCGGCGTCGTCGACCAGCTGCGCCAGTTCGGCGAGACCCGCCGCGGCTGGCTCGGCGTGCGCATCCAGCAGGTCACCGACGAGATCGCCGACAGCCTCAACATCAAGCCGGCGCGCGGCGCGCTGGTCGCCGGCATCGACGACAAGGGCCCGGCCAAGCCCGCCGGCATCGAGCCCGGTGACGTCATCGTCCGCTTCGACGGCAAGGACATCAAGGAGATGAAGGACCTGCCGCGCGCGGTCGCCGACACCGCGGTCGGCAAGGCGGTCGACGTCATCGTCATCCGCAAGGGTAAGGAGGAGACCGTCCAGGTCACGCTCGGCCGCCTGCAGGACGACGACAAGGCGGTCCCGGCGGCGGCCAAGTCCGTGACGCCCGACGCCGACAAGCCGGCGACCCAGAAGGCGCTCGGCCTCGACCTCGCGGCGCTCTCCAAGGACCTGCGCGCCTAGTACAAGATCAAGGACAGCGTCAAGGGCGTCATCATCACCAATGTCGACGGCGCTTCCGACGCCGCCGAGAAGCGGCTCTCGGCCGGCGACGTCATCGTCGAAGTGGCGCAGGAGTCGGTGACGAGCGGCGCCGACGTCAAGAAGCGCGTCGAGCAGCTCAAGAAGGACGGCAAGAAGTCGGTGCTGCTGCTGGTGGCCAACGCCGACGGCGAACTGCGCTTCGTGGCGCTGAGCCTGCAATAGGCCGGAGCGGAAGCCGCGGTCCGCCCGGCCTGATCGGACGGCGACAGCCGCGAGACTCTCTGCTGCCGTCGCCCGCGGGCAACCGGATCCGGCCTCCGGCCGGTCCGGCTGTAAACTTGACCCGCGGGTCCCCTCTTATCTTCAGGGCAGTCGCTGCAAGAGAAAGAGTGGATTGCCGGGTCAAGCCCGGCAACGACGGAGGAAAGTGACGGCGCGACCGCGCCGCTGCAGGTCGCCCAGTTTCTACATGAACCTCATCATCCGCCGGATCAGGCCGCCGACGCCGATGCCGTGGCGGTGGCGCCGATGCCGCGCCACCGGCGCCTCCTCGTCGTCGCCGGCAGACGCGGTGGTAGTGCTGGCGCCGGCGCGCTGCGGGCCGATGGCGTCGAAGCCCGCCTTCTGTTCGTCGGACAGCGAATTGTAGAAGGTATCGAGCGCCGGGCGCACGGTGCCGATCGCCTTGTCCATGGCGTCGAGCCGTGTCGCGATCGCGGCGAACCGGGCCGGCGGCGTGCGCGCCTCATTGGGCTGGCACGACGCCTTGAGGATCTCGGCGGCCTTGCCGGTGGCGTCCTGCAGCGCGGCGAGGCTCGGGCGCTGCGCCTCGGTCGGGCGCACCATGCTTTCGATCAGCGCGCCGGGCCAGTCGGTGGCGCCCGGCTGCGAGGCCTCGCAGCTCGCCTGGCCGCCGGTCGAGACCGCGGTCGCCGGCACCTCGCGTGGTGCGCCCGGCTGCTCCTCGGCGAGCCCGTTGAACTTCGCCTTCTGCTCGTCGCTCAGCAGCCCGTAGAACCTGTCGAGCGCGGGCGAAACGGTGGTGACGCCGGCGCGCATCGCCTCGACGCGGGCCTGCATGGTGGCGAGCCGCGACGGCGCGGTCAGCGCGACGTCGCCGGGGCAGGAGTTGCGGATCGACTGCGCCGCCTGCTGCGTGGCGGTCGCCAGCTCGTCGAGTGCCGCGCGCTGCGCGTCGTTCAGCACCAGGGTGTCGCGGATGCGGTCGGTGGGCAGTCCGGCGATGTCACGGGTGTCCTCGCCGCACATGTCGGCGAGGCTGGCCTGGGCGGTGTTGCCGCCTGGCGCCGCAGCCGGTGCGCCGCCGCGTGCCGCGGCGCGCGGCAGGTAGCCGGCATAGCCGCTCAGTGTGTCGTAGCCGTACAGGCCGAACAGCCCGCCATAGAGATCGCCGTAGCCGTAGTCCCAGAACGCCGGGTCGTAGCCGTAGCCCCAGAAGGCATAGTCGTACATGTCGTAGTCGGCGTAGGGCCAGAACACCGGGCCGACCCAGCCATAGCCGCCATGGGCATGGCGCCACCAGCCGCCGTGGTCACCGTGATGGTGCCATCCCGCGGTCGCCACCGCCGAGGTGATGGCCGCGCGGGAATGCGGATCGCGCAGGCCGCCATGGGAATGCAGCGCGTGGGTGACCTGTGGGCTGGTGAACGAATGGCCGATCGCGGCCGTGTGGCGCGCGGTCAGGCGCTCCGAGGCCGCATTGTGGTGGGCCAGCGCGGCCGCGCCGACGCCGGCACCGACCGCGGCGCCAGCGCCGATCCGCGCGGCGCGCGAGACGCCGCGGCTGGAGAACGTCCGTGCGCTGCGGCCCGCGGAGAAGGAGCGCGCCGTGACATGCCGACCGCCGCCGGAGAAGCTGCGCGCCACGTGTCCGCCGCCGCCGCGGAAACCGCCGGCGTGAAATCCGCCCCCGCCGTGAAAACCGCCGCCCCCGTGAAAACCGCCGCCGCCCCCGTGGCCACCGCCGCCACGTCCGCCTCCGCCGCCACCGCGTGGTGCGGCATCAGCCGTGCCCGACAGCGCCAGCGCCGCGATGGCGCCGGCGACGACCGACACGAGGGTGAGCGAGCGAAATCTCTGCGCGCGGGATGTCATGATGTCCTCCGCCTGCGAAAACTCAAAAAATCTACCACCGGCCGGTCCGCGCCGGTTGATCCGGCGCAATCACGCGATCGGCCTGGCACGCGTCCAATACGCCCTGCCCCGGCGCCATTGTCCGCGCGGCGACGTCATGCCGCCGATCACAATGAGATCGGCCGCCACTTGTTCCATGACGTGGGAACCGGACCGGCGCGCGCAAGAGCGGGGATGCGCGACTTGTCGCGAATTCATGAACGTGAATGGTTGGTCAGATTCGCCGCGCGATCCGCTCGTGTGGAGCCGGACCGGCAAAAGGGGCGATGGCGTGGGTCAGCTGACGAATTCGTCGCGTCGATAGCCTTGGGCGTAGAGCAGCGCGGTGAGGTCGCCGAAATCGATCCGCGCCGCGGCGGCGGCGGCAACCTTGGGCTTGGCGCGGTAGGCGACGCCGAGGCCGGCGGCCTCGATCATGCCGAGATCGTTGGCGCCGTCGCCGACCACCAGGGTGTCGATGGCGTCGAGATCGAAGCTCTCGCGCAGCTCGAGCAGGGTGGCGAGCTTGGCCTCGCGGCCAACGATCGGCGGCGCCACCGTGCCGGCAAATTTGCCGTCGGCGACGTCCAGCGTGTTGGCGCGATTTTCCTGGAAGCCGATCGCCGCCGCGATGCGGCTGGTGAACAGGGTGAAGCCGCCGGAGATCAGGCAGGTATAGGCGCCGTGGGCGCGCATGGTGCGCACCACCTCGGCTCCCCCCGGCGTCAGCGTGATGTGCTTGTCGATCACCTCGTCGACGACGCCGAGCGGCAGCCCCTTGAGCAGGGCGACGCGCTCGCGCAGCGCCGGCTCGAACGCGATGTCGCCGCGCATGGCGCGCTCGGTGATCGCGGCGACGTGCTCCTTGAGTCCGGCGAACGCCGCCAGCTCGTCGATGCATTCCTGGCCGATCATGGTGGAATCCATGTCGGCGAGAAAAAGCTTCTTGCGCCGCGCCGCGATCGGCTGCACCACAACGTCGACCGGCCGGTCGCCGCGCGCCGCGCGCAGCCGCTCGGCAATGGCCTGCGGCGCCTCGTCGGACGCATTCGGCGAAAACGGAATGTCGGCCGCGATGCCGGGGGCGAGCCAGGCCGGTTCGCCGGCCGACGGCAGGATCGCGCAGGCCGCTTCCACCGCGGTCTGGTCGAGCGCGGGATCATTCGGGTTGGAGATCAGCGTGGCGACGAGTGACATGATCGGGCTCTATCGGGTTTCGCGCATCTGCCCCGGCGTTGGGGTCGGATCTGGACCTGGACGCCGGAGCTGGAACCGGGCCTCGGCAACGTGACGCGGGCGGACGAGGCGAACCATCCCGGGCCGGGCAGGGCCGTGCTTATCGCAGGGCCGACCGCCAGCGGCAAGTCGGCGCTGGCGCTCGGCCTCGCGGCGGCGTGCGGCGGCACGGTGATCAACACCGACTCCATGCAGGTCTACCGCGATCTGCGGGTCCTCACCGCCCGGCCGACGCCGGAGGAGGAGGCCCGCGTCCCGCACCGGCTCTACGGTGATGCCGACGCCGCGGTCAACTATTCGGCCGGGATGTGGGTGGCCGACGCCGCGGCGGCGCTGGCGGAGGCACGGGCCGCCGGCCGGCTGCCGATCTTCGTCGGCGGCACCGGGCTCTATTTCAAGGCCCTGACCCGGGGGCTGTCGGCGGTGCCGCCGATCGCGCCCGGGATCCGCGACGACATCCGCGCCCGGCTGGAGCGCGACGGCCCCGAGGCGCTGCACCGCGAGCTCGAGCGGCGCGATCCGGTGATGGCGGAGCGGCTGAAGCCCCGCGACCGGGTCCGTATCGCCCGCGCGCTGGAGGTGGTTGAGGCGACCGGCCGCTCGCTCGCCGACTGGCACCGTGACGGCCTGCCGCCGCTGCTGCCGCCCGCGGAGACGGTCGCGGTGTTTCTCGCGCCGGAGCGCGAGGCGCTCTACGCCCGCATCAACGCCCGCTTCGAAGCCATGCTGGCCCAGGGCGCGCTCGCGGAAGTGGCGGCGCTCGCCGCGCGCGGCCTCGATCCGCTGTTGCCGGCGATGAAGGCGCACGGCGTGCCGGCGCTGATCCGCCACCTCCGCGGCGAGATCTCCCGCGAGGCGGCGATCACCATCGGCCAGACCGACACCCGCCACTACGCCAAGCGGCAGTTCACCTGGTTTCGCCACCAGCTCGAGGAATTCCACTGGGTCGCGCCGGACGCGGCGCGGGGGTGGCTGGAGCACGAGCTTTCCGGCTGCAGCCTCGGATAGCGACCCTCGACCTATTATAGAGGGCCACTTTCGGGAGAAGCTCAATGGACGATCCGGTCGAGCAGGCGATCCAGCGCGCGAGTGAAACGGCGGCCCAGGTCGGGCAGATCACCTTTGCCCAACTTGACAAGCTGCTGCCGCCCGCAACGTTGACATCCCGGCAAATCGAGCAGGTGCTAAATCGCCTTGCGGAGATGGGAATTCACGTTGTCGAGGCCGACGACAACTGACCCGTGCAGTCTTGGTCGCCGCTCGAGATAGCCGGCGACGTAGTAGGAATCGCTGTCGAAGACAGCGACCATCGCGCGGCTCGCGGTGGCATAATCGCCGCGATCGAGCTGCAGGTTGGCGGTGTGGCCGTTCAGCGCGCGCTGCGCGGGCTGCGTGGCTGAGGCGGGCGCTCGAACGGGGCCGCCGCAGTCTCAGCCGTGATGGCCATCGCCCGGACCACCGAGGTCGGCCGGACCGTCGTAGGTGTTGCGGTTGTTCGGGGCGGGTTTGGTGGCGAGCCCCTTCCAGAAGGCGAAGTAGAGAAAGCTCACGAGGCCGATCAGGGCCAGGAGCGGCAACAACCAGTTTGGCATGGCGTCAGTCCTCGGCGCTCGACTTGGCAATCCGATCACCTGTGTAACCGATGCCGGGCTCGGCGTTCACGGCTTCGATCCGATCGCGCATGGCCGGCGGCGCAATTTTGCCCCTCGCCGAATACAGGCATTCGCGATAGCCTCTGTATGCGCGGGCTTGACAAGGGCCAATGGGCGGCTATAACCCGCGCAACCTTTAGGAATTCTGGACGAAGAATGCGCAACATTATTACCAAAGTGGTCGTACTTCTCGTCCCCAGGCACACCGCCGGGGGTGGCTGAGGCCACCTGGACTTCTGGCGGTGTGTGGGGGCCTCTCGGGCCCCCTTTTTATTTCCCGAATGCGACCCGACCCTCAAATCCGACTGGCAAGCCGATCCGGAGCGACCCATGAGCGAGCAGACGAGCCACAACCCCAACCAGATGACCGGCGCCGCCATGATCGTGCGCGCGCTGATCGATCACGGGGTCAAGCACCTCTTCGGTTATCCCGGCGGCGCCGTGCTTCCGATCTATGACGAGATCTTCCAGCAAAGCGAGGTCGAGCACATCCTGGTGCGCCACGAGCAGGGCGCCGGCCACGCCGCCGAGGGCTATGCCCGCTCCACCGGCAAGCCAGGCGTGGTGCTGGTGACCTCCGGTCCCGGCGCCACCAACATGGTGACGCCGCTCGCCGACGCGCTGATGGACTCGATCCCGCTGGTCTGCATCACCGGCCAGGTGCCGACCCACCTGATCGGCAACGACGCGTTCCAGGAATGCGACACCGTGGGCATCACCCGGCCCTGCACCAAGCACAACTGGCTGGTGCGCCGGATCGAGGATCTGCCGCGCGTGCTGCACGAGGCGTTCTACGTCGCCACCAGCGGCCGCCCCGGCCCGGTGGTCGTCGACGTGCCCAAGGACGTCCAGTTCGCCACCGGCATCTACACGCCACCGCGCAAGTCCGACGTCCACGTCTCCTACCGGCCGCAGGTCAAGGGCGACGCCGGCCAGATCCGCAAGGCGGTGGCGCTGCTGGCGGGCGCCAGGCGCCCGGTGATCTATTCCGGCGGCGGCGTGATCAATTCCGGCCCCGAGGCCGCGACGCTGCTGCGCGAGCTGGTCGCGGTCACCGGCTTTCCCATCACCTCGACCCTGATGGGGCTCGGCGCCTATCCCGCCTCGGGCAAGAACTGGCTCGGCATGCTCGGCATGCACGGCACCTACGAGGCCAACATGGCGATGCACGACTGCGACGTCATGCTGTGCATCGGCGCGCGCTTCGACGACCGCATCACCGGACGCACCGACGCGTTCTCGCCGGGCTCGAAGAAGATCCACATCGACATCGATCCGTCGTCGATCAACAAGAACATCCGCGTCGACGTGCCGATCATCGGCGACGTCGCCAACGTGCTCGGCGACCTGCTGCAGGTGTTCAAGGCGGAGGCGAAAGCTCCCGACATCAAGCCGTGGTGGCAGCAGATCCAGAGCTGGCGCGGCCGCAATTCGCTGGCGTTCAAGAAGAACAACGACGTCATCCTGCCGCAATACGCGATCCAGCGCCTGTTCGAGCTGACCCGCGGCCGCGACACCTACATCACCACCGAAGTGGGGCAGCACCAGATGTGGGCGGCGCAGTTCTACGGCTTCGAGGAGCCGCACCGCTGGATGACCTCGGGCGGGCTCGGCACCATGGGCTACGGCCTGCCGGCGGCGCTCGGCGTCCAGGTCGCCCATCGCGACAGCTTGGTGATCGATATCGCCGGCGACGCCTCGGTGCAGATGACCATGCAGGAGATGTCGACGGCGGTGCAGTTCGATCTGCCGATCAAGATCTTCATCCTCAACAACCAGTACATGGGCATGGTGCGGCAGTGGCAGCAGCTGCTGCACGGCAACCGGCTGTCGCACTCCTACTCCGAGGCGCTGCCGGACTTCGTCAAGCTCGCCGACGCCTACGGC
>JARLJA010000182.1 GCA_031291445.1 Xanthobacteraceae bacterium | reverse complement strand
TCCTTGTTCTTGCCGACGCCACGGCCCTCGCGGATTTCGATGGTCATCGCGCGCGAGACGACGTCGCGGGAGGCGAGATCCTTGGCGGAGGGCGCGTAGCGCTCCATGAACCGCTCGCCTTCCGAATTGACGAGATAGCCGCCCTCGCCGCGGGCGCCCTCGGTGACGAGGCAGCCGGCGCCGTAGATGCCGGTGGGGTGGAACTGCACGAATTCCATGTCCTGCAGCGGCAGGCCCGCGCGCAGCGCCATCGCGCTGCCGTCGCCGGTCTGGGTGTGGGCGCCGGTGCAGGAATGATAGATGCGGCCATAGCCGCCGGTGGCGAGAATCGTGGTCTGCGCCCGGAAGCGGTGCAGCGTGCCATCGTCGAGTTTCAGCGCGATGACGCCGCGGCAGGTGCCCTGGTCGTCCATGATCAGGTCGATGGCGAAGAACTCGATGTAGAATTCGGCGGCGTGGCGCAGCGCCTGGCCGTACATGGTGTGCAGCATGGCGTGGCCGGTACGGTCGGCGGCGGCGCAGGTGCGCTGCGCCTGGCTCTTGCCGAACTCGGTGGTCATGCCGCCGAACGGCCGCTGGTAGATCTTGCCGTCCTCGGTGCGGGAGAACGGCACGCCCCAATGCTCGAGCTCGTAGACTGCCTCCGGCGCGTTGCGCACCAGGTACTCGATGGAATCCTGGTCGCCGAGCCAGTCCGACCCCTTGACGGTGTCGTACATGTGCCAGCGCCAGTCGTCCTTGTGCATGTTGCCGAGCGCCGCCGAGATGCCGCCCTGCGCCGCCACGGTATGGGAGCGGGTCGGGAACACCTTGGTGATGCAGGCGGTGCGCAGCCCGGCCTCGCTGCATCCCACCACGGCGCGCAAGCCTGCGCCGCCGGCACCGACGACGACGACGTCATAGGTGTGGTCTTCGATCGGATAGGCCTGGCCGCTGCTGGCGGTGGCGCCGACGCCGTTGCTGGCCATGCGCTATACTCCGGATGAGAGCTTGATGATGGCGTAGATCGAGGCGAGCCCGACCGCCGCGGAGAAGAAGGTGTTGGCGATGATCGCGGCGAGCTTGAGTTTCTCGTCGTGGACGTAGTCCTCGATCACCACCTGCATGCCGAGCTTCATGTGCCAGGCGCTGGCGATGATGAAGAGGATCATGATCACCGCCACCAGCGGCGAGCCCAGGATCTGGACCGCGGCGGCGTGGTTGCGCCCGAGCAGCATCATCACGACGACGAGCGCGGGAATGAACAACAGCAGCATGGCGAGCGCGGTCAGGCGCTGGCGGAAGAAGTCCTTGGTGCCGCTGTGGGCGGCGCCGAGGCCGCGGACGCGTCCGATCGGTGTCCGCATCGATCCCGAACCCTGGCTCATCGCGCGCCTCCCGCGGCATAGGCAATCACCCAGATCACCACGGTCAGCGTGATCGATCCGATCAGCGTGGCCCGGGTGATCCATTCGCGTTCGGCGGCGCCGAAGCCGTAGCCGAGGTCCCAGACGAAATGGCGCAGCCCGCCGAGCATGTGGTGCAGCAGCGCCCAGGTGTAGCCGAGCAGGATCAGCCGGCCGATCCAGCTGGCGGTGAAGCCCTGGATCGCACCGTAGGCGGCGGGCCCGGAGGCCGCCGCGATCAGCCACCACGCCATCAGCAGGGTGCCGACATAGAGCGCGACGCCGGTGGCGCGATGGACGAAGGACATCGCCATCGTGAGCGTCCAGCGATAGGTCATAAACGGCGAAAGCGGACGGTTCGTGCTGACTGTCATCGATGCCTTCGTGGGTTTCCGGAAGGGGATTCCGGGAGCGCGCAGGCGCAGCTCCGCCTGCCAAAGAACGGCTCTATTTACGGAGTCGCGGGGATCAGCGCAATGTTGAAATGATAATGACGCGAATATTGGTTCATTGTTTGTTTGGCGCGTATTCTCGGGCTTCCCGCGCGGGTTGCCATGGTCGGGCGGCGGCGGCGTGAAGCGCGATTCATTCCACTGCCACCCGCTCGCAGGAGGGCGGCTCGACGTCGGCCCATGCGGACAGCGCGCGGCTGCCAGTCGCCGGGCTCGGGTCAGTCGGCCTTGGTATAGAGCGCTGCATAGGTGTCGCGCAGCACGTTCTTCTGCACCTTGCCCATGGTGTTGCGCGGCAGGTCGTTCACGAACAGCACCCGCTTGGGCATCTTGAACTTGGCCAGCCGGCCGTCCAGCGCGTGGATCACCTGGCCCTCGGTCAGGCCGGCGTTGCCGTCGGCGACCACCACGGCGGTGACGCCCTCGCCGAAGTCCGGGTGGGTGACGCCGATCACGGCGCTCTCGATCACCCCCGGCATGGCGTCGATCTCGCTCTCGACCTCCTTGGGGTAGACGTTGAAGCCGCCCGAGATCACGAGGTCTTTGCCGCGCCCCAGGATATGGACGTAGCCCTTGGCGTCGATCTTGCCGAGGTCGCCGGTGATGAAGAAACCGTCGGGACGGAATTCGGCCCTGGTCTTCTCCGGCATGCGCCAGTAGCCCTTGAAGACGTTGGGGCCCCTGACCTCGATCATGCCGATGGCCTCGGGCGCAAGCTCCGTTCCGGTCTCCGGATCGGTGACGCGCACGGCAACCCCGGGCAGCGGCAGACCGACCGCGCCGGGCACACGCTCGCCGTCATAGGGGTTGGAGGTGTTCATGTTGGTCTCGGTCATGCCGTAGCGTTCGAGCACGGCGTGGCCGGTGCGCGCCGACCACTCGCGATGGGTGTCGGCGAGCAGCGGCGCCGAGCCCGACACGAACAGCCGCATGTGACGGGTCGCCTCGCGGGTCAGTCGCGGGTTCTGCAGCAGGCGCGTGTAGAACGTCGGCACGCCCATCAGCACGGTGGCGCGCGCCATCAGGTCGATCACCTGGTTGGGGTCGAAGCGGCTCAGGAAGATCATCGCGCCACGCGCGAACAGCGTGACGTTGCTGGCCACGAACAGCCCGTGGGTGTGATAGATCGGCAGCGCGTGGATCAACACGTCGTCACGCGTGAAGCGCCAGAAGTCGACCAGGGTCAGCGAGTTCGAGGCCAGGTTGTCGTGGCTGAGCATGGCGCCCTTGGAGCGGCCGGTGGTGCCCGACGTGTAGAGGATGGCGGCGAGATCGTCGCCGCCGCGCGCAACGGTCGCGAATTCCGCAGCGCAGCGTTCGGCACCCTCGGTGAGCGAGCCGCCGCCGTGGGCGTCGAGGGTGTCGACCCTGGCGCCGACGCGCTCCGCCAGTGCCGTGATGCCCTCGGCCCTGGCCGGGTCGCACACCACCAGCGCGGGTTCGGCGTCCGAGATGAAGTAGTCGAGCTCGTTGAGGGTGTAGGCGGTATTGAGCGGCAGATAGACCGCGCCGGCGCGCACCGCGGCGAGATAGAGCACGAGCGCGGGCACCGATTTCTCGGCCTGCGCGGCGACGCGGTCGCCGGCCTTGACGCCGCGCGACACCAGGTAGTTGGCCATCCGCCCCGATTGCGCGATCAGGTCGCCGTAGCTGATGCGCGCACCCTCCGCGGTCTCGATGGCGAGCCGATCGGGCTCCGTCATGGTGTCGAACAGACGCGAAAACAGGTTTGCGCTCATGGGCTCCTCGCACTCCTCAAAGCCGCTCCGGCTTCATTCGCGCATTTGACCGGTGAGATCAAGCGCGGCCCGGCGGTTGTCGCGGGTCCGTGGTGCATGGCCGCGGAAAGTTTCAGAACGCGCCAAAAATATTCCCGAAACCGGCCGGTGCGGCGCCCCGTAGATCGATTCGACGACGCGATCCGGCGTCGCTGCGATTGCCGGTTCGGACGCCGTTCCATCCCTCACCATTCGGCGGGTGATCCGCCTTCCTTCGGGAGACACAATATGTCGCAACTCAACATGTCGAAGACCGTCGCTCTGCTGTCCGCCGTCGCCGTATCGGCGCTGATGCTCGCCGCGCCGGTCAGCGCGCAGGACAAGATGTCCGGCGAGAAGACCGTGAATGTCGGCGGCGCGCCGATGTATCCGTCGAAGAACATCATCCAGAACGCCGTCAACTCCAAGGACCACACCACGCTGGTGGCGGCGGTCAAGGCCGCCGGCCTGGTCGACACGCTGTCCGGCGCCGGACCGTTCACCGTGTTCGCGCCGACCAACGCGGCGTTCGCGAAACTGCCGGCCGGCACCGTCGACAGCCTGCTGAAGCCCGAGAGCAAGCCGAAGCTGACGGCGGTCCTGACCTATCACGTGGTTCCCGGACGCCTCACCGCGGTGGCGCTGATGAAGGCCGTGAAGGACGGCGGCGGCATGGCCAAGTTCAAGACCGTCGAGGGCGACGAACTCACCATCCGGCAGCCGTCGGAAGGCAAGCTGACCGTCACCGACGGCAAGGGCGACACCTCGACCGTGACCATCCCGGACGTGCTGCAGTCCAACGGCGTGATCCACGTGGTCGATACCGTGCTGCTGCCGGGCTGATCGGGCGGTGACCTGATCCTCCCAGCGACGATTCCTGCGGGCCGGACCTTGTTCGGCCCGCTGTTTTTGGCCGGCGCCCGTGCGTGCGGCGCGGTCCGCCGCGGCGTCACGTGAAACTGATCGTCCCGGGCGACGTAACAAATGGTAGACTGCGCCGTAGAGCCTTACGAACGCCATCGCAACTCGCAAACGGGGACGACAATGTCGAGCATTGCCGCCGATCACGCCGGGGCCGATCACAGTCACGTGTCCGCCCGCGGCCGGGTGATCCAGCCGGGCTGGGTCCGGGTGCTGCACTGGATCAACGCGGTCGCCATGATCCTGATGATCATGTCCGGCTGGCAGGTCTACAACGCCTCGCCGCTGTTCGGCTTCACCTTTCCTCACACCATCACGCTGGGCGGCTGGCTCGGCGGCGCGCTGCTCTGGCACTTCGCCGCGATGTGGCTGTTGATGGTCAACGGCCTCGTCTATCTCGCCGCCGGCCTCCTGACCGGGCGCTTCCGCCGCAAGCTGACGCCGCTGTCGGTGCCGGGCGTGCTCGGCGATCTGCGCGCGGCGCTCGCCGGCAAGCTCGCCCACGACGACCTCACCGTCTACAACCAGGTCCAGAAGCTGCTCTATGCCGGCATCATCGTGGTCGGCATCGTCGTGGTGCTGTCGGGGCTGTCGATCTGGAAGCCGGTGCAGCTGCAGTGGCTGACGGCGGTGTTCGGCGGCTACGACACCGCGCGCTACGTCCACTTCGGCTGCATGGCGGCGATCGTCGGCTTTCTGGTGGTCCACGTGGCGCTGGCGCTGCTGGTGCCGAAGAGCCTCCGCGCCATGATCATCGGCCGCTAGTCCAGGGATAGTTCGTCATGCGCAAGTTTCGTGATCTGATCATTCCCGGCGTCGACAAGCGCCTGCTGGTCAAGGATGCCACCCGGCTGCTGCCGGACCCGGCGCGCCGTCGCTTCCTCGCCATGGGCGCGAGCTTCGGCGCGCTGACGCTGCTCACTGGCTGCGACGTCGTCGACGAGGACTCGGCGGAGAGCCTGCTCAAATACGTCTCGAAGTTCAACGACGCCGTGCAGTCGGCGCTGTTCAACCCCGACACGCTGGCGCCGACCTACCCCGAAAGCGCCATCACCCGGCCGTTCCCGTTCAATGCCTATTACGGCCTCGATGAGGCGCCGGAGGTCGAGGCGGCGGACTACAAGTTCGAGGTCACCGGTCTGGTCGACAACAAGAAAGCGTGGACCCTGCAGGAGCTTTACGCGCTGCCGCAGTTCAAGCAGATCACGCGCCACATCTGCGTCGAGGGCTGGAGCGCGATCGGCAGCTGGACCGGCGCGTCGCTGCGCGATTTCCTCAAGCTGGTCGGCGCCGACACGCGCGCCAAATACTGCTGGTTCCGCTGTGCCGAGGGTTATACCGGAACCCTCGACATGCCGACCGCTCTGCATCCGCAGACCCAGATGACGTTCAAGTACGACGACAAGATCCTGCCCAAGGCCTACGGCTTTCCCATGAAGATCCGGGTTCCGACCAAGCTCGGCTTCAAGAATCCGAAATACGTCATCGCCATGGAGGTGACCAACGACTACAAGGGCGGCTATTGGGAAGACCAGGGATACAACGCTTTCAGCGGCAGCTGAGCTGGAATAGTTTGGCCACCGCGCTGTTTCATTCCGGTTGGCCGACTCATCCATTTCACGAGGTCGTCATGATTGCTCGCCTGTCCTGCGCCGTTGTCCTCACGCTCGCCCTGGCGGCGGGCGCTGCCTCCGCCCAGACCGCCAAGGCGGTGCTGAAGAACGCCGATGGGGCGACCGTCGGCAGCGCCGAGCTGACCCAGGTTTCCGACGGCGTCCTGATCCATCTGACGGCCAAGGGTCTGCCGGCCGGCGAACACGCCTTCCACGTTCACGCCGTCGGCAAGTGCGAGCCGCCGTTCACCACCGCCGGCGGCCATTTCAATCCCGACAGCCACAAGCACGGCATGATGGCGGCGGACGGCCACCATGCCGGCGACATGCCGAACCTGATCGTTCCCGCCTCGGGCGAGGTGGCGATCGAGGTCGTCAACACCGCGGTGACGCTCGCCAAGGACAAGCCCAATTCGCTGTTCAAGCCCGACGGCACCGCGCTGATCATCCATGCCGGCGCCGACGACTACAAGTCCGATCCGGCCGGCAATGCCGGCGCCCGCATCGCCTGCGGCGTGATCGAGCCGTAGAGCGCGGAGCGCACCTCACCCACCGCCGTCGTCCCCGGTCGCTGCGCGCCGGGGACGACAATAGCACTCTATTGCTTCGCGGCCGCCAGGCGCCGCTGGCCGGCGCAGGTCAGCGCGCCCAGCGCCAGCGCGGCTGCCGACAGGTCGAGCGCGGAATCCAGGCTGCCGGTGGCGTCGCTGATAGCGCCGGTCAAGATCGGCCCCAGCGTCTGGCCGATGCTGAAGGCGATGGTCACCACCGCGATGGCCTTGGGCCAGGCTTCGGGCGGATAGTTGAAACGCACGAAGGCGGTGGTCGCCGAGACCACGGCGAAGAAGGTGCTGCCGAACACCAGCGCCGACAGCGTCAATGTGAGGGTCGACACGGTGATCAGCGGCAGCGCGGCGCCGACCATGGTCACAGCGATCAGGATGGCGGTGGAAACCCCGCTCGCGCCCCGCGCCAGCAGGCCGCGCCACAGCCACGGCGAGACGAAGGCGGCGGCGCCGATCAGGCACCAGAATGCGCTTTGGGCCAGCGCGCTGCCGCCGGCGTCGCGGACATAGGCAATCATGAAGGTCATGTAGGCGATGTAGCCGGCGCCGAAGCAGAAATAGCCGAACAGGTAGATCCCGATCGGGCCGAGCGGCGGCGTCGGCACCCGCGCCTGGGCGCGCAGCGCCGGCGCCTCGACCCGGTTGAACAGCATCACACCCATCAGGCCGGCGCTGACCGCCGCCAGCACCGCCCACACCAGCCACCACGAGCCGGGGCCCTCGATGGCCAGCAACGCGGGCGCGAGGACGCCGGAGACCACGATGCCCAGCGCCGGGCCGGCATAGAACAGGCCGAGCAGGAGCGACGCCCGCGCCGGCTGCGATTGCGCGATCATGGCGCCGAGCGCGCCGCCGCCGACGAAGGACAGCGCGGCGCCGAGCCCGGCCACGAGCCGCGCCGCGGCAAGCACGGCGAAATCGCCGGTCATCGCGCACAGCGCCAGCGAGATGACGCTGGCGAGCGTGCCGATCCACACCGCGCTCATGAGCCCGAAGCGCCGGGCGAACGCCGCCGCGCCCAGCGCGCCGGCGAGATAGCCCGCGGCATTGACGGTATTCATGAACCCGGCGGCGGAATAGGACCAGTGCAGGGCGTCGCGCATGTCGGGCAGCACCAGCGAATAGGCGAAGCGGCCGATGCCGAGCCCAATCGCCGGCGCCAGCGCCAGCATCAGGATCTGGCGGACCGGATGGACCTGCGCCGTCACGTTGACGTAGGGCTGCGAGGTCACGCCGCCGGCCTCACGGCAATGCCGACGGCCGGGCCGCGTCGCTCCGCGGGCGGGACATGATCTGGCCGGTCATCGCGCACTCCACCTCTCGCCCGTGCACACTGCCGGGACGCCGGATGTGACGCGGCTTCGCGCCGCGCCGCAAGCCCGCCGCCGGCAACGGTGTCTTGCCAATCCCGCAGCAGCGCACTACTACGGCGCCGTTCCGAGGCTTCCTGATACGGACGGAAGCTTCACTTGTGCGGCGCACGACCGCCGCTTTGGATCACCAGTTCCCACCAGAGGCGACCCCATGACGACCTACAAGCTGCTTCTTCTGCCCGGTGACGGCATCGGCCCGGAGGTGATGGCGGAGGTGCAACGTCTGATCGGCTGGATCAACGGCCAGGGTCTCGCCCGCTTCGAGACCGAGACCGGCCTGGTCGGCGGCGCGAGCTACGACGCCGACAAGACCGCGGTCAGCGACGCCACCATGGCGCTGGCGCAGGCCTCCGACGCCGTGCTGTTCGGCGCCGTCGGCGGCCCGAAATGGGACAGCGTGCCCTACGACGCGCGGCCCGAGGCCGGCCTGTTGCGGCTGCGCAAGGATCTCGGCCTGTTCGCCAACCTGCGGCCGGCAATCTGCTATCCGGCGCTCGCCGACTCCTCGAGCCTGCGCCGCGAGATCGTCGAGGGCCTCGACATCATGATCGTGCGCGAGCTCACCGGCGGGGTCTATTTCGGCGAGCCCAAGACCATCACCGACCTCGGCAACGGCCAGAAGCGCGCCATCGACACCCAGGTCTACGACACCTACGAGATCGAGCGCATCGCCCGCGTCGCCTTCGATCTCGCCCGCAAGCGCCGCAACAAGCTGACCTCGATGGAGAAGCGCAACGTCATGAAGACCGGCGTGCTGTGGCACGAGGTCGTCAACCAGGTGCACCAGCGCGAGTACAAGGACGTCACCCTCGAGCACCAGCTCGCCGATTCCGGCGCCATGCAGCTGGTGCGCAATCCCAAGCAGTTCGACGTCATCGTCACCGACAACCTGTTCGGCGACCTGTTGTCGGACATCGCGGCGATGCTGACCGGCTCGCTCGGCATGCTGCCGTCGGCGTCGCTCGGCGAAGTCAACGCCAAGACCAGGGCGCGCAAGTCGCTGTACGAGCCGGTGCACGGCTCGGCGCCGGACATCGCCGGCCGCGGCGTCGCCAACCCGATCGCGATGATCGCGTCCTTCGCCATGGCGCTGCGCAACTCGCTCGATCTCGGCGAGCTCGCCGACACGATCGAGCAGGCCGTCGCCATGGTGCTGGCCAAGGGCCTGCGCCCCGGCGACATCATGTCGGAGGGCGCGACGGCGGTCTCCACCGGCCGGATGGGCGAGGCGATCATCGCCGAGCTGCAGGCGCTGTATCGCTGATCGGCGCAGTGACTCTCCATCGTCGTCGTTGCCGGGCTTGACCCGGCAATCCACTCTTCTCTGCGCGGCGACTGCTCAAAAGAGTGGACCCGCGGATCAAGTCCGCGGGTGACGCGGAATGGAACAAAAAATGCCCGGCGCGAGCCGGGCATTTTGCGTGTTCGGAACAGAATTTTGGTCAGTCGGGCGCGCCGATCAGAACAGCGGCGGCAGCGGGAAGCCGGTGGGCGCGCCGCCGAGGTCGGACCCCGTGCTCAGCGGCGAGCGGCGCTGATCCAGGTGCGAGTTCAGGCGGGCGAGGCTCTCGGACTGGTTGGGCCCGCCGGTGGCGTAATCGGTGAACTTGCGGTCGCCGGGATTGACCTCGGTCCCGGCGTCGAGCCAGGAGCGCTTGGTGACGTACACGCGGGTGTGCGGACCCGACATGTAGGAATAGTTGACCGGTCCGCCCGTGGTGGCGCGCTTGGTGGTCGGGGGCGACTGGGCGCCCGCCTCGGTCGCCACCAGGCTGGTTACGAGAAGGGTGGCGGCCAGCCCCAAGCCTGCGAATTTCAACGTCATCGTGTCCTCATTCGGCGTTCCGAGCGGCAATGGAGATTGCGACCCGTCAATTGCCACTCAGTCCCCTGCCATCCAATCCAGCCAGGATCTCGTCAAGATGACGCAAAGGGAAAACCTGGCCTTTGCGAAAAATCAAGCCTGGACAGAAAGATAGCAGCCCGGCGTGAATCAGGCCGGACGGGCGACCATAGCCGGGCGGCGGCGGCGGCGACAAGGTGAATCGGGCCACAGTCGGCGACAATCGTGCAAGGCCGACATGGACCCCGCCACCACACTGGTCAGAGCCGGCCCCGCAGCCGAGGCGGCGCCGGCTCGGTGACCCAGTCGGCGGCGAGGCTGGTGCCGCAGCCGCCGCGCTTGAGTTCGGCACGGGCGAACAACGCCGCCAGCTCCGGATTGTTACCGGCCGACAGCAGGGTCAGGCGGTCCAGCGCGCAGCCGATCAGAACTGGCGGAGGGTTGCGGGTTTGGGCCGCGCAGGTCCAACCCGAGATCCGCAGCCGGGGCGATGTGACGTCCTTGGCGAAGCCGAGGCATGACGGTGCGCCGCCCGCCACCCGCCACAGCTCGACGCTGCCGAATTTGCTGCGCACCAGCCCGGCGGGCTCCAGCTCGGCCGAGGCAGCTCCCGTCTGGGGAGCAACGGCTGCGGCAAGGGGGACGAATCCAAGACTGCCGGCGCGTTCGACGGTGAGCTCGGCCACCGGCTCGCCGCCGTCGCCGATCCAGCGCAGGACATCCCTGCGGCTGCCATCGGGGCGTCGCCAGGTCTCGTAAGTCTCTGTTTTGGCGGGGAAGTCCGCCGCGGCGACGGCGAAGGCGCGGTCGGGCCGGCTGGCCCGCGACCAACCCGGAACCGGCGCGCCTGCCGAGGACGTCTGATCCTGCGCCTGCTGGTCCTGGACCTGCTGGACCGCCGTCGCCATCAGATCGGCGGCAATCAGCGCCAGCATGGCCAGCCCGCAGACATAGGCCAGCAGCCTCACCGCGACCGCGCGCCCCTCCACCGCGATCCCGCGCAGCAGCGGGTGGATGCCCTGCGGCATCTGGCATGAGGGATTGGGCGAGGTCGGCGGCATGGTTGCGGGCTACAATGGAGTTGCGCGCGGCCGCGGCCTCGCGGCCCGACCGGGCCTGAAAAGCAAGGCCGGCGTTGTATTTGCGGCCATTCTCGCATAGAAGCGCCCACGCTCCGGTTAGCCGTTCCGCGGCAGCGGGAGCATTTTTGAGCGGAGAGTGAATGATGGGTTACAAGGTTGCAGTGGTGGGAGCGACCGGCAATGTCGGCCGCGAAATGCTCGACATCCTCGCCGAACGCAGCTTCCCGGCCGACGAGGTCGTGGCGCTGGCGTCGCGGCGCAGCCAGGGCGTCGAAGTGTCCTTCGGCGACAAGACCCTCAAAGTCAAAGCTCTCGAAACCTACGATTTCAGCGACGTCGACATCTGCCTGATGTCGGCGGGCGGCGCCGTATCGAAGGAATGGTCGCCGAAGATCGGCGCCGCCGGCGCCGTGGTGATCGACAATTCCTCGGCCTGGCGGATGGATCCGGACGTGCCGCTGGTGGTGCCCGAGGTCAACGCCGCCGCGGTGGCGGGCTTCACCAAGAAGAACATCATCGCCAACCCCAACTGCTCGACCGCGCAGCTCGTGGTGGCGCTGAAGCCGCTGCACGACAAGGCGACGATCAGGCGCGTGGTGGTCTCGACCTACCAGTCGGTGTCGGGCGCCGGCAAGGACGCCATGGACGAGCTGTTTTCGCAGACCAAGGCGGTCTACACCACCGACGAGATCGTCACCAAGAAGTTCCCGAAGCGCATCGCCTTCAACGTGATTCCCGAGATCGACGTCTTCATGGAGGACGGCTACACGAAGGAAGAATGGAAGATGATGGCCGAGACCAAGAAGATCCTCGATCCGAAGATCAAGCTCACGGCCACCTGCGTGCGCGTGCCGGTGTTCGTCGGCCATTCGGAAGCGGTCACGGTGGAGTTCGAGAACCCGATCACCCCCGACGAGGCGCGCGACATCCTGCGCAACGCGCCGGGCTGCCTGGTCATCGACAAGCACGAGCCGGGCGGCTACGTCACGCCCTACGAGGCGGCCGGCGAGGACGCGACCTACATCAGCCGAATCCGCGCCGACGCCACGGTGGAGAACGGGCTGGTGTTCTGGTGCGTGTCCGACAACCTGCGCAAGGGCGCGGCGCTCAACGCGATCCAGATCGCCGAAGCGCTGATCAACCGCAAGCTCATCAGCGCCAAGAAGAAGGCCGCGTAAGCGCGGCTCTGATGTGTCAGTGGTCGTCCGATGGCGCCACTGTCCTCCCCTGCGTCACCCGCGGGCTTGACCCGCGGGTCCACGCTTCCCGGCGGTTGCCGTGAAGTGAAGAGTGGATTGCCGGGTCAAGCCCGGCAATGACGAAAGAAGCGCGCTCGCTCGAATTCAGGACGATGCGTGAGATCGCTGAAGTCCGCCAGAGCCACGCCTACCGCTCAGTGGCGACGCGCTCGAATTTTCCGCTGTTCGGGTCCATCACCGCGAGCGAGCCGCGCGCCACGCCGAAATAGGCGCCGTGCAGGGCGAGCTTGCCGCGCTCGACCAGGATGCGGATGCACGGGAAGGTCATCAGGTTGGCGAGGCTGGTCTTGACCGCGCGCTGCTCCAGCCGGGTGACGAAATCGGCGAACGTTTCGGCGCTGCCGCGCGTCTCCTGCCCGACCGTCTCCGACAGCAGCGCCATCCAGCGGCCGATGAAGTCGCCGGGCGACAGCGGCTCGGCGTCCTCGACCAGCGCCTTGATGCCGCCGCACTGGGCGTGGCCGAGCACCACGATGTGCTTGACCCGCAGCACCTGGACCGCGAATTCGAGCGCGGCGGAGACGCCGTGGGCGGCGCCGTCGGGCGCGTAGGGCGGCACCAGGTTGGCGACGTTGCGGACCACGAACAGTTCGCCGGGGCCGGCGTCGAAGATCACCTCCGGCGAGACCCGCGAGTCGCAGCAGCCGATCACCATGACCTCCGGCGACTGGCCGCGTTCCGACAGTTCGCGGTAGCGTGACTGCTCGGTGGGCAGGCGCTGGGTGGCGAAGGTGTGGTAGCCGGTGACAAGCTGTTGCGGGAACTCGGTCATGCGGGCGCATTCCTCCAGTCGATCCAGAACTGGCTAACCACATGGTGCCGCCGGCGACAAGGTTTGCGCCGCCGCGACCCGATGCCGCCGGGCCGCCTTGCCGCTTGACGGCGCCGGCGGAGTGGTCTTGGGCTTGGCGCCGCCGGACCGGGGTTGGGGCCGGCCCCATGCGAGGAGTATTGCCATGATCCGTCCGCGCCGCAGCCTCTTGTTCATGCCGGGATCGAACCCGCGGGCGCTGGACAAGGCCCGCAGCCTCCCCGTCGACGGCGTCATCCTCGACCTCGAGGACGCGGTGGCGCCGGAGGCCAAGGATACCGCGCGCGACCTGATCGGACGCACCATCGCCGCCGGCGGCTTCGGTTCCCGCGAGGTCATGATCCGCATCAACGGGCTCGACACGCCGTGGTGGGGCGACGACCTGGCGATGGCGGCAAGGGCCCGGCCCGACGGCATCGTGGTGCCGAAGGTCTCCAGCGTCGCCGACCTGGCGCAGGTCGCCGAGCGGCTCGCCGCGGCGGAGGCGCCGGGAACCCTGAAGGTCTGGGCCATGATCGAGACCGCGCTGGCGCTGCTGCACGTCGAGGCGCTGTCGGCGACCGGCCAGCAGGCGGGGTCGCGGCTCGCCGGCTACATCATGGGTCCCAACGACATCGCCCGTGAAACCCGGATCCGCATGGTGCCCGGCCGCGGGCCGATGCTGCCGTTCTATACCACCTGCGTGCTGGCGGCCCATGCCTACGGGCTCGAGATCCTCGACGGGCCGTTCAGCGATTTCAGTGACGCGGCGGGCTTTTCCGCCGAATGCGCCCAGAGCCGCGACATGGGCTTCGATGGCAAGACGCTGATTCATCCCAGCCAGATCGAGGCCTGCAACGCGGCGTTCACGCCGCCGCCGCACGAGGTGGCGCAGGCCCGCGCCATCGTCGCCGCCTTCGAGCGGCCGGAGAACGCCGGCCGTGGCGCGATCCAGCTCGACGGCCGCATGGTGGAGCGGCTGCACGCCGAGATCGCGCGGCGCACCTTGGCGATCGCCGATGCGATCGAGGGGAAGAAATAGGCTTCTGATTGAGTTGTTCGTCATGCCCGGCCTTGTGCCGGGCATCCACGTCTTGGCAGCGGTTCAGGCAAGCAAGACGTGGATGGCCGGGACAAGCCCGGCCATGACGCAAAACTACCTACGAGAGTCCATCGTTGCGCCTCAGCTCACAGCCACGGCCGCGCGGTCTTTTCGCGGGTCTCGAAACTCGCGATCGCGGCGCTCTTTTCCATGGTCAGGCCGATGTCGTCGAGGCCGTTGATCAGGCAGTGCTTGCGGAAGGCGTCGATCTCGAACCGCACCGTGCCGCCGTCGGGCCCGCGGATCTCCTGCTTGGCGAGGTCGACCGTCAGCGTGGCGTTGGCGCCGCGCTCGGCGTCGTCGAACAGCTTGTCGAGGTCGGCCTGCGACACCCGGATCGGCAGGATGCCGTTCTTGAAGCAGTTGTTGTAGAAGATGTCGCCGAACGAGGTCGAGATCACGCAGCGGATGCCGAAATCCGCCAGCGCCCACGGCGCGTGCTCGCGGCTCGAGCCGCAGCCGAAATTGTCGCCGGCCACCAGGATCCTGGCGTGGCGATAGGACGGCTTGTTGAGCACGAAGTCGGGGTTCTCGCTGCCGTCGTCGTTGTAGCGCTGCTCGGAAAACAACCCCTTGCCGAGGCCGGTGCGCTTGATGGTCTTCAGGTACTGCTTGGGGATGATCATGTCGGTGTCGACATTGATGATCTTCAGCGGCGCCGCGACGCCCTCGAGCACGGTGAATTTTTCCATGGCCTCAATATCCTGGCAGGGGCCGCAGGGCGGCCGGCAAGTCCCGATGCGACAAGCCTCTAGCGCGATTGCCCGGCCGGTAAAAGGCCGAATCCGCATGGCTGGTCACTCGTGTCTACGACCGGGCCTCGATCGCCGCCATGTCGTCGTCCGACAGCCCGAAATGGTGGCCGATTTCGTGCACCAGGACGTGACGGATGACGTGCCCCAGGGTCTCGTCGTGCTCGGCCCAGTAGTCGAGGATCGGCCGGCGGTAGAGCCAGATCATGTTGGGCAGCGGCGCCACCTCGTCGTGGCTGCGAAACGGCAGCCCGACCCCCCGGAACAGGCCCAGCAGGTCGAACTCGGTCTCGGCGTCCATGGTGTCGAGCACCTCTTCGGTGGGAAAATCGTCGACCTGGATGACGACGTCCTCGCACATGGCGCGGAAGCGCCCCGGCAGGCGCGCGAAGATGTCATGGGCCAGGACCTCGATCTCGGCCAGCGATGGGGCTTTCTGGGACGTCCACATGTCCCTCTATCTAGGCACGGGGCACCGCCGCGCCAAGCGCTGATGGTTGACGGGGGCGCCCCGATCGGAGACCTTGCGGGCCGGTTTGGGCAGGGGCGGGTACGATGCGGCGGAGACGGGCGAGAGAGACGGGGTCCAGGCTCCTTGGATCAATGATCCTCGGGATCCTGGTCTGTGCCGGCGTCGTGGTCGGCCTCGCGACGGCGCCGGCCATCGCCGATCCGGTGGCTGCGCATCCCTCGGTGACGGACGCCCCCGTCGCTGCCGTTCCCTATCGACCCGTCCGGCACAAGCCGCCGCGCGTGCGGATCTACGGCAGTTCGCCCGGCCCCAATTCGGTGCGGCAATGCGAGGCCCACTACGTCCAGGAGTTCCGCCCGGCCGGAACCGTGATCGTGCCGCGCATGCACTGCTGGTGGGAAGGCTAGCGCTCCACCATGCGCGAGCCGTGAGATCGGCGACACCCGCAACGTGGTGTTGAGGGCCGCCAGCGCGTACATCCGTGGCATCATCGCGGTCTCCCGTCACAGGTTGCGGCGCAAGCTGCGCAGCAGTGCGACCCGCCGGTTCCAGGTGACACCCGAGTGACGTGAATGTGATGGCGCGACCCGCTCGGTGCGGCGCGGCGATCGCCGGTCGCTGTCGCACCACTTTCATTCATATCGCATTCACCTCGCGCTCCGTAGCATCCTCTGGTTCAGCATCGTGCCGATTTGGTTGCGTGCGTCGGGCGCGATCTTGAAGAGCTCGAAGAAGAGCAGGAAGAAGACTCTGAAAAACCGGTCGATCGGGAATTTTTCGCGCTCCCGAATGTTCGTCCTCTCGAAGCACAAGGAACTAGGCATGAAGAAAGCTCTGGGGCTTCTCGCCGTGGCGGGACTTCTGGTGATCGCGGCGCCTGCGCAGCGGGCCAGCGCGCTGTCGCTCGCCAATCCGGCGGCATCGGCTGCGACAAGGTTCGCGTCCGAAACGCTCAATCCGACGACCGAGGTGCGCTGGCACCATCACCATCATTGGCATCACCACTGGCATCACCACTGGCACCATCACCGCCACTGGTGATCGGGCTCCGCAAGCTCCGCGTTCCGGACTTGCGACCACAGACCGCCGCGACGGGTGTCGTGGCGGTCAGAGCTGCTTGACAGCGGGTCGGGACGTCGGTCCCGCGCGCATGTCGCGCATGTGACGTGTCTGACTTGACGGTTGATGTGAGGAGTGACGGCAATGCGTAGCTTGAATCGGGCGATGGGACTGGCCGCAATCGCGGCTCTGGCACTGATGCTGGCGCTCGCGCCGCGGGCGAACGCGATGACTCTCGCTCAGCCGGCAGCGCAAGCGGACGGTCTGGTGATCCAGGCGCACGGCGGCGGTCATGGCGGCGGTGGCGGCGGTCACGGTGGTGGCCACGGCGGCCACGGTGGCGGCTTCCACGGCTTTGGTGGAGGGTTCGGAGGGTATATCGGGCCGGACTTCTACGACGACGGGCCGGATTACTACGGGCCGGACTACTACGCGGTTCCGGGCTACGAGGTCGGCGCACCGTATTGCCATCTGGTCATGACGGCATACGGACCGCGGCGGGTCTGCGGCGTCGGACACGCCCACTACCGGCACTATTATCACCGGCACGTGCACGTCCATCACCACTACCATCATCATTATCATCACCACATGCACCACCACATGCATCATCACGGGTACTGATGACGCGGGTCCGCCCCGCCGTGGCGTGACGACGCCGCGTTGAAATCTCATCGCGCTCCGGCGCGAGCGAGGGCGTAATATCCGGCGTCGGCCTGATTCGCCGTGGGCGACAGGCGGGGCGCGGGAGATGGCCGTGGGCGGAGCGGTGAAGAAGTGGCTGTGCTGGAGCGTGGTCGCGGCGGCGCTGGTGGCCGCAGGCCCGGCCGCGCGGGGCGCCGACATGGCGCAATCGGACAAGGGTCGGTCGCATCGCCACCATCGCCACGCCAGCCAGCCGCCGGTCGAGCAGGTGATCACCGAGCCGTCGGAATACTACGAGCGCCCGCTTTATGAAGGCCCGGCGTTCTTCTACCGGCCCTATTACGGCTCCGGCCCGGCGCTGCAATGGTTCGACTTCGGCCTCGGCCGCGACAAGAACGGCTATCCGTAGAGTCGTTGGAGCGCCGCGTATCTTCCTCATCTTGAGGAGCGTTGCGTAAGCAACGCGTTCGGCGCAACCGCGCCTCCTCACCTGAGGAACGCTCTCATCTCATCGCGCTCAAAAAAAACAGGCGCCCGATCGGGCGCCTGTTTCACGTTTGGCTTTGCGCCGGTGTCAGCGCCAGTGGCGCACGTCGACGAAGTGGCCGGCGATCGCCGCCGCCGCCGCCATCGCCGGCGACACCAGGTGGGTGCGGCCCTTGAAGCCCTGGCGGCCCTCGAAGTTGCGGTTCGAGGTCGAGGCGCAGCGCTCTTCCGGCGCCAGCTTGTCGGGGTTCATTGCCAGGCACATCGAGCAGCCGGGCTCGCGCCATTCGAAGCCGGCGGCCTTGAAGATCTTGTCGAGGCCTTCGGCCTCCGCCTGCTCCTTCACCAGGCCGGAGCCCGGCACCACCATGGCGTTGACATTGCCGTTCACGGTGCGGCCGTCCACCATCTTGGCGGCGGCGCGCAGGTCCTCGATGCGGCCGTTGGTGCAGGAGCCGATGAAGACGCGGTCGAGCCGGATGTCGGTGATCTTCGTGCCGGCGGTGAGCCCCATGTAGTGCAGCGCGCGGTGCTTGGAGACGCGCTTGGCCTCGTCGGCGATGTCGTCGGGATTGGGCACCGCGCCGCTGACGGAGACCACGTCCTCGGGCGAGGTGCCCCAGGTCACGATCGGCGGCAGGTTGGCGGCGTGGAGCCGGATCTCGCTGTCGAAATGCGCGCCGTCGTCGGTGCGCAGCGTCTCCCAGTAGCGCATCGCCGCGTCCCAGGCCGCGCCCTTCGGCGCCTTCGGCCGGCCCTTCAGCCACGCGAACGCGGTCTCGTCCGGCGCGATCAGGCCGGCGCGGGCGCCGCCCTCGATCGACATGTTGCACACCGTCATGCGGCCTTCCATCGACAGCGCGCGGATCGCCTCGCCGGCATATTCCAGCACGTGGCCAGTGCCGCCCGCGGTGCCGATCTCGCCGATGATGGCGAGGATGATGTCCTTGGCGGTGACGCCGTCGGGCAATCTGCCGTCGACCACGGCCCGCATGTTCTTGGCCTTCTTCTGGATCAGCGTCTGGGTGGCGAGCACGTGCTCGACCTCGGAGGTACCGATGCCGTGGGCCAGCGCGCCGAAGGCCCCATGGGTCGAGGTGTGGCTGTCGCCGCACACGATGGTGGTGCCGGGCAGCGTGAAGCCCTGCTCGGGGCCGATGATGTGGACGATGCCCTGGCGCTTGTCGAACTCGTTGTAATACTCGATGCCGAAATCCCGCGCGTTCTCCGCCAGCGTGCGGATCTGCTCGGCGCTCTCCGGATCGGGATTGGGTATGCTGCGGTCGGTGGTCGGCACGTTGTGGTCGACCACCGCCAGCGTCTTCTCCGGCGCGCGGACCTTGCGGCCGGCGACGCGAAGGCCTTCGAACGCCTGCGGCGAGGTGACCTCGTGGACCAGATGACGGTCGATGTAGATCAGGCTGGTGCCGTCGGGCTGCTCGTCGACGAGATGGTCTTTCCAGATCTTGTCGTACAGCGTGGTGGGTGCGGACATGGGATCAATCCCCGGGATGTGAAGTGCGATGTGAATGCGAGGGCCGCGGCTTGCGCGCGGCGGACGCCGACGTCAGGCGGCGGCGCGAAGCGCGGCCGCGATCGCGGTCGTGAAGCGTCCGAAGAAGCGCCCGGGCAGGCGGCGGTGATCGTCGAGCACCACGTGGTGGCGACGTCCGCAGGCGGGCTGGAGCGCAATCGAGTTCATGGCATCTTCTATCACACCGCGCGCGGCGGCGACAATTGAAGCCCCGGCATGCGGCCGATGCGTCTTGGCCTCGCCGGGGTTAGGTGGTCTTCCGGATCGCAGGATCCCTCCTTCCGTCATGGCCGCGACAAGCGCGGGCATGACAAGGAGAGACCACGCCAGGCGAAGCACGCCCTGAGAAAATAAAAACGCGGCCCCTGAAGGCCGCGTTGGAAACCCAGCGATAGCCGGAAGCTTATTTCGCGGCTGCCGCCTGCTGATGATCCTGCTTCTCGACGATGCGGGCCGACTTGCCGCGCAGGCCACGCAGGTAATACAGCTTGGCGCGGCGCACCTTGCCCCGGCGCACCACCTTGATGGTGTCGATCATCGGCGAATACAGCGGGAACACGCGTTCCACGCCCTCGCCGTAGGAGATCTTGCGCACCGTGAAGCTCTGGTGGATGCCGCCGCCCTGGCGGCCGATGCAGACGCCTTCATAGGCCTGCACGCGGGTGCGGTCGCCTTCCTTGACCTTGACGTTGACGATGACGGTGTCGCCCGGTCCGAAATCCGGGATCTCCCGGCCGGCGGAGAGCTTCTCGAGCTGCTCTTGGTCGAGCTGTTGGATGAGGTTCATCGTCAAATCTCCATCGGCGGCGCCCCCGGCCCATGCGGCGGGGCGCAAGCGTCCGTCTTTTCAGGTGTCGTAGAATTCGTCCGTCCGCACAGCGGTCCCGCGGCGAACGCCATCGCGCCCGGCCGGACCCTGCGGATGAGGCGCTCCTATACGGCAAAGAGGAACGGTTGTCACCCGTCCGTCGTGGTTTTTGGCGGCTTTTTCGGCGTCGCCGGCCGGCCGGCCCAGAGGTCGGGGCGGCGGTCCCGGGTCAGCGCCTCGGCCTCCTGCCGCCGCCACGCCGCGACCCTGGCGTGGTCGCCGGACAACAGGATCGCCGGGATGGCGCGGCCTTCGAACTCCTGGGGCCTGGTGTATTGCGGGTATTCCAGCAGGCCGTCGGAAAAACTTTCATCTTCTCCAGAGCTTAGCGATCCCATGACGCCGGGCAGCAGGCGCACGCAGGCGTCCAGCAGGGCCATGGCGGCGATCTCGCCGCCCGACAGCACGTAGTCGCCGATCGAGACCTCCTCCAGCGCCCGGGCCTCGATTACCCGCTGGTCGATGCCCTCGAACCGGCCGCACACGATCAGCGGCCCGGGGCCCTCGGCCAGCGCGCGGACCCGCGACTGGGTCAATGGCCGACCGCGCGGGCTCATCAGGAGCCGCGGCCGGTCGGCCACTCCCGCCTCGGCCTCGTCGATGGCGCGGGCGAGCACGTCGGCGCGCAGCACCATGCCCGGGCCGCCGCCGGCCGGGGTGTCGTCGACGCTGCGGTGGCGGTCGGTGGCCGAGGCGCGGATGTCGCGGGCTTCGAGCGCCCACAGCCCGGTGGCGAGTGCCCGGCCGGCGAGGCTGAGCCCCAGCGGTCCCGGAAACATCTCGGGAAACAGCGTCAGCACGGTGGCGCGCCAGGGCGGTGGGGAGGTCGTCATGCCGGCAAACTGGCCCGCGCGGCGCGCGGCGTCAAACCGGCGGTCCCGTGTCGGTCCAGCGCTATCGCCTGCCGAGGGTGTCGGCGAGCTGGCGGATGCTCGAGACCGCCTTGCCGATCTGGCTGACCGGATCGTCTCCCGCGCCGCAGCTGGTTCGCGTCAACGCATTGACCGCGAACAGCAGCACGGTGAGGAACACCAGCCGGTTGAGGAGGGTGGTCGCGACCCACTTCAGCATCACATCGGCTCCGTGAGCGCGGCGATGCGCTTGGCCAGCGCGGCCCGATCGGCCTTGAGCTTCCGGATCAGGCGGGCGGTCTCGATCGAGACCACCGAATCCGCGCTCGGCCCGTCCATGGCGAACCCGACGCGGAGACTGTCCCACCAGATCAACCGGGCGCGCCGGCTCTCGCCGCGGCTGAGAATGCAGAGGTCGGTTTCGTGCGGTGGAACGATCGTCCCCGGAAATTCCAGCATTGCGCCATGCTGGGACAGGTTCCGGATCAGGCAATCCACGGTGGAGGATCGCGCGTTGAAGGCAATGCGGCCGCAGAGATACGTCCGCTGCCGGCGGCTTTTGCGCCTGTCTTGCATGTGGCTCCTTTTCGATACACCCAGAAGTTGTAGGCCGGAGGTAGCAACGGGCATGCCACTTTTGGTTGTTGTCCCGTGGCCGCGCCCTTCTTTGGTAAAGGGAACGCTGTCATGGACACGTCGTATTCGCAAATCCGGCCCGATGTCTTGAAGGTGATCAGGTTACAAAAAGCAACCTGGGGGAGAATGAGCTACTCCGCCTCCGCCGGCCCGTCGCCCTCGACCTCGGCCGGCGGCACCACCACCATGCGGCCATGGGCGATGTCGACGCTGGGCACCACCGCATTGCTGAACGGCAGCAGCATGGTCGCGCCCTGGGGCGGCGCGATCTCGACGATGTCGCCGGCGCCGAAATTGTGAATGGCGACGACGCGGCCGAGCGGCTCGCCGGCCGCGGTGACGGCGGCGAGCCCGATCAGGTCGGCATGGTAGTATTCGTCATCCTCGGGCGCGGGCAGGCGTTCGCGCGGGACGTAGAGCTCGAGGCCGTTGAGGCGCTCGGCGTCGTCGCGGCTCGCGACGTCCTTGAGGCTCGCGACCAGAAAACCGTTGGCTTCCCGGGCGCGAACCACCTCGAATTCACGGGCGCCGTCCCTGGTCGACAGCGGCCCGTAGCGTGTCACCGCCATCGGGTCCTCGGTGAACGACCACAGCTTGACCTCGCCGCGCACGCCGTGCGCGGCGCCGATCCTGGCAACGCAGATTCGGGTTCGGTCGGTCAAATTGCGTTCGCCCTGGTCCATCGCCATTCACTGTGGGCGTGGAGATGTGGTCTCCCTCCCCCACAAGGGGGGAGGGAACAGCTCATTGCCCGAAGACGAAGCCCTCGGCCGGCATAACCGGGGTCGCTACGAGAAACCCGGCTTACGCCGCGGCGGCCTTGCGCTCCTTGCGCGGCACGGCCTTCTCGGGGTTGTTGCGCGGCGCGCGCTTGACCACGCCGGCGGCGTCGAGGAAGCGCTTCACGCGGTCCGACGGCTGCGCGCCCTTGGCGATCCAGGCCTTGACCTTGTCGAGGTCGAGCTTCAGCCGCGCCTCGTTGTCCTTCGGCAGCAGCGGATTGAAGTGGCCGAGGCGCTCGATGAAGCGGCCGTCGCGGGGGAAGCGCGAGTCGGCGACGACGACGTGATAGACCGGGCGCTTCTTGGTGCCTGCGCGCGCGAGGCGGATGACGACGGACATTCTGGTCTCCTGTTGGATCGGTTGGGTGTTCGGTGAAAAGGGTTCAGGTCACTTCTTCTTGCCGAGGCCCGGAAATCCTCCGAGCCCCGGCAGATTGGGTTTGCCCAGGCCGGGCAGGCCGGGCGGCGCGGCGCTGCCGGGAAAATCCTTCGGCAGCGACGGCAGGCCGCCCGGCAATCCGCCGGGCATCTTCTCCGCCAGCTGCCTGAGCTGGTCCGGCGACGGCATGCCGCCGCCGAGGCCCATGGCCTGCGCCAGCCCCGCCATCGGGCCGCGCTTGGCGCCGCTCATGGCCTTCATCATGTCGGCCATGTTGCGATGCATCTTGAGGAGCTTGTTGATCTCCTCGACCTTGGTGCCGGCGCCGGCGGCGATGCGCTTCTTGCGGCTGGCCTTGAGAATGTCGGGGTTTTTGCGCTCGGCCCGCGTCATCGAATCGATGATGGCGACCTGCCGCTTGACCACCTTGTCGTCGAGATTGGCGGCGGCGATCTGGCTCTTCATCTTGGCGATGCCGGGCATCAGGCCCATCAGGCCGCCGAGTCCGCCCATGTTCTGCATCTGCATGAGCTGGTCGCGCAGGTCGGCCAGGTCGAACTGGCCCTTCCGCATCTTCTCGGCGGCGCGCGCCGCCTTCTCGGCGTCGATGTTGGCGGCGGCCTTCTCGACCAGCGACACCACGTCGCCCATGCCGAGGATGCGCCCGGCGATCCGGCTGGGATGGAAATCCTCCAGCGCGTCGGTCTTTTCGCCGGTGCCGATCAGCTTGATCGGCCGGCCGGTGACCGCGCGCATCGACAGCGCGGCACCGCCGCGGCCGTCGCCGTCGACCCGGGTCAGCACGATGCCGGTGAGGCCGACGCGGTCGTTGAAGGCGCGCGCGACGTTGACCGCGTCCTGGCCGGTCAGCGCGTCGGCGACCAGCAGCACCTCGTGGGGATTGGCGGCGGCCTTCACCTGTGCCGCCTCCGCCATCATCTCCTCGTCGAGGGTGGTGCGGCCGGCGGTGTCGAGCAGCACCACGTCGTAGCCGCCGAGCTTGGCGGCCTGCAGCGCCCGCGTCGCGATCTGCGGCGGCAACTGGCCGGCGACGATCGGCAGGGTGTCGACGCCGGTGTCGCGGCCGAGCACGGCGAGCTGCTCCATGGCCGCCGGGCGGCGGACGTCGAGCGAGGCCATCAGCACCTTGCGCTTGTCGCGGCCGGTCAGCCGGCGCGCCAGCTTGGCGGTGGTGGTGGTCTTGCCCGAGCCCTGCAGGCCGACCATCATGATCGCCACCGGCGCAGGCGCGTTGAGGTCGATGCTCTGGCTGTCGGAGCCCAGCGTCTCCACCAGCTGGTCGTGAACGATCTTCACCACCATCTGGCCGGGCGTCACCGACTTGACGACGGTGGCGCCGATCGCCTGCTCGCGGACCTTGTCGGTGAACTCGCGCACCACGTCGAGGGCGACGTCGGCCTCGAGCAGCGCGCGGCGCACCTCGCGCATGGCGGCGTCGACATCGGCTTCCGTCAGCGCGCCGCGCCGCGTCAGCCGGTCGAGAATGCCGCCAAGTTTTTCCGACAGAGTGTCGAACACGTTGGTATCCTGCTGCCTCACCCTGAGGAGCATGCCCAGCATGCGTCTCGAAGGGTGCGTTGGTCTGCCGTGGCCTCATCCTTCGAGACGCCGCTTCGCGGCTCCTCGGGATGAGGGTCTTCCGGCGCTATCCCTGACGGCGCCACGCCCAAAACGATTTCGCGCCCGAGGGCGCACAGCGCTGTCGGACGTTGGCCTCCGGCCTCTGGGGCCAGGCGGCGGATCGAAAAGAAAGCCTTTCCGAAGAAGCGGCACTTAAAGCGCATGGTCCTGGCAAAGTCAACCGGCGGCCGTCACGGCCTGGCCACGGGCAGCCGTCTTTGGACGGCGACACAAAGTAAAAAATATTAGTAATATCAGATATCTAGACATCGCTTTTCGGTGGACGGGCGATGGCGCTGCGGGGCGCCGGTCCGGTGTTGAAAATCAGTCGCCGGCGCCCCATGTCGGGGAGCCGGCTTGGGCCTCAGCCCGGGCCCCTACCTGGGATGGATCAGTTTTCATGGCGCGATACCGGGGTCCGGTCACCGACCATTTCAACGGCCGGATCTTCCACGATCCCGACGGCGTCCCGCCCAAGCGGCTCAGCGACCTGCTGCGGTGGCAGCGCACCCGGCAGCCGGCGCGATGGCCGGTGCACCACCCCTCACCCTATTCCGACATGCCGCCGCCGCTGGTCGACGGCGCCACCATGCGCTTTTCCTTCGTCGGCCACGCCTCGTGGCTGATCCAGGTCGCCGGGCTCAACATTCTCGCCGACCCGGTGTGGTCGGAGCGGGTGTCGCCGTTCCGCTCGCTCGGTCCGAAGCGGGTCAATCCGCCGGGCATCGCGTTCGAGGCGCTGCCTCCCATCGACGTCGTGCTGGTGTCGCACGGTCACTATGACCATCTCGACCTGCCGACGCTGTCGCAGTTGACCCGGGCGTTCGCGCCGCGGGTGATCACGCCGCTCGGCAACGACCTCACCATGCGCGGCCACAACCCGGCGATCCGCGCCGAGGCCTTCGACTGGGGCGATCGCGTCGCGCTCAGCGACCGGGTCGCGGTCACGCTGGTGCCGACGCGGCACTGGTCGGCCCGCGGGCTGTTCGACCGCAACCAGGCGCTGTGGGCGAGCTTCGTGATCGAGGCGGCGCCGGGCAAGATCTACGTGGTCGGCGATTCCGGCTACGGCAGCGGCAATCATTTCCGCCGGGTGCGCGAGGCCCATGGCGCGCCGCGCGTCGCGCTGTTGCCGATCGGCGCCTATGAACCGCGGTGGTTCATGCGTGACCAGCACATGAACCCGGAGGACGCGGTGAAGGCGCTGCGCGATTGCGGCGCCGAGCGCGCGCTGGCGCATCATCACGGCACCTTCCAGCTCACCGACGAGGCGATCGACGCGCCGGTCTCGGCGCTCCATGCCGCGCTCGACGCCGCCGGGGAGCCGCGCGACCGCTTCGTCGCGCTTCGGCCCGGCCAGGCGGTGGTGATCTAGGCTGTTCTTGTTGAACTCGTCATGCGCGGGCTTGACCCGCGCATCCACTCTTTAGGGCCCTCACCCTGATGCAAAGCGTGGATTGCCGGGTCAAGCCCGGCAATGACGATCAAAAAAGTCGGCGCACGCTGGCGAGACGGCGCAAGAGCGCCTCCTCACCATGATGAGTAACTTCAGATCACGTCGCCTTGCCTCGCTCGGCGACCAGCCCGGCCATGACGTCGTCGCCGTCCTGCGACAGGCCCGCGACGACGCTGCGGCGGTCCTGCTCCGGCCGGTTCTGGCTCACCTTCCACTTGCCCTCGATGCGCGCGATCGGGATCTCGACGCCGACGATGGCCCTGATCTGGGCGGCGACGAACTCCTCCGGCGCATCCTCGACAGCCCATGGCGCGGCGCGGCGCTGCTCCTGCGACACCGTCAGCGCGCCGATCTGGTCGCGCAGCCACACCGGATCGTCGTGGACGATCGGCGTGCCCCAGGCGTGGACTGTGGCGTAGTTCCAGGTCGGCACCACCTTGCCGTGCTCGACCTTGGAGGCATACCACGATGGCGTGACGTAGCTGTCCGGCCCCTGGAAGATCACCAGCGCTTCGGTGCCCGCGTGTAGTTCCGCGAGCTGGTCGTTGGCGCGCGCGAGATGGGCGCGCAGGATGCCGTTGCCGGCGTCCGTCGCCTCGAGCAGGAACGGGATGTGGTTGGCCATCAGCCCGCGCGGGCCGGCGGTCACCAGGGTGGCGAGCGGATGGTTGCGGATCAGCGCCTGCAGCACCTTGGGACGATCTTCGCGGAACAGGGCGGGGCGGTACATGGCGGCGGCTACCGGATGGCGTAGGTCACGCTGACCGAAACATGCAGCGTGGATTCGCCGGGCGACACCGGCGTCGGCGCCGGTGCTCCCGCCGCCATCGCCCGGGCGAACACCGGGCGGAACGGTGCCGGTGCGCCCTCCTCCGAGATGCTGAGTGGTTGACCCAGCGCGACGCCGGCGGCGCGGGCATAGATCTCGGCCTTGCGCTGGGCATCGGTCACCGCCTTGACCCGCGCCTCGTCCAGCACTTTCGAAGGGTCGGAGACCGAGAACGAGATGCCGCCGATGTCGTTGGCGCCGGCGGCGACCAGCGCGTCGATGGTGGGCGCGACGCGGGCGACGTCGTGCAGCGTCACGGTGACATGATTGCTGGCGCGGTAGCCGGTGATCTGCATCGGGCCGCTCTGGCCGTGCAGCGGCGCGCTCTGCGGGAACAGTGCCAGCCGGCTGGTGCGGACGTCCTTGTCGGCGACGTTCAGCCCCTTCAGCGCCAGCAGCACCGCGCCCATGGCCTTGTTGTTGGCGTCGGACGCCTCGCGCGCGGTCTTGCCCTCCGAGGTCACGCCGGCATCGATGGTGGCGAGGTCCGGCGTCACCGAGACGCTGGCCTCGCCGGTGACCGAGATTGCCGGCGGGGGCGTGGTCTGCGCCCGGCCTTCGGTGAGACCGAGACCCGCGAGCGATCCGAGGCAGGCGAGAACGAGCGAAGGGGTGCGCATGGAGCCTCTCATGTTCATTTCAGCGGCACGTAGACGTTGATGACCAGCTTGTCCTCCTGGGTCTTCAGCGGATCGGTGACGTATTCCTCGATGAAGGTGTCCTTGGCCTCGAGCTTCTTGTCGTCGAGGTGGTTGGTGATCGCCTCGTAGGTGTTGTCCATGTTGTCGTAGGAGCCGCGGTGCACGAACTTCAGCACCTTGCCCTCCGGCGATTTGCCCACCGTGATGGATTTGGGCAGGTTCTTCGGCTCCTGCTCGACCGGAATCTCGGCGATGTAGCCGAAGCCGTTGTCGTCGGTGGAGGTGTAGACGATCATCGGCAGGCCGGCGGCCTTGATGCCCTGCTTGTCGAGGAAGGACGCCAGCGTCCGCAGGGAATCGGTCAGGGTGTCGAAGGCCGAATCCCACTCGCCGCTGCCCTTGAGCGCGACCACCACCTTCGCCGATAGCGCCATCTCCTCGCCGAACGGATCGGCGAGCTGGACCTTCTGGTCGGCGGGCGGGGTCGGGGCCTGGGCGGCGGGGGCCGTGGTCGGCGGCGCCGCGACCGCGGGCG
>JARLJA010000028.1 GCA_031291445.1 Xanthobacteraceae bacterium | reverse complement strand
TTCGGTCCAGGCCGGCCACTACCGCAGCCTGGCGCAGAAGATCCACGCCAACGGCGGCAAGGGCATCATCCCGACCCCGATCACCATGGACGAGCTCGAGGACATGCTGATGGAGCACGGCATCATGAAGGCGGTCGACGAGTCGGTCATCGGCAAGACCGCGGCCGAACTGGCCGCCGCGTCGGCCTGATCGTCACCGGTGTCCGGCCTCCGAGAGGAGGTCGGACACCGGCTTTCCCATTCGCATCGCATGCTGATGCGCCGCGCTCGACCGAGGAGACCAGCTTGGCCACGACAGCGCCGACGGCAAGTGTCGAACCGCACGTCATGCGGCCTCGGGTCCGCGGCGAGAACGATGCGGCCGCAGTCTATCGTCTGCTCACCGGCTGCACCCCGGCGGATGCCGTGATCGACGACGACGACGCCTTCGATCGGCACGTGCTGGCCTCGATCCTCGCAGTGGCCGCGACCGACGGCGCGATGATGAACGACGCCGGGCTGTCGGAACCGGAGTTCGCACTGCTGCTGGCGCGCTGGTTTCCGGCGGCGGCTGCCGTGATCGCCGCGAGGCCTGCGCGCGCCGCCGACCCCGATGACGAGATGATCATGGTGCGCGACCTGCTGCTCGGCCAGCGGTCGAGCCCGGGCGAAACCGGCGGCTGGCTCGCGGCGATGATCGCGCGGCGGTCGATGGAGCCGAACCATCTGTGGGAAGACCTCGGCCTGCGCGATCGCGCCGAGCTGACGCGCATGCTGACGCGGCACTTCGCGCCGCTGGCGCAACGCAATACCCGCAACATGCGCTGGAAGCGGTTCTTCTACCGGATGATGTGCGAAGACGACGGCTTCGTGATGTGCACCACGCCGGTCTGCACCAATTGCGCCGACTTCAACCTCTGCTTCGGCGAGGAGAGCGGCGAGAGCCGGATGGCCGACCGGCGCCGCGAGCTGCTGTCGCAGGCGGGGGCGATCGGCGCCGATGCCAACCTGGTCTTCGCCTGATGTTCAGGACGCCGCCAGCGCTCGAAGATGAAGCCGGACCATCGCGCGAGAGCGGCGCTGCTCCCGGTCCCCTGCCTGACGGGGATGCCGAACCTTCGCGGACATGCGGCGCGACCGCCATTCGCGAGCTCCTGGAGCAGGCCCAGTTGAAACCGACGCGCCAGCGGCTGCGGCTCGGCGAACTGCTGTTCGGCCGCGGCGGCCGCCACGTCACCCCCGACATGCTGTATCGCGAGGTCAACGAGGGCGGCGAGGCGATCTCGCGCGGCACGGTCTACAACACCTTGCATGAACTGACCCGCGCCGGCCTGGTTCGACAGATCGGGGTGCGCGGCGGCATGACGTTCTTCGACACCAACCCGTCGACCCACCATCATTACTTCATCGATGGCGAGGACCGCCTGCTCGATCTCGACGGGCCGGGGCTGGACATCGCCGCCATGCCGGAGCTTCCGGCCGGCTACGAGGTGGCGCGGGTCGACGCCATCGTGCATCTGCGCCGCAAGCGGTCCTGACGCGGCCGCCGCGCGTCCCGACACTGTCGGACTCGCGACAAAATCCGACACCCTGTAATTCCAAGTGAAATCAACGCCTTGAAGGGCGAGCCCGGGATGGCACGGGGGTTGCTCTGAACCACGGTGGGGCGGTCACGTCCCGCGCGCCGTCGCCGACCTCGGTGGCGCGCCAATGCCAATGCGGGGGCGTGCCCATGCGCGACAGCGTCCGGCGATATCAGCAAGGCCTCGAGCAGGGTCATGGCCCCGCGGTCGCGACGTCGGCGCGGGTCATTCTCAACGACACCACGCTGCGCGACGGCGAGCAGGCCCCCGGCGTCGCCTTTTCCACCCCCGAGAAGGTCGCCATCGCCCGCGCGCTCGCCCGCGCCGGCGTACCGGAGATCGAGGCCGGCACTCCCGCCATGGGCAAGGACGAGATCGCCGCCATCCGCGCCATCGTGCAGGCGGACTTGCCGGCGACGACGATCGCCTGGTGCCGGGCGCGGGTCGAGGACGTCGATGCCGCGATCGCGGCGGGCGTCGCCATGGTGAACGTGTCGATCCCGGTCTCCGACGTCCAGATCGCGGCCAAGCTCGGCGGCCGGCGCTCCACCGCGATCGAGATGATTTGCCGCGTCGTCGGCTACGCCCGCGACCGCGGGCTCGCCGTCGCGGTCGGCGGCGAGGACTCGTCCCGTGCCGATACGGGCTTTCTCGCCGAAATCATCGCCGCGGTCCGCGCCGCGGGCGCGCGACGGTTCCGGATCGCGGACACGCTGAGCGTGCTCGATCCCGATGCGACCTTCAGGCTGGTCGCGACCCTGCGCCAGGACACCGATCTGGAGCTCGAATTCCACGGTCACGACGACCTCGGACTCGCGACCGCCAACACCCTCGCCGCGGTCAAGGCCGGCGCCACCCATGCCTCGGTGACGGTGATCGGACTCGGCGAGCGGGCGGGAAACGCGCCGCTGGAGGAGGTCGCCATCGCGCTGATGCAGCTTTACGGGCGCGAGACCGGCATCGTGCCGTCGGAGCTCGGCAATGTCGCGGCGGTGGTGGCGGCGGCGGCGGCGCGCAGCATCCCGCTCAACAAGGCCATCGTCGGCGAGCACGTCTTCACCCACGAATCCGGCATCCATGTCGACGGGCTGCTCAAGGACCAGCGCACCTACCAGTCGCTGGATCCGCTGCTGTTCGGCCGCCGCAACCGCATCGTGATCGGCAAGCATTCCGGCCTGTCGGCGATCACCTCGCTGCTGTCGGACCTGCGTCTGCCGGCGAGTTCCGACGAGATGCGCGCCATCCTCGGCCGCGTGCGCGAATACGCGGTGTCGCACAAGGGGCCCGTCGCCAACGAGACCGTCGCCCAGATCTGGCGCGAGGTCTGCGGCCGCACGCTGCCCAATTGCGCGTGACGCCATGACCCAGTTTGAAATCCTGTCAAACGACGTTTCCGCCCCGCCCGCCGGCGTCGCCACGCTGTCGATCGCCCGGCTGATCCGGGAGGACATCGGCTGCGTCCGCATGCGCGACCCCGCGGCGCGCAGCGAGCTGGAAACCCTGCTCACCTATCCGGGAATTCACGCCCTGATCTGGCATCGCATCGCCCATCGGCTGTGGCTCCTGGGCTACCGCTTCCCCGCGCGGTTGTTGTCGTGGCTCGGCCGGTTCCTGACCAACATCGACATCCATCCGGGGGCCCGTATCGGCCGGCGGTTCTTCATCGATCACGGCGCCGGCGTGGTGATCGGCGAGACCGCCGAGGTCGGCGACGACGTCACCATGTATCACGGCGTCACGCTCGGCGGCACGTCGTGGTCGCCGGGCAAGCGCCATCCAAGCCTCGAAGATCGCGTCGTGGTCGGCGCGGGCGCCAAGATCCTCGGGCCGATCACCGTCGGCCGCGGCACCAGGGTCGGGGCCAACTCGGTGGTGATCGAAGGCACGCCGCCCGAGGTCACGGTGGTCGGCATTCCGGCGCGGGTGGTGCGGCCGGAGCACGCGCACCGGCGGTTCGTCGGCCACATCGACCTCGACCATCATCTGATGCCCGATCCGGTCGCGGACGCGATCGCCGTGGTGCTCGACCGCGTCGAATTCCTCGAAACACGGGTCGCCCATCTGCAGAAGCGGCTGCGCGACAGCGAACAGCGAAACTCGGCGCGGCCGGAACCGATTCCGGGCCCGCCCGCCCAGCAAGAAGAAGGAGCGTTATGATGAGCGGTTCACGCGAGGCCGGCACGGGGATCCTCGGTCAACTCCAGGCCGCTTCCGCCGCCGAGGAGTTCTTCGACCTGCTCGGCGTCGACTATGACCCGAAGCTCGTCAACGTCGCCCGCCTGCACATCCTGCGACGCATGGGCCAGTATCTGGCCGGCGAGAGCTTCGAGGGCCTCGACGATGCCGCGGTGACGGAACGCTGCAGCGCCGTGCTGGCGCAGGCCTATGCGGATTTCGTGGCGTCGTCGCCGATCGAGCAGCGCGTCTTCAAGGTGCTCAAGGATGCGGTCGCACCCAAGCAGCCCGCGCCGCGCGCCTTCGTGCCCCTGAGCACCCTGAAATAGGCCGACGCATCGTCGACGGTGGACCGCATCGCGTCGTACGACGCGATGCGGTCGCATGCGTTCGCGGCCTAGCGTCCGCTCCCTCGCGTCATCCCCGTCGTGCGGCTGTCGTGTTTGCGACGCATGTCGCTTTGTCGTGGTTGCGACTGCAGCCGTGGTTCGCGGCGCGCCACAGTCCGTGGCGTAACCATTTGTCGATGCAGCGAGAATCTAGCCCGCCGGCGATTGGTACGACACTTGCTAACCCTGCAGTGGACCGTCAGGAAAATTCGGAGTCCCACATGCACATCATCGTCTGCATCAAGCAGGTTCCGGACTCGGCGCAGATCCGCGTTCATCCCGTGACCAACACGATCATGCGCCAGGGCGTGCCGACCATCATCAACCCCTACGATCTGTTCGCGCTTGAGGCGGCACTGGCGCTGCGCGACAAGCTCGGTGGCGAGGTGACGGTGCTGACCATGGGGCCGCCCTCGGCCGAGGACAGCCTGCGCAAGGCGCTGACCTTCGGCGCCGACCGCGCCGTGCTCCTGACCGACCGCTTTTTCGCCGGTGCCGACACGCTGGCCACGACCTATGCGCTGGCCACCGCCATCCGCAAGATCAACGACGTCTACGGCGCGGCCGACATCGTCTTCACCGGCAAGCAGACCATCGACGGCGATACCGCCCAGGTCGGGCCGGGGATCGCCAAACGCCTCGGCCTGCTGCAGCTGACCTACGTCTCCAAGGTCGGCAGCCTCGATCTCACCGCGCGCACCATCGACGTCGAACGGCGTTCGGAAGGCGGGGTCCAGGTGCTGCGCACCCGGCTGCCGTGCCTCGTCACCATGCTGGAAGCCTCCAACGAAATCCGCCGCGGCACCATGGCGGACGCACTGAGGGCCGCGCGCGCCGAGGTCGTGAAATGGAGCGCGCAGGACGCCGGCGTCGAGGACATTTCCAAGTGCGGCCTGCGCGGCTCACCGACCATCGTCAAGCGGGTGTTCGCGCCGCCGGCGCGCGCCGAACGGGCAAGCATGGTCGAGTTCGGCCAGGAGCCGCCGGCCGACGCGCTGATCAAGGCGATCTTCGCGCGCCAGCCCAAACTCGAAGCGGACCTCGCCGAACTGGCCCGCGGGTATTGATCCATCGACCAAGGGAAACAGGCCATGAGCGAAGTGGGCAAGACACCGACCCCGGCAGGCCGCGCGGGCACCAAGAAGGAGCTCCCCGAGCACTTCAAGGCCTACAAGCACGTCTGGGTGTTCATCGAGCAGGAGCGCGGACAGGTTCACCCGGTGTCCTGGGAGCTGATGGGCGCGGGGCGCAAGCTCGCCGACAAGCTCAAGGTCGATCTCGCCGCCGTGGTCATCGGCCCGAACGCCGAGGTCACGACGCAGACCGCCGCCGAATCCTTCCGCTACGGCGCCGATCTCGCCTATGTGGTCGCCGACGATATCCTCTCCGACTATCGCAACGAATCCTACACCAAGGCGCTGACCGACGTCGTCAACACCTACAAGCCGGAAATCCTGCTGCTCGGCGCGACCACGCTCGGCCGTGACCTCGCCGGCTCGGTCGCGACCACGCTCCTGACGGGGCTCACCGCCGACTGCACCGAGCTCGACGTCGACACCGACGGCTCGCTGGCGGCGACCCGCCCGACCTTCGGCGGCTCGCTGCTGTGCACGATCTACACCCTGAACTACCGGCCGCAGATGGCCACCGTGCGCCCGCGCGTGATGTCGATGCCCGAGCCGGTCGAGCGCCCGGTCGGCAGGATCGTGTTTCATCCGCTCGGGCTGGTCGAGGACGACATCGTCACCAAGGTGCTGTCGTTCATGCCGGACCGCGACTCCGCCAAGTCCAATCTCGCCTACGCCGACGTCGTCGTCGCCGGCGGCCTCGGCCTCGGCTCGCCCGAGAATTTCCAGCTGGTGCGCCAGCTCGCCGCCGTGCTCGGCGCCGACTACGGCTGCTCGCGGCCGCTGGTGCAGAAGGGCTGGGCTCCGGCGGACCGCCAGATCGGCCAGACCGGCAAGACCATCCGGCCGAAGCTCTACATCGCCGCCGGCATCTCCGGGGCGATCCAGCATCGGGTCGGGGTCGAGGGCGCCGACATGATCGTCGCCATCAACACCGACAAGAACGCGCCGATCTTCGACTTCGCGCATGTCGGCATCGTCACCGATGCGATCCGGCTGCTGCCCGCCCTGACCGAAGCGTTCCGGGCGCGGCTGTCGCCGCATTCACGCGACCGTATGGCAAGTTAGAGGAGGTCGGCATGATTCACGAGAGATTTGATGCCATCGTTGTCGGCGCCGGCATGGCGGGGAACGCGGCGGCGCTGACGCTCGCCAAGCGGGGCCTCAAGGTCATCCAGCTCGAGCGCGGCGAATATTCCGGCTCCAAGAACGTCCAGGGCGCGATCCTCTACGCCGACATGCTGGAGAAGCTGATCCCGGATTTCCGGGAGGATGCGCCGCTGGAGCGGCACCTGGTCGAGCAGCGGTTCTGGATGATGGACGACCGCTCCCACACCGGGCTGCACTATCGCTCGGACGACTTCAATGAGGAGCGCCCCAACCGCTACACCATCATCCGGGCGCAGTTCGACAAATGGTTCTCGTCCAAGGTGCGGGAAGCCGGCGCCGTGGTGCTGTGCGAAACCACCGTCACCGAACTGGCGCAGGACGCCTATGGCCGCGTGATCGGCGTCAAGACCGACCGCTACGGCGGCGAAATCCACGCCGACGTCGTCGTGCTCGCGGAGGGCGTCAACGGGTTGCTCGGCTCGCGCGCCGGCCTGCGCACCACGCCGCCGGCGGACAAGGTGGCGCTGGCGGTGAAGGAGATGCACTTCCTGCCGCGCGAGACCATCGAGGCTCGCTTCAACCTCAGCGGCGACGAGGGCACCGTGATCGAGGCCGTCGGCACGATCTCGCGCGGCATGACCGGGATGGGATTCATCTACGCCAACAAGGAATGCGTGTCGCTGGGGATCGGCTGCCTGGTCTCGGACTTCCAGAAGTCCGGCGAAACGCCCTATGGCCTGCTCGAGGCCTTCAAGCGCCATCCTTCGGTGGCGCCGCTGATCGCCGGCGCGGAGGTCAAGGAGTATTCGGCCCACCTCATTCCGGAGGGCGGCTACAAGGCGATCCCGCAGCTCTACGGCGAAGGCTGGGTCGTGGTCGGCGATGCCGCCGCGCTCAACAACGCCATTCACCGCGAAGGCTCCAACCTGGCCATGACGTCGGGGCGGATCGCCGCCGAGGCGATCTTCCAGATCAAGTCGCGCCGCGATCCCATGACCGCGGAGAACCTCGCGCTCTACAAGAAGATGCTCGACGACAGCTTCGTGATCAAGGATCTGAAGAAGTACAAGGACATGCCGCAGCTGCTGCACATCCAGTCGCAGAACTTCTTCCTGACCTATCCGCAGCTGGTGTCCAAGGCGATGCAGAACTTCGTCCGGGTCGACGGCACGCCGAAGGTGGAGAAGGAACGCACGACGCTGCGGTCCTTCGTCAAGGCGCGGTCGTGGACCGGGCTGTTCGGCGACGCCTTCCGCCTGGCGCGGGCGTGGCGATGAGGGGCGTGCGGCCCAGACGGCAAGCTTTTCAACTGGTGGAGATCGCGCAATGACGACCGAACCGACGGTACGAGTCGAAGACAAGCTGTTCTTCAACCGCTATCTGGTCGATAGCGGCCGGCCCCACATCAAGGTGCGGCCCCACACCTCGCCCTCGATGAACCTGCTGTCGCTGCTCAAGGCCTGTCCGGCCAAGTGCTACGAACTCAACGACAAGGGCCAGGTCGACGTCACCCCGGACGGCTGCCTCGAATGCGGCACCTGCCGGATCATCGGCGAGGCCAGCGGCGAGATCGAGTGGAGCTACCCGCGCGGCGGCTACGGGGTGCTGTTCAAGTTCGGCTGAGGAGCGTCGTCCGTCGAACGATCCGCAACAGGAGGCCGCGCATGGCATTGAGCATGACATCGAGCATGGCATTGAGCATGACCTGGACCGCGATGGCCGCGAATGCCTGGACGCTGCTGTCGTATGAGGGCGCCCAGGCCGCGCTGGTGATCGCCATCGTCAGCCTGGTGTCGCTGCGCAGCCGCCATCCGATCAAGGTCGCGGCCGGGGATTGAAGCGCGGAGGCCGCGGAAGCCGCGGCTGTCCCAATCCGAATGGCATCTACGAGCGAGAGGTCCGTCATCTTGCTCGTCACGCCCGGCCTGATCGCAGGCGCTGTCACATATTCCGCGTCACCCGCGGGCTTGACCCGCGGGTCCACTCTTTAGCTGTTGTCAGGAAGGAAGAATGGATGGCATAGCAACGCGGCTCTCGCCGCGTTGCGTTCTTCTTTGGTGCCGCAAGCCGGGTAGACCCGGCTTGCGGTGTCAAGCCCGGCCATGACGAAAACCGGCTGCACGATGGCGGCGAAGCGCAGCGGGGTGGATCACCGATATCGAATTACGCCACCTTGAGCGTCGCGCCGCCGACCTCGCGGTTGCACGGGCACAGCTCGTCGGTCTGCAGCGCGTCCAGCACCCGCAGCGTGTCCTTCGGGTTGCGGCCGACATTGAGGTTGGTGGCGTAGACGTGCTGGATGACGTTGTCG
>JARLJA010000181.1 GCA_031291445.1 Xanthobacteraceae bacterium | reverse complement strand
GTTCGTAGTAGCGACGCGCCAGGTCGACGATCAGGTGGCCGGCTTCGACGAACAGCCCCTTGCGGTCGGCATGGGTCGCCAGCACCGAGCCGTTGCCGGGCAGCGCCAGGCCGAGCGCTTCGGTGAGGCAGTTCATCGAGTTCGCGGTGAACATGCCCGAGCACGATCCGCAGGTCGGGCAGGCCGAGCGCTCGATCACCTCGACCTCGGCGTCGCTGACCTTTTCGTCGGCGGCGGCGACCATGGCGTCGATCAGGTCGACCGAGCGGAGCTTGCCCTTGAGATTGAGCTTGCCGGATTCCATCGGGCCGCCGGAGACGAACACCGTCGGGATGTTGATCCGCAACGCCGCCATCAGCATGCCCGGCGTGATCTTGTCGCAGTTGGAGATGCACACCATGGCGTCGGCGCAATGGGCGTTGACCATGTACTCGACGCTGTCGGCGATGATCTCGCGCGACGGCAGGCTGTAGAGCATGCCGTCGTGGCCCATGGCGATGCCGTCGTCGACCGCGATGGTGTTGAACTCCTTGGCGACGCCGCCGGCGTTCTCGATCTCGCGGGCCACCAGCTGGCCGAGGTCCTTGAGGTGGACGTGGCCGGGCACGAACTGGGTGAAGGAATTGACCACAGCGATGATCGGCTTGCCGAAGTCCTCGTTCTTCATGCCGGTGGCGCGCCACAGGCCGCGGGCGCCGGCCATGTTGCGGCCGTGGGTGGTGGTGCGGGAACGATAGGCGGGCATGGAGGCTTCCTCGGCGGTCGAGAGGGGACGCGGTCCCAATATATATATGGCTTTGCCTTAGGCACGAACGGCAATCCGGTCAACCCGCCTAAGCCTCTGGAATTGCTGGGATGCGAGGTCGGCACCACGGCGAGGCAGAGCTCGCCCTTCAGCACCTTCGACGATTTCGCGCCGCGGGCTTCCGTGGTCGGGCCCGCAAATCACCGCCGGCATACCGCGTAGGCGAATTACGCGATCTTGCGTATTGGTGCACCGCACAAACTCAACCAGCGTAACGCTAACGGACGCAACCAGTGCCTGCGGCGATCATGGTTCAACCTGTCAGACCTGCACCGATCCCACGGCTGGCGCCCGAACAGACGGCCGGCACGCCGCCCGACGCCGGAGCGGCGTGATGTCGCTCGCGAGCTTCCTCGGCCTGCGCTGGCGCCAGGCTCTCAGCGTCCTGAAGTGGCTGGCGATCGTGCTGCCGATGGCGATCGTGGTGGGATCGCTGTGCGCCGGCTTCCTCTGGAGCCTCGACGCCGTCACCCGGGCCCGGTTCGCGTTTCCCTGGCTTCTGTTCGGCCTGCCGGTCGCCGGCTTCGCCATGGCCTTCGTCTATCAATGGATCGGCCGTTCGGCCGAGGCCGGAAACAACCTCATCGTCGACCAGATTCACGAGCCCGGCGGCGGCGTTCCGCTGCGCATGGCGCCGCTGATCCTGGTGTCGACGGTCGTCACCCATCTGTTCGGCGGCTCGGCCGGGCGCGAAGGCACCGCGGTGCAGCTCGGCGGCAGCATCGCCAGCGGCTTCGGACGGCTGTTCAGGCTCGATGCGGCGGACACCCGTATCGTGCTGATGGCCGGCATCGCCGCGGGATTCGGCGCGGTGTTCGGAACCCCGATCGCGGGCGCGATCTTCGCGCTCGAAGTCCTGACCATCGGACGCATCCAGTACGAGGCGATGATCCCGAGCCTGATGGCCGCCATCGCCGGCGACTGGACCTGCCATGCCTGGGGCATCGCGCACACCCATTACCATATCGCGTTCCTGTCGGATGCGGCCGGCGCGGCGTCGTTTCACCTCGACGGGCTGCTTCTGCTCAAGGTGTGCCTGGCCGGAATGGTGTTCGGGCTGGTCGGGCGGCTGTTCGCCGAAACCTCCCACTCCGTTCAGGCGCTGCTGAAAAAGCTCGTTCCCTATTCGCCGCTTCGCGCCACCCTCGGCGGCGTCGCGGTGATCGGGCTGGTCTACGCGATCGGCACCCGGGAATATCTCGGCCTCGGCGTGTGGTCGCCCAACCCCGCCGACGCCACCATCCTGTCGTTCTTCGAACCCGGCCATATCGATCGCTGGGGCTGGCTCTGGAAGATCCTGTTCACGGTGGTCACGCTGACCTCGGGCTTCAAGGGCGGCGAAGTGACCCCGCTGTTCTTCATCGGCGCGGGACTCGGCAACGCGCTTTCCGGCGTGCTCGGAGCACCGACCGACCTGTTCGCCGGTCTCGGGCTGGTGGCGCTGTTCGCGGGCGCGTCGAACACCCCGCTCGCCTGCATGATCATGGGGGTCGAGCTGTTCGGCGCGACCCACGCCGCCTACATGGCGGTCGCCTGTTTCCTGGCATATCTCTGCAGCGGCCACTCCAGCATCTATCTGTCGCAGCGCATCGGCGTGCCGAAGACCTCGTCGGACCGGATTCCGCCCGACGTGTCCATGCGGCACGTGCGCGACTTCGGGCCGTCGCCGATCATCGACCTGATCGATCGCATCCAGTACCGCCGACAGGCCAGCCGCGCGATGCTCTCCAACCCGCAGAAGGTGCAGACCATGACCAAGTTCGCCCACAAGCTCGCGCCCAGGGACATCGGCATGCTGCGGATCTACATGACGCCGCGGGAGAAGACGCCGAAGGACGGCAAGTCGCTGTTCGGAACACGGCCGCTGTATCGCGAGCTGATCCTGGCCGCGAAAAGCGCCGGCATCATGAACGCGGTCGCCCACCACACCCACTTCGGCTACAGCAACCACGGCAAGGCGGAAGATGCCGGGTTCGAGCTGCCCAACCCCGACCTCACCATGTGCGTGGAGCTGATCAGCACGCGCGACCAGCTGGAAGCGTTCAGCCGGACGCACGGCGCGTGGCTGAAGGGAAAAGTGGTGGTCTACAAGCAGATCGAACATTGGGATATCGTCGACCAGCCGTCGATCGCCGACGCTGCCGTCAGTCCGCTGCCCGCGGCAAAGGCGGTGTGAGCCGTCGACCGCCAGATTCCGCCGACGCCTTATCCGGCACCGAAGCCTCAGTTGAACAGCCAGTTGGCGCCGACCCGCACGCTGTGCATGCGAACGTCGGCCGCGCCCGACTGGTCCAGCGGTGTCCCGGCCAGCGCCGGATTCGAGAAGAAATTCTTGTCCGGAAAATCCAGGTACAGGTATTCCGCCTTGACCAGCAGGTTCGGCGTCGCCGCGACCTCGATCCCGCCGCCGAGCGCAAGGCCCGTCATCAGGCGGTTGTCCTGCACGAACTCCGTGAACGGCGCGGTGACGCTGATGCTCGGCTTGGCCTGCGCCAGCGCGAGCCCTGCGGTCTCGTAGAGCATCACGCGATCCCACGTGAAGCCGACGCGTTCGCGGAACGTGGCGAGCGTGTCGAACCTGAAGCTCACCGTTCCGGTGTTGCCGGCCGGCGGCATCGGCGCGCTGCCGCTGATGTTGCCGAACGAGGCATCCTGCTCGACCCCGATGATCCAGTGATCCAGGATCTGGTAGTTCAGTCCCATCTGGACGCCGCCGAAGCCGCCCTGACCGTCGACGCCGAGCTGGGGTCCGGTGGTGTGCGCCTGGGCAAATCCGCCGTGCGCGCCGAGGTAGAAGCCGGTCCAGCTCCTGGCCGCCGGGACACTGACGGGCATCGCCTTGTAGAACGGCGCCGACGGCGCGGCAGCGTAGGCATCAGCCGGCGGCTTGGTCGCCGGCGACGCCGGCCGCGCCGCGGGCGTTGCCTGCGCCGCAGCCTTCATCCGCCTGATCTCGTCGCGCAGCGCGGCATTCTCCTTTTTCAGGTCGCTGTCGCTTTGTTCCAGCGCCTCGAGACGCCGCAGGATGTCGCCGTTCGACTGCGCCATCGATGGACAGCAGCTCGCCATGACGGCAATGAGTGCAATCGCCGCACTGTGAAGCTTCATCACGCCCCCCCATACTTTGTAACCCCAGGACACAAAGCGTAGCCGAGCGGCAACCTGCTGCAACGGCGATGCAATCGCGCGCCCGCGTCAATTGCGCACAGCGGGCGGCCCGCACGCGATACCTTTGAGCCTGCGCCGATCGGCTCGTCGCCGACGATCCGCCATCGCGGAGCCGGTTCGCGAGGGCCGCCACGTCGTCTTCGCGCGTTCGGCCACCCCTGGAACGAACGATTTGTCCGCAGGGATCATTTTCGACAATCCTTCGCCTTGCGCCGGTCACGACGGGAGCGCCTGCTGAATTCGGGCACCGATGTTCGACCTCTCCTGCCCCCCCCGGGAACCAGCCATGACGACTGCCGAACTCCACGCCTCGACGATCCTCAGCGCTTTCGACCAGGTGCATTCCCATCTCGTCGGCAAGGCGGTGGTCCTGACCGACGGCAAGGCCGGCACGGTCGACGGCGTGTGGCTCGACGAAGCTCATGGGCTGCGGCTCTCCATCAGCGGCCACGAGGGAAAATGGCCGGTCTCAACCGTCAAGTTCGAGCAGGGGTAACGCCGGATCATTCGCGGCAAGAATTTCGGATTGTGAGCAGTTTTGACCAGTTCGCCGGGCCGAGAAGGACATAATCGTCGCCGCGACGCGGCCTCATCCATTGCCGGACGTGTCGCCCCCCTCCCATCCCAAAGGAGTGCCAGATGAGCCCGACGACCATGATGGAAGTTCCTCAGCAGGTTCGCGCATTTGCCGGCTCGAGCGTGGATCAGGCGGAAAAGGCGTTCGCCGCATTCCTGGACGCGGCCGCCAAATCCGTCGCCTTGATCCCGCCGCCCGCCAGCGAAGTCCCGAAGCAGATGCTGTCGATGACGGAGCAGAACATCAAGGCATCGTTCGACCATGCGAGGAAGCTGCTCCAGGCCGCGGACCTGCAGGAATTCGCCCAGATCCAGTCCGATTTCCTGAAGACGCAGCTGGCCACCGCGGCCGAGCAGATGAAGACGTTCGGAGCAAAAATCACGGAAAGCGCCAAGCATCTGCCGGCGTGACGTGCTCTCTCTGTCTTGCGGAAGAGAGCGACGGAGACACAATGTCGAAGACAGCAAGGATCGAACACGACTACCAGTCCGGCAAAGACAGGCTGAAGATATCGATACGCGGCTATGCGCTGACGAAGAAAAAGGACCGCGACGCGATTCTGAAGAAAGTGGTCGACGCTGTCGAGCGCAGCCCGGCGCGCCTCATCGCCAAGGAAAAACAGCACATCAAGAGCGGGAAGCCGGGAAAGAAACTGCCGGGCAGTCGCCGCGAGGCGAGGCTTTACGGCGAGGAAGATGACCGCTGAGGCCGTTGCGGCCCCGCGGGCGTGCACCGCGGCCAAAGCGCTGACCCAACCGCTCCCCCCGGCGGCGTACGGTTAACAGTCTCTTGCGCGACGGCGTCAATTCGCGGTGTTTGGCTCAAATTTTCCGAAAGAGGAACCTGTTAGTGTACTGACGACTGGAGGGAGATCCGATGTTGGCCAAGAAAGAACTCTTCAACAAGAAAGAGAAGCGCGCCGCGCGGCGCAAGCTGCATCGTCAGGCGTGGCTCACGCTGGGCGGCTTCGCCAAGCGCGAATGCGAGGTGCTGGACCTCTCCTCGACCGGCGCCAGGCTGCGGATCGACAGCGGCGACATCCCCAGCGACAATCTCGGGCTGTCGATGACCTTCGACGTGCGCAAGTCGGCGCGCTGCCGCCTGGTGTGGCGCGAGAAGAACATGATCGGCGTCGAATTCGTCGGGTGATCGCTGCGACGGCCCGGCTGCCGCCGCGCCTGGTGACTCACCGCGCTACGGCAACTTCCGTCGTCATTGCCCGGTCTTGACCCGGCAATCCACTCTTCCCTTCACAGCAACGGCCCTGAAGCGTGGATCCGCGGATCAAGTCCGCGGGTGACGCTGAGTATTCGGCGAGCGTTTCGTGACCCAAGCCCGTCGTTCAGTTCGTAGGGCGGATTAGCGCAGCGTAATCCGCCTTCCTGCCGAGCATAAGTGGCGGGTTACGCCTTCGGCTAACCCGCCCTACGCCTGTGATCATGACCGCGGGTGACGCAGAAAATTTGGGTCGTTCAGAGCAGCCCCGCGCCGCGGGCCCACTTGTACTTGGCCCCCAGCACCTCGACCGGCAGTTCGGTGGAATAGGCGTAGGCCGGGATGCCGTGCTGGTAGAGATATTCGGCGGCCTCCTCGACCTCGACGTCGCCGGCGAGCGAGGCCACGATCGGCTTGACGAAGCCCTGCGCCTCCATCTCCTTCTTCACCTCGACCATGTTGCGGGCGAACACCATCGGCGGCGTCACGATGGTGTGCCAGTAGCCGAGGATCAGCGCGTGGATGCGCGGGTCGGAGAGCCCGAGCTTCACGGTGTTGACGTAGGTGATCGGCGGCTCGCCGCCGGTGATGTCGACCGGGTTGCCGGCGGCGCCGAACGGCGGGATGAACTTGCGGAACGCGGCGTCGAGATCCGGCGGCATCGCCATCAGCGACATGCCGTTGTCGACCACCGCGTCGGACAACAGCACGCCGGAACCGCCGGCGCCGGTGATGATCAGCACGTTCTCGCCCTTCGGCGTCGGCAGCACCGGGATGCCGCGGGCGAATTCCAGCAGCTGGCGCAGCGAGCGGGCGCGGATCACGCCCGACTGCTTGAGCACGTCCTCGTAGATCTTGTCGTTGCCGGCGAGCGCGCCGGTGTGGGACGACGCCGCCCGGGCGCCGGCCGAGGTGCGGCCGGCCTTCAGCACCACCACCGGCTTCTTCTTCGACACCCGCTTGGCGGCCTCGGCGAAGGCGCGGCCGTCCTTGAGGTCCTCGCAGTGCTGGGCGATCAGGTTGGTGTTGGGGTCCTGCTCGAAGAAGGCGAGCAGATCGTCCTCGTCGATGTCGGACTTGTTGCCCAGCCCCACGATGGCCGAGACGCCCATCTTGGCCGAGCGCGAGAAGCCGATGATGGCCATGCCGATGCCGCCGGACTGCGACGACAGCGCGGCGTGGCCCTTGACGTCGTAGGCGGTGCAGAAGGTCGCGCACAGGTTGGCGGGCGTATAGTAGAAACCGTAGATGTTCGGCCCCATCAGCCGGACGTCGTACTTCTTGCCGATCTCGACGATCTCGGCCTGCAGCTCCGGTGCGCCGGCCTCGGCAAAGCCCGAGGGGATCAGCACCGCGCCGGGGATCTTCTTCTCGCCGCACTCGGTCAGCGCGGCGGCGACCAGCTTGGCGGGAATCGCGAACACCGCGGTGTCGATCACGCCGGGCACGTCCTTGACGCTCTTGTAGGCCTTGTAGCCCAGGATCTCGTCGGCCTTGGGATGGATCGGGTAGATCTCGCCCTTGTAGCCGCCGTTGATCAGGTTCTTCATCACCGAGTTGCCGATCTTGCCGGCTTCCGCCGAGGCGCCGATCACGGCCACCGCCTTCGGCATCATGATGCGGTTCATCGCCGCCACGATCTCCTCGCGCGGGCGCGGCGCCGGCCGCGGCCTGTAGTCGAAGTCGACCACGATGCGCACGTCGGCGGCGATCGCGGCCGCCTTGGTCGCGAACACCGGGTTGAGGTCGAGTTCGACGATCTCCGGGAAGTCGCTGACCAGCTGCGACACCTTGACGATGACGC
>JARLJA010000180.1 GCA_031291445.1 Xanthobacteraceae bacterium | reverse complement strand
TTGGCCGGCGCCGCGGCGGCGGGCTTGGCGGCGGCGCCGCCCTCGGAAATCTGACCGAGCAGCGCGCCCACCGCGACCGTCTCGCCGTCCTTGGCGACGATCTCGCCGAGCGTGCCGGCGGCCGGCGCCGGCACCTCGATGGTGACCTTGTCGGTCTCCAGTTCGACCAGCGGTTCGTCGACGGCGACCGCCTCGCCGGGCTTCTTGAACCAGCGGCCAATGGTCGCCTCGGTGACGGATTCGCCGAGCGTCGGAACACGAATTTCAGTCATGGTGTTTTTCCTCTCGCGCCGCGCCCCGCCGTAGCCGGGCCCGCCGTGTCAATCAGGATGGGAATTGGATGCCGAACTTTGAAACCGGAACGTCAGAAGGAGCGATTTGGAAGGCCGGCCGGTGCGCGTGACGTGACTGCGGAACCTGGCCGGACATCGTAAAGGGGTGCGGGCTGCGACCTCGCCTGGGCGGAGACGCCGGCGCCGCGCGGCGCCGGTGTCGCGATCCACGCGGGGCTACGACAGCGCCTCGTCGAGCAGCGCCTTGAGCTGCGCCAGGTGCTTGGACATCAGCCCGGTCGCGGTCGCCGCGGCCGCCGCGCGTCCGGCATAGCGCGGACGCCGGTTCGGCGCGTTGACCTGGTTGAGGACCCACTCGAGATAGGGCTCGATGAAGTGCCAGCCGCCCATGTTGCGCGGCTCTTCCTGGCACCACACCACCTCGGCCTTCTTGAAGCGCGACAGCTCCTGCACCAGCGTCTTCATCGGCACCGGATAGAGCTGCTCGACCCGAAGCAGGTAGACGTCGTTGGCGCCGCGCTTCTCGCGCTCCTCGAACAGGTCGTAATAGACCTTGCCCGAGCACAGCACCACGCGCCGGATCTGGTCGTCGGCGGCGAGCTTGAACTCGCCGCCCTTCTCGGCATCGTCGCGCAGCACGCGGTGGAACGCGGTGCCGGCGCCGAGCTCGTCGAGGGTCGACACCGCGCGCTTGTGGCGCAGCAGCGACTTCGGCGTCATCAGGATCAGCGGCTTGCGGATCTCGCGCTTGATCTGCCGGCGCAGGATATGGAAGTAGTTCGCCGGCGTGGTGCAGTTGGCGACCTGCATGTTGTCCTCGGCGCACATCTGCAGGAAGCGCTCGAGCCGCGCCGAGGAATGCTCCGGCCCCTGGCCCTCGTAGCCGTGCGGCAGCAGGCAGACCAGGCCCGACATGCGCAGCCACTTGCGCTCGCCCGACGAGATGAACTGGTCGAACACCACCTGGGCGCCGTTGGCGAAGTCGCCGAACTGGGCTTCCCACAGCGTCAGCGCGTTGGGCTCGGCCAGCGAGTAGCCGTACTCGAACCCGAGCACCGCCTCTTCCGACAGCAGGGAGTTGATGACCTCGTAGCGGCCCTGGGCCTCGGAGAGGTGGTTGAACGGCGTGTAGCGGCTCTCGTCCTCCTGGTCGAACAGCACCGAGTGGCGCTGCGAGAAGGTGCCGCGCTCGCTGTCCTGGCCGGACAGGCGGACGCGGAAGCCTTCCTCCATCAGCGTACAGAACGACAGCGCTTCGCCGGTCGCCCAGTCGATGCCCTGTCCGGTCTCGATCGCCTTGGCGCGGTTCTCGAGGAATCGCTGCACCGTGCGATGGATGCGGAAGCCGTCGGGGACCTTGGTGATCTTGCGGCCGATCTCCCTCAGCTTCGCGACGTCGATGCCGGTGTCGCCGCGGCGCGGATCCTCGTCGAGGTCGGCGACCTTGAAGCCCGCCCATTTGCCGTCGAGCCAGTCGGCCTTGTTGGGCTTGTAGCCGACGCCGGCTTCGAGCTCGGCATCGAGCCGCGCCCGCCAGTCGGCCTTGGCCTTCTCGACCTCGCCCTCGGTGACCACGCCGTCGGCGACCAGGCGCTTGGCATAGAGCTCCAGCGTGGTCGGGTGGGCGTGGATCTTCTTGTACATCACCGGGTTGGTGAACGAGGGCTCGTCGCCCTCGTTGTGGCCGAAGCGGCGATAGCAGAACATGTCGATGACGACCGGCTTGTGGAACTTCTGCCGGTACTCGATCGCCACCTTGGCGGCGAACACCACCGCCTCGGGGTCGTCGCCGTTGACGTGGAAGATCGGCGCATCGATCATCTTCGCGACGTCGGACGGATAGGGCGACGAGCGCGAGTAGCGCGGATAGGTGGTGAAGCCGATCTGGTTGTTGACGATGAAGTGGATCGAGCCGCCGGTGCGGTAGCCCTTGAGGTCCGACAGGCCGAAGCACTCCGCCACCACGCCCTGGCCGGCGAAGGCGGCGTCGCCGTGCATCAGGAGCGGCAGCACCGAGGTGCGCTGGTCCGGCGGATCACCGTGCTGGTCCTGCTTGGCGCGCACCTTGCCGAGCACCACCGGATCGACGATCTCCAGATGCGACGGGTTGGCGGTCAGCGACAGGTGAACCTTGTTGGCGTCGAACTCGCGGTCCGAGGACGCACCGAGGTGATACTTGACGTCACCCGAACCCTCGACCTCGTCGGGGTTGGCGGAGCCGCCCTTGAACTCGTGGAACAGGGCGCGGTGCGGCTTGGCCATCACCTGGGTCAGCACGTTGAGACGGCCGCGATGCGGCATCCCGACCACGATTTCCTTCACCCCGAGATTGCCGCCGCGCTTGATGATCTGCTCGAGCGCGGGGATCAGCGCCTCGCCGCCGTCGAGGCCGAAGCGCTTGGTGCCGGTGAACTTCAGGTCGCAGAACTTCTCGAAGCCCTCGGCTTCGACCAGCTTCATCAGGATCGCGCGACGGCCCTCGCGGGTGAAGCTGATTTCCTTGTCGGGGCCCTCGATGCGCTCCTGGATCCACGCCTTCTGCTGCGGGTTGGAGATGTGCATGAATTCGACGCCGAGCGTCTGGCAGTAGGTGCGCTTGCAGATCGCGACGATCTCGCGCAGCGTGCCGAATTCCAGACCGAGGACGTGGTCGAGGAAGATCCTGCGGTCGAGGTCGGCGTCGGTGAAGCCGTAGGAGCGGGGATCGAGCTCCTCGTGATCCTTCTGGCCCTCGATGCCGAGCGGGTCGAGGTTGGCGTGGAAGTGGCCGCGCATGCGGTAGGCGCGGATCAGCATCAGCGCGCGGATCGAATCGCGGGTGGCCTGCTGCAGGTCGGCGGCGGTGACGGCGGCTTTGCCGTCGGCCTGGGCCACCGCCTGGGATTTGGCCTGCAGCTTGGCGGAGATCGCCTTCTCGGCCTGCGGCCAGTTGCCGTCCAGCGCCGAGGTCAGGTCGTCATGGGGGGCGATCGGCCAGTTGCTCTTCTCCCAGGAGGGGCCCTGGGCATTGCGCGCGACGTCGCTGGGCTGGTCCTTCAGGCTCTTGAAGAACTCGCGCCACTCGGGATCGACCGAGGCGGGGTCGGCTTCGTAGCGGCCGTAGAGTTCGTCGATATAGGCGGCATTGCCGCCATAGAGGAAGGAAGTGAGGGCGAAAGCGGCATTCGCGTCCTGGCGAGACATAATTCGCGTCCTGGGGTTTCTTCGGGCGTCGCGGGAAGCAAGGTGCAGGCAAAATTCCCGGCTGGCGGGGCCAGCCGGCGTTTCGCGCAACCTTTACCTTATTTGGGATTGGCGTAGGTGCCGAAAACAACTAAGCTCTGAACTATCATTCACCATTTGCCGGCGCACGAGCAAATTAAGTAGCTGAAATCACTGAAATTGCTTGGTATTCGCGCAGCATAAATACTTCGTCCAAGATCACGAAAAATCGTCCGTACCCGGGTCCGGGCATGACAAAGGCGCCGGATCGCTCCGGCGCCCTTGTGGTCTCGATTGAACGTGGTGCAGCGGCGCGCCTTACTTCCGCAGCAGCTCCGCCAGGGTGTGGCCGAGCCGGGCCGGCGACGGCGATACCGTGATACCGGCAGCCTCCATGGCCGCGATCTTGGACGGCGCGTCGCCCTTGCCGCCGGAGATGATGGCGCCGGCATGGCCCATGCGGCGGCCGGGAGGGGCGGTGCGGCCGGCGATGAAGCCGACCATGGGCTTCTTGCGGCCGCGCTTGGCCTCGTCCTTGAGGAATTGGGCGGCGTCCTCCTCGGCCGAGCCGCCGATCTCGCCGATCATGACGATCGACTGGGTCTTGGGGTCGGCCAGGAACATCTCGAGCACGTCGATGAATTCGGTGCCCTTGACCGGATCGCCGCCGATACCGACCGCGGTGGTCTGGCCGAGGCCCTCCTGGGTGGTCTGGAACACCGCCTCGTAGGTCAGGGTGCCGGACCGCGACACGATGCCGACGGTGCCCGGCTTGAAGATGTTGGCCGGCATGATGCCGATCTTCGATTC
>JARLJA010000179.1 GCA_031291445.1 Xanthobacteraceae bacterium | reverse complement strand
GCCCATCGACCGCGGCGCGCCGATCTCGGTCCGTGCCTCGCCCCTGGCCACAGGCGCGCTGGCGCCGCCGCCCGGCCGCGGCCCGCCGCCGGTCGAAACCGGCGTGGCGCCGCCGGACTGCTCGATCATGCGGATGGCTTCGTCGGGGGTCGGCAGGTCGGCGACATAGGCGATCCGCACCAGCACCATTTCGGCGGCGGCAGCCGGCCGCGTCGCGGCCTGGACCTCGGCGATGCCCTTGAGCAGCATCTGCCACATCCGCGACAGCACCCGGATCGACAGCTTGGCGGCGAAGTCGCGGCCGCGGCTGCGCTCGGTCTCGCCGAGCGCGAGATTGTCGGCGATGCTCGGCACCACCTTGATGCGGGTGACGAGATTGACGAACTCGGCGAGGTCGCTCAGCACCACCACCGGATCGGCGCCGGTGTCGTACTGGTCGCGGAATTCGGTGAAGGCGGCGGCGATGTCGCCGCGCGCCAGCGCCTCGAACAGGTCGATGACGCGGGTGCGGTCGGCGAGCCCGAGCATCTGGCGCACGTCCTCGGCCCGCACCGGACCCGCGGCATGGGCGATCGCCTGGTCGAGCAGCGACAGCGAATCGCGCACCGACCCCTCGGCGGCGCGCGCGATCGAGGCCAGCGCCTCCGGCTCGATCTCGACCTGCTCCTTGGCGGCGATGTTGCCGAGATGGGTCATCAGCACGGCGGCATCGACGCGGCGCAGGTCGAAGCGCTGGCACCGCGACAGCACGGTGACCGGAACCTCGCCGATCTCGGTGGTGGCGAAGATGAACTTGGCGTGCTCGGGCGGCTCTTCCAGCGTCTTGAGGAAGGCGTTGAACGCCGCCTCCGACAGCATGTGGACTTCGTCGATGATGTAGACCTTGTAGCGCGCGCTGGAGGGCGCATAGCGCACGCCGTCGGTGATCTGGCGGACGTCGTTGACGCCTGTATGGGAGGCCGCGTCCATCTCCAGCACGTCGATGTGACGGCTTTCCATGATGGCCTGGCAGTGCAGGCCGGGCACCGGCATGTGGATGGTCGGACCCTTCACCGAGCCGTCGGGCAGTTCGTAGTTCAGCGCCCGCGCCAGGATCCGCGCCGTAGTGGTCTTGCCGACGCCGCGCACGCCGGTGAGGATCCAGGCCTGCGGGATCCGCCCGGTCTCGAAGGCGTTGGAGATGGTCCGCACCATGGCTTCCTGGCCGATCAGGTCGGCGAAGGTGGTGGGGCGGTATTTGCGGGCGAGCACCCGGTAGGCGCTGCCGCTGCGGGCGGCGGCGGGGCCGCCCGGCGGGCTCGCGTCGGCTCCGGAATGTCCAGCATCAGCCATCGAGGGTGCGTGCCTCAACCATATCCAAAAAAAGAATGCGGGCGCTGTCCCGCGTGTCGCGACCCGGGCGCAAGCCGGAGCCGATAGCCGAAAGATAAGGCTGAAGGCTGTCCGTGGCGACAGCGATATGCGGTCCTGCCCGGCATCCGACACCGCGAATAAGACCGCGAAGGTGGGAGACTGACGAGCGACCCGATCCGGACCTCGTTAGGGCTGCTTCCTTCCGGACCTGACCCGGTTGGCGAGTGGCTCGTCCACCGCCAATCTCCCGCCCCTATTTGGCGCCAAAGCGGGCGGAAAGCAAGCGCGCCGCGCCCCCTTCTGCTATCCTGAAACCCACGATTCATACCGGTTGTCGCATGTCTGCCGCCTCCTCCGCCTGGACCCTCCACTCCCAGCTCGAAAAAGACACCATCAACGTCGGCGACCTGCCGCTCTGCCGCGTGGTGGTGATCAAGGATGCCAACTATCCGTGGCTGCTGCTGGTGCCGCGCCGCCTCGAGGTGATCGAGATCATCGATCTCGACGAGATCGAGCAGGCCCAGCTGATGACCGAGATCACCCGCGTCGCCCGGGTGCTCAAGGACATCACCCAATGCGACAAGCTCAACATCGCCGCGCTCGGCAATGTGGTGCCGCAATTGCATGTCCACGTCATCGCGCGGCGCTCCAGCGACGCGGCCTGGCCGCGGCCGGTCTGGGGCGCGGCGCAACCGCTCGACCACGACCCGCAGGAAGTGGCGGATTTCATCAGCGCGCTCCGGCGCAAAATCTGGCTGGGCTGACCCTTCATGATCACCAACCCGCTGTTCCCGGTCGGCTCGCCCGGCTTCGCCACCCACCCGATCGACCGCGCCGCGCACCTGCGCGACGACGTCGAGAAGCTGATGGCGCTGGAAGAGCGCGCCGATGCGCGCGCCTACGTGGTCCACCGCGACCAGTTGCTGATCAAGACCGAGAGCACGCCGACCGCGGCGCTGTCGCTGAAGGAAGCCCGCGGCTTCGGCGCCAATCCGGGAACCGTGTTCCTCGGCCTGCGCGACGGCCGCCCGCTGTTCGGCATGGGCATCCCGGCCCAGGCCGTCGAAGCGCTGATGGGACGGCCCGACGTCAGGGTCAACGACCTGCGCGGCGCGGTGACCCAGGGGCTCCTGCCGGTCGAGGAACTCTCCGCCATCGCCATGGCGAAATCGCTGGTCAGCTGGCACCAGCGTCACGGCTTCTGCGCCAATTGCGGCCAGAAGAGCGCGATGTCGAGCGGCGGCTGGCGCCGCGACTGCCCGGCCTGCAAGACCCAGCATTTCCCGCGCACCGATCCGGTGGTGATCATGCTGGTGACCGATGGCGAGCGCTGCCTGCTCGGGCGCCAGGCCCAGTTCCCGCCGGGCATGTGGTCGTGCCTTGCCGGCTTCGTCGAGATCGCGGAAACCATCGAGGACGCGGTGCGGCGCGAGGTCGCGGAGGAAGCGGGCGTGGCCTGCACCGACGTGGCCTACTACCGCGCGCAGCCCTGGCCCTACCCGTCGTCGCTGATGATCGGATGCACGGCGCGCGCCACCACGACCGACATCGTGGTCGACAAGACCGAGCTCGAGGACGCGCGCTGGTTCAGCCGCGACGAGGCGGCGGCGATGCTCCGGCGCGAACATCCCGACGGCCTGCTGGGCCCCCACCCGGTGGCGATCGCCTATCACCTCGTCGCCCAGTGGCTCAACGGCGCCTGACCCGCGCCGACCGCTGGAACCGAAGGCGGCGCCCCGGTCTTGCATAGATCCCTGCCGGCGCGGCGACCGGCCGATCGCCGGTTCCGCGGCGACCTCGATGAACGGCGACGCTCCATGACCTCACCGCACCACCCCGACCCGCGCCGCATCCTCTGCCTCGGCATGCCGGTGCTCGACATGACCTTCCGCGTCGCGGACGTGCCGGTCCGCGGCGCCAAGATCCAGGCCTCCCGGCTCGACCGGATCTGCGGCGGCAACGCCCCCAACGCGGCGGTGGCGATCGCGCGGCTGGGCGGACGGGCGCGGCTCGCCGGCCCGATGGGCGATGCCGGCGAGCACGGCATGGAATTCGTCTCCGACCAGCTCGGCCCCGAGGGCATCGAGACGCAGCACCTCGTCCACGTCGCCGGCGCGGTCACGCCGGTCTCCACCATCCTGATCGACGCCACCGGCGAGCGCACCGGCATCACCTATCGCGACCCCACCCTGTGGACCGTGGAGCTGCCCGCCAGCGACTTGCTGCTCGACGGGGTCGACGCCATCCTGACCGAGAACCGCTGTGCCAGCTTCGTCGTCGCGACCTGCGCGGCGGCCCGGGACCGCGGCCTCGCCGTGGTGGTCGACGCCGACCGCGCCATGCCCGCCGACGAGCCGCTGCTCCAGGTCGCGACCCACGTCATCTTTTCCGCCGAGGCGCTGCGCGCCACCGCCGGCGCCGACGACCTCACGGCGGCGCTGCGGCGGCTCGCCGGGCTGACCAAGGCGTTCCTCGCCGTCACCGATGGCGACCAGGGCGCATTCTGGCTCGACCGCGACGGCGCCGCCCACCACACTCCGGCGTTTCACGTCCAGGCCGTCGACACCCTGGGCGCCGGCGACGTCTTCCACGGCGCGTTCGCGCTGGCGATCGCCGAGGGCAGCGACCTCGAACCGGCGCTGCGCTTCGCCGCCGCCGCCGCCGCGCTCAAATGCAGCCGCTTCGGCGGCGCTTTTGCCGCACCGCAACGTCCTGAAGTTGAAGCGTTTTTGACCCGTTAGCAGGTCGGAATGGCACTCCCTGGGGTCCTCCCCCGCTTGCGCGAGAAGATTTTTCTATATATGAACGATATTCTCGATCATATTGGAAAAGAATTCTTCCCATGTCCGATGTCTCGCTCGCCCCCGAGGGCACCCGCCGCCTCGACGCCATCGATCGCAAGATCCTGACCGTGCTGCAGGAGGACGCCTCGCTGTCGGTCGCCGAGATCGGCGACCGGGTCGGACTGTCGTCGACGCCGTGTTGGAAGCGGATCCAGCGGCTCGAGGCCGAAGGTATCATCCTGCGCCGGGTCGCCCTGGTCGACCAGAACAAGATCGGGCTCGGCATCACGGTGTTCGTCTCGATCGAGAGCAGCGACCACTCGGATGCCTGGCTCAGGAAGTTCGCCGAGGCGGTCAGCGCCATGCCCGAGGTCATGGAGTTCTATCGCATGGCCGGCGACGTCGACTACATGCTGCGGGTCGTGGTCGCCGACATGCAGAGCTACGACGTGTTCTACAAGAAGCTGATCAGCGCGGTGCCGCTCAAGAACGTGACCTCGCGCTTCGCCATGGAGAAGATCAAGTCGGTCACCGCGCTGCCGGTGCCGCCGGCGAGTGCGGCGTAGCGCGCGGCTCTCTAGCCACGAGCGTCATCCCGGGGCGCCGCCCGATAGGGCGGCGAGCCCGGGATCCATACGCCGCAGCCGCGATTCGACAGGAAGCATGGCCGGCTCGGCGGTCACCACAACCACAGGGGTTATGGCTTCCGGGCTCGCGCGCTTTGCGCGCGCCCCGGAATGACGCTGAAGCTGCAGTGGCGCCTCGCCTCAATCGCGCGCGTTGCGCGCCCCGGAATGGCGGCCCTCAGATCTTCTGATTGTACGCGCCGACCTCGGGATGGGTGCGCAGCACGCTGTCCATGGCCTCGAACATGTCGCGCATGCGCTGCTCCGACACCGGGCTTTCCACCACGACGACCAGTTCGGGCTTGTTGGACGAGGCGCGGACCAGGCCCCAGCTGCCGTCCGCCACCGTGACGCGGACACCGTTGACGGTGACGAGATCGCGGATCCCCTGCCCCGCGACCTTGGCGCCATCGGCCTCGGCCTTCTCGAAGTGCTTCACCACCTCGGCGACGATGCCGTATTTGGCCTCGTCGGCGCAATGCGGCGACATGGTCGGCGACGACCAGGTCTTGGGCAGCGCGTCCTTGAGGTCGGACATCGACTTGCCGCTGGCGCGGTCGAGCATCTCGCAGATCGCGATCGCCGACACCAGGCCGTCGTCGTAGCCGCGGCCGACCGGCGCGTTGAAGAAGAAATGGCCCGACTTCTCGAAGCCGGCGAGCGCCTTGAGCTCGTGGGTCCGGCGCTTCATGTAGGAATGCCCGGTCTTCCAGTAGGTCGCCTTCACGCCCTGCTTGATCAGCACCGGATCGGTGACGAACAGCCCGGTCGACTTGACGTCGACCACGAACTGCGCGCCGGGGTGCAGCGCCGACATGTCGCGGGCGAGCAGCACGCCGACCTTGTCGGCGAAGATCTCCTCGCCGGTGTTGTCGACCACGCCGCAGCGGTCGCCGTCGCCGTCGAAGCCCAGCCCGACGTCGGCCTTGTGCTCCAGCACCGCGTCGCGGATGGCGTGGAGCATCTCCATGTCCTCGGGGTTCGGATTGTATTTCGGAAAGGTGTGGTCGAGCTCGACGTCGAGCGGGACCACCTCGCAGCCGATCGCCTCCATCACCTTGGGCGCGAATGCGCCGGCGGTGCCGTTGCCGCACGCCACCACCACCTTGAGCTTGCGCTTGAGCTTCGGCCGGTTGGTGAGGTCGGCGATGTAGCGCGCGGGGAAGTTCTCGTGGAACTGGTAGGAGCCGGCGCCGGTCTTGAATTCGGCGGCCAGCACGATCTCCTTCAGCCGCGTCATCTCGTCGGGGCCGAAGGTCAGCGGCCGGTTGGCGCCCATCTTGACCCCGGTCCAGCCGTTGTCGTTGTGGGACGCGGTGACCATGGCGACGCAGGGCACGTCGAGATCGAACTGGGCGAAATAGGCCATCGGCGTCACCGCCAGCCCGATGTCGTGGACCTTGCAGCCCGCCGCCATCAGCCCGGAGATCAGCGCGTATTTGATCGAGGCCGAATAGCTGCGGAAATCGTGGCCGGTGACGATCTCCTGCTTCTGGCCGAGCTCGGCGATCAGGGTGCCGAGCCCCATGCCCAGGGCCTGGACGCCCATCAGGTTGATTTCCTTGCCGAACAGCCAGCGCGCGTCGTACTCGCGGAAGCCGGTGGCCTTGACCATCGGCTCTGACTCGTAGGCGTAGGTATTCGGCGTCAGCGCGGCTTTCGGCTTCGGAAACATCAGGCGACCTCGTGGAGGGCAAAACTGTCAAGCACTTAGCGGACGCCGGGTGCTCTGGAAAGGGTGAGGAAGGACGATCGACTGCGGACTTCTTAGCCGGCAATTGCGGCGCAACGGTAACAGCGCAGGGGCGCCGATGATCCGTTCGGTGCCCGAATTTACTGCAGCACCATCTCGCCGTTGGCGAGTTCGAAGCGCTTCAGCCGCGACAGGTAGGACATGCCGAGCAGGTTCTCGCTCAGCGCCTCGTCGGGCAGCACCATCGCCGCCACGTCGTGCACGACCAGACCGCCGACATCGACGCTGGCGAGCCGGACCGGCGCGGCCCTGACCTTGCCGTTGGCGGTGGAAACCGTCGCCTGGTAGTCGCCCGGCCGGGGGTAGAGCCCGATGCGCGCCGCGGCGCTTTCGTTGAGCGCGATCACCGAGGCGCCGGTATCGATCATGAAGGAGAGACGCTGGCCCTCGATGCGGGCGTCGGCCTGGAAATGGCCGCGGCCGTCGCGCGGGATCACCACGGTCCGGTTGCTGACGCTGACGCCGCGGCCGTCGGCCTGCGCCGAGAGCTGGGCTGCCGCGAGGGCCTGGGCCGGCTTGGCCTGGGCCGTGGTCATGCGGTCCGCCTGCTGGGCCATGTAGGTCCCGGCGACGATCATGATGGCGGCGAAAATCAGAATGTGACGCATGGCCAAACGCCTGTCCAAACCAGCTGCCACCGATTGAACCACGGCGCGGCCCCAAGCGGGCCGCCTGCGGCAGCGGCCCCCGCCTGTTTCGGCGAAAAGGGTGAGCGAAGCGTTAACGGCTGGTATCAGGTTCCGCGCGGTTTGGCCCGGCGGGTCGGAGCCGCGGTGGCGGGATCTTCCGGCCAGGGATGGCGCGGGTAGCGGCCGCGCAGGTCGGCGCGCACCGCGGCATAGCTGCCGCGCCAGAAGCCCGGCAGGTCACGGGTGACCTGGACCGGGCGATGGGCCGGCGACAGCAGTTCGACCACCAGCGGGACCCGGTCCTGCGCCACCGCGGGATGGCGGTTGAGACCGAACAGCTCCTGCAGCCGGACCGAGATCTTGGCGCCCTCCTCGGCCTCGTAGTCGATCGGGATCATCGAGCCGGTCGGCGCCTCGAAATGGGTCGGTGCCTCGCGGTCGAGCCGCTGGCGCAGGTCCCACGGCAACAGCGCCATCACCGCGTCGGACAGGTCGCCCGCCGAGAGCTGCGCCAGCGCCGTCTTGTCGGCAAGCGCCGGCGCCAGCCAGTCCGCGCGCCCCTCGGCGAGCGCGGCATCCGACAGGTCGGGCCACTGCTCCGGCGCCGACGCCCGGAGGAACATGACGCGGTCGCGCCACTGCTTCAGCGGCTTCGACCACGGCAGGCGGTCCAGCCCGAGCGCGACGAGGCCGTCGGCGAACACCCGCGCGGTGTCGAGCGACGGCGCGATCGGCAGCGGCTGGTCCGACAGCGTGATGGCGTGCAGCCGGCGGCGGCGGCGGGCGCGCAGCGCCGCGGCGTTACGGTCGAAACTGATTTCGTCCTGGGTCGCGATATGGGCTGCGAATTGCGCCTCGATTTCCTCCGCGGTCAGGGCCGCCGCCAGCAGGATGCGGCCCTGCGCCGCGGTGCCGGTCAATTCCGCCACCGCGACGAACGGCGCGCGGGACAGCGCCGCGGTCGGATCGATCATGGCGCCGCGACCGTTGGCGAGCAGGAAGCTGCCGTTGCCGCGGTTGCGCGCCACGCGATCGGGAAACGCCAGCGCCAGGATCAGCCCGGTCGACAGCGCGCCGTCTTCGGCCGGCTTGGCGCCGGCGGCCTTGACCTGCGCCACCCAGCGTTCCGCCATCTGCCGCGCGCTGGCGCCGCGCGGCGAGCGGTCGCGGCGCAGGTTGTCGAGCCGCGCCTCGAGATCGACGCTGTCGCCGCCGAGGCCGCGTTCGGTCAGCACCGCCGCGCACAGCGCCGCCTCGTGGCCGGCGCCCTGGCGGACGCTGTCGACGATCATGCGCGCCAGCCGCGGCGGCAGCGCCAGCGCCCGCAGACTCTTGCCCTCCGCGGTGATGCGGCCGTCGGCGTCCAGCGCATCGAGTTCCTCGAGCAGGGTCCGCGCCTCGCTGAGCGCCGGCGCCGGCGGCGGATCGAGAAACGCCAGCTGCGACGGGTCCGCTACACCCCAGGACGCGAGGTCGAGCAGCAGGCTGGAGAGGTCCGAGGACAGGATCTCGGGCCGGGTATAGGCCTCCAGCGAGGCCGTCTGCGGTTCGTCCCACAGCCGGTAGCAGACCCCGGGCTCGGTGCGGCCGGCGCGGCCGCGGCGCTGGTCGACCGCCGCGCGCGAGGCGCGCACGGTCTCCAGCCGCGTCAGCCCGATGTCCGGCTCGTAGCGCGGCACCCGCGAGAGCCCGCAGTCGACCACGATGCGCACGCCCTCGATGGTGAGCGAGGTTTCCGCGATCGAGGTCGCCAGCACCACCTTGCGCCGGCCCGGCGGCGCCGGCGCGATGGCGCGGTCTTGCGTTGCGGCGTCGAGCGCACCGAACAGCGAAACGATCTCCACCGCCGGATCATGCACCCGCTCGGACAACAGGCTCGCGGCGCGGCGGATCTCGGCGGCGCCGGGCAGGAACGCCAGCACCGAGCCGGGGTCGGCGCGCAGCGCGGTGGCGATGGTATCGGCCATCTGGCGCTCGATCGGCATGTCGGTCTTGCGGCCGACGTAGCGGGTCTCAACCGCAAAGGCGCGGCCTTCGCTGCTGATCACCGGCGCCTCGCCGAGAAGCTTCGCGACGCGGGCGCCGTCCAGCGTCGCCGACATCACCAGCAGGCGCAGGTCGTCGCGCAGCCCCTGCTGGGCGTCGCGCGCCAGCGCCAGGCCGAGGTCGGCGTCGAGCGAGCGCTCGTGGAACTCGTCGAACAGCACGGCGGCGATGCCCGTGAGTTCCGGGTCGTCGAGGATCTGGCGGGTGAAGATCCCCTCGGTGACGACCTCGATGCGGGTCCGGCGCGACACCTTGGTGCCGAAGCGCACGCGGTAGCCCACTGTCTCGCCGACGCTCTCGCCCAGCGTGCGCGCCATGCGCTCGGCGCTGGCGCGCGCCGCCACCCGGCGCGGCTCCAGCACGATGATCTTGCGGTCGCCGATGAAGGCGGCGTCGAGCAGGGCGAGCGGCACCCGGGTGGTCTTGCCGGCGCCCGGCGGCGCCACCAGCACCGCGCAGGACCGCGCCTCGAGCGTGGCCAGCAGGTCCGGCAGGGCGGCGTCTATGGGAAGGGGGCTGTCGAACGCGCGCAAGGAAGGAGCCATGGTCTGCGCCGCGCACGTGGTTAACGCCGCGGCTTCGGTGGCGCCTCATAGCAGAGGCCCCGGGGCCTGACGAGATCCGCGCAGCGGTCCGGATCTTGCCATCATAAGGAGAAATGAAACCGGTTTGTGCGAAAGTCATCCGATGCTGGCACGAAACGACGCACCCGTGAGCCGGGACGGCACAGCAGTCACCGGTGTCGGCCGCTTCGCCATGGCGCCGCGGGTCGACTGGGTCGACTACGCCAAGGGCATCTGCATCGTCATGGTGGTGATGATGCATTCGACGCTCGGCGTCGGGCTGGCCGCCGGCCACGAAGGCTTCATGCACTTGGTGGTGGCCTTCGCCAAGCCGTTCCGGATGCCGGATTTCTTCCTCATTTCCGGACTGTTCCTGGCGCGGGTGATCGACCGCGACTGGCGCACCTATGCCGACCGCAAGGTGGTGCATTTCGCCTACTTCTACCTGCTGTGGCTGACCATCCAGTTCGCGGTCAAGGCGCCGTCTTTCGCCGCCGAAGCCGGCTGGGCCCATGTCGGGGAACAGTACCTCCTCGCCTTCATCGAGCCGTTCGGCACGCTGTGGTTCATCTACCTGCTGCCGATCTTCTTCGTCGTCACCAAGCTGACCAGGGGCGCCCCGCCGTGGCTGATCCTGGTGGCGGCCGCCGCGCTCGAAACGCTGCACGTCACCACCGGCTGGACCGTGATCGACGAATTCGCCGCGCGCTTCGTCTATTTCTACGCCGGCTACCTGTTCGCGAATGCGGTGTTCGCGCTGTCGGACCGCGTCCGCGGCAACCCGCGCGCCGCGCTCGCCGGGCTCGCGCTGTGGGCGGTCGTCAACGGCGCCATCGTGCACGCGGGCGCGAGCCAGTGGCCGCTGGTCTCGCTCGTGCTCGGCTTCGCCGGCGCAATCGCCGTGGTCGCCACCGGCACGCTTCTGGCGCGCGCACACCGCCTCGACTGGCTGCGTTACTGCGGCGAGCATTCGCTGGTGATTTATCTGGCGTTCTTCCTGCCGATGGCGGCGGCGCGGACGGCGCTGCTCAAGGTCGGCGTGCCCGCCGACATCGGCATGGTCTCGCTGCTGGTGACCATCGCCGGCGTCACCGGCGCGCTCATGATCTGGTGGGCGGCACGCGCCGCACGGCTCGATTTCCTGTTCACGCGGCCGGCGCGGTTCTGGATCGCGCCGGCGAAGCCGCGCCAGGTGCTCCAGGCCGCGCACTGACGGCGCCGCGGCCACGAAAGGACGCCGGCATCCGGGCAAAATAATCGGAAAAATCCCGTGTGCAGCGGCCGCGGAACGGGTGCCATCGGCGGCAAAACTCCCTACATTGGCGCCATGTCGAAACAACCGAATACCAAGGCGGCCACGCCTTCCATCGCGGCCGCGCCGGGCGCGGGCGACCATGTCTTCCTGGTCGACGGCTCGTCCTACATCTTCCGCGCCTACCACGCGCTGCCGCCGCTCAACCGCAAGTCCGACGGGCTGCAGGTCAACGCCGTGCTCGGCTTCTGCAACATGCTGTGGAAATTGCTGCGCGACATGCCGCAGGAGCACCGGCCGACCCATCTGGCCATCGTGTTCGACAAGTCGGAGACCACCTTCCGCAACGCGCTCTATCCCGACTACAAGGCGCACCGGCCGCCGGCGCCCGACGACCTGATCCCGCAATTCGCCCTGATCCGCGAGGCGGTGAAGGCCTTCGACCTGCCCTGCATCGAGCAGGGCGGCTTCGAGGCCGACGACCTGATCGCCACCTATGTCCGCGAGGCCACCGCGCGCGGCGCCACCGCCACCATCGTGTCGTCCGACAAGGACCTGATGCAGCTCGTGACCGACGGCGTCATCATGTACGACACCATGAAGGACCGCCGCATCGGCGTCGCCGAGGTGATCGAGAAGTTCGGCGTGCCGCCCGACAAGGTGGTCGACGTCCAGGCGCTGGCCGGGGACTCGGTCGACAACGTGCCCGGCGTGCCCGGCATCGGGGTCAAGACCGCGGCGCAGCTCATCACCGAATACGGCGATCTCGACACCCTGCTGGCGCGGGCCGGCGAGATCAAGCAGCCGAAGCGGCGCGAGGCGCTGGTCGAGTACGCCGACAAGGCGCGGATCTCGCGCCAGCTGGTCCAGCTCGACGATCACGTCGCGCTCAACGTGCCGCTCGACGATCTCGCGGTCCACGAGCCCGACGCCCGCAAGCTGATCGCCTTCCTCAAGGCGATGGAGTTCACGACCCTGACCCGGCGGGTCGCCGACTATGCCGAGCTCGATCCATCCGACATCACCCCCGACGCGCATCTCAGAAGCGATGCGGCTGCGGCCTCCGCTGCGGCCACCACGGCCGGCGGCGCCAAACCCGCCGCCAAGCCGACGGTTGCCGCCGACGGCGCACTGACGCCGCAGCGCCTCGCCGCCGCCCGTGCGGAAGCGGCGCGCAACGCCAGGTTCGACCGCGGCAAGTATGCGACCGTGCGCAACGCCAAGGAGCTGCAGCGCTGGGTCGACCGCGCCAAGGACCAGGGCCATGTCGCGGTCGACACCGAGACCACCAGCCTCGATCCGATGCAGGCCGATCTGGTCGGCTTCTCGCTGGCGCTCGACGCCAATGAGGCCTGCTACGTGCCGCTGATCCACCGCGAGGGCGGCGACGGCCTGTTCGCCGGCGGCGTCACCACCGGACAGATCGCGATCGCCGAGGCGCTCGCCATCCTCAAGCCGCTGCTCGAGGACGACGGCGTGCTCAAGATCGGCCAGAACCTGAAATTCGACGCGCTGGTGTTCGCCCAGCACGGCATCACGCTGACCGCCATCGACGACACCATGCTGATGTCCTACGTGCTCGACGCCGGGCGCGGCAGCCACGGCATGGACGCGCTGTCGGAAACCTGGCTCGGCCACGCCCCGATCGCCTTCAGCGAGGTGGCGGGATCGGGCAAGAACCAGGTCAGCTTCGACCACGTCGCCCTCGACCGCGCCACCGAATACGCCGCCGAGGACGCCGACGTCACCCTGCGGCTGTGGCAGGTGCTGAAGCCGCGCCTCGTCGCCGACCGCAAGGTCACGGTCTACGAGACGCTGGAGCGGCCGATGGTCGCGGTGCTCGCCCGCATGGAGCGGCGCGGCATCTCGATCGACCGCCAGGTGCTGTCGCGGCTGTCGGGCGAGTTCGCCCAGACCGCGGCGCGGCTCGAGGCCGAGATCCGCGACATGGCCGGCGAACCCATCAACCCGGGAAGCCCCAAGCAGCTCGGCGACATCATGTTCGGCAAGATGGGACTGCCGGGCGGCACCAAGACCAAGACCGGCGCGTGGTCGACCTCGGCCTCGATCCTCGACGACCTCGCCGAGCAGGGCTTCGAATTCCCCAAGAAGGTCCTGGAATGGCGCGGCGTCAGCAAGCTGAAGTCGACCTACACCGACCTGCTGCCGACCTTCGTGCATCCGCAGACCCAGCGCATCCACACCTCCTACGCGCTCGCCGCCACCACCACGGGGCGGCTGTCGTCGTCGGAGCCGAACCTGCAGAACATTCCGGTCCGCACCGAGGACGGCCGCAAGATCCGCCGCGCCTTCGTCGCCATCCCCGGCCACAAGCTGCTGTCGGCCGACTATTCGCAGATCGAGCTGCGGCTACTCGCCGAGATCGCCGACATCCCGGTGCTCAAGCAGGCGTTCCAGGACGGCCTCGACATCCACGCCATGACCGCGTCGGAGATGTTCGGCGTGCCGATCAAGGACATGCCGGGCGAGGTGCGCCGCCGCGCCAAGGCGATCAATTTCGGCATCATCTACGGCATCTCGGCGTTTGGCCTCGCCAACCAGCTCGGCATTCCGCGCGAGGAGGCCGGCGCCTACATCAAGAAATATTTCGAGCGCTTTCCCGGCATCCGCGCCTACATGGACGCCACCCGCGACTTCTGCCGCGAGCACGGCTACGTGGAAACGCTGTTCGGTCGCAAGTGCCACTATCCCGAGATCAAGGCGTCGAACCCGTCGGTGCGGGCCTTCAACGAGCGCGCCGCCATCAACGCCCGCCTGCAGGGCACCGCCGCCGACATCATCCGCCGCGCCATGATCCGGATGGACGGCGCGCTCGCCGAGGCGAAGCTGTCGGCGCAGATGCTGCTGCAGGTCCACGACGAACTGGTGTTCGAGGTCCCCGACGCCGAGGTCGAGGCAACCATCCCGGTGGTGCGGCACGTCATGCAGACCGCGGCGCTGCCGGCGGTGGCGATCTCGGTGCCGCTGCAGGTCGATGCCCGCGCCGCGGCCAACTGGGACGACGCGCACTGAGCGCTGTTGCACTGCCACGCCGCCGCATCACCTCTCCCCGCGTGCGGTTGCAGGCGACCGTCATGCCCGGCCAGCGCGATCCGTCTTCGACGGATCGCTAGGACCAAGGTCTGCCGGGCCTCCACGTCTGCGCTGAGGCGCTGCAATAAAGACGTGGATAGCCGGGACAAGCCCGGCCATGACGATAAAAGAAGCAGTCGCATGATACTCGAATAGCGGGCCGGCCCCGCCGTCACCCCATCATGCTCCACAGCCCGTTGAACACGGCGCGATTCATCGACGACAGCTCCCGGCTCTCGATCGTCAGCGCGTAGTTCTCCCGCTTCGACGACACGTAGAGCACCTTGTCGTCGTAGATGTACATGGTCATGCCGAGGTCCATGTCGAACGGCGCGTAGCGCAGCTCGCGTTCCTCCTCGGCCGAGGACGGCCAGATCGATTCGGTCTCGCGCGACCGCGACCGGATCACGTTCAGCCGGATGCCGCGGCGGATGCGCTGTCGGATGTAATCCGCCATCCACTCGGGGCCGGGCACCTCGAGCAGCTCGTGCATCGAGAGGATGCCGAGCAGGAGCTTGGAATGGCATTCGAGGGTCTCCCAGAACGCCCGCCGGATGCCTTCGATCCCCTCGTAAAGCCGGATGCGCGGCTTGTCCTGATGGCCGTTGAACAGCGAGCGCAGCTCCGGGACCAGGTCGTTCAGCGCATTGCGGGTGCGCTCCCACTCGTGGATCAGCACGCTCGGATCCTCGGCGACCACCTGGCGCACGCCGCCCTCGCCCTCGATCTGGCTGACCAGCCCGCGCTTCTGCAGGCGCTGCACCAGGTCGTAGCCGTTGGTGCGCGAGACGTCGGCGCGCGCCGCGATCGCGGTCACCGGCGCGGTGCCGAGTTCGAGCGCGGCGAGGTAGAAGCGCTGCTCCTTGTCGTCGAGGCCGAGCGCCTGCAGCCGTGTGTCCATCGTCAGCCCTGCTCTCCGTCGGGCGCCCGCGCCGCCGCCACGAGGGCGCGACCCGCGGCTAACCCTTTCTCACCGCTCGTCATTTGCAGCGTCATGGACGACGCATGCGATCCCAGCGTAGCCCAAACCGATCCTTTGTCGAGATTTTTCGACACAGGTCATCTGCATAAAATGTCGTCGAAATGGCAATAATTCGCCCGTGCAAACGGCTCTTTCGGAGATATTGTCAGATTTATTAGACAGCCTGTGCAGCGGAGATCAACATGGCACGTCGCCCCCTCGTTGCTGGCGAGCCGCATTGGCGGCTCTTGCCACGCTCGCCGCCTCGAATGCCTGGAGCGCCGAGCCGGTCAAGATCGGCATCCTGGTGCCGCTCAGCGGCCCGACCGCCCAGTTCGGCAACAACATTCGCAACGGCGTCGAACTCGCGCTCGAGGACATGAAGGAGACCGGCGGGCTGAAGGCGCTCGGCGCCGATGTCGAGCTGGTCTATGCCGACGTTCCGGCGCCGAACGCCGCCGCGGCGGCGACCCAGCGCCTGATCAGCCAGGACGGCGTGGTCGGCATCATCGGCTCGTTCGTCAGTTCGATCACGCTGGCCGCCTCCGAGGTGACTGAGCGCGCCGGCGTTCCCATGATGACCCATTCGTTCGCCGACCAGATCACCAGCCGCGGCTACAAGTTCATCTTCCAGGTCGCCAACAAGGCGAGCCTGTTCGGCGAGAAGCAACTGACCTATGCGCTCGACATCGCCAAGCGCGCCGGCAGCCCGGTCTCCAAGATCGCGATTCTCTATGAGGACACCGCCTACGGCACGGCCCAGGCCAAGGGACTGCGTGACACCGCCAACAGGCTCGGCATCCAGATCGTCGTCGACGAAAGCTATCCCCTCAACCTCACCGACGCCTCGCCGCTGGTCAACAAGCTGCGCGCCTCGGGCGCCGACCTCGTGTTCCCGGTGTCCTACTTCAACGACGCCATCCTGATCATCCGCACCATGCGCCAGCAGAACCTCGACATTCCCACCGTCGGCGGCGCCGCAGGTTACATCATCCCCGACTTCAAGAAGGGCCTCGGCGACCTGGTCGAGGGGGTCTATTCGATCGCGCCGGCCAACTACGACGCGCTGCCGGCAATCGCCGAGAAGTACAAGAAGAAGTACGGCGCCTTCATGCCGCACGAAGCCCTGATGTACGGTGCGGCGTTCCAGCACATGGTGAAGGCCATCGAGGTGGCGCAGTCGCGCGATCCGGAGAAGATCCGCGACGCCATCGCCGCGCTCAGGAAGTGCGACGGCTTTTCGGCCGGGCTGCCCGGCGGCTGCACCGCCTTCGACGCCAACGGCCTGACCTCGGTCGCCTTCCCGGTGTTCGTGCAGTGGCGCGGCGACGACATCGTCACGGTCTATCCGCCGGAGGTCGCCAAGGCCCCGGCCTATTGGCGCGGCAAGGAAGTGAAGTGACGCGGACGGCCGCCTCATGATCGCGGTGCTTCAGGCCCTCGCCGACGGGCTCATGATCGGCGGCGTCTACGGCGTGATCGCGGTCGGCCTGTCGCTGGTGTTCGGCGTGCTCGGCATCGTCAACTTCGCCCAGGCCGAGTTCATGATGCTCGGGATGTATGTCGCCTGGTTCGCCTGGCGCTATCTCGGGCTCGACCCGCTGGTCGGCGCGGCGCTGTCGTTCGTGGCGGTGTTCTGCCTCGGCGCGCTGGTCCAGCGGCTCTTGATCCAGCGCATCATGAAGGCGCCGCCGGTGGCCCAGATCTTCCTGACCGTGGGCCTCCTGATCGTGCTGGAGAATAGCGCGCTGCTGCTGTTCGGCCCCGAATTCCGGACCGTGAAGACCGCCTACCAGACCAGGGCGCTGATGATCGGGCCGATCTTCGTCTCGGTCAGCTATCTCTCAGCGTTCGTCGCGGCGGTGATCGTCTCGGGCGGGCTGTGGCTGGTATTGACCCGAACCTGGATCGGCCGCGCGATCCGGGCCACCGCGCAGAACCCGATGGCGGCGACGCTGTTCGGCGTCGACACCAGATGGATCTATGCCGTCGCCTTCGGCCTCGGCACCGGGCTGTCGGCGCTGGGCGGCGGCATCGTGCTGTCCTATTCGTCGGTCAGCCCCACCAGCGGCTCGCAATACGTCGTGCTGATGTTCACGGTGGTGGTGCTGGGCGGCCTCGGCAGCGTGATGGGGGCGCTGGTCGGCGGGGTGATCGTCGGCATGATCCAGTCGCTGTCGACCTTGGTAATGCCGATCCAGCTGCAGAACCTGGCGCTGTTCACCATCTTCATCGCGCTGCTCGCGTTCCGGCCGCAGGGCCTGCTGGGAAGCCCGTCGCGATGATGCGCTCGCTCCTCATCATCGCCGCCGTCGCCTGCGTCGCGCTGCTGCTCGGCGCGGTGCTGCAGCCGCGCGGCTACGCCGTCCGCGTCGTCTGCCTGATCCTGCTGGCAGCCTCGCTCGGCCAGTGCTGGAACATCGTCGGCGGCCTCGCCAACCAGGTCTCGCTCGGCCACGCGGCGTTCTTCGGCATCGGCGCCTACACCTCGACCATGCTGCAGATCAAGTTCGGGCTGTCGCCGTGGGCCGGCCTGCCGATCGGCATGCTGTTCGCCGCGCTCGTCAGCGTGCTGCTCTCGATTCCGACCATGCGCCTCAAGGGACCGTACTTCTCGCTGGCGACGCTGGCCTTCGGCGAGGCCTGCCGGATCGTCGCCACCGCCGCCACCGGCCTGACCGGAGGCCCGCAGGGCGTCTCGGTGCCGTTCGCCGGCAACTCGTGGCTGCTGCTGCAATTCCGCGGCGCCGGCGCCTACGTCCCGGTGTTCGTCGGCCTGTTCGTGGTGGTCTGCGTCGCCTTCACGCTGCTCGCCAACGGCCGGCTCGGCTACATGTTGCGCGCCATCCGCGAGAACGAGGACGCCGCCGAAGTGACCGGCATCAACACCCTCGGCGTGCGGCTCGCCGGCGGCGCCATCTCCGCCGCGCTCACCGCCGCCACCGGAACCATGTTCGCCCAGTTCACCTTCTTCATCGATCCGGACATCGTCTTCAGCGCCACCAGCATCTCGATCCGCGCGGCGCTGATCGCCATTCTCGGCGGCGTCGGCACGCTGGCCGGGCCGATCGTCGGCGCCCTCGTCATCGTGCCGCTCGAGGAGCTGCTCAGCGCCTATCTGTCCAACAAGGCCGCCGGCATTGCGCCGCTGATCTTCGGCCTGATCCTGATCGGCATCGTGGTCTGGCGTCCCAGCGGCCTGGTTTCGCTGGTCACCCAACGGCGGGGACGGACATGACGCCGATCGTCGAGGTCGCGGGAGTGACGGTGCGCTTCGGCGGCCTCGTCGCACTGTCCGACGTCAGCTTCGCGGTCCGGCCGGGCGAGATCATCGGGCTGATCGGGCCCAACGGCGCGGGCAAGACCACGCTGTTCAGCGCGCTGGTCGGCCTGAACCGGCCGGATGCCGGCGCGATCGCGCTGGACGGCCAGCGGATCGACGGCCTGCGGCCGCATCGCATCGCCCGGCTCGGTATGACCAAGACCTTCCAGAACACCGCGCTGTTTCCGGCCATGACGCTGCTCGACAACGTCGTCACCGCCGCCGCCGTGCGGCTGCCGCTCGGCGCCGCGCGGGCGCTGGCGCGTGACTGCCTGGAGAAGGTCGGGCTCGGCGCTGCCGCCGACACCGACATCGACGACCTGACCTTTCCGCAGAAGGCGCTCGGCGAGGTCGCCCGGTCGCTGGCCACCGCGCCGAAGGTGCTGCTGCTCGACGAGGTGATGGCGGCGCTGACGCCGAACGAGATGGACGCGGTGGTGGCGACGCTGCGCGAGTTGCGGGACCGCGAGGGCATCACGCTGGTCATCGTCGAGCACCACATGCGCGCCATCATGCGGATCTCCGAGCGGATCCTGGCGCTGAACTTCGGACAGCTGATCGCCAGTGGAACGCCGGCGGAGGTGTCGCGGGATCCGCAAGTCGTCACCGCCTACCTGGGACAGCCCGATGCTTCGCATGCGTGACCTCAGCGGCGGATACGGGCCGCGCCCGGTCATCTCCCGCATCAGCCTCGACATCGCCGAGGGCGAGACCGTCGCGCTGCTCGGCGCCAACACCGCCGGAAAGACCACGCTGATCCGCGCCATCGTCGGCACGCTGCCGTCCGTGAGCGGGGTGATCGCGTTCGAAGGCCGCGACATCGTCCAGCTGCCGGCCCACCGCCGGGTCGCGCTCGGCATCGCTTGTGTTCCGGAAGGCCGCCACGTCTTCGGCCAGATGAGCGTGCGCGACAACCTGATGATGGGCGCCTACCACCGCCGGACCGAGGATCTCGGATCCGACCTCGCCGATTGCTTCGCCCTGTTTCCCCGCGTGCGGGAGCGGCAGGCGCAGGCCGCCGGCACGCTATCGGGCGGCGAGCAGCAGATGGTCGCGATCTGCCGGGCGCTGATGGCGGGGCCCAGGCTGCTGGTGCTCGACGAGCCGAGCCACGGCCTCGCGCCGCTGATGGTCGCGGAGGTCCATGGCGCGATCCGCAAGGTCAATGCCAGGGGCATCGGCGTGCTGCTGGTCGAACAGAACGTCAGCAGCGCGCTGAAGGTGGTCGATCGCGGCTACGTGTTGGAGAGCGGCGCCATCGCGCTCTCCGGCACCAGCCGGGACCTGCAGGACAACGACACGGTGCGGCGCACCTATCTTGGAATCTGACAGCGGGAGATTTGGTCATGACGAAATTCACGGTCGCGGTGGTGCAGGCGGCCCCCGTCGCGGGGGACACGGCGGCGACGGTGGCGAAGACCGTCGCGCTGATCGCCGACGCGGCGCTGCGCGGCGCCAGCATCGCTGTGTTCCCCGAAGCCCTGATCGGCGGCTATCCCAAGGGCGCGGACTTCCATATCTACATCGGCGCGCGCACCCCCGAGGGCCGGCAGGACTACGCCACCTACTGGTCGCGGGCGATCGCCGTGCCCGGCCCCGAGACCAAGGCGATCGGCGACGCGGCGCGCGACGCCAGCATGTTCGTCACCATCGGCGTCATCGAGCGCGACGGCGGCACGCTCTATTGCACCGCGCTGTTCTTCGGCCCCGACGGCGCTCTGCTCGGCAAGCACCGCAAGCTGATGCCCACCGCGGCCGAACGGCTGTGCTGGGGCTTCGGCGACGGCTCGACCCTGACCACGGTGGCGACGCCGTGGGGACCGATGGGCGCCGTGATCTGCTGGGAGAACTACATGCCGCTCCTGCGCATGGCGATGTACAACAAGAAGATCGCCATCTACTGCGCGCCCACCGCGGACGACCGCGACAGCTGGGCCGCGACCATGCGCCATATCGCGCTGGAGGGACGGTGCTTCGTGCTCTCCGCCTGCCAGTATCTCACCCGCGGCGACTTTCCCGACGACATGCACAACACCATTTCCGACGACGCCGGCCATGTGCTGATGCGGGGCGGCAGCGTGATCATCGATCCGCTCGGGCGGATCCTGGCGGGGCCCGACTTCTCCGGCGAGGCCATCCTCACCGCCGAGCTCGATTCCGAGGATATTCCGCGCGCCCAGTTCGACTTCGACGCGGTCGGCCACTATGCTCGTCCGGACGTGTTCAAGCTGGTCGTCAACGAGCAGCCGATGCCGGCGGTGGTTCAGCTGACTTCAGAGTGAGGGTGCGATGGTCTTTCACGTCGAATATCCCCGGATCGTTCCGGCGCGCAAGCCGCCGGGCCACCAGCCGGCCGCGCCGCGCTACACCTTGCGCTGGCACGACCCCGTCGACACCTTGGTCAGCGAATACTACGGGATGCAAAAGGTGAACCCGAGTTGGGACGAGCAGCAGCAGTTCTTCCAGCGCGTCGAGGCGAGCCTCGCCCATCCGGACGGTCCGGCGGCCCACGAGATCATGCGGTTCACCGACGAGGCCGGCGAGACCAACGCCGTCGTCGTCGCCTACTGGCTCGACGCCACCCGCCACGCGCGCTGGAGCGCGGCGGCGGATTTCCCCACATGGTTTGCTGCTCGCGAGCGGCTGTCGGGCGACGCCGGCTACTGGCGGGAGACCATCGCCGTGCCCTACGACCGGCACGAGACGATCTACTCGGCGCCGCACTACAAGATCGGCTTCGCCCGCACCGCGAATTCCTCGATCGAGAGCATGACCACCAACGGCTATTTCGGCGCGGCCCGGGATCGGATTCCGGTCTCGGCGATCGATCCGCTGGAAAGCCCTCTGCGCGACGCGCCGCCGAAACCGCGCAGCGTGGAGGGCCGCGGCCGCCGGCTGCGCGTAGTGACGCCACTCAACATGACGGCGCTGCGCTCCGGCCAGTTCTGGGTCGGCGCCGGCCCCGAGCAACTCGGCGACTATCACGAGAACCTGCAGCCGAAGCTGATGCGCGGCATGAATTTCCTGCTCGACCACAAGGGCGAGACCGGCACGCTCGCGCTGCGCGTCATGACCAATCTCGACGCCGACGGCACCGAACGCGCCGAGACCTCGGTGCTGGCCTACTTCCTGTCGCTGGCGCAGCTGGAGGACTGGTCGAAATCCCACGAGACCCATCTCGACATCTACCGCCATGCCATCGCCATGAACCGCCAGTTCAAGGAGAAGCGCGAGGTGGTGACATGGCATGAATTGTTCGTGATGCCGGAAGCGACCAGCTTCGAATACGTCAACTGTCACGGCAGGACCGGGGTGCTGCCCTACTTCGATCTGCTCGAGCCGGCGACGGCGTGACCCCGGCGCCCGCCGTCCGAGGGCGAGGGTGGCGTCGCGGCGGGGCCGCCCGCTGGAGCGGAGAAGTGAACAGATCACGGGTTGGACATCGGCCGCCTCGCACGGTACGAAATCGGCATGGATTCCATTGCCGCCCGTGATGAGCTCGCACCCGCGCCCACGGTCGGCGCACTGTTCGGCGGTTTTCTGACCCTTGGCCTGACCGGCTTCGGCGGGGTGCTGCCGCTGGCGCGCCGGCTGATCGTGGAGGACCGGCGCTGGCTGTCGGCGGCGGAATTCACCGAGCTGCTCGGGTTGTGCCAGTTCCTGCCCGGCGGCAACATCATCAACCTGTCGGTCGCGATCGGGCTGCGCTTCCGCGGCGTCGCCGGCGCGCTCGCCGCGCTGATCGGCCTGATCGCCGCGCCGACCGCGATCGTGATCCTGCTCGGGCTGGTCTATGAGCGGTTTTCCGGGGACGCCCACGTCCGCCACGCCTTCGCGGGCCTGGCCGCCGCGGCCGCCGGCCTCCTGATCGCCATGGCGGTCAGGATCGCGTTGCCGATCCGCGGCAATGCCGCCGCCATCGCCATCGCCGCGCTGTGTTTCGTCGGCATCGCGGTGCTGCGGCTGCCGCTGTTGCCGACCATGGCGACGCTGGCCGCGCTCAGCATCGGCGTCACCTGGCTCACCACCCGACGGGGTCCACGGTGAGTGCGGTGCTGCTGTCGCTGGCGGCGATCTTCGCCGAGCTGTCGCTGCTTGCCTTCGGCGGCGGCAACACCATCCTGCCCGAGATGCAGCGCCAGGTGGTCGACGTCCACCACTGGATGGACGGCCGCGATTTCAGCGCGATGTACGCGCTCGCCCAGGCCGCGCCGGGGCCGAACATGATGATCGTCACGCTGGTCGGCTGGCATGTCGCCGGCTGGCCGGGCGCAATCGCGACCTCGCTCGCCACGTTCGGCCCGTCCTCGGTGCTGACAGCGCTGGTGACGCGGGTCTGGCAGCGCTTCAAGGACCGGCCGTGGCGGCGGATCGTGCAGGCCGGCCTGGTTCCGATCACCGTCGGCCTGGTTGCGTCCAGCGCCGCGCTTATCGCCCGGACCGCCGACGGCGACTGGACCCTCGCGGCGATCACCGCCGCCGGCGCGGCCACCATGCTGACCACCCGGATCCATCCCTTGTGGGTGCTGGCGGCGGGCGCCCTGGCCGGCCTGGCAGGATTTGGCCAGCCCTGACAGCGGCCTGCGCTGTGAATGGGCAGCCCTGGGGTCTGGCATTGCCTCCCCGGCCCCGCTAAGACTGGGGCAACACCGCGTGGGCCGCGCGCACCGTCCGGCCGCGCCAATCCGCAGCCCATTTTACAAAGAGCCGCCGTGTCGAAATCCGCCTCCCGCGCCCGCCTCGTCGACATCATCGCCAAGCGCTCGTTCGGGCGCGGCGAAGTCACGCTCGCCTCCGGTCGCAAGAGCGACTTCTACTTCAACCTCAAGCCGACGATGCTCGATCCCGAGGGCGCCACGCTGCTCGCCGAGCTGACCTACGAGGCGGTGAAGGACGACGGCCTCGACTACATCGGCGGGCTGGAGATGGGCGCGGTGCCGCTCGCCGGCGCGCTCGCCCAGCTGTCGTGGATGAAGGGCCATCCGATCGCGGCATTCTTCGTCCGCAAGAAGCCGAAGGAACATGGCGCGCGGCTCTCGGTCGAGGGGCTTCCCAAGGACGAGAGCCTCAACGGCAAGCGCGTCGTCATCGTCGAGGACGTCACCACCACCGGCGGCTCGGCGATCAAGGCGGCCGACGCCGTGCGCGAGGCCGGTGGCGAGGTCGTTCTGGTGCTGACCATGGTGGATCGCGAGGAGGGCGCCGTCGAAACTTTCCGCGACGCCGGCATTCCGTTCCGCTCGCTGTTCCGCGCGTCCGAATTTCTCAAGAACAGCTAGAGCCGGGCAGCCTCCTCATGGTGAGGAGCGCGGCAACGCCGCGCGTCTCGATCCATGAGGCCGGGGTGCGAGCTATTCGGGGCCTCATCCCTCGAGACGCGCTGCGGAGCCTGTCATCGGGCCGCGCTTCGCGCGGACCCGTTGGCAGTGCTCCTCGGGATGACGGAACGGATCCAGCGAAAATCAACCTAGTTGGGAGTCGCGCCCTGGCTGCCGCCGTCGGTGGGGACGACGCGGCAGATCGGCGAGCAGCTGTAGTACTCGCGCTCGATGCCGCGATAGACCGTGACCACGTTGGTCTGCCGGTGCACCACCGGGGTCGCCGCCGCGTTGGTGTCGGCGATGCTGCGCAGCGACAGCGTCAGCGTGCCGGTCTGTCGCGCCGAGGTCAGCAGCTCGACCTGATCCGGCCTCAGCTCGAGCGTCGCGGTCTTGCCGACCACGACCTTCTGGCCGTTCTTTTCCTCGATGGTCTGGTCGATGGCGAGAACGCGGATGTTGTTGAGGATGGTGACCGACACCACCCGATCCTGCGGGGTTTGGCCGGCCGTGGCGATGTTCTTCTCGCGGCGGGACAGCACGATGTCGACATGGTCATTGGGGAGAATGAATCCCGACGCGCCGCTCTCGAGCGAGATTTCGGTGGAGATCGCGCGCGAGCCCGACGGCAGGATCGCCGCCATGATGCCCGAACTCGGCCCCTTGACCAGCTTCAGTTCGCGGATCGGCTCGCCGGCGAGAAACGGCGAGCGCGCGATCGAGCCGGCGAACTGGCTCAACGCCTCGGGGCGATCGCTGCGGCGAACATAGACCGCGCTGAGGTTGGCGGACGGCCAGGTCTGCCATTGCAGGTCGTCGGCCGAGACGGTCTGGCCGATCTGGATGTCGGATTTCGCGACCAGCACCTCGGCAGTATCGATCTGCACGACCGGGGCCTGGACCATCGGCTTGGGCTCCTGGCCGGCGTTCAGCAGCCAGATCGCCAGCCCTCCGGCGATGACCGAAATGGCCAGAACGATGATACGCGCCCTATTCATACGCCTGACCTTCCGTACCGTACTCCGGGACCTCTACAAGCCGGCGGAAACACTACGCAAAGAGCCGGCGCCCGACGCCCGATCCTGAACCGGATAGATGAACGAACTGCAAACGGGCGCCGGGCCAGGCTCATGGTCACTGAATGAACGGGTGCAGGATCTGGGCTCCGAAGCTCACAGGAATCCGGTCGTCGTCCGCACCGTATTTCTGCGGCAGCTGGCCTTCGGGCATGCGGTAGGTGCCGAACAGGATGTCCCAGATCGGGAACGTCCCGGCGAAGTTGGTGTTGCCGCCCTCGCTCAGCGAGGTGTGGTGCCAGCGGTGGAACACCGGGGTCGCGATCACGTATTTGAGCGGTCCGAGCGTCCAGTTCAGGTTGGCGTGCACGAAGGCCGAATGGAACATGGTGAAGGGTCCGACCCAGATCATCACGTTCGGCGAGATCCCGGCCAGCAGCAGGATGACGTCGGCCGCGATGGTACCGAGGAACAGGTTCACGGGGTGGAAGCGCGCGGCCGAGATCCAGTCCAGCTCTTCCGGCGCGTGATGGATGGCGTGATACTTCCAGAACTCGCCGCCGTGGAACACCCGGTGCGACCAGTAGAGCATGAAGTCGGACGCCACGACGAACAGCACCGCCTGCACCGCCAGCGGCAGCGTCGACAGCGGGCCGTGGCCGTTGTCGTAGAAGGCGATCAGCTCGTCGGCGCCCTTGACGTTGAACAGCACCGAGGCGCCCAGCACCAGCAGGCCGATGCGCAGGGTACGCCCGAACAGCGGCACGAAGAACCAGTAGACGATGTCGGTGACCAGGTCGCTCTTGCGCCACCAGGGCGTGCCCGGATTGCAGGCCCAGACGCTCGAGAGCACGGAAAACACGATGGCGAGAACAAGCGTGACCGGCAGGACCTTCAGCAAGGTCTCGCCCATCATCATCATAACGTCGATCAGGAGGTTCATGGCGGCATCCTCAGACTTTATATAAGTGCCGCATCCTGACTACATCGGCAGACTTAAGGGGCAGTGAACCGCCGGGTCCGCCACGATGCGCGGAACAGCCATCTCGCATGCAGGAATATCGGTTCATTTTAGGCACGGTCGTTAAGACGCCGTTTACTCTGCCGAAGGACGTGGTCCAATACGCGGCTTTCTCGGCGATCGGGTTAACCGCGTCGCAAGTGTCCCTTTCTATGGTCGGTGCCATGGTCCGGCAAGCAAAGGCTGCCGAAGCCAGACATCGTTTCGACAGCACCTGTAGATGGAGCCCCCTATGAAGAATCTGTTCGCCCGTTTCGTGAAGGACGAGTCCGGCGCCACCGCGATCGAATACGGCCTGATCGCTGCCGGCATCTCGCTGGCCATCATCGCGGCCGTCAACTCGCTCGGCACTGCGCTGAGCTCGAAGTTCTCCGCCATCAGCTCCTCGCTGAAGTAAGCGGACCATCCGACGTTTCGACGAAGGCTCCGGTCAACCGGAGCCTTCGACGTTATGGCGGCATCATTGATCCTTACGCGTCGGGGCGATGGACCTCGGATGGCTGTGCGCGCCCCCGCCCCTTGGTCGCCTGACGGCTTCGCTTTCCGCGTGCCGCGCCGCGACCGCGCGGCGGCAATCGTCTGCGCCAGCCTCCTGCTCGGCATCGTGATGCTCGTCTTGCGCATCGCCAGCGTGTGGTGAGCGCTTCCTGACCGCGCCATATCGGCCGCCAGGCCCCGGGCACGATGACCGTCCCATCAACTTAACCCGGCCTTAGTGTTATCTTGCGATCGTTCGCCGCACCAAGTGTTCGTCGAACGTGAGTAGCGTAAATGCGTCTGCGGTCCTGCCTCGTCCGCTCTGCCACCGCAGCCGTCATGGCGACGCTGACCATCGGCCTCGGTGGCTGCCAGACCACGACACCGGACATTTCGGACATCACGGGATCGCTCGGCTCCAAGGCCGAGGACAATGCCGATCATGCCTCGCCGCCTGCGGCGGACGACGCCGCCGCGCGCTACCGGGCCAACCCGCAGGACGCCGACGCGGCGCTTGGCTATGCCCAGGTCCTTCGCAGGAACGGTCAGCGCCAACAGGCCGTCGCGGTGCTCGAAAAGGCTACGCTGCAGCACCCCGGGGACAAGGCGCTGCTGGGCGGCTACGGCCGCGCGCTGGCCGACAACGGTGATTTCCAGAAGGCCTTCGACGTGCTCGGGCGCGCGCATACCCCCGAGAATCCCGACTGGCGAATTCTCTCGGTGCAGGGCAGCTCGCTCGACCTGCTCGGCCGGCACGACGAGGCGCGGCGCTACTATGCGAGCGCCCTCAAGATCGCGCCCGACGAGCCGTCGGTGCTGTCGAACCTGGGCGTGTCCTACCTCCTGACCAGGGAGCTGTCGAAGGCGGAGGAAGTGCTGCGCAAGGCCTGCGATCACGGCACTCCCGATCCACGCATCCGCCAGAATCTCGCGCTGGTGCTCGGGCTGGAGGGCCGCTTCGCGGAGGCCGAAACCCTGGTCAAGGCCGATCTGCCCGCGGACAAGGCCAGGGCCAACGTCGCCTACCTCAGGAAGATGCTCGACCGCGCGCGACACGAAGCCAGCAACGCACCGGTCGGGAGCCGGGCCGACCAGGAGCCCGCCGCGGACCCGATCCCGGATGTCGAGCCGCGCCACGGCGCGCGAAAGCGCTCCGACGCGCCGTCGTAAGACAGCCGGGGAGTGCGAACCGCCGCCGGGCTTCACCCCGAAGCGAACTCCTATTTGGCGCGGAGCTTGCCGAGCAGCGGCGACAGCAGTGACGACTTCTTGCGCTTCGACATATTGCTGCCGGTCAGCTGCTGCGCGATCTGCAGGAACATCCCGACGGCACGATGGCCGGGAGCGAGCTCCGCCACCATCTGCCCGTTGTTCGCGGCGGTGCCGAACAGCTGCGGCTCGAACGGGATCGCCGCGATCGGCGCGCTCTCGATCGCGCGGGCGAACTCCTTGGTGCTGATCTCGGGGCGACGCGGCACGCCGACCTGATTCAGGCAGTACAGCGGCGGCCGGTCGTGCGGCCGCGCGGCCTTCAGCATCGCCAGCAGGTTCTTGGTGTTGCGCAGGTTGCCGAGATCGGGCGCGGCCACGACCAGGATGTCGTCGGCGCCGACCAGGGCGCGCCGGGTCCATCCCGACCACTGGTGCGGAACATCGAGCACGATGCAGGGAATCGAGCTGCGCAGGGTATCGAAGATCGAATCGAAGGCATCCGCGCCGAAGTCGTAGACCTGGTCGAGCTTGACCGGCGCCGCCAGCAGGCTGAGATGGTCGGTGCATTTCGCCAGCAGGCGGTCGATGAATGCGCTGTCGACGCGCTCGGGCGAAAGCACCGCGTCGGCTATGCCCTGCGCGGGGTCCTGATTGTAGTCCAGGCCCACGGTGCCGAAGGCGAGATCGAGGTCGGCGACCACGGAATCCAGCGCGAGATCCCGCGCGATGATCCAGGCGACGTTGTGCGCGACCGTCGAGGCGCCGACGCCGCCCTTCGCACCCACCACCGCGAAGATCCGGCCGACCGCCTTGGCCTGCAGCGAATACAGCTTGCAGATCGACCGCACCACGTCGATCGGGCCGACCGGCGACATGACGTAATCGCTGACGCAGCGCTGAACGAGCTCGCGGTACAGCAACACGTCGTTGGGACAGTTGACCACCACGACGCGGGTCCCGGAATCGCAGCAATTCGCCAGCTGATCGATGCCGTTGATGATCTCGTCCTGCGTGCCCGCCTCCAGCACGATCACGTTCGGGGTCGGCGCGGTCCGGTAGGCCTCGATCGCGGCGGCGATGCCTCCCATCTGGACGCTCAGATGGGCCTTGCCGAGGCGGCGATCCTCGCCGGCGGCCCGCACGGTGGTCGCGATGTCGTCCGTCTCGCAGAACGCCTGCACCGAGATGCGGGGCGCCGGCGCGATGTGATCGTCCCCGTCCGCGATCGAGAAATGGTCTTCCTTGCGGCGATAGTACTTGGTCATTTGCCCACGTCGCTGAGTTTGGCCTTGTCCGCCTCGGGATACGTGGCGGTCGTCGATTCACCCTTGCGATATTTCTCGAACGCGGCGTCGCGGCGCGACGTATAGGCCGGCGTCTCCGCGCGCGGCTGGACCAGATCGGCGGGGTTGTCGACCATAGCCGCGATATTGCGCTGCACCGCGCACCCGAAATTGTGATAGGGCTTGTTTTCGAGGTAGCTCGGGTTGTTGATCGACGGCCCGAGATCCTCCGGCCACACCCCGCACGGCCCGGCGTCGGCCACGACGCGCGGATAGGTCAGGCGAATGGTCGCGAACACGCGCGGATCCGCAGGACGGTAGTTGTGGACCCGAATCGCGCGCGCGGGAACGCCGGCGGCCCCGAGGACGGCCTGGATCTCGCGCACCGAGTCCCTGGCGGCCCGCGCGTTGGTCGTATCGGCCGGAAGATCGATGGTGATCGCCCCGGTGCCTTCGCGAATCCACGATCGGCCAAGGCCCAGCACGTCGGCACGTTGCGCCTCGGTGAGGCCACTGCGCCCGGACCCGATGAAAAGCTCGGTGGCACGGTTCGCTTCCTCGATCACGATGGGATGGCGCAACCGATAGTCGGTGGGAATGCTTCCGACCACATCCTGGGTGGTCTCGTTGCACCCTGCCAGCGCGACCGGCGACAGGCCGATGACGACGGCGAGGACGGCGCGGCACCAGGACCTTCGCGGGCCGCGGCCGGGACTGGATGCGCGCTTCGTCATTGCCACTGCCTCGCCTCAGTCCGTGATGAAACCAAAGTTTCCGGTGTAAACCTCCGCCTGATTGCCACGGACGGGGGCACCGTAGATCCTGTTGATGCTGCCGAGCAGCACCGTCTGGATATCGGCCGCGTCGGCGAACCCGTCATCAGGACGCGACAGCTCGCGCTGCGCGACCGACCTCACGATCAACGGCGTCACCAGCACCATCAGCTCGGTCTCGTGGTTGACGTAGTCGCGGCTGCGGAACAGCGTTCCCAGCACCGGCAACTCCGCCAGTCCGGGCAATCCGTTGATCGCCTGCTTGGTCTGCTCCTGGATCAGGCCCGCCAGCGCCATCGACCCGCCCGACGGGATTTCAAGCGTGGTCTCCGCGCGCCGGGTCTTGATCGAGGGCACGGTGACCGAGTTCACCGAGCTGGCCGTCACGGCCTGGGTCAGCGTGATGGAGTTGTCGATCGAGATCTCCGAGACCTCGGTCATCACGCGCAGGCTGATGCGGCCCTCGGACAGCACGACCGGCGTGAAGTTGAGCGAGATGCCGAACTTCTTGTAGCTGATCTGGGTGGTGCAGACGTGGGTGACCGGGTCGCAGGAATATCCCGCCGGGACCGGGAATTCACCGCCGGCAATGAAGGAGGCGGACTCGCCGGAAATCGCCGTCAGGTTCGGCTCGGCCAGCGTGCGGACCACGCCGGCGCTCTCCATCGCGCGCAACGTGGCGGTCACCGATGGCACGCCATTGACCGGAGCAAACGAGCCCGAAGCGGCGTTGTTGGACACCAGCGGACCGCCGTTCACGGTGAACGGATTGCTGTTGTTGAAATTCACCACCGCGGTGCCGTAGTTCATGCTCGCGCTGAGATCGACCCCGAGCTGCTTCAGAACGTTGCGCTGCACTTCAGCGACCGACACCTTCAGCATCACCTGATCGCGGCCCTTGACCACGATGCCGTTGACGACTTTTTCGGGCCCACCCACCAGCCGCGCGGCGATCTCGCCGGCCTGCTGGGCCTCCACCGGGCTGGCCGCAGATCCGGACAGGATCACGCTGTCGCCCAGACCCTCGACGCGGATCGCGACATTGGGCAGCGTCTGCTTCATCGCCGCGCGAATGCCGTTGAGATCGCGCTTGATGGCGATGTCGTAGGCGACGATCGCCTGCCCCGCAGTGTCGAAGAACACGATATTGGTCTGACCGACCGCCGTGCCGATGATGTAGGCGCGCTGGGGCGAGCGTATCACCGCGTTCGCAATCTTCGGATCGGCGACCAGCATGTCCTTGGCTTCGCGCGGCAGATCGATCACGACGGATTTGCTGACGCCGAGCTCGAGATATCGCGCATGCACCGATCGGTCGACCGCGGCAGGCCCCATGCTTGCGGTTTCGCCCGCCTTGACAGGAATGGAAACGGGATCGAGCGCCAGCACCGCGACGGCCGATACGGTGATGACGCGGACGATTCTCTTCCACGTCGATCGACGATTGGCCCTGCATTCCATGGAGCGCATCTCTCGAATTTCCTGCGGCGCGCCATCGCAACAACGTCCGCGATCTTCTCGCTTTCTAAATGCCAGCCATTCGTCAAAGCATGATTAAGCGACGGAACCGCAAGAGATCGCGGAGGCGATAACGCGGTGCAGCCGTCGCACTTCGCGACTTATGGTTAATCGATTGCATCCAATGCGATCGATCTCGTCGGCTCCATCAGAACGGCGAGCTTGCCTGCGTGCTGAGCCGCTCGATTACTGACATTCCCCACGCGTCGCGTGACGCCCGCCGTGATCGAGGCCATCGCATCGTAGCGCGCCGCATGATGATTGCAGTCGATCGCGCGCGATGCGAAATCATCGGTGCACGGATCGACCGGTCTCGCAGACGCGCACGCGCAAACACGCGCGCATCGGGGGCCGACGCAACGCCTCGCGCTGCTTTGTCTGCGGGCGCGCGAGAGAGAGAGAGAGAGAGAGAGACGCGCGCCGACCGCGGGTGGCTCGCGGCCTGCCTGGCTGGCGACCAGCCCGCGTCACCGCCGACGCGACCGGCGGCTGGCCCGCCGCCGGCGCTTAACCGGCGGTTAACCAACGCCGCGGGCGCAAAATCACCGGGCATCGTTTCGCGATTGTTCACTTCTGGGCCCTATCCTGTACCAAGGCCGGTCCGGCCGGGTTCCACCACGTTCGAATGATCATGATCCTCGACCTCGCACGGCTTTGCTTCTTTCCCGCGTTGATGGCGTTCGCCGCCGCCAGCGACCTCCTCACCATGACGATTCCCAACCGGGTATCGCTGCTGCTGGTGGCCGGGTTCGCGATCCTCGCCGTGGCGGGAGCGATGCCGATCAACGAGGTGCTGCAGCACGGAGCCGCGGGGCTGATCATCCTGACGGCGTCGTTTGCCTGCTTTGCCATGGGCTGGATCGGCGGCGGCGACGCCAAGGTCGCCTCGGCCGCGGCGCTCTGGCTCGGACTGCCGCACCTTCTCAACTACCTGCTCTACGCCTCGCTGTTCGGCGGCGCGCTGACGCTGCTGCTGATCCAGTTCCGGCACTTGCCGCTGCCGGTCATGCTCGGCAGGCATTCCTGGCTGATGCGCCTTCACGGCAAGGACGAAGACATTCCCTACGGCATCGCGCTGGCGCTCGGCGCGCTGGTGATCTACCCGGAGACCGGCTGGATCAAGGCCGTCGACCTCGCGCACATCGCGCTGTCCTGACTGCATCGGACAAGGTCTCGTTAACGCGATTTAGATACGCCTCATTAACCATGCTTTGACGTTTAGCTGCTCAAATCCGGGGACAGCGACGACAGCGTCGCGAGTGTGTCCTGCGGGAAGTGAAGCGTATGAATACCGCGCGTATCGTCGTTCTGGCCATTGCGGTCGCAGCCGGCGGGCTTGCGATCCGGCCCCTGAGCGGCCTGCAACCCGAGCCGTTGGCCGAGGCCGCCGCGGCCCGGATCGCCGCCGCGGACGCGCCGGCCACGCAAATCGACATTCAGATCAGTCAGCCCGGAACCGCCGGCGATCGGGCGCGGCCCGACGTCGTCGGATCCGGAGCCTCGTCGCAGACGACGGTGCAGGGATGAGGGGAGAGGCGCACACCATGACGCCCACGGAACATTCGCGATCGATGCGAGCAGGCCGCGTGGTTCGCGCCCTGTCGTTCGCCGCCGTGACGGCGCTGACGCTCAATCCGGCGCTGGCGCCGGTACGGGCCGCGGACAGCCGCCTGCCGATCGCGGCGGCGGCACCGGGCGAGATGAACGCCCGCTTCCTGCCGCTCGGCATCGGCAAATCGATCGTTGTCGACCTGCCCCGCGACGTCAAGGACGTCCTGGTCGCCGACCCCAAGATCGCCAACGCCGTGGTGCGCTCGGCGCAGCGCGCCTACATCATCGGCGCCGCGGTCGGCCAGACCAACATCATCTTCTTCGATGCCGCCGGCCAGCAGATCGCGGCCTACGACATCGCGGTGACGCGCGACCTCAACGGCGTCCGCGCGGCGCTGCGCCAGTCCTTCCCCGCCAGCGACATCCAGATCGAGGGCGTCGGCGACGCCGTGATCCTGTCCGGTTCGGCCAACAGTCCGCAGGACGCCCAGCAGGCCGCCGACATCGCGACCCGTCTCGCCGGCGACGCCGTGAAGGTGGTCAACAACATCATCGTCCGCGGCCGCGACCAGGTCATGCTCAAGGTCACCGTCGCCGAAGTCCAGCGCAACATTCTCAAGCAGCTCGGCGTCGACCTCAACGCCAACGGCACGGTGCTGAGCTTCACCAATTCCAACCCGTTCACCGTGAACGGCTCCCCGCTGGTCGCCGGCAACGCCATCACCGGAGCCTTCCCCTCGGTGACGGCGACGCTGCGCGCCATGGAAAGCGCCGGCGTGATCCGCACCCTGGCCGAGCCGAACCTGACCGCGATCTCCGGCGAATCCGCGACCTTCGTCGCCGGCGGCGAATTCCCGATCCCGCAGGGCTATTCCTGCGACCCGACCACCCACGTCTGTACGACCTCGATCGGCTTCAAGAAGTTCGGCATCTCGCTCAACTTCTCGCCGCTGGTCCTGACCGAGGGTCGCATCAGCCTACGCGTCATGACCGAGGTCTCGGAACTGTCGACCGACAACGCCATCAACGTCACCCAGCAGGTGTCGGCGTCCACCAGCAACTCGATCACGATCCCCTCGATCCGGACCCGCCGCGCGGAGACCACCCTGGAAATCCCCTCGGGCGGCTCGATGGCGCTCGCCGGCCTGATCCAGGAACAGACCAAGCAGGCGATCAACGGACTGCCCGGCCTGACCCAGCTTCCGGTGCTCGGCGCGCTGTTCCGCAGCCGCGACTACGTCAACCGGCAGACCGAGCTGATGGTGCTGGTCACGCCCTACATCGTGCGCGCGGTCGCCCAGAAGGATCTGTCGCGCCCGGACGACGGCTTCGCCGACGCGGCCGACCCGCAGTCCGACCTGATCGGCAACATCAACCGCATCTACGGCGCCCCGGCGCGGACCGATTCGCGCAAGAGCTACCGCGGCCAGTACGGCTTCATCACGGATTGAGACGGGAACAGACCATGCGCGCACCTGGACACCTTCCGCGATCGACGCGCCGCTGGCGCGCCGCGCTGGTGCCTGCCGTCCGAAGCTCGCGAAACTTCGGGTACAGGGTACTGGTGCTGGTCGGCCTGTCGCTGTCGCTCGGCGGTTGCCTGACGCACGCGCGGGACGACAACGGTGAGCTCGCCGCCATCCCCGCGGACTACCGCCAGCGCCATCCGATCGTCATCCAGGAGGCCGACCGGTCGGTCGAGATCTTCATCGGCAGCGGCCGCGGCGGCCTCTCGGCCGAGCAGCGCGCCGACGTCCTGGCGTTCGGCCAGGCCTGGCTGCGCGACGGCACCGGTCCGCTCGTCATCGACGTGCCGAAGGATACGCCCAACGCCCGCGCCGCCGGGGACGCGGCCCACGAGGTCCATTCCCTCCTGAGCGCACTCGGCATTCCGGCCAACGCCGTCACCGCCCGGCCCTATCATCCGCGCGACCCGCGGCAGTTCGCGACCCTGCGCATCAGCTATCCGCGCATCACCGCGGACGCCGGCCCGTGCGGCCTGTGGCCCGACGATCTCGGCCCGTCGGTCAAGAACAAGCTCTATATCGAGAACAAGCCCTACCACAATTTCGGCTGCGCCAATCAGCGCAACCTCGCCGCCATGGTCGACAACCCGGCGGACCTGGTGCAGCCACGGCCTGAAACTCCGCCCTACACCGCCCGGCGCTCGATCGCGTTCGACAAGTACCGCAAGGGAACTCCGACCGCGACCACCTATGCCGACGGCGACAAGGCCAAACTCAGCGACCTTGGCAAATGATCAACTTCGCCCGCCAGACCCCGGACAACGAAGAGGCTCTTCCGGCCATGGAGGAGCACATCGCGCCTGCGCCGCGCGTCTCGGTACAGGCCTTCTGCGAGACGGTGGAATCCGCCGCGGCGATCCAGTCGGCCGGCGAGGACCGCCGGCTCGGCAAGGCCCATCTCAAGATCCAGATGGGCGGCATGCCGGCCGCGATCGAGGCCTATCGCAGCGCGCCGACGCCCAACGTGATCGTGCTGGAGACCGACGGCACCAGCGACATCCTGGCCGGACTGGACCAGTTGGCGACGGTCTGCGACCCCGGCACCCGCGTCATCGTGATCGGCCGCGTCAACGACATCACCCTGTACCGCGAGCTGGTTCGCCGCGGCGTCAGCGAATATCTCGTCGCGCCCCTGTCGACGATCGACGTCATCCGCGCGATCTGCGGGCTGTTTTCGACGCCGGAGGCCAAGGCGGTCGGGCGCATCATCGCCGTCGTCGGCGCCAAGGGCGGCGTCGGCGCGTCGACCCTGGCGCACAACATCGCCTGGGCGGTCGCGCGCGACCTCGCTCTGGATTCCGTGGTCGCCGACCTCGACCTGGCGTTCGGCACCGCCGGCCTGGACTACAATCAGGACCCCCCGCAGGGCATCGCCGAGGCGGTGTTCTCGCCCGACCGGGTCGATACCGCGTTCATCGACCGGCTGCTGTCCAAATGCACCGATCATCTCAGCCTGCTGGCCGCGCCGGCGACACTCGACCGGGTCTACGACTTCGGCAACGAGGCCTTCGACTCGATCTTCGATACGCTGCGCGCCACCGTGCCCTGCATCGTGCTCGACGTTCCGCACCAGTGGGCGGGCTGGACCAGGCGCGCCCTGGTCGGCGCCGACGACATCCTGATCGTCGCCGAGCCGGACCTGGCGAACCTGCGCAACACCAAGAACCTGTTCGACCTGCTGAAGGCTGCGCGGCCCAACGACCGCATCCCGCACTACTGCATCAACCAGATCGGAATGCCGAAGCGGCCCGAAATCTCGTCGCGCGAGTTCGCCAAGGCGGTCGAGGGCGAACCGGTCGCCCTCATTCCATTCGAACCGCAGGTCTTCGGCATGGCCGCCAACAACGGGCAGATGATCGCCGAGATCTCGCCCAACCACCACACCACCGAGATTTTCCTGCAGATCGCGCAACGGTTGACCGGCCGCGGCGAAACGAAGAGGCCGCGCAACTCGATGCTGGCGCCGCTGATCCGCAAGCTGCGATCGAAATAGCCTACCGCGTGGAGTAGCGTCGTGTTTGGTAAGCGTAACGGACTGGACCAGAACACTCGGACGGCAAGGCCTCCCGGCGCGGCGCCGGAAGCGGCTGCGCCCGCGGCCGCCGCCAGCCCG
>JARLJA010000178.1 GCA_031291445.1 Xanthobacteraceae bacterium | reverse complement strand
CTGCACGCGCGGATCGAATGGATCGAGAAAGACCTTGAGCTGCGCCTCGTACAGATCGCCTTCATCCGGAACGGACGCCGCCTCCTGGATGCGGTCCGCGTCGTACAGGATGACGCCGAGGTAGCGGATACGGCCGACGCAGGTCTCCGAGCAGACCGTCGGCTGACCCGCCTCGATCCGCGGATAACAGAAGATGCATTTCTCGGATTTGCCCGAAGACCAGTTGTAGTAGATCTTCTTGTACGGGCAGCCGGAGACGCACATGCGCCACCCTCGGCATTTGTCCTGATCGATCAGGACAATGCCGTCCTCTTCCCGCTTGTAGATGGCGCCGGAGGGGCACACGGCGGCGCAGGCGGGATTGAGGCAGTGTTCGCACAAGCGCGGCAGATACATCATGAAGGTATTTTCGAAGGCGCCGTAGATCTCCTTCTGCACGCCCTCGAAATTGTGATCCTTGGAGCGGTTGACGAACTCACCGCCGAGGATTTCCTCCCAGTTCGGTCCCCACTCGATCTTCTCCATGCGCTCGCCGGAAATCAGCGAGCGAGGCCGGGCCGTCGGCATCTCCTTGCCTTCCGGCGCCGACTGAAGATGCCCGTAGTCGAAGGTGAACGGCTCGTAGTAGTCGTCGATCTCCGGCAGGTCCGGATTGGCGAAGATGTTCGCCAGCACCCGCCACTTGCCGCCGATGCGCGGCGCGATCGCGCCGTTGCGCTTGCGCACCCAGCCGCCGTTCCAGCGCCCCTGGTTCTCCCAGTCCTTGGGATAGCCGATGCCGGGCTTGGTTTCGACGTTGTTGAACCATGCGTATTCCATGCCTTCGCGGCTGGTCCAGACGTTCTTGCAAGTCACGCTGCAGGTGTGGCAGCCGATGCACTTGTCGAGGTTCAACACCATCGCGATTTGCGCGCGGATCTTCATTCTGCGGCCTCCACAGGGATTGCGTTCACCGGCTGGTCGAGCCAGTCGATCTTCGACATTTTGCGAATGACGACGAATTCGTCGCGGTTGGATCCGACCGTGCCGTAGTAGTTGAAACCGTAGGACTGCTGGGCGTAACCACCGATCATGTGGGTTGGCTTCAGCGTGACCCGCGTGACCGAGTTGTGGATGCCGCCGCGCTGGCCGGTCTGCTCCGAGCCCGGCACGTTCACGATCTTCTCCTGGGCGTGGTACATCATGCACATGCCGCGCTTGACGCGCTGGGAGACCACGGCGCGGGCGACCAGCGCGCCGTTGCTGTTGAAGGCCTCGATCCAGTCGTTGTCGACGATCCCGGCACCGGCGGCGTCGGCCTCGCTGATCCACACGATCGGCCCGCCGCGCGACAGCGTCAGCATCAGGAGGTTGTCGGTGTAAGTCGAGTGGATGCCCCACTTCTGGTGCGGCGTGATGAAGTTCAGCACCACCGAGGCGTTGCCGTTGGGCTTGCGGTCGATCACCGGCTTGACGGTCTTGGTGTCGATCGGCGGCCGGTAGACGCAGAAGCCCTCGCCGAAGGCGCGCATCCACAGGTGATCCTGGTAGAGCTGCTGGCGGCCGGTCAGGGTGCGCCACGGGATCAGCTCGTGGACGTTGGTATAGCAGGCGTTGTAGCAGACCTTCTCGGATTCGAGCCCCGACCAGATCGGCGACGAGATGATCTTGCGCGGCTGCGCCACCACGTCGCGGAAGCGGATCTTCTCGTCCTCCTTCGGGAGGGCGAGATGGGTGTGGTCGCGGCCGGTGAAGCCTTCCAGCGAGGCCCAGGCCTTGACCGCGACCTCGCCGTTGGTCTCCGGCGCCAGGCTCAGGATGACCTCGCAGGCGTCGATGGCGTCGTCGATCCGCGGCAGGCCTTCCGTCGGCCCCGGCTCGGTGACGACGCCGTTGAGTGTCTTGAGCAGCTCGACCTCGTGGTCGGTATTCCAGCTCATGCCCTTGCCGCCGTTGCCGAGCGTGGTCATCAGCGGGCCGAGCGAGGTGAAGCGCTTGTAGAGGTTGGGATAGTCGCGCTCGACCACGGTCACCGCCGGCATGGTGCGGCCGGGGATGGCGCCGATCTCGCCGGCCTTCCAGTCCTTGACGTCGAACGGCTGGGCGAGCTCGCCGCCGGTGTCGTGCATGATCGGCGTCAGCACGACGTCCTGCTCGACCCCCAGCACCTCGGGGGCGACCGCCGAGAACGCCTTGGCGAGGCCCTTGTAGATCTCCCAGTCGCTGCGCGACTCCCACACCGGATCGACCGCGGCGCTGAGCGGGTGGATGAAGGGATGCATGTCGGAAGTGTTGAGGTCGTTCTTCTCGTACCAGGTCGCGGTCGGCAGCACGACGTCGGAATACATGCAGGTGGTCGACATCCGGAAGTCGAGCGTGACCAGGAGATCGAGCTTTCCCTCCGGCGCCTCGTCGTGCCACTTCACCTCCCGCGGCCGGGTGCCGCCGGTTTCGCCGAGATCCTTGCCGAGCACACCGTGCTTGGTGCCGAGCAGGTGCTTGAGAAAGTACTCGTGGCCCTTGCCCGAGGCGCCGAGCAGGTTGGAGCGCCAGACGAACATGTTGCGCGGCCAGTTGCGCGGGTGGTCGGGATCATCGCAGGAGAGCTTGAGCTCGCCCGACTTCAGCGCGCCGGCGACATAGTCCTTGGGCGCGAGCCCGGCAGCGGAGGCGAGCTTCGCCACGTCGAGCGGATTGGTCTCGAGCTGGGGCGCCGACGGCAGCCAGCCCATCCGCTCGGCGCGGACGTTGTAGTCGATCAGCGCGCCGTCCCAGGCGCCCTCGGGCGCGGTGGGCGACAGGATCTCCTTCACGTCGAGGGTCTCGTAGCGCCACTGGTCGGTATGGGCATAGAACGCCGAAGTCGAATTCATCTGCCGCGGCGGCCGGTTCCAGTCGAGGCCGAAGGCCAGCGGCAGCCAACCCGACTGCGGCCGCAGCTTCTCCTGGCCGACGTAATGCGACCAGCCGCCGCCGGATTGGCCGACGCAGCCGCACATCACCAGCATGTTGATGATGCCGCGGTAGTTCATGTCCATGTGGTACCAGTGGTTCAGCCCGGCGCCGACGATGACCATGGAGCGGCCCTTGGTCTTCTCGGCGTTGCGGGCGAATTCCCGCGCCACCGTGATGATCTGGTCGCGCGGCACGCCGGTGATCTGTTCGGCCCAGGCGGGGGTATAGGGCTCGTTCTGGTCGTAGCCGGTGGCGAGATGGTCGCCGCCGAAGCCGCGATCGATGCCGTAATTGGCGACGAACAGGTCGTAGACCGAGGCCACCAGCGTCTCGCCGTCCTTGAGCATGACGCGCTTGGCCGGGACCCGGCGGGTCAGGATGTCGGGATGGTCGGTGCCCTGGAAGTGATCGTGCTCGCGATTGCCGAAATAGGGGAACGCCACCTCGGCGAGCTCGTCGCGGATCTCGGCAAGCGAGAGCTTGAGCCGCGTATCGCGTCCGGCGGTGTCGCGCTCCTCGAGATTCCACTTGCCCTTCTCGCCCCAGCGGAAGCCGATCGAGCCGTTGGGCACCACGATCGCGCCGCTGGCCTCGTCGTAGGCGACCGTCTTCCATTCCGGATTGTTGGTCTCGTCGAGCGAGGTGGCGAAATCCGAGGCGCGCACGAACCGCTCGGGAACGAGCCGTCCCTCGGACTTCACCAGGCGCACCAGAAATGGCATGTCCGTATACTGGCGCACGTAATCATTGAAGTAGTCGACCTTCCGGTCGACGTGGAATTCGCGCAGGATGACGTGGCCCATGGCCATCGCCAGCGCGGCGTCGGTGCCCTGCTTGGGCGACACCCAGAGGTCGGCGAATTTCGAGGCTTCCGAATAGTCCGGGCAGATCACGACGCTCTTGGCGCCCTTGTAGCGGACCTCGGTGTAGAAATGGGCGTCGGGCGTGCGCGTCTGCGGCACGTTGGAGCCCCACAGGATGAGGAAGCCCGAATTGTACCAGTCGGCGCTTTCCGGCACGTCGGTCTGCTCGCCCCAGGTCTGCGGCGAGGCCGGCGGCAGATCGCAGTACCAGTCGTAGAACGACATGCAGACGCCGCCGAGCAGCGACAGGTAGCGGGCGCCCGCGGCGTAGCTCACCATCGACATCGCGGGGATCGGCGAGAACCCGAACACCCGGTCGGGGCCGTAGGTCCTGGCGGTGTAGGCGTTGGCGGCGGCGACGAGTTCGTTGGCCTCGTCCCAGCCCGCCCGCACGAAGCCGCCGAGGCCGCGCTGCTCGACATAGGACGCGCGCCGCGCCTTGTCCTCGACGATCGAGCGCCACGCCGCCACCGGCGTCATGGTCTTGCGCGCCGCGCGCCACAGCTTCAGCAGCCTGGCGCGGATCAGCGGATACTTCACCCGGTTGCCGGAATAGAGGTACCAGCTGTAGCTCGCGCCGCGGGCGCAGCCGCGCGGCTCGTGGTTGGGCAGGTCCGGCCGGGTGCGCGGGTAGTCGGTCTGCTGGGTCTCCCAGGTGACGATGCCGCCCTTGACGTAGACCTTCCACGAGCACGAGCCGGTGCAGTTGACGCCGTGGGTGGAGCGCACGATCTTGTCGTGCTGCCAGCGCTTGCGGTAGCCGTCCTCCCACGAACGATCCTCGGTGGTCATGACGCCGTGGCCGCCGGCGAAGGCCTCCTTGGGCCGCGAGAAGAAAGTCAGCCGGTCGAGGAAATGGCTCATCAGGTGTCTCCTTATTCAGCGGGCTGGGCGGCGGGCGCGATCGGTCCGCCGCGCTCGATGTCGTGAAGCAGGCCGCCCCTGCGGGTGTAGACCGCCCAGGTGATGACGACGCAGCTGACGTAGAAGATCAGGAACCCAAACAGCGCCGCCTGCACCCCGCCGGTGAGATCGATCGACGTCCCGTAGGATTTCGGGATGAAGAAGGCGCCGAACGCGGCGATCGCCGAGGTGAAGCCGGTGATGGCGGCGGATTCCTTCTCGGCCTCGCGCACCCGCGCGGCGGCGTCGACGCCAGGCATCAGGCGATCCATCTCCTTGCGCATGATGTTGGGGATCATCTGGAAGGTCGAGGCGTTGCCGACGCCGGTGGCGAAGAACAGCACCAGGAACATGGCGAAGAAGCCCCAGAACGCGCCGGGCTGGTCCTTGATGCCGAGGAAGTAGAGCACGCCGGCGACGCCGACCATCATTCCCACGAACACCCACAGCGTGACGCGGCCGCCGCCCCACTTGTCCGCGATCCAGCCGGTCGCCGAGCGCGACAGCGCGCCGACCAGCGGGCCGAGGAACACGTATGGCAGGGCGTCGACCATCGGGAACTGGGTCTTCGCCAGCAGCGGGAAGCCCGCCGAATAGCCGATGAAGGAGCCGAAGGTGCCGGTGTAGAGCCAGCACATGATCCAGGTGTGCCGGCGCTGGAAGATCACCGCCTGATCGGCGAACGACGCCTTGGCGGAGGCGATGTCGTTCATGCCGAACCAGGCCGCAAACGCGCTGGCGACGATGAAGGGCACCCAGATGAAGCCGGCGTTCTGCAGCCACAGCGGCACCTCGTGGGTGCCGCTCTTGACCAGGGCGGGATCGCCGCCGAACCAGCCGAACACGCCGACGGTGATGACGATCGGCACCACGAACTGCACCACGCTGACGCCGAGATTGCCGAGCCCGGCATTGAGCGCCAGCGCATTGCCCTTCTCGGCGCGCGGGAAGAAGAACGAGATGTTGGCCATCGAGGAGGCGAAGTTGCCGCCGCCGAAGCCGCACAGCAGCGCCAGGATCAGGAAGATGCCGTAGGGCGTCGATGGGTTCTGCACCGCATAGCCGATGCCGATCGCTGGCAGCAGCAGCGACCAGGTCGCGAGCGTGGTCCACAGCCGTCCGCCGAAGATCGGCACCATGAAGGAATAGAAGATCCGCAGCATCGCACCGGAAATTCCCGGCAGCGCCGCGAGCCAGAACAGTTCGGCGGTGGTGAAGGTGAAGCCGACCGCCGGCAGCTTGGCCACCACCACCGACCACACCTGCCAGACCGCGAACGACAACAGCAGCGCCGGGATCGAGATCCACAGGTTGCGCCGCGCCACCGCGCGCCCGGTCTTTTCCCAGAACGCGGGGTCTTCCGGCCGCCAGTCGGTGAGCACCGCGCCGGACAGCGCGCCGACATGCTCGGGCTGGTGGATCTCCTGCATTTCCGGCAGTTCGGGGAGCCTGTCGAGTTCGCCGGCGGCGACGCCGCGCTCCATCTGGCGGATCGCGACATGCATCCAGGCCAGCGCCACGCCGACCAGCACGAACAGCAGCATGAAGCAGCTGGTCCACAGCCCGGTGAGATCGACCAGCGCGCCGAAGGCGATCGGCAGCACGAAACCGCCGAGGCCGCCGATCATGCCGACCAGCCCCCCGACCGCGCCGACGCTCTGCGGATAGTAGACCGGGATGTGCTTGAAGACGGCGGCCTTGCCGAGCGCCATGAAGAAGCCGAGCACGAAGATCGTGACCAGGAACGGCACCAGCTTCATTTCGAGGTGGAAGCCGACCGATCCGGTGACGGTGCGCACGACGTAGTCGGTCGGCGGGTAGGACAGCAGGAAGGTGCAGGCGACCGCGACCAGGAAGGTCCAGTACATCACCCGCCGCGCGCCGTAGCGATCCGACAGGTGGCCGCCATAGGCGCGGAACACGCTGGCCGGGAACGAGAACAGCGCCGCGGTCATGCCGGCGGTCTTGATGTCGACGCCGTAGACCTTGATCAGGTACTGCGGCAGCCACAGCGACAGCGCGACGAAGGCGCCGAACACGAAGAAATAATACAGCGCGAAGCGCCAGACCTGGACGTTCTTGAGCGGCTCGATCTCGAGCCACAGGCTCTTCGGCTTCTCGTTGCGTTCACGGCGGCCGCGGACCACCGGATCCTCTTCCGAGAACAGCCAGAACACGATCGCCATGACGCCGATCACCAGCGCCCAGATCTGGGCCACCGCCTGCCAGCCATAGGCGACGAGGACGAACGGAGCGACGAACTTGGTGACGGCGGCGCCGACATTGCCGGCGCCGAAGATGCCGAGCGCGGTGCCCTGCTTGCCGGTGGGATAGAACCGCGAGACATAGGCGACACCTACCGCGAAGGAGCCCCCGGCGATGCCGACGAACAGCGCGGCGACCAGGAATTGGGGATAGGTGTGGGCCCAGGTCAGCAGGAAGGTCGCGACCGCGGCCGCGAGCATCACCACGGTGTAGACGCGGCGGCCGCCATACTGGTCGGTCCAGACCCCGAGCAGCAGGCGGATCAGCGAACCGCTCAGGATCGGCGTGCCGATCAGGAGCCCGAATTCGGTGTCGTTGAGATTGAGCTCCTGCCGGATCCGGATGCCGATGATCGAGAAAATCGTCCAGACTGCAAAACTGATCGTGAAGGCGATGGTCGACAGCCACAGCGCTCGCCCCTGATGCGCGATGGTCGTTCCGTCCTTGTCCATCTTGAACCCCGTGACACAATGAAATCTCACGAGGATGCAATCGCGGCCGGCGCGCCGATTTGATTTGCGCTGAATCAATCGACCGGATGGCGGGGCGGTAATGTATGAAACGTCGCCGGGCGAATTGATCGATGGGGAACACCGGTTTACGATCCGTCACGGATCGATTTGACAAATGTCACATGCCCGCCAAGGGCCTGAGAACAGGACGCAATCGTGCTACGCTCGCAGGAACTGACCCAGCTGAAGGCCCTTCCGCTGTTCGCCGACATGGCGGAAGCGTCCTTCAACGCGCTGCTGGATGCCGCGCTGCTGCAGCAGTTTCCCGCCGGGGTGGTGCTGATCCGCGAGGGCGAGCCGGCGGATTTCCTGCACGTCCTGGTCGACGGGCTGGTCGAGATCTACACCGAGCAGAACGGCGACGAGTGGGGCATCTCGCTGATCAAGCCGGTGACGACCTTCATCCTCGCCGCAGTGGTGAGCGACCAATCCTACCTCAACTCGGTGCGCACGCTGGCGGAGTCCCGCGTCCTGCTGATCCCGGCGCCGCGGGTGCGCGCGATCTTCGATCAGGACGTCGTGTTCGCGCGGGTGGTGGCGCAGGAACTGGCGCTGGCCTATCGCGCCTCGGTCAAGAAGCTGAAGGGCCACATGGCGCGCTCGAGCATCGAGCGGCTCGCCAACTGGGTGCTGGCGGAGGCCAACCGCGGCCCCGGGCACAACGTCGTCATTCCGTTCGACCGCGGCACGCTGGCCTCGCATATCGGCACCACGCGGGAAAACCTGTCCCGCAGCCTCGCGCTGCTCACCGACCACGGCGTGCGGATTCGCGGCCGCGAAATCGTCATCGACCACAGGGACCAGCTCGAGGCCTTCGCGCGGCCGCAGCCGCTGATCGACGATCCGAGTTCGTGAGCGGCGGCAACCCATCACCTATCGATCGTCATTGCCGGGCTTGACCCGGCAATCCACACTTAAGCTGCGGTTGCGACAAAGCGTGGACCCGCGGGTCAAGTTTACAGCCGGACCGGCCGAAGGCCGGATCCGGTTGCCCGCGGGTGACGCAGAAGGTCTGGCAAAGCGCGGCTTCGATCTCCCTCGTCATGGCCGCAAAGCTAGGCCACATGGCCAATCGCCCCCTCACCCCGCCTTGGGCCGCAGCAGCATCGGCCCGTAGCTCGCGACGAAGGCGACGAAGGCGATGATCCACGCCAGCGCCGAAAGATGCAGCAGGAGATTGGCCTGCGCTCCGGCCAGCGCGGCGACGATCCGCAGCACCGCGGCGGCCACGATCGCGCCATACACCAGTTCGGTCGCCCGGTTGGCGCTGAGCGCCCGGCCGGTGTGCCCGAGCGTTGCCCGCGTCATCACCGCGAGCGTCAAGGTCGTCATCGCTCCCACCGTCCAGGCATGGATGCCGGCGCTGGCCGGCAGCCCGATGCGGTCGCCGCCCGCCAGCAGCAGAAAGCCGATGGGCACGAACAGATAGGCGACGTGCAGCACCAGCACCAGGCGATCGGTCAGGGTGCGTTCCCCGGCCCAGCGCGCCAGCCGGACCAGCTGGAGGCAGCCGGCGAGCGCCAGCGCGAGGCTGGTCGGCAGCGCCGTCGGCGCCGCGACCCAGGCGCCGAGCGCGATGGCGGAGCACAGAATGACGGCGACATCGAAGCGGTTGAAGGCGACCGGCATGCGCCCCTCGGGCCGGCGCGCCAGCCAGTTGCGGGTGAAGCTCGGGATGATCCGGCCCCCGATCACCATCACCAGCAGCATCATGCCGGAAAGCCCGAGCCGGATGCCGACATCGGCGGCTCCGGTGACATGAGCCTCGATGTGGAAGGTGACGTTGCCGGCCAGCAGGATGAAGACCAGCGTGACGACCTTGAGGTTGCCGTAGTTCTTGCCGGACACCACCTCGCGCAGGATGGCGGCGAACACGGCGAACAGGAAGCCGCAATCGATCACGAGCGCAACCAGCCATCCGGTCTGCTCCGATGCCGCCACCACGACGCGGCCGGCGAGCCACAGCCCCGCGAGCAGCGCCAGGGGACGGCCGCGGATCGGCAGCCGGCCGGTCCAGTTCGGGATCGCGGTCAGCAGGAAGCCGGTCGCCGCCGCGGAGAGATAGCCGTAGAGCATTTCGTGGGCGTGCCAGGCGATCGGATCGAACGCGGTGCGAAGCCTGATCTCGCCCTCATAGGCCGGCAGCCAGACACCGATGGCGAGTACCGCGAACAGGCCGGCGAGCAGAAAGAAGGGACGGAACCCGAAGGACAACAGCGCGGGCCCGCTGAACTGCCGCCGATCCGACCGCGTGTGTTCGCTCATGGCTGTCGCTCCCGTTGTGTCGATTCACGACCTCAAACCGGGTTGCAATAGACGGCGCGATCCTCCGTATGATTGATCTCGGTCAATACACGCGCGTCGCAGCACGCGCGATGCAGCCTCGCTGATCACCACAACGACAGACGTGCCCGCAGCTCCTCGACCTGCTCGGCGGTGAGCGGCCGGATCGGACGATCGCGCAATAGCAGGAACAGTTTCGCCGTTTCCTCGAGTTCCTCGGTGGCGAACACCGCGTTGTCGAGCGTGGTACCGGCGACCACCGGACCGTGATTGGCGAGCAGCACCGCGTGATGGGCGCCAGCCAGCTTCTCCACCGCCTGCGCCAGGCCTTCGTCGCCCGGCGCGAAATACGGCACCAGCGGCAGCCGGCCGACCCGCATGACGTAATAGGCGGTGAGCGGCGGCAGGCAGTCGTGCTGGTCGATGCCGTGCAGGCATGACACCGCGACCGAATGAGTGGCATGGAGATGCACCACCGCGGTGGCGGCGCCGCGGCTCCCGTACATCACCCGGTGCAGGAAGGCTTCCTTGGTCGGCGCGTCGCCGTCGATCGGCCGGCCGTCGGCGTCGAGCCGCGACAGCCGGGCCGGATCGAGCGCGCCCAGCGAGGCGTTGGTCGGCGTCATCAGGAAGCCGCCGTCGGCGAGCCGCACCGAGATGTTGCCGGTCGAGCCGAAGGTCAGCCCGCGCCCAAACAGCGAGGCGCCGACCCGGCAGATCTTGTCGCGCAACGCCGCTTCGGTCATGGCCTCTCACCGCCCCTGTTAGCTGAGGTAGTCCCACGCCTTCAGGAAAAAATCCTCGGCGCCGAAGTTACCTGATTTGAGGGCCAGCGCCATGTCGATACCGGTGCGGCTGCGCGTCCACGGCACCCCGGGATCGATCTCGGGCCCGATGGTGAGGACGCCGGCGTCGAGCGCCTGCATCGCCGCGCCGGAGGTTTCGCCACCAGCCACGATCAGCCGCGTGACGCCGCGCGCCGGCAGCGCCGTGGCGATCCGGCCGAACAGGTCCTCGACGATGGTGCCGGCCGCAGCGCGGCCGAGCCGCTGCTGGGTCTCGCGCACCGCCTCGGGCTCGTCGCTGGAATAGACCAGGAATGGCTTGTCCCGCGGCTGACGGTCGATCCAGTCGAGGATGCGGCCCGCGGTCTGCACGCCGTTGGCGACCTCGAGCGGATCAATCCGCAGGCTCGGCAGCCCGGCGGCGATCGCGGCCTTGACCTGGGCGCGGGTCGCGGTCGAACACGAGCCCGCGAGGATCGCCGCACGGCCCTGCGGCGCGGCGATCTGACTTGGCGCCGGCGTCAGCGCCGCGATCAGGCCGGCGTCGCGATAGGCCCGCGGCAGTCCCATGGCGATGCCCGAACCGCCGGTGACGAGCGGCAGGTGGCCGAGCGCCGCGCCGATGGCGCGCAGATCGGCGTCGGCGACGGCATCGACGATGAAGACGCGGTGCGCCGCCGCGCCCTGCTCGACAGCCTCACGGATCGCCGCGACGCCAGCCATGACCACGGGCGCCGCGATCAGGCCGACCGAAAGCCGGGTCTGGCGCTGCAGCACCCGCACCAGGTTGGCGTCGTGCATCGGCGTCAGCGGGTGATCCTTCATCGGGCTTTCGTTCAGCGGCACGCCGTTGACGAACAGATAGCCCAGATAGACGGTGCGGCCGGCGCGGGGAAATGCCGGACAGGCGATGGTGACGCCGCCGCCGGCGAATTCCAGCAGCGCGTCGAGCACCGGGCCGATATTGCCGGCGTCGGTGGAATCGAAGGTCGAGCAATATTTGAAGAACAGCCGCCGGGCGCCGAGCGCGCGCAGCGCTTCGGCGGCGTCACGCGACTGGCGCACCGCCTCGGGCGCCGGGATGGTGCGCGACTTCAGCGCCACCACCACCGCGTCGATGCCGGCGACGTCGAGGTCCTGCGGCGGCGGGCCGACCGCAAGCAGCGTGCGCAGGCCCTCCCGCGTCAGCATCAGCGCCAGATCGGTGGCCCCGGTGAGGTCGTCGGCGACGCAGCCCAGCAGCATCATGGCGCTCCGGCCGCCTGCAGCCAGCCGAGACCATCGAGCGTCTTGCCCTTCGGCCGGTACTCGCAGCCGACGAAGCCGCCATAACCGAGCCGATCGAGCGCGCGGAAAACATAGGCGTCGTCGAGCTCGCCCGAGCAAGGCTCGTGACGATGCGGCACCGACGCGACCTGGACGTGACCGGTGATCGGCAGCAGCGCCTCGAGTCCCCGGACCACGTCGCCATGAATGATCTGGCGGTGATAGATGTCGAACTGCAGCTTCAGGTTCGGCCGGTCGAGCCGGCGGATCAGCGCGGCGGCGACGTCGAAATCGTTGAGGAAGTAGCCCGGCACGTCGCGCGGATTGATCGGCTCCAGCAGGATGTCGATGTTGTCCTCGTCGGCGCGGTCGCAGGCATGGAGCACCGCGCTTTCGTACGCGGCCATGGCGCGGGGATCCTGCGCCGGCGCGATGCCGGCCATCAGATGCAGCTGCCCGACGCCGGTGGCGCGGGCGTAGGCCAGCGCGGTCTCGATCGAGGCCTCGAACTCGGCGCGGCGCTCCGGCAACGCCGCCAAGCCGCGCTCGCCGCCCTCCCAGTCGCCCGGCGGGCAGTTGAACAGCGCCTGGGTCAGCCGGTGACGTGACAGCCGTTCGGCGATGACCTCGGGCGCGAATTCATAGGGAAACAGGAATTCGACGGCATCGAAGCCGGCGTCGACGGCGGCGCGAAAGCGGTCGAGAAACGGCCATTCGTTGAACATCATGGTCAGGTTGGCGGCGAAGTGCGGCATGGAAGCTCCGTGCGCTTGATCCGATCAGGGCGGTCCCGGCAGGTCGATGCCGCTGACGCTGGCGTAGAGCCGCGCCACCGAGGCGTCGTCGTCCCGGCCCATGCCGGCGGCGGCGGTCATCAGGAACATCTGCAGCGCGGCGGAGGCAACCGGCGTCGGGAATTTCGCGCCACGCGCCATGTCGCTGACGATGCCGAGATCCTTGGTGAAGATGTCGACGGCGCTGCGCGGGGTGTAGTCACCGTCGAGCACGTGCGGCATGCGATTCTCGAACATCCACGAATTGCCGGCCGAGGCGGTGATCACCTCGTAGACCCGGCGCAGGTCGAGCCCGAGCCGTTTGGCGAACACCATGGCTTCCGACGCCGCGGCGATATGGACGCCGGCGAGCAGCTGGTTGACCATCTTGAACGCGGCGCCGATGCCGGGCTCGTCGCCGAGCCGGTAGATCTTGGCGGCCATCGCCTGCAGCACCGGCTCGGCCTTCGCCATGGCCTCCGGCGCGCCCGAGGCCAGCACGGTGAGCGCGCCCTCCGCGGCGCGCTGGGCGCCGCCGCTGATCGGACAGTCGAGATAGGCGAGCCCGTGACGGGCCGCGGCCGCCGCGAACTCCCGGGCACGCTCCGGCGCCATGGTGGCGCAGGAGAGGATCACCGCGCCCGGCTGGAGCGCCGTCGCCACGCCGCCCTCGCCGAACAGCAGCGCATGGGTCTGATCGGCGTTGACGACCACGGTGACCACCCATTCGGCGCCCGCGACCGCGGCTTGCGCGCTCGGCGGCGCGGCCATGCCGCCCTCCTCGGCGAAGCGCCGGGTGACCTCGGGCCGGACGTCGAACGCCGCCACCGTGAACCCGCCGCGGCGCAGCGACGCCGCCATGCCGTAGCCCATGGCGCCAAGCCCGATGACCGCGACCGTCCTGCCCTGACCGAGCGTTTCCATGAGCCCGCCACCGTTTTCGATTGTTGTGCCGCCAAGTGTAGACCGGTCGGGACCGGCAGCGCCACCGTCGCCAGGCACGTGGACCGGGCGACATGACGGTGATTTCATGAGAACACCGTGAGAATCGCGCTTGACCCGGGTTCCCGCCCGTCCCACCTGCGTGATAGCTTCAATTTTTCGAGGTCGCGCGGCAGAACTGCCACCTCGAGATTAGGACCGGAGAACCAGACCATGTCGATGGACCACAAGCCGCTCGAAGCACGACGCCCCGCCGCCGACGGGTTCTCCCGCTTCCTCGGCGGCTCGCCGCTGTCGGTGGTGTTTCGCCTGGTGCTGCTCTCGATCCTGGTCGGCGTGGTGTTGGCCTCGGTCGGCTTCGACCCGTACAACATCGTGCGCAGCATCCAGCTGTTGATCCAGCGCGTCTGGGATCTCGGCTTCGACGCCGTGAACTGGCTGTGGCGTTACTTCCTGCTCGGCGCAGTGATCGTGATTCCGATCTGGCTGCTGACGCGGGTGTTCGGCTCGCATCCGTCGCGCTGACGGCGCGGTGGTGCAGGTCCGCTTCATCGGCTGCGGCGACGCCTTCGGGTCGGGCGGCCGGTTGAACACCTGCTTTCACGTCACCGGCGCCAGGATCAACCTGCTGATCGACTGCGGCGCCTCATCGCTGCCGGCGCTCAAGCGCCTCGGCATCGCGCTCGACGACATCGACCTGATCCTGGTCACCCATTTCCACGGCGACCATTTCGCCGGGCTGCCGTTCCTGATCCTCGACGCCCAGTTCAGCCGGCGGCAGCGGCCGCTGGTCGTCGCCGGCCCGCCGGGCCTGACCGCGCGGCTCGCCCAGGTGATGGAAGCGCTGTTCGAGAACTCATCGACCACGCGCCAGCGCTTCGCGCTCTCGGTGGTCGAACTCGACCCGCAGCAGGCCTATGACGTCGCCGGCGTCACCGTGACGCCCTACGAAGTGGTCCACGGCAGCTCCGGCGGGCCGTTCCACGGCTACCGCATCGAGGCCGAGGGCAAGGTGATCGCCTACACCGCCGACACCGAATGGACCAAGACCCTGGTCCCGCTCGGCCGCGGCGCCGACCTCTTCATCGCCGAGGCCTATACCTTCGACACCGAGGTCAAGAACCACCTCAGCTACGCCACGCTCGCGGCGCAGTTGCCGCGCATCGCGCCGCGGCAGCTGGTCCTCACCCACATGGGCGAGGCCATGCTGGCGCATGCCGACGGCGTGCCGCATCGCGCCGCGCATGACGGGCTCCTGATCGACATTCCATGACCGCTCCGCTCCAGCGCCCCGACACGGCGCCGCCGGCCGTGACCACCGCTCGCGTCTTCGCCATCGCCGGCCCGGCCATGGTGGCCAACCTGACCACGCCGTTTCTCGGCGTGGTGGCGACCGCCGCGGTCGGCCAGATCGGCGATGCCACCCGGCTCGGCGCCGTCGCCATGGCGTCGGTGATCTTCGACTGCCTGTTCTGGCTGTTCGGCTTCCTGCGGATGGGAACCGTGGCGCTGACGGCGCAGGCCATGGGCGTCGGCGACGCGGCCGAGATCCGCGCCGTGCTGCCGCGCGCGCTCGGGCTGGCGCTGGCGACCGGGCTCGCCCTGCTCGTCCTGCAGCGGCCGCTCGCCGCGGCGGTGTTCGCGGTGCTCGGCGGCAGCGACGCCGTGAGCGACGCCGCGCGGAGCTATTTCACCATCCGGATCTGGTCGGCGCCGCTGGTACTGGCCAACTATGTGGTGCTGGGCTGGCTTGTCGGGCAGGCCCGCACCGGCACCGCGCTGGCGCTGCAGATCCTGATCAACGCCACCAACATGGTGGCGACCGCGCTCCTGGTGCTCGGGCTCGGGTACGGCATCGCCGGCGCGGCGGTCGCGGCCGTGGTCGCCGAGGGCTTCGGCCTAGTCGCCGGCGCCATCGTGGCGTGGCGCGGCCTCGGCGGCCGGCTCGAGGCCTACGACCGCAGGCTGTTCGATCTCGCGAAGCTTCGCCGCATGCTCGCGGTCAACCGCGACATCTTCATTCGCACCGTCGCGCTGGTCACCGCCTTCCTGTTCTTCACGGCGCAGGGCGCCCGCGCCGGCGACGAGATCCTCGCCGCCAACGCGGTGCTGAACAACTTCATGCTGATCGGCTCGTTCTTCCTCGACGGGCTCGCCACCGCCGCCGAACAGCTGTGCGGCTTCAGCGTCGGCGCCGGCGACGGCGCCGGGTTCCGGCGCGCCGTGCGGCTGGTGCTGGCGTGGAGTTTCGCATTCGGCGCGGCGGCGACCATCGTCTTCATGGTTGGAGGCACAACCCTGGTCGACGTCATCACCACCAGCGCCTCGGTGCGCGCCACCGCGCGCGACTACCTGATGCTCGCCGCGCTGGCGCCGGTGTGCGGCGTGATGGCCTACACCTTCGACGGCATCTACATCGGCGCGACCTGGTCGCGCGACATGCGCAACCTGATGGTCGCCGCGCTGGCGCTGTATCTGGCGAGCTGGTGGCCGTTGCGCGCGCTCGACAATACCGGGCTGTGGATCGCGCTGCTGGGCTTTCTCGCCGCCCGCGGCGTGTTGCAGGCGCTGCGCCATCCATCCCTCGCCCGCGCCACCTTCGGCGCCCCGGCGGGAGCGATCACGCCGGCCAGTCGTCGGCCGTGATGTTGGCGGCGTCGGCGCCCACGATCTCGTCGATCGAGTCGCGGCCGGTGCGGCGCAACACCGAGAGCAGATCGGTCTTGATTTCGTCGAGCAGGCCGAGCCCCTTGTAGACCAGCGACGAATAGACCTGGATCAGGCTCGCGCCGGCGCGGATCTTCATCAGCGCGGCGCCGCCGGAATCGATGCCGCCGACCCCGATCAGCGGGAACGCGCCCTCCACCCGCACATAGGTCTCGGCCACCATCCGCGTCGACAGCCGGAACAGCGGCCGCCCCGACAGGCCGCCCGGTTCGCGGGCGCGCCGCGTCTCGCGCAGCGACGCCGGCCGCGCCAGCGTGGTGTTGGACACGATCATGCCGTCGACCCGGCGCGAGCGCGCCACCTGGACCACGTCGTCGAGTTCGTTGAGCGACAGGTCGGGCGCGATCTTGAGCAGGATCGGGGTGTCGCCGGCGCTCTTGCGCACCCGCTCGCGGGCCTCGATCACCCGGGACAGCAGGTCGTCGAGCTGGGACGCCTGCTGCAGGTTGCGCAGTCCGGGGGTGTTGGGCGAGGACACGTTGACGGTGAAATAGCTCGCCACCGGCGCGAACTGCTCGATCAGGCGGACATAGTCCGCGGCGCGGTCGGGTGAATCCTTGTTGGCGCCGACATTGACGCCGACGATGCCGCCGCGGCTGGCGCGCGACGCCAGCCGCCGCAGCACCGCGTCGCCGCCGTCGTTGTTGAAGCCCATCCGGTTGATGACGCCTTCGTCGGCCTCGAGCCGAAACAGCCGCGGCCGCGGATTGCCGGCCTGGGGCCGCGGCGTCACCGTGCCGATCTCGACAAAGCCGAAGCCGAGCCGGAGCAGTTCGTCGGGAACCTCGGCGTTCTTGTCGAAGCCCGCGGCCATGCCGACCGGATTGGGAAAATTCAGGCCGAAGGCCCGCACCGCCAGCATCGGGCTGTCGAGGCGGGCGCGGGACTGCGGCAGCAGGCGCAGGCCCTGGATCGCCATGCGGTGGGCGTCCTCCGGATCGAACCAGCGCAACAGCGGCAGTGACAAGGCATCGAACGCACGGATCACGCGGTGAGCTCCGGTATGTCGTGGCCGCCATCCGACCGCGCGCGCAGGTCGAGCACCGCGGTCACCGCGCCAAGATCGAGGTCGCCGTAGAGATGGGGGAACAGGGCGCCGCCGCGCGAGGGTTCCCAGCGTAGCGCGGCGCCGAGCGCATCCGCCTCCACCGCGATCAGAAACAGCCCGGTCTGGCCGAAGAAATGCTTGCGCGCGGTCTCCGCCACCTGCACCGGGGTCGAAAAATGGATGAAGCCGTCGCGGCGGTCGTCGGCGCTGCCGGAATAGATCCCGCGCCGTTCGGCCTCGCGCCAGGCTGAGGCAGGGCAGATTTTATAGATCGTCGGCACGCGTCTGATTTCTGGCTGGAGCCTGGAGGATGGGGTGGCGGCGCCACCGCCGGCGGACGGTACCGGCGCCCCCGATCCGGTTCAAGTGTGGAGCGTGGCCAGGCTCATCCGGCCGAGCGGGCCAGCGCGCCGTCGATCATCGCCACCGCGTTGGCGATGCCGTAGGCGGCGACGAACGAGCCGAATCGCGGGCCTTTCTCCTGCCCGAGCAGCACCTGGTAGAGCATGTTGAACCAGTCCAGCGCCACCCCCGGACGGCCGTCCTTGCCCTTCTTGGCATGGTCGAGGAACGGCTCGCGGCGGCCGATCTCGTAGACCACGTTCTGGATGTCCTCGGCGGTAGCGGCGTCGGGCAGTTGCGACAGCGCATCGCGCAGGTCGGCCAGCGCCGCGCGCTCGGCCTCGACCGGCTCGCGGAACGTCTTGGTCGGCGCGACGAAGTCGCGATAGTAGTTGATGGCGTAGCCCACCATGGCGTCGAGCCGGGGATGGGTCTGGGCGGTCACGCCGGGCCGGTAGCGGCCGATGAAGCCCCACAGCGTCTCGGCGTTTTCGGCGTTCGACGACGACACCAGCGTCAGCAGCAGCTGGAACGTGACCGGCATGTCGGCGACCGGCGGATTGCCGGAATGGATGTGCCACACCGGGTTGGCGAGCCGCTGCTTGGCGTCCTGGCGCGCGTAGCCCTCCAGGAACTGCTGGTAGTCGTCGACGTTGCGCGGGATGACGTCGAAGTGCAGCCGCTTGGCCGCCTTGGGCTCGCGGTACATGAACAGCGACAGCGATTCCGGCGAGGCGTAGCGCAGCCACTCGTCGATGGTCAGCCCGTTGCCCTTGGACTTGGAGATCTTCTGGCCCTTGTCGTCGAGGAACAGCTCGTAGTTGAAGCCTTCCGGCGGCGTGGCGCCGAGCGCGGTGCAGATCTTGCTCGACAGCTTCACCGAATCGATCAGGTCCTTGCCGGCCATCTCGTAGTCGACGCCGAGCGCGACCCAGCGCATCGCCCAGTCGGGCTTCCACTGCAGCGTGCACTTGCCGGCGGTGACCGGGACGGTAACGCGCTCCCCCGTTTCCGGATCGTCGTAGGAGACCGTGCCGGCCTTGACGTCGTGGGCCGCGATCGGCACCTGCAGCACCACGCCGGTGCGCGGGCAGATCGGCAGGAACGGCGAGTAGCTCGCGGCGCGCTCCTCGCGCAGCGACGGCAGCATGATCGCCATCACCGCGTCGATGCGCTCCAGCATCCTCAGGAGCGTGGCGTCGAAGCGGCCCGAGGCATAGTAGTCGGTCGAAGAGGCGAACTCGTAGTCGAAGCCGAAGGTGTCGAGAAACGCCCGCAGCCGCGCGTTGTTGTGGGCGCCGAAGCTCGGATGGGTGCCGAACGGATCCGGCACCTGCGTCAGCGGCTTGCCGAGGTGCGCCGCGACCAGCTCCTTGTTCGGAATGTTGTCCGGCACCTTGCGCAGGCCGTCCATGTCGTCGGAGAATGCCAGCAGGCGGGTCCTGATCTTGTCCTCGGTCAGCACCCGGAAGGCATGGCGCACCATGGTGGTGCGCGCCACCTCGCCGAACGTGCCGATATGCGGCAGGCCCGACGGGCCGTAGCCGGTCTCGAACAGCACCTCGTCCTTGGGCGCCTTCTTCAGGCGCGCGACGATCTGCCTGGCCTGCTCGAACGGCCAGGCATTGGACTGTTCGGCCAGCGCCCGCAGCTCGGCCGGGGTGCCGGGAATTTCATTCGACATCGTCTCGTCTCCGTCCGGCACTCACTGGCCGCGTCCCCGCTGCAGCGAACGGCGGAATCCGCCGCCCTCGCCGAGGGCGGAAATCCCGGAACACCGCTTTGGATGAAGGGACATACCACCCGTCCCGGCGACCGCAAATCCGGGGGGTTCAGAACGGGCTGACCGAGAAATAGCGCAGCCACAGGTCGGTGTAACGGCCTTTTTCCCAGATCCGGAACATCGCCCAGTTCAGGGCCTGGCGCAGCAGGTCGTTGCCCTTGCGGACCGCGATGCCGATGCCCTCGCCGAAATAGCGGCTCTCGACGAACGGGCCGCCGCTGAAGGCGCAGCAGTCGGCGGAATCGGTGCCGTTGATCCAGAACGCCAGCGCGATGGCGTCGCCGAAGATGGCGTCGACCTCGCCGCGCCGCAGCGCCAGGCGCAGCGCCTCGTCGTTCGAATAGGGCACGATCTGGGCGTCGGTGAACTGGGCCTTGAGGAAGGCCTCGTGGGCCGAGCCGGCGATCGCACCGACCTTCTTGCCTTCGAGGTATTCCGGCCTGACTTCCGGCAGCACGGCGTCGCGCCGCGTCACGAACCGCGCCGGCGCCCGGTAATAGGGATCGCTGAAGTCGACGCGCGCCCGCAGTTGCGGGGTCTCGGCCAGCGAGGCGATGACGGCGTCGCCGCGGTTGGCGGCCAGCGAATCCACCAGGGTCTCGAACCGCCGCATCTGGATGGTGCAGGAGACCTTGATCTCCTCGCAGATCAGCCGCGCCAGGTCGACATTGAAGCCGGCCGGATTGCCGTCGGGGCCGGTGAAATTGAACGGCGGATAGTCGGTTTCGGTCAGAAACCGGATCACGGTGAGGCGCGACAGGTCGGGTCGTTCGGGCCGGCGCCGTGGGTCCCAGAACCCGGCCACCGCCGCCCGCGCGCTCTGGGCGCCGGGCGCGGGCGGCGCCTTGGCGGCCGGCACCATCGGCGCAGACTGGG
>JARLJA010000177.1 GCA_031291445.1 Xanthobacteraceae bacterium | reverse complement strand
TCAGCAGTTGAATGATCAGTGTTGGAACGGCTGGGGGGGGGGGGGGGGGGGGGGGGGGGCCCAAAAAAAAAAAATTGCGGGGGTGTTTTTGTAAGGGTTTTATTTCTAATTACCAAATATAAAAATAAAATTGCCACCAAAAAAATCAGGGGGTTTTTTTTTAACCCCGCACGCCCCGCCCCCCGCCACCGGCGCCCGACGTCCCCCGCTGGCCGGGCATGACGGAGATATAGGTCAAGCGCCGATGCAGCCGGCTTGGATCGCGCCCTACTGCTTCACGCCGTAGCGGTGCAGGTCGTTGCCGTGGGTGTCGAGCCACTTCTTCGAGCGCTCGACGTGGGGGCACACCCGCGCCACCACGCGCCAGAACCGCGGCGAGTGGTTCATCTCGACGAGATGCGAGACCTCGTGGGCGGCGAGATAGTCCAGCACCGCCGGCGGCGCGAGAATGAGGCGCCAGGAAAACGACAGCACGCCGGCCGTGGTGCACGAGCCCCAGCGGCTCGACTGGTCGCGAATGCTGACGCGCTTGACCTTGACGCCGAGCGCCTCGGCATAGGCGTGCGAGGCCTTGAGCAGATCGCGCCGCGCCTCGCGCTTGAGGAAATCGCGCACCCGGCGATCGACATGGGCGGCGTCGCCGGCGACGCAGAGGATGCGCTCGCCGCTGTCGCGGGTTTCGGTCCACACCGTGCCGCGTTCACCGGCGCGATGGACGATGCGGTGGGCGACGTTGCGCAGCGGCACGGTCATGCCGGCGGAAAAGGGCACCGCCTTCGGCATGCCGCCGAGACGTGCGGCGATCCACGCGCCGTGACGATGGGCGAAGTCGCGGGCTTCGGCCAGCGTGCCGCGCGGCGGCATGGTGAGAATGGCTTCGCGGTCGCTGGGATGGATCCGCAGCGTGTAGCGGCGCGCGCGCCGGTGACGGCGCAGACGAACCGAGTAGATCGCCGAACCGACCTTCACCAGAATGGAGTGCGGCTCGGCCGGCCGGCGGTAGAGGAGTGCTCGAAATGCCATGTCGGGTGTTCCAGGATCAGGAGATTGGTCCTGAGTCTGCCACAACCACGGCCATGGGAATTTATTGGCACAGAAACAAATCATTTGCCCAAGATATAGCAGGAGTCGGTCAAAACTCCGCTAAATGGAGGGCAATATCACGAGAATTTAGATTCATTACTTGGCGGCCCGCCCACCCTGTAGGAGTGAATTTATGTTCACTCAATGGCCCTATTGATTACCACGATTATCCAAGGAGATTCAGGGGCTTAATCATGGCCTCCGCGGCGGGGCCGCGATCGGCCGAATTGGGCTGAAAACAACCAAATTCGGTATCATGTTACTCCGCAGCGTGCTCCGCGGAGCGAAGGCCGTATTCCGACGACACCATGAAATCGGAAATGCGCGGCAGGATCTCCGACTTGAAGCGCGAGCCGTTGAACACGCCGTAATGGCCGACGCCCTTCTGAACATAATGAACGCGACGATCGAGCGGGATCGAGCTGCACAGCCGATGCGATGCCTCGGTCTGGCCGAGACCGGAGATGTCGTCGTTCTCGCCTTCCACCGTCATCAGCGCCACGCGCTCGATCTTCGACGGGTCGACCAGTTGGCCGCGGTGTTTCATCTCGCCCTTGGGCAGCGCGTGCTTGACGAAGACGAGATCGACGGTCTGCAGGTAGAACTCCGCGGTCAGATCCATCACCGCCAGATATTCATCATAGAATTCAACATGCTTATCCACCAGATCGCCGTCGCCCTTGACCAGATTGGCGAACAGGTTCTTGTGCGCGTCGACGTGGCGGTCGAGATTCATGCTGATGAAGCCGTTGAGCTGCAGGAATCCCGGATAGACGTCCCGCATGAAGCCGGGATGGGCGAACGGCACCTTGGTGATGACGTGGCTGCGGAACCAGTCGATGCCGCGCTGTTCGGCCAGCCGATTCACCGCGGTCGGATTGCTGCGGGTATCGATCGGCCCGCCCATCAAGGTCATGGAAACCGGCGCATGGGGATCCTTGCGTGCCTCCATCACCGAGACCGCGGACAACACCGGAACCGACGGCTGGCACACCGCCACCACGTGGACATTGCCGCCCAGCGTCTGCAGCATCTCGATGACGTAGTCGACATAGTCGTCGAGATCGAAGCGACCGGCCGACAGCGGCACCATGCGCGCGTCGGCCCAGTCGGTGATGTAGACGTCGTGACCGGGCAGGAAGCCCTCGACCGTGCCGCGCAGCAGCGTGGCATAGTGGCCCGACATCGGCGCGACGATCAGCACGCGCGGCTGCGCCTTGCGCAGCGGACGCTCGAGCTGGCGGTCGAAATGCAGCAGCCGGCAGAACGGCTTCTCCCACACGGTCTTGATCTCGACCGGAACCCGCACGCCGTTGACCTCGGTGTCCTCGATCCGCCACTCCGGCTTGCCGTAGCGCCGCGTGGTGCGCTCGAACACCTCGCAGGCCGCCGCGATCGACTTGCCGACGCGGGTCTGGGACCACGGATTGAAGGGATTGGAAAACACCAGCTTGGTGGCGTCGAATAGCGCGCGCGCCGGATTGAGGGAGGACTGGCCGATCTCGTACATCCAGTACATCGGCGTGGTCAGTGCAGAACTGTCTTCGGACGCCAAGTCTGGCGCGCCGCCAAATTCGCCAATCGGCATGGTAATCCCCGGTCTTCTGTTGCGGTGCGAGAGGGTGACGCCTCGGTGACACCCCGTCAATGCTGAAATCGAACCTAGAGGAGAGATACGAACAATCCGGGAATCCGGCAGGACCGGGGCGGCTCATTCGCCAGTTTGGACCAACGATCCGTTAATCCGGGCGCTGCGCAGCAGCGCGGCGAAGGCCACCGCCGCGACCGCCAGCAGCGCCACGTTGATGGCCAGCGCCTGCACCATCAGATCTGCACGAAAGACATGCTCGCCGAGCAGCGCGCGCATACCCTCGAAGACATAGGTCGGCGGCAGACACCACGCGACCACCTGCAGCCACCACGGCAACACCGTAACCGGGTAGTACACGCAGGTCAGCGGCAACACCCCGAACATCAGCGTCCAGGCCAGCCCCTCGGCGCCGAGTCCGTTGCGCAGCACGAGACCCGACGCAAGCAGCCCGACCGACCAGCTGGTGAAGATCAGGTTGCAGAAGAACGCGACCAGCGCAAGGCCGAGGTCGTAGAGATTGAAGCCGAAGAACGCGATCGCCAGCAGCGTCATGGGAATGACTCCGATCAGGAGCCGGATCACGCTCATCGCCATCAGCGACACCACGAACTCGGCAACCGTCAGCGGGCTCATCATCAGGTTGCCGATGTTGCGCGACCACATCTCCTCGAGAAACGACATCGAGAAGCCGAGCTGGCCGCGGAACAGGATGTCCCACAGCATCACCGCGCCGATGAAGGTGCCGCCGGCGCGGGCGAAGAAGCCGGCGTTCTGCGAGATGTAGGCCTGCGAGAAGCCCCAGGTGATGAGCTGCAGCGCGGGCCAGTAGACCAGTTCCAGCAGCCGCGGCCACGACGAGGTCAGGAGATACCAGTGCCGCAGCACCATGGCGCCGACCCGGTGCGGCGCGATCGGCAGGCGGAACGTCGGGCGCAGGGCGGATCCGCTCATGACGCCGCCGCCAGCCCGCGCCCGCGCGCGACGTCGAGAAACACCTCTTCCAGCGTATCGCGGTTGTAGCGCTGCATGATCGCCGCCGGGCTGCCGTCGTCGGCGATGCGGCCGCGCTTCATGATGATGACGCGGTCGCACAGCCGCTCCACCTCCAGCATGTTGTGCGACGCCAGCAGGATGGTGGCCCCGGTGGCCCGGCGGTAGGTCTCGAGCCGCGCCCGGATCCAGTCGGCGGTATCGGGATCGAGCGACGCCGTCGGCTCGTCGAGCAGCAAGAGCTCCGGGCGGTTGATCAGCGCCTTGGCCAGCGCCACCCGAGTCTTCTGTCCCGACGACAGCTTGCCGCTCGGGCGATCGAGGAACTCGCCGAGATCGAATTCGGCGGCGAGCTCGGCGATGCGCGCGGAGACATTGCCGACCGCATAGAGCCGGCCGAACACCGTGAGGTTCTGGCGCACCGTCAGCCGCATCGGCATGTCGACATAGGGACTTTCGAAATTCATGCGGCCGAGGACCTTGTCGCTGTCCTGCGGCATCGCGCAGTCGAGCACGCGCACGCGGCCCGCGGTCGGCCGCACCAGGCCCATGATCATCGCGATCGTCGTGGTCTTGCCGGCGCCGTTGCCGCCGAGCAGGCCGGTAACGCTGCCACGGGCGATGCGGAACGAGATGTCGTCCACCGCGCGCGTGGCCTTGTAGATCTTGACGAGGTGCTCAACCTCGATGGCCGCGCCGGACGGATCAACCGGGTCGGGCGCGGTGGCAGGCCGGGAGCTGGTCATGGCCCTTCATTGAGCCATCGCGGCTGAACGCGCAAGCCGCCGCGCCGCTGGACCGTGCTGCACGAACCGCGGTCGCGGCACCGCGACGCGGCGGCGGCGCTTGGTGGAGCGCCCCTTCGGCGGGTAAGGTCGGCCCCATGAACCGCCTGCTCAGCGACCCCGCCGCCGCCACCCTGCGCTCCCACCGCCATTTCGTGCGCCTCGACACCATCCTGCGGCTGCGCTGGCTCGCGGTGCTGGGCCAGATCGCAGCCGTCTTCATCGTCGCCCAGGGCTTCGAATTCGACATACCGGTGGTGCCCTGCCTGATCGTCATCGCGCTGTCGGCCGCGGGGAATCTGGCGCTCCAGGTCGCGCTCAACCCGCGGCGGCGGCTGGAGCCGATGTTGGCCGGCGCGCTGCTCGCGCTCAACATCGTCGAGCTCGCGGCGCTGCTGTTCCTCACCGGCGGCCTGCAGAACCCGTTCGCGTTCCTGTTCCTGGCGCCGGTCCTGATCTCGGCGACGGCGCTGACCACGCGGCTCACGCTGGCGCTCGGTCTGCTCGCCATCGCCAGCGCCACCCTGCTCGGCTTCTGGCATCTGCCGCTGCCGTGGGACGCCGAGGAGCCCCTGACCCTGCCGGCAATCTACATGTTCGGGGTCTGGCTCTCGATCGCGCTCGCCATCGGGGTCACCAGCCTCTACACCTTCCAGGTGACCCACGAGGCCGGCAAGCTCGCCGACGCGCTCGCCGCCACCGAACTGGTGCTGGCGCGCGAACAGCACCTCACCCAGCTCGACGGCCTCGCCGCCGCCGCCGCTCACGAGCTCGGCACGCCGCTGGCCACCATCTTCCTGATCGCGACCGAGCTCGAAAAAACCATCGGCGCCGGCCACCCGCTGGCGTCCGACGTCAAGACCCTGGCCGAACAGGCCCGGCGCTGTCGCGACATCCTCTCCAAGCTGACCCAGCTGTCGTCGAGCGGCGCGCCGTTCGATCGCATGCCGCTGTCGACCCTGATCGAGGAGGCGGTCGCCCCGCACCGCGACTTCGGCATCGCGATCACGGTGCGGATCGCGGCGGCGCCGACCGACGAGCCGGTCGGCAAGCGCAATCCGGCGATTTTGTATGGTCTTGGCAATATCCTGGAAAACGCCGTCGACTTCGCCCGCGAGGGCGTCGAGGTCGACGCCTGGTGGGATGCCGACGTGGTCGAGATCGTGATTTCCGACGACGGGCCGGGGATTGCGCCGGATATGCTCAAGCGCATCGGTGAACCCTACGTCTCCCGCCGGCCCGGCGGCGGCGATGACCAGGGCCAGCACGGCGGGCTCGGGCTCGGCGTATTCATCGCGCGGACCTTGCTGGAGCGCACCGGCGCCCGGATCGCGTTCGAGAACCGCCCCTTCCCGGATCACGGCGCAGTCGTCCACGTCACCTGGCGGCGGGACCGCTTCGAGTCCATGGACGACGCCGAAACAGACGCAATTTCCATGAGTTAGTCGATGAGAACCCAATTCGGGCAGCGCACGGGTTTTTGCCGCCGCAGGCTTGGCAGCCGCGCGCCATCAGGCCATATCTGTAGTGCAACAACGAAGGGTCTCGCATCGTGACTGCTGCTGCCGCCGTGCCATCAGACGACCGGTCGCTCCTGATCGTCGAGGACGACAAGGCCTTCCTCGAGCGGCTGGCGCGGGCCATGGAGGGCCGCGGCTTTGCCGTCACGGCCTGCAGCACGGTGGCCGAGGGCATCGCCCATGTCGGCCAGTCGGCGCCCGCATTCGCGGTGGTCGACCTGCGACTCGGCGACGGCAGCGGGCTCGACGTGGTGTCGGCGCTGAAGCGCAGGCGCGCCGATGCCCGCGCCGTGGTGCTGACCGGCTACGGCAACATCGCCACCGCCGTCACCGCCGTGAAGATGGGCGCGGTCGACTACCTGTCGAAGCCGGCCGAGGCCGACGACGTGGTGGCGGCGCTGATGTCGAGCGGCGGCGACAAGGTCGAGCCGCCGCAGAATCCCATGTCGGCGGACCGGGTGCGCTGGGAGCACATCCAGCGCATCTACGAGATGTGCGACCGCAACGTGTCCGAGACCGCGCGCCGACTCAACATGCACCGCCGCACCCTGCAGCGCATCCTCGCCAAGCGCGCGCCGCGCTAGACGCACTCCGCCGCCATCGCCGCGACCTCCGCCTCAATCACGTCACCGTGTCCGGGCTCAGTCGCGGGAACCGTACCAGCGCACGCCGGTTAAGTCGTGGCAACGCAGGCGGCTACGCTCCGGGATCGGCACGCCATGACCAGTTCGCTGCGAGACATCATCCAGGACGCGACCGCGCGGTCGCACGCGCGCTTCGACGCCGCCATCACCCGGGCCGATCTGCGCCGCGCCGACGATTATGCAAGCTTCCTCCGCAGCCAGGCCGAGGCGCTGTTTCCGCTGGAGACGGCGCTCGAGCGCCACGGCGTCGGCGACCTGCTGCCGAACTGGGAGCAGCGTCGGCGTACCCCGGCGCTGGAGCACGATCTCGCCGCGCTGGACACCGGCGTCGACCCGCTGCCGGTGCCCGAGCTCAAGCGCGGCGGCGACCATCCCATCCCGGAAATGCTCGGCGTCGTCTACGTCCTCGAAGGGACGCGAATCAGCGCACGCGTGATCCTGGCGCGCATCGCCGATGAGCCGGACGCGCGGATCATCGCCGCCACCGCCTACCTGCGACACGGCTTCGGCCGCCGCTTCTGGCCGAGCTTCCTGGCCACGCTGGAAAGCAATCCGGCGGCGCGCGCCCATCCCGCGCGGGTGATCGCCGGCGCCCAGCTCGGCTTCGGCCTGTTCGAGCGCGCGCTGACCCCGACCGCGGGCATCACCACCGAGCAGCGGGCCGCCGGTCACGTGCGGGCGGCGTAAATCCGACCTGCCGTCAGCTTCCGTCGCCGTCGGGAACATGGCCCTGCGGATCGGCGAGACGCGCCAGCCGTTGCGCCGCCATCAGTCCGAAGCGCAGCGTCATCAGCTTGCGCGTGGCCGGCGGCAGCCGGTGTTCCGGCGCCTCGCGCCTGAGCTCGGCGCCATAGGCATCGGCCACGATCAATCCGGTCTCGGCGGGGAAGATCTCCTCGGGCAGCGCGGCGGTGAAGGCGAAGAACAGGCGGTCGCAATGGGCGCGATACTCCGGCCACTTCTGGTCGGCGCGCAGGTCCTCGAGCGACGACTTGATCTCCAGGATCCAGATTTCGCCACGCGGGTTCAGCGCCACCAGGTCGGCCCGGCGGCCGGACGGCAGCGGCACCTCGCTGACACAGGAAAAGCCGAGCGCCCGCAACAGCCGCGCGCTGCCGCGCGCCACCGCCAGCGCGGTCTCGGACTGGCGGCCGTCGGCCGGCAGCGCGAGAGCCGTCGGGATCAGGTGAGGGGACATGGCAGCATTTTAGCAGACGCAGCGCCGGGGCGTAAATGCGGATCGGGGACAGCTTTCTTGCACGCTGCCTGCAGACTAAGTCGTCCCCGTCATCCTGAGAGTCTGACTCAAAATTGCAGCCAATAAAATCAGGCCGTTATTGGAGAACTCGTCATGCCCGGCCTTGTGCCGGGCATCCACGACTTAACGGCGCTGCCGCAAGAAAGACGTGGATGGCCGGGAGACCTTAGTCCTAGCGATCCGTCGAAGACGGATCGCGCTGCCCGGCCATGACGGAAAAAACAG
>JARLJA010000176.1 GCA_031291445.1 Xanthobacteraceae bacterium | reverse complement strand
CCCGATCTCGGCCGCACGCTCGGCGCTGAGGAACGGATCGTAGGCGATGACCCGCATCTTGAGGCCGATCCCGCGCGAGGCGGCGATCGAGCCGATGTTGCCGCAGCCGATCACGCCGAGCGTCTTGCCGGTGATCTCGACGCCCATGAAGCGGTTTTTCTCCCACTTGCCGGCCTGGGTCGAGGCGTCGGCGGCGGGGATCTGGCGGGCGAGCGCGAACATCAGCGCGATGGCGTGCTCGGCCGTGGTGATCGAATTGCCGAACGGCGTGTTCATCACGATCACGCCGCGCGCCGTGGCGGCGGGGATGTCGACGTTGTCGACGCCGATGCCAGCGCGACCGACGACCTTGAGGCGGGCGGCGTGTTCGAGCAGCTTGGCGGTCACCTTTGTGTTCGAGCGGATCGCGAGGCCGTCGTAGTCGCCGATGATCCTGGCGAGTTCGTCCTTGTCGAGGCCGGGTTTCACGTCGACCTCGACGCCGCGCTCCTGGAAGATCGCGACGGCGGCAGGGGAAAGTTTGTCGGAGATGAGAACGCGGGGAGCCATGAAGGTGTCCTGGAAAGGGGCCCTTGCTGGCGCGCAAATCGCAGTGGCGCCGGGAGAGCCCGGGTAAACCTGGGGGAGGGGTGATCTTCCGCGCGGCCAACGCGATCAAAAAAGCGGCGCCGGCTCGTGGCGCCCGCGCCCTTGAAGGGCGCAGGCTGGGCGAGGATCTTTAGGCCGCCTTGGCGAGCTTGGCCTTCTCGAGCGCATAGGCCCAGTCGAGCCACGCGGTCAGCGCCTCCACGTCGGAAGCCTCGACCGTCGCGCCGCACCAGATGCGCAGTCCGGGAGGGGCATCGCGATAGGCGCCGATGTCGAAGGCGACCTTTTCCTTCTCGAGCGCACCGGCGAGGCCCTTGGCGAACGCCGCCTGGCCGTCGGCCGGCAACGCCAGCACGGCCGGATCGACGACCTTCAGGCAGACGCTGGTGTTGGAGCGCGTCTCCGGCTTGACGGCCAGGAAGTCGACCCAGGGGGTGCGCGCCGCCCAGTCGGCGATCGCCTTGAAGTTGGCGTCCGCGCGGGCAAACAGGGCACGTAAGCCCCCGAGGCCCTTCGCCCATTGCAGCGCGTCGATATAGTCCTCGACGCACAGCATCGAGGGGGTGTTGATCGTCTCGCCCTCGAAGAAGCCTTCGGTGATCTTACCGCCCTTCGTCATGCGGAACAGTTTGGGCAGCGGCCACGGCGGCGAATAGGTCTCAAGCCGTTCGACCGCGCGCGGCGACAGGATGATGACGCCGTGGGCGGCTTCGCCACCGAGCGCCTTCTGCCAGGAGAAGGTGACGACGTCGAGCTTCTCATAGTCGAGCGCCTGGGCGAAGGCGGCGGACGTGGCGTCGCAGATCGTCAGGCCCTTGCGGTCGGCCGGGATCCAGTCGGCGTTGGGCACGCGCACGCCGGAGGTGGTGCCGTTCCAGGTGAAGACCACGTCGGAGGCCGGATCGACCTTGGACAGGTCGGGGATCTCGCCATAGCCGGCGGTGAGCTTGGTGACGTCCTTCAGCTTCAGCTGCTTGACGATGTCGGTGACCCACCCGTCGCCGAAGGATTCCCAGGCGATCGCGGTCACGGGACGCGGGCCGAGCAGCGACCACAGCGCCATCTCGACGGCGCCGGTATCGGATGCCGGCACGATGCCGATCTTGTAGTCCGCCGGCACGCCGAGCACCTCGCGCGTCAGGTCGATCGCGAGCTTGAGCTTGGTCTTGCCGATCTTGGCGCGGTGCGAGCGGCCGAGCGCTGCGTCCTTGAGGCCTTCGGGGGTCCAGCCGGGGCGCTTGGCGCAGGGGCCGGAGGAAAAATGCGGAACGGTGGGCCGCGTGGCGGGCTTCGCCTGTGTCATGATCTATCCTTCCAGATAGCTGCCTCTCGGTGGGGAGAGGTTTCCCGCCGGCGTGATTAAGGAATTGGCAGGCGTTCGTCAAGGTTTGAGCAGGCAGCTGCGGCGCAAGGCTCGGTTGCCGCGGCTGGAGTCGCGCTCAGGAGCGAATACCAAGCGCCTGCTCCGCTTCGCGAATCCAGCGGTGCACGGCGGCATATCCAGCCAGATCAAATCCGCCCTCGTGGGCGACCCGGGTGTAGGCGACGAGCGCCATGTCGGCGAGCGAGACCTGTTCGCCGATCAGGAATCGGGTCGCACGCAACTGCGTCTCCATGCGCTGCAGCGCCGCGTAGCCGCGCTTCACTTTTTCGGGATCGAGCTGGTCGCGTGACTTATGCAGATAGACCAGTTGCGCCCGGCACACCGCGATATACGGCTCGTGGCTGTACTGCTCCCAGAACAGCCATTCATCCATCCTGGCGGCCTGGAACGAATCCTTCGGCACCAGATGGCCGTCGCGGGCGAGATAGCGGATGATCGCGTTCGACTGCGCCAGCACCCGCCCGTCGTCGAAGCGCACGACGGGCACCTGGCCGGCCGGATTCAGCGCAAGGAATTCGTCAGTGCGGCTGCCGCCGGCGAAGGTATCGATCTCGATCCAGGAATAGGGCAGCGCGAGCAGGTCGCAGGTCCACTTCACCTTGAGGCAGTTGCCGGAGCCGCTGTGACCGAAAATCTGCATGGCATCCCCCGCCTCGCCGCGTGGCGCAAGTCAACGGAAACAGAAGGCCACTGTCGGGTCAACGATGGCCGGACCAGGCTCAGAACTTGTAGCCGAGGCCGCCGCGGACGGTGTTCGTCGTAATGCCGATGTTCTTGATGCTCGTGAACTTGATGTATTCGTATTCGCCTCGCGCGAACAGGCCGCCCCACAGCATGGTCTCGAGACCGAAGCCCGCGGTGTAGCCGTAGGCGTACGCCGTACCCGAATCCGCCGCGGACAGCGGCGTCTGCGTGCTCGAACCGGCGAACGTCGTGTTGGTGACGGGGGTCTGATTGACGACGGTGGTCGTGGTCAACCAGTCGTAGATCGTATCATCCAGCGCGACGTTGCGGGAATAGTTGACCCGGCCGACCGCGATGCCGCCGAAGACGTAGGGCAGGAAATTGCCGACCGCATAGCCGGCGCGCCCGCGGAACGTCATCGCATCGGTCACCTGCGCGGTCGCGCTGCCGTTCATCGCGACGTGGTAGACGTAGGTATGATTCGGCGGCGGCGTCTCGCCGGCAGGCGTCACAGAAAGCGGCCCAACGGAGCCTGCCGAAACGCCCTTCAGACCGGAGAAGTGACTGTAGTTCGCCTCGATGCCGAGCACCGCATCGTCCCACTGCGCGTTGTAGCCGACGAAGCCGCCGAAGCTCGTGCTGGTGGGGCTGCTCTTCCCCATCACCGTCCATTCGGAAATGATACTCTGCAGGATACTGTTCTGCAGCATCTGTGAGGCAAGGGACGACGTCGCATTGCTGAAATCCATGTTGGCGCTGGTATAGCCGACCTGCCCGCCGACATAGGCGCCCTGCCAGTTGACGCTCGACCTGCTGAGGCCGTCGGTGATGCCTCCGCGCAGCACCGGAAGATCGGACAGGTCCGGAAGATCGGCCGCCCAGGCGCCATGCGCCGCCGCCGCGAACACCGTTGCCATCACCCACCGACGCATGACCTTCACTCCACACCACAAAAACCGGATGGCGAAGTATTGCCCGTTAACCTTAATCAATCGTTGCCTTAACGCGAGGAACCGGGCGCCGCGGCGGCGCGCGGCAGCCGCACAACGGAAAAGCGGCGCGGACCAGAAGTCCGCGCCGCTTATTGCGACAGTCCTGGTAGCGCGCTCAGCCCTTGGTGATCAGCGGATGGGGCGCGTAGGCCGGCGTCGGATCGAGCGACCAGCGCACGCCGAGCTTGATGTCGTTGGAGGTGATGTTGTGGAACGCGAACGGCGCGCCGTTCACGACCGTGAACTGATCGAACGAGTTGGTCGCGCCGGTGGTGCCGTTGCCGAGGCTCATGTAGCTGTAGGCCAGTTCGACCGTCAGGCCGGGATTGACGTGGTAGGCGAGACCGGCATGCGCGGCCCAGGCGAAGTTCCACTGCGAGGCGTTGCCGGCGGTGGTGAAGCTGTGCTTCTGCGTACCCTGGATGAAATCGCCAGTGTCGGTGAAGCCGTTGATCGATACCCGCGAGGTGCCGATGCCCGCGCCGATGAACGGCGTCACGCACCACCATGTGCCAAGATCGATGTAAGCGTTGGCCAGGAACACCAGTTCGGACTTGCTGGCGCCGTACTGGTCGGTGCCGACGAAGCCGGCGAAGGGGCCCGTGCCGGTGATGCTGTCGACGCCCCTGAAGTTGGCGCTGCCGCGGTACTGTCCGGTGATGTCCGCGCGGAACCAGTTGTTGAACTGATAACCGACGCCGACGTCGTAGATGCCGCCGCTGTCGAAGTTGCTGGTCTGCGACACCAACTCGTTGGTGTAGGCATTACTGTTGGTATCGACCAGGTTCTTCACTTTCTGATTGCTGAACCCGATGTCGCCGCGCAGATACCAGCCGCCGAAATCGTTCGACGCGCAGCACGGCGGCGGCGGGGCGTAGGCCGGCGGAGGCGCGATCGGAAGATCGGCAGCGAGCGCCGCAGTCGACACGATGGATGCCGCGGTCGCGGCCAGCAGATGCTTCAGATTACGCATAATCGGTCCCTTTCGTCCGGTGAGGCAGACGACGCAAAAGGCCTCACTCACAAAACTCACGATCGGGACGGTGCCAGCAAATGCTTAAACAGCGCTTAACCCTAAAAATTAAGGTTGATTTTTACTGACGGAACCCGGCTGGTGTGGCTTTTCGGGATCGCATGGCGGCGCCACGGCCGCGAAACTTAAGGATGCATTAACCGGCCGCCGCGCCTTGGCGCGGCGGGAACAGGCGCGTGCGGCGAAGCCAGCGCGATCCGTCTTCGACGGATCGCCAGGACTAAGGTCTGCCGGGCATCCACGACTTGACGGCGCCGCCACAAAGAAAGACGTGGATGGCCGGGACAAGCCTGGCTTGACCCGGCAATCCACTCTTCCTTCCGGGATGTTGCCTCGGGGACCGCGCTCTGACGGAGCGTTCCGCGTTACCCGCTCACGTATTCGTCAGCGCCACCCGGAAATCGGCCTGGGTCTTCTCCCTGACCTCGTCGAGGGTGACGCCGTCGGCGAGCTCGATCAGCGCCATGCCGTCTTTGCCGTGCTTGTCGATGGTGAACACGGCGAGGTCGGTGATCACCATGTCGACGACCCGCTCGCCGGTCAGCGGCAGGTCGCAGCGGTGCAGCAGCTTGGGGCCGTCCTTGGCGCTGTGCTCCATCACCACCACCACGCGCTTGACGCCGGCGACCAGGTCCATGGCGCCGCCCATGCCCTTGACCATCTTGCCGGGGATCATCCAGTTGGCGAGATCGCCGTTTTCCGCCACCTGCATGGCGCCGAGGATCGACAGGTCGATATGGCCGCCGCGCACCATGGCGAACGAGTCCGCACTGGAGAAGTAGCTGGTGGTCGGCAGCTCGGTCACGGTCTGCTTGCCGGCGTTGATGAGGTCGGGATCCTCCTCGCCCTCGAAAGGAAACGGTCCCATCCCGAGCATGCCGTTCTCGCTCTGCAGCTGGACGTCGACGCCGGCGGGTATGAAGTTGGAGACGAGGGTCGGAATCCCGATGCCGAGGTTGACGTAAAAGCCGTCGCGCAATTCCTTGGCGGCGCGCGCCGCCATCTGTTCACGAGTCCAGGCCATGGGTCTCTCCTTGTCTCGAATTCACGCGGTGCGCTTGCGCGTGGTGCGCTGCTCGATGCGCTTCAGCGCGGAGCCGACCTCGACGATGCGCTTGACGTAGATGCCGGGGGTGTGGATGTGGTCGGGATCGATCTCGCCGGCCGGCACCAGGTGCTCGACCTCGGCCACCGTGATCTTCGCCGCCGTCGCCATCATCGGGTTGAAGTTCCGCGCGGTCTTGCGAAACACCAGATTGCCGGCGGTGTCGCCCTTCCAGGCGTGGACGATGGCGAGATCGGCGACCAGCCCGGTCTCCAGGACGTATTTCTCGCCGTTGAATTCGCGGACTTCCTTGCCCTCGGCGATCAGCGTGCCGACGCCGGTCTTGGTGTAGAAGCCAGGGATGCCGGCGCCGCCGGCGCGGATGCGCTCGGCCAGCGTGCCCTGGGGATTGAATTCGAGCTCGAGTTCGCCGGCGAGGAACTGCTGGGCGAACAGCTTGTTCTCGCCGACATAGGACGAGATCATCTTCTTGATCTGCCGCGTTTCCAGGAGCCGGCTGAGCCCGATGCCGTCGACACCGGCATTGTTGGACACCACGGTCAGGTTCTTCACGCCGGCGTCGCGAATCGCGTCCGACAGCGTTTCGGCAATGCCGCAGAGGCCGAAGCCTCCGGACATGATCATCATTCCGTCCCTGAGGATGCCGTCGAGCGCGGACCTGGCGTCCGGGTAGACCTTGTTCATGGGTTTCGAGCCTGATGGGAGGAAGCAGCAGAGATCGCTGTCTATTAGGCGATCTCGTCGAGAGCCGTCAATTGTACCCGCCGCCGGCCCGCCCGGCGACGTCCACAGGCTTCTCGCGCGGGGCCGGCATGGAAGGCCAGCGGCCTTGAAAGGGTCAAGAAAAACCATCAAGTTGGGGGCCTTGGCGTGCCCTGGAACTTCAAATCGGCGATAAACCATGGGCCGCCAAACCTCTTGAACCCGATCCGGATCACAGTTTGACGATGGCCCAGGGAATACGTCGCCTCGGGACGCCGATTGCGGCGTGTCTCGGTGCTGCAGCGGTCGGGCTGTTTGCCTTGTCGTGGCTGATCGACCGCGATGCGGTACGCAGGTCCGTCGAGGACCAGCTGCGGGCCACCGGCCTCGCGCTCTCCTTCGCCGGCGACGCCGAGGTCTCGCTGTTCCCGGGAAGCTACGTCACCCTTCACGACGCCACGCTGCAGGGCGAGCCGGACGGCGCGCCCGCGCTCCGCGTCGACGCCATCAAGACCAATCTGCGGCTGGTGCCGCTCCTGCTGCGGCGCTTCGAGATCGCCGACGTGACCCTGGTGCATCCCCGCGTCACGGTCTCCCACCGCGTGGGCGGCGGCAGCAACTGGACGCCGATCCTCGCCAGGCTGGTGGGCGCGATCGGCCCGGGCGTCAAAGGCGGGCTGACGTTCTCGGAGATCAAGGTCCAGGACGGCACGCTGACCTACCGCAACGACGCCCGGCACATCCTCGAGACGGTGAGCGGCGCCGAGCTGTCGCTGGCGTGGCCCTCGATCGCGCGCTCGTTCGCCGCCACCGGCCAGTTCGACTGGCACGGCGCGCGCATCGACGGCAGCCTCGGCATGAGCGATTTCGTGGCGGCGCTGGGCGGCGAGCGCTCCGGCCTCAAGGCGAGGATCGTCAGCGCCCCGCTCAAATTCGCGTTCGACGGTGCGGTCGCCAACCGCGCCAGCATGATGCTGGACGGCACGCTGACGGCGGACGCCGATTCGCTGCGCGAGGCGCTGCGCTGGTCCGGCCACGACGTCCCCGGCAGCGGCGGCTTCGGCCGCTTCGCGCTGAAGGCCAAGGCCAACGTGGTCGGCACCTCGATCGCGCTGAGCAACGTCAACATGGAGATCGACGGCAACGCGGCCGAGGGCGTGCTGACCTATTCCGGCGAGCCGCGCCCGTCGCTGCAGGCGACGCTGGCCTCCGATGCGCTCGACATCACGCCCTATATCAACACCGTCCGCGTGCTCGCCAGCGGCGCCCGCGACTGGAGCCGCCAGCCGTTCGACCTCAAGAGCCTCGCCGCGACCGACCTCGACATCCGCCTGTCGGCCGGCAAGGTGAACGCCGGCACCACGCGGTTCGGCCGCACCGCGGTCGGCGCCAACCTGCGCGACGGCAAGCTCGCCTTCAGCATCGGCGAGGCCCAGGTGTACGGCGGCCTGCTGCGCGGCTCGTTCGGCCTCGCCAATGCCGACGCCACCGCGGAGCTGACCTCCCAGTTCCAGCTCACCGACATCGATCTCGAGGCGTTCGGCGCGGAGGTGTTCGGCAGCCGGCGGCTCGCCGGCCGCGGCTCCTTCACCGGCCTGCTGCAGGCGACCGGCACCAACCCCTACGAACTGACGCAGTCGCTCGACGGCTCGGTGCGCCTGAGCGGACATGACGGCGCCCTGGTCGGCTTCGACGTTGCCCAGCTGCTGCGGCGCCTGGAGCGGCGGCCGCTGTCCGGGCTCGGCGACTTCCGCAACGGCCGCACGCCGTTTTCGGTGCTCAACGTCGCGCTGAAGTTCGAGCACGGCATCGCCTCGACCGAGGACGTGCGGATCGAGGGCCCCGGCGCCCGCCTGACGCTGTCGGGCACCGCCGACGTGCCGGCGCGCGAATACGACCTCAAGGGCGTCGCCAGCCTGTCGTCCGCGCCCTCCGATACCCAGGCGGCGTTCGAGCTGCCGTTCGTGATCCAGGGATCGTGGGAGGACCCGCTGATCCTGCCGGATTCCGACGCGCTGATCCGGCTGTCGCCCGCCACCGCGCCGCTGTTGAACGCGGTGCGCGCCCGCGACGCGGTGCGCTCGGCGATCGACCGCTTCAAGGGCGCGCCGAAGCCGGCCGGCGCCGAGCCTGCGCCCGCCGCCGCGCCGCCGCCGACCGCCAAGGCGGACTGAAGCAAACGGACCGACCGAAGCGTCGCAGGTCAGAGCGGCGCCGCGGCATCGCGACTGCCGCCGGCAAATTTCGTGATCAGCGAGGCTGCGACGATCAGGAGCGCCACCGCCACGATCACCAGCGCGCAGATCGCGTTGATCTCCGGCCGCACGCCGAGCCGCACCTCGGAATAGATCCGGATCGGCAAGGTCGCCGACCCCGGTCCGGTGGTGAACGACGCGATCACCAGATCGTCGAGCGACAGCGTGAAGGCCAGCATCCAGCCCGCCGCGATGGCGGGCGCGATCAGCGGCAGGGTGACGGCGGCGAAGGCGCGCGCCGGCGAACAGCCTAAGTCCATCGCCGCCTCCTCCAGGCTGCGGTCGAGCCCGGCGAGCCGCGACTGCACGATGACGGCGACGAAGCACATGGTCAGCGTGGTGTGGGCGATCACCACCGTCCAGAAGCCGCGTTCGGCGTCGACGGCGACGAACAGCAACAGCAGCGCCAGCCCGGTCATCACCTCTGGCATCACCAGCGGCGCATAGAGCATGCCCGACATCAGGGTGCGGCCGAGGAAGCCGCCGCCGCGCGCCAGCGCCACGGCGGCGAGCGTGCCGAGCAGCGTCGCCGCAGTCGCCGCGCAGACCCCGACGCGCAGGCTCATCCACGCCGCATCCAGCATGGCGCGATCGTGCAGGAGTTCGCCGTACCACCTCAGCGACCAGCCGCCCCACACCGCGACCAGGCGCGAGGCGTTGAAGGAATAGGCGACCAGGATCACGATCGGCAGATAAAGAAACGCCAGACCGAGCGCCAGCGAGACCGCGTTGAAGGCCGACAGCCCGGCGAGCGCGCGCGCCCTCACCGCGTCCCTCCCTCGACGCTGCGCCGCTCGAGCCGCTGGAACACCAGCAGCGGCAGCAGCAGCACGGCGAGCAGCACCACCGCGATCGACGACGCCACCGGCCAGTCCTTGTTGGTGAAGAATTCGAGCCACAGCGTCTGCCCGATCATCAGCCGCTCGGATCCGGCCAGCAGGTCCGGGATGACGAACTCGCCGACGATCGGGATGAAGCACAACAGCGCGCCGGCGGCGACGCCGCGCAGCGACAGCGGCAGCGTCACCAGCCAGAACGCCTTGAGCCGCGAACAGCCGAGATCGGCGGCGGCCTCGAGCAGGCTGACGTCCATCCTGGCCAGGGTGGCGTAGAGCGGCAGGACCATGAACGGCGCGTAGGAATAGACGATGCCGAGATACATCGCGGTGTCGGTGGACAGCCACACCACCGGCTTGTCGACGACGTGCAGCGCCAGCAGCACGCGGTTGAGCAGGCCGTCGTGCTGCAGCACGTTGATCCAGGCGTAGATGCGGATCAGGAACGAGGTCCAGAACGGAACGATCACCAGCATCATCGCCAGCGGCTGCCGCGCCGGCGGCAGCCGCGCCATGCCGTAGGCGATCGGGTAGCCGATCGCGACCAGCAGCGCGGTGGAGGCCGACGCGACCACGAGGCTGCGCACGTAGGACATCACGTAGAGCTCGTCGGCGGCGAGCGAGGCGAAATTGCCGAGGTCGAGCTGCGCCAGCGCCGCGCGCAGCGCCTCAAAGCCCCCGGTGAGCGGGATCAGGGGCGCGTAGGGCGGCTGCGCGATCACGGTATGCGACAGGCTGATCTTCAGAACGAAACCGAACGGCAGCAGGAAGAACAGCGTCAGCCACACTAAGGGCGCGATGGCGGCGAGCCGCGCCGGTCCCGAGAAGATGCGGCGGATGGTCATGGCCTCACGCCTCCAGCACCACGCCGTCCTCCGGCGCGAACGAGGCCGTGACCGCCCGGCCCGGACCGAGATCCGGCACGCCGGCGCGCGAGGCGTTGGCGAGCGCGGCCCGCACCACGAGACCGCCCTTCAGCGCGACGCGATAGAGCGAGACGCTGCCCTGGTAGGTGACGTCGACCACCTCGCCAGCGAGGCGGTTGGGCGCGCCCTCGCCCGCCGCGCTGTCGGCGGGCGCGAGCCGGATCTTCTCCGGCCGCACCGCGATGCAGCCGTCGGCAGCGTCCTGCCGCCCGGCGCCGGCGCAGAGCGCCATCACGGTGGCGCCGCCGTCCGGCAGCGCGAGCACCAGGCGGCCGCCCTCGCGGCTCACCACGCGGCCCTCGATCAGGTTGATGTCGCCGACGAAGCCGGCGATCCAACGCGACGCCGGCGTCTCGTAGAGCTCGCGCGGTGGGCCGACCTGGACCAGGCGGCCGCGGTCCATCACGCCGATGCGGTCGGCCACCGTCATCGCCTCCTCCTGGTCGTGGGTGACGATGACGAAGGTGGTGCCGAGCCGGCGCTGCAGCTCCTTGAGCTCGGCCTGGGTGCTCTGGCGCAGCTTCTTGTCGAGCGCCGCCATCGGCTCGTCGAGCAGCAGCAGGCGCGGCCGCCGCGCCAAGGCGCGTGCCAGGGCGACGCGCTGGCGCTGGCCGCCGGACAGCTGGTCCGGCTTGCGCCGCTCGAAGCCCTCGAGCCGCACCAGCGCCAGCATCTCGGCGACGCGCGCCGCAATTTCGGCCTTGGGCAAGCCGGCGCGCCGAAGCCCGAAGGCGACGTTATCCTGGACGCTCAGATGCGGAAACAGCGCGTAGCTCTGGAACATCATGTTGACCGGCCGGCGATGCGGCAGCACCGGCGCGACGTCCTCGCCGTCGAGCAGGATCGCGCCGTGATCGGGCGTCTCGAAGCCCGCCAGCATCCGCAGCAGGGTGGTCTTGCCGCAGCCGCTTGGGCCGAGCAGGGCGAAGAATTCGCCGGCCACGAGATCGAGGCTGAGCGCGTCGACGGCGGCGAACCCGCCGAACCGCTTGGTGACGGCGACGATGCGAAGCAGGGGCGAGGCCGTCGCAGACGCAGACGTCGTGGTCGTGGTCGGTTCGATCATCGCCCCTCGTTGACGGCAGGCCCGCGCCGTTGCGCGGCTCGCCGGCTGCGGCGAACCATATACCGGCGATTTTCGGAATGAAAAGGCGGTGCCGAGTTCAACACCTACTGGAGCGGGCGCGCCTCGGCCGACGCGTGATGGGTGGTCATGAAGACCGCCAGCGCCTCGCGGCGGCCCTCCGTCATCGTCAGTCCGAGGCTGGAGCGGCGCCACAGCACGTCGTCGGCGAAGCGCGCCCACTCCTTCGCCATCAGGTAGTCGACCTCCCGCCCCGAAAGCCCCTCGCCGAAATCCGGGCCGAGATCGTCGCGGCTGCGGGCGCCCTCGAGGATCGTCTCCGACAGCGTGCCATACGAACTCACCAGGCGGCGAACAGTCTCCCGGGTGAGGAACGGCCAGCGCGCCTGCAGCCCGTCGACCAGGCCGCCGACGTCGCCGAGCGCGACGTCGCCGCCCGGCAGCGCCGCCTGCGCGGTCCACGGGCCCGGCATGGCGAAGAACGGCGCCAGCGCCGCCATGGCCGTCTCGGCCTGGCGCCGCGCCGTGGTGGTATCGCCGCCGAAGCTGGTCAACAGCGGCGCCTCGCCGAACGTCCGCTCGAGGCGGACGACGCCTTCGCCGCGGCTGGCGGTCCGCGCCGAGGAGGCGTCAAACACGTGGACACCGGCGAGCGAGTGGATCACGTCGGTCGGCTCGAGCTGCTCGCGGAAGTAGCGGTTGGCAGCGCGGGTCAGCCACAGCGCGTCGGCGGCCGGGACCGCGGCATGGGCCGGATCGCCGGTGAACGGCCGCGCCACCGATCCGATCAGGGTCACCTTGCCGTCCAGCGGCACCACCTGCACCAGCCGCCCGTCGCCCTGCTGCAGCAGGTAGGCGCTGTCGTGGTCGAACATCCGGCGCACCGCGATCTGGCTTGCCAGCACCAGCCTGATCCTGGGCGGCTTCAGCCGCAGCACGGTCTCGGCGACGGTGCCGAGCCAGCCGCCGGCGGCGTTGACCAGCGCGCGGGCGGAGTAGATTTCACGCTGGCCGCGGCGCACCGCGACGATGCGCCAGATGTCGGAGCGGTCGGCCCGGATGCAGCGGGCGCCGGTAACGATGGTCGCGCCGCGGCGCGCCGCATCCATCGCCGTCAGGACGGTCAGGCGCGGGCTGTCGGCAAAGCCGGCGCCATACGCGAAGGCGAGCCCGAACGGCCGCTTCAGCGGGTCGCCGAGCCGGTGGTGGGTGAGATCGACGGCTTCGCTGCGCGGCCGGGCGCGATCCGCCGACAGGCGGTCGTGGACGGCGAGGCCGAGCCGCCACAGCCAGATCGGGCGCAGCGGGCTGTCCATGGGCACGACCACCCGGACCGGCCGCACCTGGTGCGGCGCCGCCCTGAACCAGGCATCGCGCTCGACGAGCGCGCGCCGCGCCTCGCCGAACCGGCCGCGCTCCAGCACGCGCAAGTCGCACTGGATCAGCGGCGAGGCGGTGGCGGAGGCGCCGCTTCCGAGGTCGCCTTTTTCGAGCAGCAGCACCCGCAGTCCGCGGCCGGCCGCGTCGCGGGCGATGCTGACACCGTTGAGGCCACCACCGATGACGGCGAGGTCGAAATCGGCCATTTGCGAGACTTTCGCTTCCGAGGTTCGTGCAACACCGGGCCGCGGCGGATCACGAACGTCGGAAGCGCAGCACACGCACAGCATGGCAAGCGCCGCGGACGATTCCAAGCGACATCTCGTCCAGGCGACATCTCGCCACGGCGTCGCGGCGACGACAGCCGCGCAACCGACATGCAGTCGTCATGTTCGGGAAAGCCGGGCGGTCCTCCTCAGCGTCCGGCTCAAAGACAGCAGCGGTAGGCGGGAGTGCCAGCCCCAACCACGGCGTCATTCCGGGGCGGGGGGGGGGGGGCGCGCCGCCCCCCCCCCCCCCCCCCCCCCCCCCCCCGGGGGGGGGCCCCCGTATAAAAAATAAATAAAATTAAATTTTTTTGTAGGGCCGGGGGTCGCGTGTAAAAACGGGCGCCCCGCCCTTTTT
>JARLJA010000175.1 GCA_031291445.1 Xanthobacteraceae bacterium | reverse complement strand
TCATCGGCCCCAACGGCGCCGGCAAGACCACGCTGTTCCGCATGATCACCGGCCAGGAGAAGCCCGACAAGGGCACCATCACCGTCGGCGAGAGCGTGCATCTGGGCTATGTCGACCAGTCGCGCGACGCGCTCGACGGCGGCAAGACCGTCTGGGAGGAGATCTCGGGCGGCAACGACCTGATCCTGCTCGGCAAGCGCGAGGTCAATTCGCGCGGCTACTGCTCGGCCTTCAACTTCAAGGGCGCCGACCAGCAGAAGAAGGTCGGCGCGCTGTCGGGCGGCGAACGCAACCGCGTCCACCTCGCCAAGATGCTGAAGTCGGGCGCCAACGTGCTGCTGCTCGACGAACCGACCAACGACCTCGACATCGATACGCTGCGCGCGCTGGAAGAGGCGCTGGAGGATTTCGCCGGCTGCGCCGTGATCATCAGCCACGACCGCTGGTTCCTCGACCGCATCGCCACCCACATGCTGGCCTTCGAGGGCGACAGCCACGTCGAGTGGTTCGAGGGCAACTTCCAGGACTACGAGAAGGACAAGATGCGCCGGCTCGGACAGGATTCGGTTATTCCGCACCGCGTGAAGTACAAGAAGCTGACGCGCTAGAATTGGACCATCAGGGCATGGCGCGGGCCGCAACGGTCACGTTATGCTCGATCGAGATGCCAGGGCGCGGTGAACCTCACCGCGCCCTGGCCCTGCCGGCGGGCCGGCGCGACCGCAACAGGAGAGCCGACCGGCCATGTCGCTGACGCCCGAATCCGCCGGAGCTGGTGCGGCGAAGAAGATCGCACTGAGTCCGCTGCCGTGGATCATCTTCGGCTCCCGCTGGCTGCAGCTGCCGCTCTATCTCGGGCTGATCGTGGCCCAGGTGATCTACGTCGTCCTGTTCCTGCGGGAGCTGTGGCACCTCCTCAGCCATGCCGCCGAGTTCAACGAACAGCAGATCATGCTGGCGGTGCTCGGCCTGATCGACGTGGTGATGATCTCCAACCTTCTCGTCATGGTGATCGTCGGCGGCTACGAGACCTTCGTGTCGCGGCTCAATCTCAAGGGCCATCCCGACGAGCCGGAGTGGCTGAGCCACGTCAATGCCAGCGTGCTCAAGATCAAGCTGGCGATGGCGATCATCGGCATCTCGTCGATCAACCTGCTGCGTACCTTCATCGAGGCCGGCAATCTCGGCCCCGGCGGGCGCGCCACCGACTATACCTCCGAAGGCGTGATGTGGCAGACCATCATCCACCTCGTCTTCATCGCCTCGGCGCTCGGCATCGCCTATGTCGACAGGATCACCAACGGCACCATGGCGATCGCGCGCGACGGCGCGGGCCATTGAACCTCGCAGGCCACACGCGCGCACTGAAAATACGGCGACGGCGGAGTTCCGTCACCTTAACCCGACGGTTGAACGCCCCCTGTTCGCTGGAGCAGCCTCCTCTTCGCGAGCGGTCTTCAACTCGCAGCACGCCGATAAGTAGGCTCGGGATAGGGTTGTTTCCTTTCGTCGGCGGCTTCGAGCCAGCAGGCGATGGCGTCCTGAACGTTGAGAAGCGCCTCCATCTCGGTCTCGCCGTCCGAGATGCACCCCGGGAGATCGGGAACCGTTGCAACAAAGCCACCGCCGTCCTCGTCGGAGAGCGGTTCGACGACGATGCTGTAGTGAGGACGATCGCCCACGGTTCTCAATCCTGCAGGAAGGCCACCAACTTCTTGATATATATCGGTTTGATAGGCCGTTTGAAAGGGATGGTCAGGATCTCGCGCTTGCCGGGTCGCGTGACCTTGAAGTGCGAGCCCTCGCCCCGCGGCGGGGAGCAAGTGGCGCCATAGGTCCGGCAAACCGCTTCGATATCCGAAACCCTCCAGCCTCCGGCCGGATTCCGTTTCATATCGTCAAGGAGACTCACGTGCTTGCATCTGTCCTTCGGGCCAAGGCGTTGAACATGTACGGGACAATCCGGTGGCTCAGGCTCCTGCCGTCGAGAAATGACATATCCTGCCGCCCGAATCCACCGAGGGCGAACAGAGCTTTGGGCAGGGGTTCGCTGCCGCGGCGAGCCGCGACCGAGCAGGGCAAGCCGCGTCTTTCGCGCGGCCTCAGAGCATTGCTCGGCGGCGCGCTGCTTTGGCTCGTGCTCTCGCCCGCCCTCGCGCTCGCCGCCGCCGATGCCGGCTTCACGCGGTTCATCGCCTCGCTGTGGCCGGAGGCCGAAGCAGAGGGCGTCTCGCGCGCCACCTTCGACGCCGCGACCCGCGGGCTCGAACCCGACTACGGTCTGCCCGACCTCGAACTGCCGGGGCGCCCCACAACCGCGGCGCCGGCGCAGCCGGAATTTGTCCAGGTGCCCGCCACCTACCTCAAGGAAGCGAGCCTCGCCCGGCTCGCCCAGGATGGCCAGCGGCTGCTGCAGACCTATCGGCCGGCGCTGAGCGCGATCGAGCAGCGCTTCGGCGTCCCGGCTCCGGTCATCCTCGCGATCTGGGGCCGTGAGACCGACTACGGCCGTTACACCCTGCCCTACAACGCGGTGCGCGTGCTCGCCACCCAGGCCTATGTCGGCCGCCGCAAGGACCAGTTCCGGTCCGAATTCATCCTGGCGCTGAAGATCCTCGACGAGGGCCATGTCGCCCTGAAGGACATGCGGGCGTCCTGGGCCGGCGCCATGGGGCTGACCCAATTCCTGCCGTCGGAGTTCTACAAGCACGCGGTGGATTTCGACGGCGACGGCCGGCGCGACATCTGGACGTCGGTGCCCGACGCGCTCGCCTCCGCCGCCAAGCAGCTGAAGGACAAGGGCTGGCAGACCGGGTTGCGCTGGGCCTACGAGGTCCGCGCCCCGCAGAACGTGGACTGCACGAAAGGCATCCCGGACATCACCCATCCGGTCGGCGAGTGGCTCGGCAAGGGCTTTACGCTGGCCCGCGACGCCAGGCTCGCCGAGAACGAACTGGCGCAGCCGGCGTCGCTGTTGCAGCCCGAGGGCATCTACGGCCCGTCGTTTCTCGCCACCGCCAACTATTTCGTCATCAAGGAATACAATTTCTCCGACCTCTACGTGCTGTTCGTCGGGCATCTCAGCGACATGATCAGCGGGGCGCTCCCGTTCGCGACCCCATGGTCGGCCGCGAGCCAGCTGCGCACCGCCGACGTCGAGGCGATGCAGCGCAAGCTCACCGCAGCCGGCTTCTATGCCGACAAGATCGACGGCAAGGCCGGCATGAAAACCCGCGCCGCGGTCGGCGCCTATCAGAAATCGGCGGGGCTCAAGGTCGATTGCTGGCCGAGCGGCAACGTCCTGCGCGCGCTCTCCGGCGGCCATTGAGGCGGCCCGCGCAGCGGACCGGCCGGCTAGATCACGATGCGATAGGATAGAATCTCATCATGATCATCTCTTTGTTTGAGCATGATCTTTTCGGAGAACCGGTTCCCACTTTTCCGGATCATGCTCCAAAAAGAAAATCCGGTCGTTGCCGACCGGACTTCCAGTTCACACCCGCGACGCGGGTGAAATCAGTTGCAGACCTGCACGCGTCGGAAGCGCCAGCCGTAGCCGTCCCAGAACCGCTCACGCACCCAGCGGCAGCCCGGATCTTCGACATAGACCGGCGGCGGAGCGTAATAGGCCGGGGGCGGCGGCGGATTGTTCGCAGCGCCAGCCACAGCCGCGCCGAGCAGGGCGCCACCGATCAGGCCGCCGGCAACGCCGGCCGCGATTCGGCCGCCGTCGGCCTTGGCCGCCGGCATCGCAGCTGCGAGCGCACCCGCGAGGGTGACCGCCGCCAGGAACGCCGAAACAGTCTTTTTCATTCTCAGTCTCCTCAGAATCACGCCAAAGCCCGGCGCATTGGATTGGTTCGACTCAAGAGCTCGTTTTGGGCCCCTGAATACCCTGTTCGTCCGCACAGTCCAAGAAGCTCCGGCCATTCGCGGCCGTCCCAGCATTCGTCCCCGCGGACACCATAGTCCAGTTTTCCTGCCATGGTCTTAAAAGCAAGACCGCGGGCACGATCCCGACCGCCGCCAGGCAGCTCACTTTTGGTCCATTTGAGGCGCCATTAGGGCGCCCCACATTAATTCGGTCGCGATCCGGCCTCAGTAGCAGACGCGGACCCGGCGGACGACCCAGCCATAGCCGTCCCAGAACCGCTGGGGCCGCCAGGTGCAGCCGCCGCCATAGTAGGCCGGGCCATAGCCATCATAGTAGGCCGGGCCGTAGCCATAGTAGCGAGGCCCATAGTACCCGTAAGGTCCATAGGGCGCGACCGCGCCGCCGATAATGGCGCCAGCCGCCAGACCGCCGAGCAAGCCGCCGACCACCGCGCCGCCGCCGGCCTGCGCGGGGACCGGGGCTGCCATCGAACTGAACAGAACCGCCGCCGCGGCCAGTACCGCCACCATTGCCCGCCTCATTGCTGTCGCTCCTGTCTTGGGGGACTGGTTCGAAGATAATCCGTGGAGTTTCCGAGGGTTTCATGCCGCGCTTGAACGGGGCATGAATGCGCCGACCGAAATCCTGCCACGTTCGTGACTGGACCCGCCGCCCGGGTTCATGACGCGCAGGTCTCGGGCGGCCAGGGGGCGCGGGCAGACCCGGGCTATTTTACCGCCCCCGGGGCGGCGCTGGGCTTGGCATCCGTCGGCGCGGCAGGAACCGGCGCCGGGGCGGTTTTGACCTTGTCGGCGGCTTTCACCAGCGCGGCCATGGCCTCCTGCAGGGATTTCACCTGGGCCTGAAGGGCCACGATGGCCCGGTTGGCGGCGTCGAGCTTCTGCTGCTGGTCGAGCGCCGCCTGGGTCGTCGTCCGCTTCAGGAAATCGATATTGCTCTGCAGGCAGCTGGTTCGCCGCTCCATGGACTTCTCGGCCGTGCAGAGTTCGATGCCGGGGATGTCCTGGGCCGCGGCGAGGGAGGACCACAGCCAGAGGCAGAGCATGGGCAGCGCGGTCTTCGACATTCGGAAAATCGCCCTTTCAGGGAATCACAACCTTATCAGAAGCGTTCGCATGCGGCTCTCCTCCAGGATATTGACGACCGCGGGCGCCAGCTTCCAGGATGGACTGATCCTGTCATGACCAAGTCCATCGCGAGATCAACCCATGCGTGTGCAGACCGTCGCCGTCGCTGGATGCGGCCTCGCGGGTTTGGCGGCCGCGTTGCTGCTGCATCGCGACGGCCACCGCGTCACGCTGTTCGAGCGGTTTGCGACGCCGCGCCCGCTGGGCTCCGGCCTGATGATCCAACGCACCGGCCTCGCCGTCCTGAGATCCATGGGCCTCGATCACGACTTGCTCAACGCGGGCGCCCGCATCAACCGGTTGATCGGCAAGGACGCCGGGTCGGGCCGGACGGTCCTCGACGTGCGCTACGCGGCGCTCGGCAGCGCAGATGCGTTCGGCATCGGCATTCACCGCGCCGCATTGTTCGAACTGCTCCATCGCGCCGTCATCGCCGCCGGCATCGCGATCGAAAACGGCCGGTCGGTCACCGGCGCGCCGCTCGAGCGCGACGGCCAGCGGCGTCTGACGTTCGCCGACGGTCCGGCCGCCGGCCCGTTCGATCTGGTGGTCGATACGCTGGGGATCGGCAGCCCCCTGGTGCCCGCTGGCCGCGCGCTGGCCTATGGCGCGCTGTGGGCCTCGTTCGATTGGCCGCAGTCCGTAGGGCGCAATAAGCGCAGCGCATTGCGCCATCAATCGCGCCGCCCTGTTTCACCCGCGTTCTCCCGAACTCGGCCTTCGCGCCCCCGCCAGCCCAATTCCCCGGGTCCAGTCCGGTACGTCGCGATGGAACGATGAAAGCGGAGCGGCGCAATGCGCTACGCTTATTGCGCCCTACGGCTCCTTGGATTTCTCGGCGGTGCAGATCTCGATGCCGGGATGTCCTGGGCGATGGCGGGGCTGGCGTGAACGACGACAACGAGAGGCAAGAGGCGGAAGATCGGCGGCGTCATTCTCGACATGGCGCAAGCTCCCCCGAGAGAGCCGCAAGCCAATCAGACTCGGTCGGCGCGCGCCCGGCGTGAGGGTGCTGCGCCAGCACGACGCCGAAGAAAAAAGCCGCAAGCACCTGGGTGCTTGCGGCTCGGCAGTCTGGTGGTCGAACGGTGAAGAGAATTTAGCGCTCGGCGAAGGCCTTCTCGACCACGAAGTGGCCGGGCTCGCCGTGATTGCCCTCGATGAAGCCGCGCTGCTCCAGGATGCCCTTGGTGTCGGTGAGCAGCGCCGGACTGCCGCACATCATGACGCGGTCGCGCCCGGCGTCGAGCTTCAAGAGGCCGATGTCCTCGAACAGCTTGCCCGAGGTGATGAGGTCGGTGATCCGGCCGCGGTTGCGGAACGGGTCGCGCGTCACCGTCGGATAGTAGATCAGCTGGTTGCGCACCATCTCGCCGAGCAGTTCGTCGTTGGGCAGCTTCTCGGTGATCATCTCGCCGTAGGCCAGTTCGGCGACGCGGCGGCAGCCGTGCAGCAGCACCACCTTTTCGAAGCGCGCGTAGGTCTCCGGATCCTTGATCACGCTCAGGAACGGCGCGAGCCCGGTGCCGGTGCCGATCAGGTAGAGGTTGCGGCCGTCCATCAGGTTGTCGATCACCAGCGTCCCCGTCGCCTTGCGGCTGACGATGATGGAATCGCCTTCCTTGAGGTGCTGCAGCCGCGAGGTCAGCGGGCCGTCCGGCACCTTGATCGAGAAGAACTCGAGCTCGTCCTCGTAGTTCGCGCTGGCGACGCTGTAGGCGCGCAGCAGCGGCTTGTCGTTGACCTTCAGCCCGATCATCGTGAATTCGCCGTTGCGAAACCGGAACGAGGGGTCGCGGGTGGTCCGGAAGCTGAACAGCGTGTCGGTCCAGTGGTGAACGCTCAGCACGCTTTCCTGATTGAAATTGCTCATGTCACGTCATCTGCCAGTGCGGGCCGAATCCGGTGGTCGGCCATGAAGGGAAGCCGGATTGTCCGAGACGGATCATTCGTCTACAATCGTTCGTATACAAATGAATACGGCGTCGAGCGCGCCCGGTCAAGGCGACGTTGGTCTTACGGGATTTTGCCCTGCGATGGAATACGCTGCACCGCAATAATATTCTCAAATTCAATGCGTTAGGGTTATTCTCGACCAAATCGACCCCTTGCCGGGGAAAAACCGACCGCCACTGACACCCACGTGAAAGAGGAACCCGCAGCATGGCCCACGACCAACCCGCCGGACCGGCCGGCCCGACCAAACTGGTGATCCGCAACATCGGGCTGCTGCTCAGCGGCGATCTCGACCAGCCGATCCTCGATGCCGACACCGTGGTGGCCGAGAACGGCCGCATCACCGCCGTCGGCCGGGCCAAGGACGTCGACAGCGCCGGCGCCACCACGCTGATCGACGCCAACGGCACCACGCTGACCCCCGGCCTGATCGACAGCCACGTCCATCCGGTCGCCGGCGACTGGACGCCGCGGCAGAACCAGATCGGCTGGATCGACAGCTTCCTCAACGGCGGCGTCACCACCATGATTTCCGCCGGCGAGGTCCACATGCCGGGCCGGCCGCGCGACATCACCGGCCTCAAGGCGATGGCGATCTTCGCCCAGCGCGCCTTCGACAACTTCCGCCCCGGCGGGGTCAAGGTGCACGCCGGCGCCCCGGTGATCGAGCCGGGCATGACCGAAGAGGACTTCAAGGAACTGGCGGCGGCCGGCGTGAAGCTGCTCGGCGAGGTCGGCCTCGGCGGCGTCAAGGACGGCGTCACCTCGCGGCAGATGGTGGCGTGGGCCCGCAAATACGGCATCCAGAGCACCATCCACACCGGCGGACCGTCGATCCCCGGCTCCGGGCTGATCGGCGCCGACGTCGTGCTCGAGGCCGACACCGACGTGGTCGGCCACATCAACGGCGGCCACACCGCGCTGCCCGACGGCGAGATCCGCTGCATCTGCGAGGGCTGCAAGCGCGGCCTCGAACTCGTCCACAACGGCAACGAGCGCGCCGCGCTCTACACGCTGCGCGTCGCGCGCGACATGAACGAGCTCAACCGCGTGATCCTCGGCACCGACGCGCCGGCCGGCTCCGGCGTGCAGCCGCTGGGCATTCTTCGCATGATCTCGCTGCTGTCGTCGCTCGGCGACGTCGCCGCCGAAACCGCGTTCTGCTTCGCCACCGGCAATACGGCGCGGATGCGGGCGCTCGACTGCGGCCTGATCGAGGTCGGCCGCGCCGCCGACTTCGTCATCATGGACAAGGCCCAGCACTCGGCAGGCAAGGATCTCCTGGAGAGCGTGCGGCTCGGCGATTTGCCGGGCATCGGCATGACCATCATCGACGGCATCGTGCGCACCCAGCGCAGCCGCAACACCCCGCCGGCGACCAAGGTGCCGGAGATCGTCAAGGGCTGACACATCGGGCCGCGATCCATCGTCGCCCGGCTCGACCGGGCGACAACTCATCCTGTCTACCTGAAGGCGCAAGCACTTGAATTCGTCATGCCCGGCCTTGTGCCGGGCATCCACGACTTAGCGGCGCCGCCGCAAGAAAGACGTGGATGGCCGGGAGACCTTAGTCCTGGCGATCCGTCGAAGACGGATCGCGCTGCCCGGCCATGACGACAAGAGCGACAGTCGCGCCAAGATAGTTCGAAGCCACGCTTGGCGTTTTCGATCAGGCGCTGTGGCGCCGAGAGCCTCAGTCAGCGTTTCGCAAGGCGTCGAGGCTCCACGGTCCCGGACCGGCGGCGGCGATGTAGAGGAAGATGAAGCAGAACAGCATCGCCGGCTCGCCCATGTTGAGCGCCGGGAAGAAGCCCTGCGACGCGTGCGCCATGAAATAGGCGGCCGCCATCTGGCCGGACAACAGGAAGGCCACCGGACGCGACAACAGGCCCACGATCAGCAACACGCCGCCGACGATTTCCATGATCGCCGCGACGTAGAGCAGGCCGTTCATCGGATACGGAAACGGCGCAGGCCAGCCGACCAGCTTGATCAGGCCGTGGGTCAGGAACGCGGCCGCGGTCACAATGCGGATCAGGCTCAGAATCTGCGGAGCCCAGGGGCGCAGGAAAGTCATTTGCATCGAATTCTCCTTCAGGGTGAATGGCTGGCATGGCTGCAAACTTCAGGAAACATCCGTCGACGGCAGCGCGGTCGTCGCCGAAAGGGATGGAGGTGCATGACCGGGAACGTCCGGCTCAGGCGCCGAACGCATAGCCGGAGATGGCCTTGCCGCCGATGATGTCGTGAAACACCAGGGACCCGCGATCGTCGCGCGCCGCACCGGCGGCCACCATCAGCGGGATCAGATGCTCCTCGCGCGGGTGACAGGCGCGCGCCGCCGGCGCGCGGTCCCAGGCGACGAGCCCGGCCGCGCGGGCGGCCGGGTCCGGCAACAGCGCCGTCTCGGTCAGCCATTTATCGAAGTGCAGCGATGCGCCGGCGTCGTCGCCGAAGAAGGTGCGCAGGTTGTGGAAGCTGTTGCCGCTGCCGACGATCAGAACACCCTCGTCGCGCAGCGGCGCCACCGCGGCGCCGATGGCGAGGTGACGCGCCGGATCGAGGTTGCTCTCCAGCGACATCATCACGACCGGAATCTTGGCGGCCGGATCGACGATCAGGAAGGGCACGAACACGCCGTGATCGAATCCGCGGGTGGCGTTCTGATCGCTGACGATCCCGGCTTCGCCGAGCAGCGCGCGCACCCGGCCCGCCAGCGCGGGATCGCCGGGGGCCGGATAGCTCAGTTGATAGGTATGCGGCGGGAAGCCGTAGTAGTCGAACAGCATCGGCGGCGCCGGCGACGTGCTCACCGTCACGCGATCCTCTTCCCAGTGACCGGAGATCACCAGGATCGCCCGCGGGCGTTCCGGCAGGCTTTCGATCAGCGAGGCCAGATAGGCGCGCAGCTTGTCGAAACCGTGCGGCCCGATCGGCGGCGGATAGCTCATCCAGAAGGAGGGGCCGCCGCCGTGCGACACGAACAGGGTGGGCTGGCGAACGCTGGTCATGACGTGGTCCATCGGGGATAGAGAAAAGGAAGCATCGGCCGCCGCAATCCGCGCCGGAGGGGCGTATGGATTCGCAACCGCCTCGCAACTACATTGCCGCCGTCATCACAATCTGAAAATACGAATATTATCGAAGTTTGACTTCTGATATTCTGATAGGCATGGATGCCTTCACCCTCGACCAGTTTGCCGTCTTCGTCGCCGTCATCGACCAGGGCGGCTTCGCCGCCGCAGCGCGGAAACTCAATCGCGCCCAGTCCGCCATCACCTATGCCATTCAGAAGCTCGAGGAGCAGACCGGGCTCGAGCTGTTCGACCGCTCGGGCTATCGCCCGGTCCTGACCGAGGCCGGCGCCGCGCTGCTGCCGCGGGCGCGGCGCGTGCTCGACGCGCTGGTCGACTACCAGCAGCAGGCACGCGGCATCGCCGGCGGCCTTGAAGCCGAGCTGTCGCTGGTCGTGGACATGCTGGCGCCCATCGCGCCGCTGGCCGACGCGCTGCGGGAGATGCACACGGTGTTTCCGACCGTTCAGGTCCGGGTCGTGGTGGAATCATTCGGCACCACGCCGCAATTCCTGTCCCGCGGCGATGCCGATCTCGCCCTCCTGCCGGAAACGATGGCGCTGACGGACTGCGAGAGCAACCGCTACGGCGAGGTCGAGCTGGTGGCGGTGGCGGCGCCGGCGCATCCGCTGGCAAGACTCCCCTCACCGATCGCGTCCGAGCTGTTGCGCGACCACGTCCAGCTGGTGCTGGCGTCGAAAGCCGCGGTTCAGGGCGAACGCGCCTCCGGCGTCCACGCCACCAACCGATGGTATCTCACCGATCTCGCCGCCAAACGGGAACTGCTGCTGTCGGGCGCCGGCTGGGGCAGCATGCCCCGGCACCTCGTCGCTGAGGATCTCGCAGCCGGACGGCTGGTGGCGCTCGATCCCGACCGCTGGGAGGGAAGCGACCGGATGCCGGCGTTCGCGGCGGTCATCGCCCACCGCAAGGACCGGGCGCTCGGACCGGCCGGACGATGGCTGTTCCAGCGGCTGGCGTCGGATGCGTCGCCCATTCCACCGAGCGAGGCGCCCGCCCTCACCTCAACTTCTCCAGCAGCTCCAGCAGGATCTCGCGATCCTTCGGCGCCAGCGGCGCCAACGTCGCCTCGCTGATGGCGATGGCGTTGACGGTTTCCTTCTCGACCAGCGCCTGTCCGGCCTTGGTGAGGCTGACCATGAGACGCCGCGCGTCCTCGGAATCAGGACCGGTCTCGGTCAGCCCGCGCGCGGTGAGACGGTCGATCACGCCCTTGATGGTGGCGACGTCCATGGCGGTGAGGCGACCGAGCTGGTTTTGCGAGCACGGCCCGGATTCCTGGAGCTTCGCCAGCGCCGCCCATTGGGTCGGCGTCAGCCCGGAGCCGATCCGCTCGGCGAAGATCGTCGAGTGACGCTGCGACACCTGGCGCAGGATGAAGCCGATCTGGTCCTCGAGCACATAGGCCTGTGCGGTCGCCTTGCGCCGGGGGCGCGGCAATGGCGTCTTGATCGCAGCCCGTGTCATGATGGCTCCCTCAGCAGTGACGCCGCGCATTCCGCGGCCTTGTTCGTCAGACGGCGAGAAAACTGTCGCGGATGTCCGGCCGGGCATCGAGCTCGGCGATCGATCCCGAAAAACGCACGCGACCACGCTCGATGATATAGGCGCGATCGGAGATCAGCCGGGCGAAATGCAGGTTCTGCTCGGAGACCAGGATGCTGACGCCTTCCCGCTTCATGGTCAGGATCGCGTTCGCCATCTGCTCGACGATCTTGGGCGACAGGCCCTCGGAGGGCTCGTCCAGCAGGATCAGCGACGGATTGCCCATCAACGTGCGCGCGATGGTCAGCATCTGCTGTTCGCCGCCGCTCATATGGCCGCCGTTGCGCCGGCGCATCTCGCCGAGATTGGGAAACAGCGTGAACAGCTTGTCGGGGGTCCAGTGCGGCGCGTTGCGCCGCGGCGGCTGCCGGCCGACCTCGAGATTCTCGTCGACCGTCAGCTCGGTGAAGATGCGGCGCTCCTCGGGGACGTAGCCGAGGCCGGCGCGCACGATCGCATGGGTCGGCCTGGCGGAGACGTCCTCGCCCTCGAACACGATCCGGCCGCTGCGCTGGGCGACGAGGCCGACGATGGAGCGGAAAGTGGTCGACTTGCCGGCGCCGTTGCGCCCGAGCAGCGCCACCACCTCGCCGGCGCCGACCTCGAGCCCGACGTCGAACAGGATGTGCGCCTGGCCGTAGAAGCTGTTGAGTTCCGCGACGGCGAGTTTCATCCGTTCGCTCCCTCGTGCTGGCCGCCCTCGTACAGGAGCCCCTCGCCGAGATAGATGGCGCGGACCTGGGGATCGCGCCGCACGCTGGCCGGCGTGCCCTCGGCGATCAGCTGGCCGCGGTTGAGCACCAGCACGCGCTCGGCGTGCTCGAAAACCACGTCCATGTCGTGCTCCGTGAACAGCACGCCGATGGTGCGCTCGCGCGCAATCCGCGCCACCAGTCGCATCAGCGCGACACGCTCCTTGGGCGCCATGCCGGCGGTCGGCTCGTCCATCAGCAGCAGCCGCGGATTGTTGGCCAGCGCCACCGCGAGTTCGAGCCGCTTGAGGTCGCCATAGGCGAGCTCGCCGCAGGGCCTATCGGCGTAACCCGCCATGTCGACCAGGCCGAGCAGCGCGTCGGCGTCGCGGCGGGCGAAGTCCGGCATCGAGCGCCACAGGTTGAAGGTGCGCGAGGCATGCGACGCCAGCGCGACCTGGATGTTCTCGCGCACCGTCATGGTGGAGAATGTGGCGGTGATCTGGAAGGTGCGGCCGACGCCGCGGCGCCACACCACCCGCGGCGGACAATCGGTGGTGTCCTCGCCGAGCAGCCGGACCCGCCCGGCGTCAGGCGGGATCTGGCCGTTGAGCATGTTGAAGCAGGTGGTCTTGCCGGCGCCGTTGGGGCCGATCAGGGCGACGATCTCGCCCTGCGCGACACTGAACGACACCCCGCGCACCGCATGGACGCCGCCGTAGGATTTGGTGAGGCCCTCGACCTCGAGTACCGGCGCGGTCCCGCTCATTTGGCGCTCTCGATGTCCTGGGCGAGCGCCGCCGAGGGCGGCGAGGCAGAGAGCTGCGCGCGCCGGCGCAGGCGATCCACCACCAGTTCGGCCATGCCGACGATGCCGCGCGGGAAAGCGACCACCAGGACGATGATCAGCCCGCCGAGCACCAGCTTCGACAGTTCGGTCTGGCTGACGAGCCAGATGTTGAGGGCCTTGTAGACGATGGCGCCGACGATGGCGCCGGAAACGGTCTCGACGCCGCCGAGCAGCACCATGACGAGGCCGTCGACCGACAGCGAGATCCCCAGGCTGTCGGGAAACACGCTGCCCTTGAGATAGGCGAACAGGGCACCGGCCACCGCGGCTATGGTGCCGGCGATCACGAAGGCGATCCACTGCACCCGCTTGCCGTCAATCCCGATCGCCTCGCCGCGCAGCGCCGAATCCCGGGTGGCGCGCAGCGCGTAGCCGAACGGCGAAAACACCATCACCCGCAGCGCCACCACCAGCGCGGCCGAGATCGCGAGCGACAGCCAGTAGAACCGCGCCGGCGTCGCCACCAGCCGCGCCGGCCAGATCCCGAGCAGGCCGTTGTCGCCGCCGGTGACCTCGACCCACTGGAACGCGACCGACCACGCGATCTGGGCGAAGGCCAGCGTCAGCATCGCGAAATAGACGCCCGACAGCCGCACCGCGAAGAAGCCGAATACCACCGCGCCCGCGAGCCCGAGCAGCGGTCCCGCCAGCAGGCACACCAGCATCGGCGCACCCGCCAGCTTGGCGAGCAGCGCCACGCCGTAGGAGCCGAGGCCGAAATAGGCGGCGTGGCCGAACGACGCGAGGCCGCCGGCCGACATCAGGAAATGCAGGCTCGCCGCGAACAGCGCGAAGATCACGATCTCGGTGGCGACGCTGATCGCATAGTTTCCTCCGAACAGCGGCAGAGACGCCGCGGCGGCGAACACGAGCGCCACGGCCACGCGTTCGGCGAAGGTCAGCGGCCGCCATGGCCGCACCGCCGAGCCCGGCGTGCGCCGTGGCGCCGTCTCGGCCTTGCCGAACAGCCCCCATGGCCGCACGATCAGCACCGCCGCCATCACCAGGAACACCAGGATGATCGAGATCTTGGGAAACACCAGGATGCCGAAGGCATTCAGTTCGGACACCAGCACGGCGGCGGCGAACGCCCCGGTGATGCTGCCGAGCCCGCCGATCACCACGACGACGAAGACGTCGACGATGATCCGCAGGTCCATGGTGTGATTGACCGCGTCGCGCGGGATCTGCAGCGCGCCGCCCAGGGCGGCGAGAAAGACCCCGGCCGCGAACACGCTGGTGAACAGCCATTTCTGGTTGACGCCGAGCGCCGCCACCATGTCGCGATCCTGAGTCGCCGCCCGCACCAGCACGCCCCAGCGGGTGCGGTGAAACAGCAGCCACAGCGCGCCCAGCACCACCGGCCCGATCACGATCAGGAACAGGTCGTAGGACGGCAGGTTCTGGCCGAAGACATCGATGGCGCCCCTGAAGCCGGGGGCGCGGCGACCGAGCAGGTCGTCCGGGCCCCACAGGATCACCACGAGGTCCTCGACCATCAGGGTCAGGCCGAAGGTCGCGAGCAGCTGGAACAGCTCCGGCGACTTGTAGATCCGCCGCAGCAGGATCATCTCCACCGCGGCGCCGACGGCGGCGACCGCAAGCGCCGCCAGCACGATGCCGCCCCAGAAGCCGACCGTCCCGGACAGCCGCTCGGTCAAAGTGAACGCCATGTAGGCGCCGAGCATGTAGAACGCGCCGTGGGCGAAATTCACGATCCGCGTCACGCCGAAGATGATCGACAGGCCGGACGCCACCAGAAACAGCGAGGCGGCGCTGGCGAGCCCGGTCAGGAACTGGACTACGTAGAAACTCATCGGCGTTCCTCGACCGGGCCGGGTGCCTCGGTCACTCCTTCGGGCGCACCTTGGCGACGTCGGCTTCGCTCGGCAAATAGTTGGCGCCGTCGCGGTAAACCGCATCGACCATGACGCCCTTGCCGTCCTTCACCGCGGTCTTGCCGACGAAGGCCCCGAGCGTCGACTGATGATCCGCCGGGCGGAAGGTGATCTCGCCGAACGGCGAGCCCAGCTTGATGCCCTCGGCGGCCGCGATCAGCTTGTCGGTGTCGGTGGAGTCCGCCTTGGCGAGAATCGCCGCGGCCGCCTTGATCAGTTCGTAGCCGACCACCGATCCCAATCGCGGATAGTCGCTGTACTTGGCCTGATAGGCCTTGAGGAACGCGTCATGGGCGGGAGTCGAAATGCTGTACCAGGGATATCCGGTGACGATCCAGCCGTCCGGTGTCTCGTCCTTCAGCGGATCGAGATATTCGGGCTCGCCGGTGAGGAAGCTCACCACCGCGCGGTCCTTGAACAGGCCGCGGGTGTTGCCCTCGCGGACGAACTTGACGAGGTCCGGTCCGAAGGTGACGTTGAGGATGGCTTCCGGCTTGTCGGCGGCCAGCGCCTGCACCACCGGACCGGCGTCGATCTTGCCCTGCGGCGGCCACTGCTCGCTGACCCACTGGACGTCGGGACGCTTGGCCGACAGCAGTGCCTTGAACACCGCGACCGCCGACTGGCCGTATTCGTAGTTCGGCGCGACGGTGGCCCAGCGCTTCGCCGGCAGCTTGGCGGCTTCCTCGGCGAGCATGGCCGCCTGCATGTAGTTCGACGGACGCATGCGGAACGTATACTTGTTGCCGTGCGCCATGGTGACGGCGTCGGTCAGGGGTTCGCCGGCCAGGAAAAACACCTGCTTCTGCTTGGCATAGTCGCTCACCGCGAGGCCGATATTGGAAAAGAAGGTGCCGGTGATCATGGCGACGTTCTCGCTCGCCACCAGTTCGTTGGCGGCCGTCACCGCGTCAGCCGGCTTGCCGCCGTCATCCTTGGAAATGACGATCAGCTTCTTGCCCTTGATGCCGCCGGCGGCGTTGATCTCCTCGACCGCGAGCTGCCAGCCCTTGCGGTAGGGCTCGGTGAACGACGGCAGGGCCGAATAGCTGTTGATCTCGCCGATCTTGATCTCGGCCTGCGCCAGCGCCGAGGTCGTGCCCGCCGACAGCGCGGCTGCGAGGGCCGCCGTGACGAGGGAAATCTTGCTCCATTGCATACCAGAACTCCGCTGTTGACGTTGGGCCACTGAGCTGTTCATCGAGAGCATCCCGTCGCCGGCTTTACATTGCAAGCTTCACATTGTCGGCCGCCGCGCCATTCATGCCGCTGTCATCGGCAGGTCAACGCAGCCCGTCTTCCCCCTTGATCTCGGCGACCGTGAGGCCGCCGACCCGGGGCAACGGCCGGCCGCTGTCGGTCACCGCCACCGCCACCATGATCTCGTTGGCCCGCGGCGCGTCGTTGATCTGGACCTCCATGCCGTCGAAGTGGCTGCGCACGAAGGCCGCGTCCTTGTGGCCGAGCGGAATGTCGAGCACGGTGCCGAGGCCGCCGCGCTTTTTCGACGACGGGATGAGGGCCGCGCCCTTGCCCAGCACCGCGCGGACCGGCGCCCCCATCTTGGGATGGAGAATGGCGGCGGCGTGCTCCAGCTCGCCGTTCTCGCCGACTGCGGCCGCCTTGCCGTAGCTCTGGGCGTCGGCCCCCTTGATGCCGAGCGCCGCGACCGCGCGTTCCGCCAAGAGCTTGCCGAGCTCCTCGCCGATCGCGATCAGCGGCGTGAGATCCTCGACGTAGCGGCCGGCGAACGGATTCTCGATCACCGCCACGGCGGCCGCGCGGCGGGTCGGCGGCGTGACCGCGACGCCGCCCTCGCGCCGGGTTTCCTCGACCACGGTAACGATCTTGCGGATCCTGGCACTCATCGCAGCCCATCCTCTCCCTTGATCTCGCTCGCCTTCAGCCCGCCGACCCGGGCGTGAACCCGCGGGCCGGTGGTCATCACCAGGGCCAGCAGCAACTCGTCGGCGCGCGGCGCGTCGGTGATCCCGACCTCCATGGCGTCGAAATGCGACCGCACGTAGGAGGCGTTGACGTGCGTCACCGGCACGTCGAGCCGCGTGCCGGGACCGCCGACCTTCTTGGCCGACGGCACGATCGCCTTGGCGACCCCGAGCGCGTCGCGCATGGCGTAGCCGCCGGGGACGTGCCACAGCGCGCCGTGCTCGATCTCTCCCGCCGCGCCGACGATCGCGCCCTTGCCGTAGCCTTCGATCCGCGCCGGATCGTCACCCAGCGCCTTCAGCAGCGCCGCCGCCATCTCGACGCCGAGCGGATTGAGGTCGTCCATGAAGCCGGCGATGTCCTCGACGTAACGGCCGGCGAACGGATTGTGAATGACGACCAGCGCGGCGCCGCGCCTGAGCGGCACCGCGGCCACGGGGCCGCCTTCATGGAAGATCTCCTCGACCACGATGGCCTTCTTGCGAATGACGACCTCAGGCATGGGCGGGACTCTTCTGCTGCATGGTGTGCGCGTTCCGGATGATTTGCACGAATTCGGATTCACCGCCGGCGACCGGCAGCAACGGCGCGTGATCCGTCGCCGCGACCCCGATCAATCGGGTCTCGCCCTGAAGCCGCAGCGCCGCGCCCGCGATCAGGCCACGCGCCAACAGGCGCGCGGCCATCGCCTCGCCCGGCGCGAGCGCCATCGCGACGTCGCGCGGCGACAGCGGCGCCACGTCGCGGGTGACGAGGCGGTCGCCGAGATCGGAGTCCGGCTGGATCTCTCGCGCCGGCAGACGCGCCACCGCCGGGTGGCCGGGCAGGTCGACCGCGTTGGCGATCACGGTGGCGGCGGCATCGGCGCCGGCCGCGGATGCCGCGAGCACCGTCACCGCGTCGGCGATGCCGAGCGAAAAGCTGCGCCCATGGCGGCCGCTGGTCGCGATCCCGCCGACGCCCTGCCCGCTGACAATCTCGGCGGTCCCGGCCAGGACGCGCCCACCGTGCTGTCCCGGCGCCGGGTGATCGGCCAGCCCAACCACGAAGCGCGCGCCGGGCGCGAGATGCAGCGCGATGTCGCCGCCGTTGTTGACATAGGCGCGGTCGAGCGCGGCCGCCTGCGTCATCGCGGCGAGCACCGTTTCCGCAACAGTGCCGGCCACCGCCGCCATCGGCGTGATGAAGGTGTCCGCGGCATGGGGCGCGACCGCCCCATGCATCCGCAGCGCAACCGTACCGTGCAACACCGTCGCGTCGGGATCGGCCGGCCGGCGCAATTCGACCAATTCCTCGCACAGCTCGTCGAGCAGCCCGGTGAAGCGCGCGATCGCGGCCTCATAGGCCGCGCGCACATTCGAGGTTGCGCCGAACGCCGCGATCACGAGGTCGATCGGCCCATCCTGCAGATGCAGGCGCCGGCCGTCCGGCAGCATGCGGGCCTGCGGCGGGCGTCTCATGCGCGGTCCTTGTCGTCGACCTCGGGCCGCAGCACCTCGGTCTTGGCGCTGAGCGACGACAGCGGCCGGACATGGTCCATGTGGCCACCGAGCGCGGCGTAGTCGGAGAGCCGCAGGGTGAATTCGATCGGCGCCACCAGCGCCGGCGTCGGCACGTAGCCGAACGCGCCCTGCGGCATCTGGGTCACGTCGACCATGAAAGTGATGCCGCCGCCGGGCCAGACATAGGCCGGGGCGCCGCCGCTGGTCACCTTGGTCAGCGCGTCCTTAACCGAACGCGTCAGCCGCACCGGATTGTCGGTGACGCCGGAGCGCAGCGAACCGCCGGCGCCGCCCATGAACAGCACCGTGCACAGCGCCGGCTCGCAGTTCTCCCGGATCCGTTCGACCGACAGGGTCAACACCTCCGGCAGCGGCCGCGGCACCGGCGTCAGGGCCTCGTCGAGCTCGAAATAGGCGAAATGTTCGCCGGTGGTGCTCACCATCAGAAGCCGCAGCCCCGGCCAGGCGCGCTTGGCATCGAACGGCCCCAGGATCGACAGCGGATCGGTAATGTCGGTACCGCCCCACCCGGTGCCCGGGTGAGCGACCTGGAAATAGCGGCCTGGCGTCGAGCGACGCCCCTTGATCTTGATCCCGGTATCGCGGACGTCGAGCAGCTTGCCGGCCTGGTGCTCGGACAGCACGCCGGTGATGTGATCGTCCACCACCACCACGTCGTCGACCTTGCGGAGCCACTGCTTGGCGAACATGCCGATGGTGGCCGAGCCGCAGCCCACCCGCATGCGCTCCTCGGCGACGCCGTTGACGATCGGCGCCTTGCCGGCCTGCACCACGACGCTGGCGCCGCCGTCGATGGTGAGCTCGACCGCCTTGCCGTTGGAAAGATCCATCAGGGTGTCGCAGGTCACGCGGCCCTCGGCCTTCGACCCGCCGGTGAGATGATGCACGCCGCCGAGCGACAGCATCTGCGAGCCGTACTCGCTGGTCATGACATGGCCGACCGCCTCGCCCGCCGCGCGGACCGTGGCGGCCTCCGCGCCGAGATGGCGGTCGGTGTCGATCTTCACCTTGACGCCGCAGTAGCTGAAGATGCCTTCGGTCACCACCGTGACCATGTCGACGCCATCGATCTCGGACGACACGATGAAGGGCGCCGGCTTGTAGTCGGGATAGGTGGTACCGGCGCCGATCGCGGTCACGAACACGGTGTCGCTGCCGACCAGGCTGCCGTCCCAGTCGGCGACCTTCTGGAACGGAACCACGCGGCCGCCCTGCGACACGGTGCGCTCCAGCACCACATGCGGATCTAGGCGTACCAGTTCGCCGTCGTGGTTGGCGTAACGGTCGCAGGCACCCGAGGCGCCGCGCTTGATGTAGCACATCACCGGACAGGCGTCGCAGCGGATCTTGTCGGGCGCGCCGCCGTCCGGGTTTGCGCTGGGATCATCCCTCTGCATGGGCCGTTCCGACATCGCCAGGGGTTGTTGCGAAGGCCACCGCCACGGCGGATCGCCGGCGCATTTGTTCGTATACGAATGATCTTGCAAGCCGCTCGCGGCCCTGTCAAGCGCCGCCGCGCGTCAAACCTCAAGGTGCGAACGCAATCCGCAACTGCCTAGTCCCTTGCCGGGAATTTGTGCAAAGCACCCGGCGCTCCCATCGGCGGCGCGACCGCCCGAGGCCGACCCTTGCACGTTTGTATGCAAACGGTATCGTCCTGGGGCACGCCATTCCAGGGATCGCATGTGTCGCCGGCCGCCCACTCCATTCGCCTGACCGTCAACGGCAAGCTTCACGAGCTTGACGTCGCGGCAGACACTCCGCTGCTCTACGTGCTGCGCAACGATCTCGAACTCAACGGCCCGAAATACGGCTGCGGCCTCGGCGAATGCGGCGCCTGCACGGTGCTGCTGGACGGCGCCGCCGCGCGCGGCTGCGTGATCCCGGTCGCGGCCTGCGTGGGGCGCAGCATCGTGACACTGGAAGGGCTGGGGTCGCGCGAGCGGCCCGATCCGGTCCAGCAGGCCTTCATCACCGAGCAGGCCGCGCAGTGCGGCTACTGCCTCAACGGCATGATCATGACGGCCAGGGCGCTCTTGACGCGCAACCCGCATCCCAGCGAAACCGAGATCCTCGAGGCGCTGCGCTACAATCTGTGCCGATGCGGCGCGCATGTGGAGATCGTCCGTGCCGTGATGCGGGCCGCCACATGACGCGCGAAGCCGCCACCGGTAGCCTCGCCGTGGCGCGGACCACGGCGCGAGGCGTCGACGAGACGTTCATCGTGATCGGCAGCGACGGCGCGGTGACGGCGTTCAACGGCCATGTCGATCTCGGCACCGGCATCCGCACCGCACTGGCGCAGATCGTCGCCGAGGAGCTCGACGTCGCGCTGGACCGCGTCACCATGGTGCTCGGCGACACCGCGCGGGTGCCCGACCAGGGCGCGACCATCGCCAGCGAGACCATTCAGGTCACGGCGATCCCGCTGCGCTGCGCCGCGGCGCAGGCGCGCCACTATCTCGTCGCGCGCGCGGCGGCCTGGCTCGACCAGCCGGCGGCCGAACTCAGCGTCGACGACGGTCTGGTTCGCGCGCCCAACAACCGTAGCGTCAGCTATGGCGAGTTGATCGGAAACGACGTCGTCCGGATCGAGCTCGACGACGGCGCCGCCGTCAAGCCGGTGGCGGCGCATCGCATCGTCGGACAGGCGGTGCCGCGGGTCGACATTCCGGCCAAGGCGACCGGCGAAGCGGTCTACGTCCACGACGTCCGCCTGCCCGGCATGCTGCACGGGCGCGTCGTCCGCCCGCCCTATGCCGGGATCGACGCCGGCGCCTTCGTCGGCAACAGCCTGCTCGCGCTCGACGAGGCATCGATCGGCCATGTCCCCGGTATCGTCGCGGTGGTCCGGATCGCCGACTTCGTCGGCGTCGTCGCCGAGCGCGAGGAGAACGCGATCAAGGCCGGCGAGCAGCTCAAGGTGACGTGGAAGACGACGCCTGCGGCGCCCGACGTCCACGACGTCGAAACCGCACTGCGCGCCAACCCGTCACAGCCGCGCACGCTGATCGACAAGGGCGACGTCGACGCCGCCATTACCGGCGCCGCGACGCGCATGACGCGGACCTACGTCTGGCCCTATCACATGCACGGCTCGATCGGGCCGTCCTGCGCGGTCGCCGACTGGCGCGAGGACGGCCTAACGGTGTGGTCCGGCACCCAGAACCCGCACGTGCTGCGGACCGAACTGGCGCGGCTGATGGCGCTCGACGAGGCGCGGATCGAGGTGATCCGGATGGAGGCCGCCGGCTGCTACGGCCGCAACTGCGCCGACGACGTCACGGCGGACGCGGCGCTGCTGTCGCGCGCCGTGCGGCGGCCGGTGCGGGTGCAGCTCACCCGCGCCCAGGAACATGTCTGGGAACCCAAGGGCGCGGCGCAGCTGATGGATGTCGATGGCGGCCTCGACGCCGACGGCGGCATCGCGGCCTACGATTTCGCCACCCGCTATCCGTCGAACGGCGCGCCGATGCTGGCGCTGCTGCTCACCGGCGCGATCGCGCCGACGCCCGAGGTGTTCGAGATGGGCGACCGCACCGCGATCCCGCCCTACGACTACGACAACCTGCGCGTCGTGGTGCACGACATGCCGCCGATCATGCGCGCCTCGTGGCTGCGCGGGGTCTCGGCGCTGCCCAACACCTTCGCCCACGAGTCCTACATCGACGAACTCGCTACCGCGGCCGGCGTCGATCCTATCGAGTACCGGCTGCGTTACCTCAAGGATCCCCGCGCCATCGACCTGATCAAGGCGGTCGCGGAACGCGCCGGCTGGCAGCCGCGCCCGCAGTGGACGCCGCAGCAGCCCGACGGCGACGTGGTACGCGGCCGCGGCTTCGCCTACGCGCTCTACGTCCACAGCAAGTTTCCGGGCTACGGCGCCGCCTGGTCGGCCTGGATCGCCGACGTTGCGGTCAACACGACGACCGGCGACGTCAGCGTCGTCCGCGTCGTCGCCGGCCAGGATTCCGGATTGATGATCAATCCGGACGGGGTGCGGCACCAGATCGAAGGCAACGTCATCCAGTCCACCAGCCGCGCGCTGAAGGAAGCTGTGCGCTTCGATCAGCTCGGCGTCGCCACCAAGGAATGGGGCGCCTACCCGATCATCACCTTCCCCGAGGTCCCGAAGATCGACGTGCTGATGGTGCCGCGGCCGGACCAGCCGCCACTCGGGGTCGGCGAATCGGCGTCGGTGCCGAGCGCCGCCGCCATCGCCAACGCGATCTTCGACGCCACCGGGGTGCGCTTTCGCGAGCCGCCGTTCACGCCCGAGCGGATTCTCGCCGGGCTCAACGGTGAGCGGCCGACGCCGAACGGCGCGCTGCCCGACGCATCGCAGCCGACGCTGCGGCTCGGCGCGCCGGGAAGCCAGCGCAATCCGTTCGCGCGGCCCCGCGGCGTCGTTGCCGGCATCGCCGCGCTGTGCGCCGCGGTGGCCGGTGTCGCGGTCGCGGCGCTGCCGTGGCGCGCGATCGCGCCGATCGC
>JARLJA010000174.1 GCA_031291445.1 Xanthobacteraceae bacterium | reverse complement strand
TCGCCGGCGGCGAGCCGGCCACGCAGCATGCCGCCGAACGGCACCACGAAGCGGCTGAGCGTCGAAAGCCGCACGCTGTCCACCGCATCCAGCCCATCGATCGGCGTCACCGCGGAGACCGGCATCAGCGCGTAGTCGGCGAGCGTGCCGTCCGGCCAGTCGGCGAGCACCGCCTCGCCCCCGGCGCCGGCGGTCAGCCCGATCAGGATCTGCGCCGGGTCGGCCACGTTCTCGGCCGCCGCGAACAGCGAGGAGAGGATGACGCGCTGGCCGGGCCGGACGTGCCAGACGTCGCGGCCCACCGCCTCGACCACGCCGACGCCGTTGGTGCCGATGGTGAAGGGCCCGCGCGGCGGGGCGTAGTTCGGCAGCCGTCCTTCGACATAGGCCTTGAGGTAGGACATCAGCACCGAGGCCTCGATCCGCACCAACACCGAGCCCGGCCGCGGCTGCGGCATCTCGATGTCCCGCAGGTTCAGGTCGCCGCCGAGCCGCTCCAGTCGCCACGCCTTCATGTGCCCCTCCTCATCCGTCGTGCCGCAATGTGCGGCAGCCGGGGCGATCATGCAAAGCGCGACCCGACCGGCAACGGCCGCTCCCGCATGGGTGCCCGGCGGTTCCCTCCGCGTCGCGGCTTGAGACCGGGACCTATCGGCACACCCGGCGTCATCGCCGGCTTTGTCATCGCCCGCCCGCATGATGAGTGAGACCCGTCATCCTGAGAGCGTGTGATTCTTTCGATTTTGGTGTTTTTCGATATGAGTCAAATCAAGGACTTATGGTCCGCTCAAAGGTCGAATTTCGAAAAGAATCACAGGCTCTGAGTTGCGTCCTTCTCTAAGTCCGCAAGTCGGGTAAACCCGACTTGCGTAAGCGACGCGCGGCGAGCCTCGAAGCATGAACGGCCCGGAAGCCCGCGCATCCTTCGAGACGCGCTGCTGCGCAGCGCTCCTCAGGATGACGCTTCGAGGCAGGTAAGCCGAGATTCCGGAATGACATTGGGGCACGCCAAGCCCGGCGACGACATCGGGCGGGTTGAGGCCGAGTGTCCCCTTCGCATGACATTATCACATGATGACCATCATTTTGCTGTGGTTGACCGCATGGCCGGTACCGCTAACCTCCACCTCCCATCCGCGCCGCCCGCACGGCCTTCCCCGCCCCATCGATCGAGGACCCGCCCGCATGTTCGCTTCGCGACTCTCCCCCTGGCTGCTCGCGCGCGGGGTGCACTATGCCTGGATCATCGCCGGCTTCACTTTTCTCTGCGGCCTGTGCAGTTCGGCGGCGATGAGCATTCCCGGCGTCCTGATCGTCGCGATCTCCAAGGACCTCGGCTGGTCGGTCAGCGACATCGCCTATGCCGCGGCGCTCCGGCTCGTGCTGTTCGGCGCCATCGCGCCGTTCGCGGGCGCGCTGCTGACGCGCTACGGCGTGGTGCGGATGATGGTGATCTCGATCATCCTGATCGTGATCGGGCTCGTGCTGTCGACCGCAATGACGGCGAAGTGGCAGCTGTGGCTCGGCATGGGCTTCCTGCTCGGCATCGCGCCGGGCATGACCGCGCTGGTGGTGTCGGTGACGGTGGCGTCGCGCTGGTTCACCGCGCGGCGCGGCCTCGTGGTCGGCATCCTCGGCGCGGCGGTGGCGACCGGCCAGCTCTTGTTCCTGCCGGTGGCGGCCCGGATCGCCGACGCCTACGGCTGGCGCGTGGCGCTGCTGCCGGCAATCGCCGCGGTCGCGCTCTGCGGCCTGCTCTACGCCCTGTTCGGCCGCGACGATCCCTCCGAGCTCGGCCTGCCGCGCTACGGCGAGGATGCCCCGGCGCAGCCGCCGGCGAAGCCCAGCGGCAGCGCGGTGGCGCTGAGCCTGCGTTCGCTGTCCTTGGCGGGGCGGCAACCGGTGTTCTGGATCCTGTTCTCCAGCTTCTTCATCTGCGGGCTGTCCACCATCGGGCTGATGGCGACCCATTTCGTGCCGTTCTGCGCCGACGCCGGCGTCGCCACCGTCACCGCCGCCGGCATGCTCGCGGTCATGGGAATCTGCGACTTCTTCGGCACCATCGGCTCGGGCTGGCTGTCCGACCGCTTCGACAGCCGCTGGCTGCTCACCTGGTACTACACGCTGCGCGGGTTTTCGCTGGTGTGGCTCGCCTACAGCGATTTCTCGCTGTTCGGCCTGTCGGTGTTCGCGGTGTTCTTCGGGCTCGACTATATCGCGACCATTCCGCCGACGGTGAGGCTCACGGTGCAGGCCTTCGGCCGCGACCGCGGCCCGGTGGTGTTCGGCTGGATCTTCGCCGGCCATCAGCTCGGCGCGGCCACCATGGCGGCGGCGGCCGGCGCCTCGCGCGACGCGCTCGCCACCTACCTGCCGGCCTTCGTGTCCGGCGGGCTCGCGTCCGTCGCCGCCGGCGCGTTGATGCTGCTGCTGATCGGCGCGCGCAACCCGACGCGGTCGCAGCCGGCTTAGGGTTCGCTGCTCTGGCGCACCAGTTGCAGCGCCGCCAGCAGGCCGCTGAACAGCATGGTGAAGACGAAGATCGCCACCGTCGCCTCGCGGATGTCGTGGACGCGCCAGACCACGCCGGCGCCGTCCGTCACCTCGCCGCCCTGCCCGAGCGCCGACGCGAAGGCCCACGGCACCAGGTGGGTCAGCCCGGCGCCGATATAGAACAGGATCGCGATCAGCCGCAGCTCGCGCGACGGCGCGGCGCGCATCGCGGGCCCGGTCCGTCGCCGCAGCCAGAGCGCGAAGCCGCAGAAGAACAGCCAGCCGGTCAGGAGCCAGCCGAGATAGTTGGCAAGCGGCACGCCGAACACGCCGCCGCCGTCGTGCCAGATCCAGGCCCCGGCGATGGTCGCGGCCGGCGCGTCCATCACCAGATCCCATTGGGCCAGCACGAAAGCCGCAACCAGCGGCAGCCCGATGGCGTTGGAGCGCACGTCAAGCGCGCGGTCGGCGCCGCCCAGCATGGTGGAGGCGACCACCCAGGAGAAATAGCCGCCGCCGAACCACAGCGGCCCGACGATGACCGGGATCCGCCCGACATGGGGTAGCTCGCCGCCGACCACGAAGTGATAGCGGCCGAACGGAAAGCCGGTGGCGGTGCCGATGTTCTCCATGGTGAAGGTGATCGCAAGGCAGATCGTCAACAGCACGATCGCCGTGCGCAGGCCGTAGAACGCCATGGCATGGATCAGCGCGCAGGCGATGAAGAGGCCGGCGAGCGCCTGCGCCAGCGGCGTCGGATTCCAGGACACCGCCACCGCGGTCAGGAGCAGGACCGCGATCGCGCCCCACAGCGTGACGCGGCCGATCGGCCAGAGCGATGCCGTCATCCGCCTCCCCGTTGCGCCTTCGCCAATGGCCTCCGTATAGCGTGGCTCGTGCGGCGCGTGAAGACCGCCCCGGTATCGCAGCTGATGGCACGAGGAGATTTCGGCGCGCTGCGAATCCGTGCCAAGCTGCGGCGCCGACAATGAAGGCCGTTCTCATGCCCCTCCTGCCCACCCCCCCACGCTCCCGATCCGCCTCCTACTCCGACGCCCAGTCCCTGAGCTTCGCCGAGGCCGCGCTGGAGAACGCCAAGAAGGAAGGGCTGTGGCTCGCGGTGCGGGCGCGCTGGGTCGCGCTCGCCGCGATCGCGGTGACGGTGCCGTTCAGCAACCCGCACTGGGATGTCATCTACTACGAGGTCATCCTGCTGCTGTTCGCGCTGATCGGGTTCGGCCAGGTGCGGGTCGGCCGCGCCGGGCGCTCGGTGCCCGAACTCGCCCTGATGTTCTGCGACATCGCCCTCTTGGTGGTGACCGCGGTGTTGCATAACCCGCTGGATCAGACCCACGGGCCGGCGGCGCTCCAGTATCACTACCCGGCCTTCATCTATTTCTTCGTGCTGCTTGCCGGCGGCGTCCTGGGCTATTCCTGGCGCACCGTCATCACCATGGGCGCCTGGGCCGCGGGACTGTGGATCGCGGGCCTCGCCTACGTGACATGGCAGAACGATCCGGCCGATCCGCTGTCGCAGCGCATCCGCGCCGCGATCGGCGACGACCCGCAGTTGATCCAGCGGCTCGACCCCGGCACCATCGACTACGGCATGCACATCCAGATCGTGGTCGTGTTCCTGATCGTGGCGCTGACGCTCGCGATCGCGGCCCGGCGCTCCAACGCGCTGCTGGTCTCCCACGTCGCGCTGGAGCGCTCGCGCACCAACCTGTCGCGTTATTTCTCGGCCACCGTTGTCGAGCAGCTTTCCGCCAACGACGAGCCGTTCCGCGAGGTCCGCACCCAGAACGTCGCCGTGCTGTTCGTCGACATCATCGGCTTCACCCGCTTCGCCGACGAGCGCAGCCCGGCCGAGGTCATCGCGACCCTGCGGGTGTTTCACGGCCGCATGGAGCAGGCGGTGTTCGAGCATGGCGGCACGCTCGACAAGTATCTCGGCGACGGGCTGATGGCGACCTTCGGCACGCCGTTCCCAGGCACTGCCGACGCCAGCAACGCACTGCGCTGCGCGCGGGCGATGCTGGGCGCGCTCGACGACATCAACCGCGATCGCACAGCGGCGGGACAGCCGCCGATCGAGGCCGGCATCGGGCTGCATTACGGCCCGGTGGTGCTCGGCGACATCGGCATGAACCGGCTGGAATTCGCGGTGATCGGCGGCACCGTCAACCTGGCGAGCCGGCTCGAGGCGCTGACGCGGCAGAAAAATTGCACGCTGGTGGCCAGCGACGCGATCATCCGGCAGGCCGGCACCGAGACCGGCGCCGAGACCGAGACGCTCGCGCCGCTGGAGTTCGCCGGCGACCAGGCGATCCGCGGCATCGAGCGGCAGGTGCCGGTGTGGGTGCAGCGGCGGGCGGTGTGAGCCGGTGCGCATACCCCCCGTCATTCCGCAGGGCTATCGCGGGGAGGACGCTGAGAATGGCGCCCGACGCCCGCCGAGCCCGAAATGACGCGACCTACAGTTTCTGCGACAGCCCCGCGAAAAAGCCGCGGCGCGGGCCGAACTGCGGCGCGAACACGCCGATCCCGGAGCCGTCGCGGATCTCGTAGACGCTGTCGAGCACGTTGACGATGTCGAACCGCACGGTCAGCGGCTTCCTGGCCCACGGCACGTCGAACTCGTGCGAGACCCCGAGATTGACCTGGGTATAGAACGGCAGCGACCCGGTGTTGGCGAAGCCCTCGCGCAGCCCGCTGCCGTAGATCATGTCGGCGCTGACCTTGGTCCCCTGCCAGCTGTAGGACAGCCCCGCCGAGCCGGAGACGAACTGGTTGTGGTCGGTGTAGACGTAGTGGCTGGCGATATAGGCGAGTTCGTCCGCACCGAACAGGTACTGGTTGGAGACGACGGTGGTGGCGATCTGCTTGGCGATCGAGACGTTCGCGTAGGCGTCGAAGCCGCCGCCGCGGTACTTCGCCGTCAGCTCGACGCCCTCGTTCTCGCCGTGCGCGTAATTGAAGGCGGCGAGCACATAGGCCGCACCGAACTGGCCGTCGTCGATCAGGTCCTTCGCGGTCTTGTAGTAGGCGTCGATGCCGACCTCGAAGCCCTTGAACACCTGCTGCGTCACGCCGACGTCGAACACGTTGGAGCGCTCCGGCAGCACCGGATCGTTCCGGTTCACGGCCGGCTGCTGGGTCGTGCCCTGGACCAGCGCCAGGTTGGTCGGCGCCGCCAGCACCTGCGACGGCGGCGTGAAGTTGCGGGCATAGCCGGCGTGGAAGGTGGTGCCGTCGACCGGCGCGTAGGCCAGGTTCACGCGCGGGCTGAGCTGGTTGGCGTCGGTATACGACCACATCTGGTCGAAGCGCAGCCCGGCGGTCAGCGTCAGCTGGCGGGTGATCTTCCATTCATCGGAGGCATAGGCGCTGAACAGCCAGCCGAGCTTGCTGCTGGTATCGTCGACCGTGAACGGCGGCGCGCCGGTCGGGTCGCCGGCGGCGTCCGCCGGGATCAGGGTCGAGGTGTTGCCGACCTGCGAGCGCTCGGCGCTCGACTGCAGGCCGAAGCGCAGGGTGTGGCTGTCGGTGAGCCGGTAGGAGCCGTCGGCCTCGATGCCGTTGATCAGGCTCTTGCGCACGACGTCGGACGCCACCCCGTTGAAGGCGAGGTCGCCGGCGACGTCGGGGACGAAATGCAGGCTGCTGAGCCGGCTGAAATAGGCGAGTTGCAGGTCGAGCCCGTCGCGCGAGGTCTGGTAGGCCGCCACGCCGAACTGGGTGTCCTCGAACTGGTGCTCGTTGAGGTTCGCCGAACTGAACGGAAAGCCCACGAACGGCACGCCGTTCGCCGACGCGCCCGGCGGCTGGCCCGGATTGTTGGGGATCTGGAAATTGCTGGTCGAGGTGCCGCCGATGAAGACCAGCCGCGACGCATCGTCGAGCCTGGTCGAGAGATAGACGAAGCCCTTGCCCTGGTCGGTGTGGTCGTGGATCGCGTCGCGGCTGGAAGTCGGATTCTCCAGGCCGAGATCGCCGCCGAAGTAGCGCCCGGACACGAAATACTGCGTGCCGCCCACCGTGCCGCCGTACTCGAAGCTCGGCGTCACGGTGCCGTGGCTGCCGCCATAAACGCTGACGCTGCCCGAATTGTCGAACGCGCCGGCGCGGGTCGTGATGTCGAGCACGCCCGAGGTCCGCAGGCCGTATTGCGCCGGCAGCGCGCCGGTGACCAGCGACAGCGAGCCGATGATCCGCGTGTCGATGATCTGGCCGAAGGCGCTGACGCCGTCGGGCAGCATGATGCCGTCGATGCGGGTCTGCACATTGGCATGCTCGTTGCGCACATGCAGCGAACCGCTCGCCGCCGAATCCTGGCTGACGCCGGGCGCCTGCAGCAGCACCTTGTCGATCGGCGTCTCGCTGCCCTGCGGCAGCGCCGCGATCGTGCTCTCGGTCAGCGTGTAGGCGCCCGCCCCCGCCGTGCTCATCAGCGCGGCGCGGGCGGCGTCGAGCGCGTGGTACTCGCGGTCGATCGCGGCCGCCGCAGCTGCGGCGGCCTGCTGCTGCTGGCTCTGGCCGCTCGCCGACGCGCTGCGCGCGCCCGCCGTGCCGCGCGGCGCG
>JARLJA010000173.1 GCA_031291445.1 Xanthobacteraceae bacterium | reverse complement strand
CGGCGTTGCGCTACGTTTCCCTCAACCCGGTGCGGGCCGGCCTCGTCCGTCGGGCGCGCGACTGGCGCTGGTCGAGCGTGCGCGCGCACTGCGACGGCCGCGACGACGGCCTCACCGCGCGAGCGCCGGTGCGAGAACGCTGTCCGGATTTCGCGGCGTTTCTGGCGGAGGAGGCCGACGGCGCGCTGATCGACGGCTTGCGGCGCGCCCAAAGCATCGGCCGGCCGGTCGGCGATCCGCGCTTCCTCGCCGACGTGGAGCGGCTCACGCGACGCGTTCTGGCGCCGGCCAAGCGCGGGCCGAAACCCAGAGCGAGTTAAGTGCACTGTCACCGTAACTCCATTTTGCCGCGCCAGAAGCCTACCTGCGTAGAAAACAGCTGGGAGCCAGCTAATCCTTGAATGAGCCCTTCATTCACAAACAACGCCTGGGCTGTAGCTGCTCCTGGTACACTGAGCTTCGCTTTATACTCACCGCTCGCTAGATCTAGTTCAAGCAACACATCCTTGGATTGTGCGTTCGAATTCTGGAATAGAAGCCTCTTTCCGTCTTCGGAGAATGAGGCCGCTCGTCCAAAAGCACCTCCCTGGAGGTGCGGATACTGCTGAATTACCCTCCCTTCTAGAAGGGAGGCCAGAACCAAAGTCGCCCCATTTGCTACCGCAAGCCTTTGGCTATCTCTGCTCCACACGAGCAGGCGCTTGTCGCGAAGGTCAGGAATCTGGATTTCGACGGTCCTTTCGGATTCAACTTCTACCACAAAAAGCTTGCCTGTTTGAAATCCGATATAGGCAACATGCTTTTCGTCTGGGCTTAACGCCGAGAGCCAAGCCAGCTCGTCAGTGCGGATCTTTTTGGAGAAACGCAGGCTAGGAGCAGCTTGCCCATTACCTGCTTTCGCTGAGGTGAGCATTCTTACCCCTCCAATGGTGACCGAATTAGCCACCAAGGCTAGCAATATCCGACGGTTCAACAAGGCGCCTAGCCGCATTCTTAAGCACCATCGATCGATCATTTCACGTGACCATGGAAAAGTTTTGAGGTCGACCATACCCTGTATGGGCTAGAGGAAGAAGCGGTAGCTCTCGGTCGCTCTCGATAAGTTGTGTTGGGGTGGCATTGCAGTATGACCAGGTCATGGCCGGGAACAAGCAAACTCTCGTTGATAAGCATTTTTCCGATCTGTGAAGGCTCGGTCGATTCAGGGCGTCGCTACCTCTCCTTCAAACTCTCCTGCCGATACCTCAGCAGCGGCGACAGCAGATACTCGATGATCCGCCGCCGCCCAGTCTTGATCTCCACCGTCACCGCCATGCCGGGCGAGAGGTCGACCATCCGATCTTCCACCTGCATGGATGTTTCGTCCAACGCCACGCGCGCGGCGTAGAGCAGCTGCTGCCCCGGCGGCTCACTGGTTTGCGCGGCCTGGCTCGGCGTCTTCTGGTTGGAAGCGTCGCTCGCCCCCTTGTCGCGGACGATGGCGTCGTGGGAGACGCTGATGACATGGCCGTGCAGCAGGCCGTAGCGGGTGAAGTTGAAGGTGTCGACCTTGACCTCGGCCGGATCGCCGTCGTGGACGAAGCCGATGTCGTTGTTGAGCACCATGGCCTCGATCTCGACGCCGGAGTCGGCGGGCACCACCACCAGCAGCGACTGCGCCGGCGTCACCACGCCGCCGACGGTGTGGATGGCGAGCTGCTGCACGGTGCCGTCGATCGGCGCCCGCAGCACCTGCTCGCTCAGCTTCTGTTCGGCCTTGACCAGCTCGTCGAGATGCTGCGCCGCCTTCTGCTCGGCCTCGGCGTAATCGGTGGCGATGCCGCGGGCATATTCGGCGCGGGTCTGCTCGCGTTGCGCCACCAGCGCCTTGCGGGCGGCCTCGGCCTCGACCAGGTGGCGGCGCTGCACCACCAGCTCGTGCTTCTGTTCGGAGAGCCGCAGCGCGGCGTCGAGGAAGGCGATGCGGTTGCCGTATTCCATCTTCATCGCCTTTTCGCGCACGTCCGCGGTCTCGGTGATGAACGGCAGCCCGGCCTCGAGCTTGTCGATGGTGGCGGCGGTGCTTTCGGCCTCCGCCGCCTTCTGGGCGATCTGCTGGTCGAGCGCGGCGATCTTGGCGACCTGCTGCTCGGCCTGCGCCGCCATGCCGGCGCGGGTGCGTGCGATCTCGGCCTCGGTCGAGTCCGCCGGCGGCGTGAAGCCGATCGGGGCGTAGTCGCGGTCGAGCCCGGCACGAAGGGCTGCGAGGCGCGCGATGTCGAGCCGGGCGTGGACGAGGTCGTAGCGGGCGTGGTCGCGGGCCGACGCGGTCACGGTCTGGTCGAGCGCGATCAGGACGTCGCCGGCGCGCACCTTGTCGCCGTCTTTCACCTTGATGGCGGTGACGATGCCGGCCTCCAGCGGCTGGATCACCTTGACCCGGCCGTCGGGCACCACCTTGCCTTGGGCGGTGGCGATGATGTCGATGTGGCCGAGGCTCGCCCAGGCGATGGCGACGACGAGGAAGCCGATGATGGCCAGCGCGATGGCGCGGCCGACCGGCGAGGCCGGGGTCTCGACGATCTCCAGCGCCGCGGGCAGGAAATCGCGCTCGTCGCGGCGAAGGGCGTTGCCGCGCCACGGCAAGGGGATGATGCGGCCGCGCCGCGCGGGCTCGCCGCCGGGCGCGGGGGTGGGCGAGGCGGCTTCAGCCGGCATGACGTGGCCTCGCGGGGTGGATGTGGGTGGGGGGTGACGCGTGGACGCGGTGCTGGGGCCTCATGGTTCGAGACGCCCGCAAGAGCGGGCTCCTCACCATGAGGGTTGGAGGCGTGTGGCGCGCGGCGCTCCTCGCCATCAGCGTTGGGCCTGCGAGGGCGGCGAGGCGAGCTCCCTCTGCCACCGTGGTCCAACATTTCCCCTCATCCTGAGGAGCCCGCTCTTGCGGGCGTCTCGAAGGATGAGGCCACCGGGGTCGCTTGTTCGCCGGCATCGGTCCCATCGGCTCACACCACTTCATGGAGACCGGCCTGCAGCCGATGGAGATTGGCATAGCGGCCGTTGCGGCGGATCAATTCGTCGTGGCTGCCGTCCTCCACCAGCCGGCCGCGCTCGAGCGTCAGGATGCGGTCGGCGCGGCGCACGGTGGAGAGCCGGTGGGCGATGATCAGCACGGTGCGGCCCTGGGAGATGGCGCGCATGTTGTCCTGGATGATGCGCTCGCTCTCGTAGTCGAGCGCCGAGGTCGCCTCGTCGAAGATCAGGATGCGCGGGTTGGTGACCAGCGCGCGGGCAATCGCGATGCGCTGGCGCTGGCCGCCGGACAGGCTGGCGCCGCGCTCGCCGACGATGGTGTCGTAGCCCTGCGGCAGCTCCAGGATGAAGTCGTGGGCGCCGGCGAGCCGGGCGGCGGCGATCACCCGGTCCATCGCCATCGCCGGGTCGGCCAGCGCGATGTTGTCGCGGATCGAGCGATTGAGCAGGAAGTTCTCCTGCAGCACCACGCCGATCTGGCGCCGCAGCCAGGAGACGTCGACCACCGAGAGATCGACGCCGTCGATCAGGATCCGCCCGCTCTCGGGCACATAGAGCCGCTGGATCAGCTTGGTCAGGGTCGACTTGCCTGAGCCCGAGGGCCCGACGATGCCGACCACCTGGCCCGGCGGCACCTGGAGCGAGACGTCGCGCAGCACTTCCGGGCCGTCGATCCGGTAGCGGAAGGTGACATGGTCCAGCGAGATCGCGCCCTTGATCGCAGGCAGCGCGGCGCGGCCCTGGACGTAAGCCGGCTCGGGCGTGGTGTTGAGGATGTCGCCGAGACGGGCGACCGAAAGCCGGGCCTGGTGGAAATCCTGCCACAGCTGGGCCAGCCGCAGCACCGGCTGCGCGACGCGGCCGGACAGCATGTTGAAGGCCACCAGCTCGCCGACGGTGAGCGCGCCGTCGATCACCAGCTTGGCCCCGAAATACAACGTCAGCGCGGTGACGATCTTGCTGATCAGCTGCACGCCCTGGCTCGCCCAGTTGCCCAGCGACAGCACGCGGAAGCTCGCGGTGACGTAGCCGGCGAGCTGCTCCTCCCAGCGCCGCTGCATCTGCGGCTCGACCGCCATGGCCTTCAGGGTCTCGACGCCGGAGACGCTCTCGACCAGGAAGGCCTGGTTCTCGGCGCCGCGGTTGAACTTTTCGTCGAGCCGGGCGCGGAACAGCGGCGTGACGCCGGCCGACACCAGCACGTAGAACGGGAACGAGCCGACCACGATCCAAGTCAGCACCGGCGAATAATAGAACATCACCGCCAGGAACACGACGGTGAAGATCAGGTCGATGACGAGCGTGAGTGCCGAGCCGGTGAGGAAGTTGCGGATGTTCTCCAATTCCCGCACCCGCGCTACCGAATCGCCGACCCGCCGGGCCTCGAAATAGGCCAGCGGCAGCGCCACCAGATGGCGGTAGAGCCGTGCGCCGAGCTCGACGTCGATGCGGTTGGTGGTGTGGGCGAAGACGTGGGTGCGCAGCGCCCCCAGCAGGCTTTCGAACACCGAGACGACAATGAGGCCGAACACCAGCACGTCCAGGGTGGTGAGGCCGCGATGCACCAGCACCTTGTCGATCACCACCTGGAAGAACAGGGGCGTGATCAGGGCGAAGACCTGCAGGAAGAACGAGGCGACGAACACCTCGGTCAGAAGCCCGCGGTACTTGTGCATCGCCTGCAGGAACCAGGTGATGTCGAAGCGCCGCGCCAGCTCCGAGAGCGAGGCGCGCCGGGTCATGACGATGAGGTCGCCAGTCCACGCCGCCTCGAAGTCGGCGCGCGGCAACAGCTCCGGCCGCCCGGTGGCGGGGTGATGCACCAGCGCCTTGCCGGCGTCGACCTTGGCGACGATGACGAAAGAGCCGTCGCGCCACTCGGCGATCGCCGGCAGCGTGGTCCGGGCGAGCCGGTCCCAGTCGGTCTCGACCCGGCGGGCCTTCAGCCCCAGATCCTTGGCGCAGCGCAGGATCTCGGTAGCCGAAAAGCGCACGCCGCCGAAGCGGTGGCGGATCTGGTCCGGGTCGGCGGCGATGCCGAGGAAGCGCAGCAGCAGCGTCAGCGAGGCCAGCCCGGTGTCCGGCGTCTGGTCGGGTTCGGGCGGCGAGGGGGCATTCATGGCAATGATGGCTGCGAAAGCGGTTACCGGGTGAACGCGGCGCAACCGCAGCGCGAGCGCCGGCGGCCGTGCGGATGACGGTAGAAAGGATTAGGGTGATAACTCATTAATTTTTCTGCTGTGACAATACGATACTGATTCTCTTTAGGGAAGGATTGGGATCGTGAGCAGGAATTTGTTTTGGCTGAGCGACGAGCAATGGCAGCGGATCGAACGTCACTTGCCAACCGATGTGCGCGGTGTCGAGCGGCAGGACGACCGCCGCGTTATCAGCGGCATTATACACGTGCTGAAAAGCGGCTGCCGCTGGTCCGATTGTCCCGAAGCCTACGGACCTCCTACGACGATCTACAATCGCTTCGCTCGGTGGGCGCGGCGCGGCATCTGGGAAAACCTGTTCCTGGAGCTCGCCGGCAACGGTCGATCGAGGGACACCCAGATGATCGACTCCACGCATGTCAAAGCGCATCGCTCGGCGGCAGGCGGAAAAGGGGGGAGCAGAAGCAGGCTGTTGGCCGCTCGCGCGGAGGGCGCAACACGAAGATACACGCACTCGCAGATGCTAAGGGGCGCCTGATCGCAATTCTGTTGACCGGAGGTGAAGCGCACGACTGCCCGGTCGCAGAACGCCTGATCCGCAGGGTCAAGCCACCAAAACGGATGCTCGGCGACAAGGCCTATGATAGCGCCGAATTGCGCGAAGAACTGGATGAGCGCGGAACCAAGCCGGTCATTCCAAACCGCAGCAATCGCAAGCAACCGTACAGCTTCTCAAAGCGCCTCTATAAGCTTCGCTGGCGCATCGAGAGTGCCTTCAACAGACTGAAGGACTTCCGGCGCATCGCAACCCGCTACGACAGGCTGGCGCGGAACTACCTCGCTTCTGTCTGCCTCGTCGCAGCTCTGGTATGGTGGATTTAATGAGTCTGGGCCCTAATGACAGTTTAACGTCGCGGCGGCCACCGGTTGAAAATCTGTTTTTAAATCATTTAACTGCAGGAGACCGCGCGGGATCTACGAGTCCGAGCAGATGCAAGGCTCACAGCGCTGCCTTCGCCGGCAGCACCGCGGCCGGCATCGGCCCGAGCACCGCTGCGGCCTCCAGCGGTCCGTGCCGGGCGTGCCCGCCTTCGAGCGCAAGGCCGCCAAGGTCGATCCGCGCATCGAGGCTGCCAAGATCCGGCCACTGCCGGCCGCCGCTGCTGAGACCGGCGAAGGCCCGGCAGGCAACCGTGACCACGGCGCGGCCGCTCAATGTCCGCGCGAACGCGACGACGTGGTGGCGGTGGGTACCGTCGACGGCCAGCGGCCGGAAATCCCCCCGCGTGAAGACGTCGGCATGGGCGCGGCGCAGCGCGAGCAGGTGGTGGGTCCAGCGCAGCTTGATCTCGCCGTCGGTCCAGCGCGCCGCCAGCGCGGACCAGTCGGCGGGCTTACCTGCTGCATCAAGCAGCCGCCGGCGCTTCGTGAAATCGACCGGCCGGCGATTGTCGGGATCGACCATGGAAAAGTCCCACAGCTCGGTGCCCTGGTAGAAGTCGGGCACGCCCGGCATGGTGCATTTCAGCGTCAGCTGGGTAAGCGCGTTCAGCGCGCCGAGCAGGTGGGTGCGCCGGGCGAAATCGGCAAAGGATGCCATGAACTCCGGCGACCGCTCGGGCGACAGGATCGCGGCGACGAACGCGGCCACGCCCTGCTCATAGGCCTCATTGGGATTGATCCAGCTGGTCTCGCGCTTGCCTTCGCGTCCCGCCTTCAGCGCAAAGGCCTGGACCCGCGCGGTGAAGTCCGGCTCGGGCGCCGTCAGCGGCCAGGCGCCGATCAGGCTCTGGTAGATCATGTATTCGTCGGCGAGCGACGGACTGCGCATGGCGCCGTCGCTGGTGATGTGCCGGGCGTTGAGCTGCTTCCAGCGCGCCACCGCGGCGCCCCATTCGCCGGCGAGCTCGGACAGGCTGGCGATGCGGGCGCGGGCGTCCTCGGCGCGCTTGGTGTCGTGGGTCGAGGTCGCCGTCATGGCGTGGGGCCAGGCGACGGCGCGCGCCGTCATCATGGCGTGGAACTGGTCGATCAGGAGCGCGGGCGCTGCCGGGTTGCCGCCGACCTCGTTGAGCGCGAGCAGCCGGTGATAGCGGTAGAACGCCGTGTCCTCCAGCGATTTGGCCATCAGCGGGCCGGTGAACTGCTGCAGCTTCAGCGCGAAGCGGGGGACCCGCGGCGCGCTGTGCGGCGGATTGCCGGGCGCGATCAGGTCGAGCGTCAGCGCGCGCTGCAGGAAATCGAAGATGCCGGCATCGGCGCCGAGCCACTCCGCGCGGGCCCGCGCGATGGTCGCCGCGATCAGGGCGCGGTCGGCCGCGGTGGGCGCATGACCGGCCAGATAAGTGCGATAGACCGGAAAATGCACCACGTAGAGTTCCAGCGCCTGGCGCAGCGCGTCGGTCGAGTAGTCGCGCGTCGTATAATGACCGGCGGCGATGCGCGACAGCAGGCGGACCAGCACCATGAACTCGCTGGTCAGGATGGTGCGCAGCACCCGGCGCTTGGCGCGGATCAGGACCGGCGCGAAATCCGGGCTCGAGTTGGAGGCCTGCCGCCAGATCTCGTCGAGCTCGCGCAGGCCCGCGTCGTCGACCAGCAGCTGGGTGATGACGTTGAGGGCTTCGTAGCCGGTGGTGCCGTGGATGCCGGCGAAGGACGGCAGAGCTTCGTCCTCGCCCAGGATCTTTTCCACCACCAGGTAGAACGGCCTGGCCGGGTCGGGCTGCGCGGCGCGGATCAGGCGGACGAGGCGCCGGCAATAGCCCGCCGGATCGCGCAGTCCGTCGACATGGTCGAGCCGCAGGCCCTGCAGCGTGCCGTCGGCGACCAGGCGGGCGACGCGGCCGTGAATGGCCTTGAAGGTGGCGGCGTTCTCGACCCGGAGCCCGGCGAGCGTGTTGACGTCGAAAAAGCGGCGGTAGTTGATCTCGCTGGTGGCGAGCCGCCAGTCGGCGAGGCGGTAGTGCTGCCGCTCCAGCAGGTGGTGCAGCTGCTGGGTTTCGGCGGTGCGGCCGGGCCCGGCGCGGTAGGCGGCGAGGCCCTGGTCGATCAGCGCGGCGGCGCCGGGAATTGCGGCCAGCTCGGCCTTCATGGCCGGCGCCTCGTCGCGGCGGGGCCGCGCCACGCCGTGGTACCGCGCGGCGACGTCGCGCAACCGGGCCCTGACGGCGTCGTCCCGCATCCCGGCGGCGCCGGTCACCACCTGCAGGATCTCGCTGTAGCGGTTGGGACTGATCGGCAGCTTGTGCTCGAAATACCAGGCGGAGAAACTGCCTTCGGCCGCGTCGAAGCGCAGCGCGATGTCGCCGCGGTCGAGCGCCTCGCCGTAGGAGGTGCCGAGCACGGGCAGCAGCAGGCCGGGCCGGTTGCGGAAGGGAAGGGTATCCCAGTCGATGTCGAAGGACGCGGCGAACGGCGACGCCGGTCCCCATTCCAGCACGTCGAGCCACCACGGATTGTCGGCGAACTGGACGCCCATGTGATTGGGCACGAAGTCGAGGATCAGTCCGATGTCGCTGACCTTCAGCGCGGTGCAGAGGCGTGCGAAGGCGTCCTCGCCGCCGAGCTCGGGGTTGAGCGCGTTGTGGTCGATGATGTCGTAGCCGTGGGTCGAGCCGTGGCGCGCTTTCAGGAACGGCGAGGCGTAGAGGTGGGTGATGCCGAGCGCCTCGAGATACGGCACGATCGCGGCAGCGGCGTCGAAGCCGAAGCTTCCGGTCAACTGGAGCCGGTAGGTCGCGAGCGGCAGGTCAGCGGCCATCCGCTAGGCCAGCTGCCAGGAGACCGACCACGGCGGCAGGGTCGCGGGGGGTGCGCCGCCCCAGATCGGCGTCGACGCACCGTCGTCGTCCTGGGGGCGCGGCTGCGGCGCGTCCGAGAGATTGGCGAGCAGCGCCAGCATCCGGTCTTGTCCCAGCCGATAGCGCGCCGTGACCACCGGCGTGTCCGGTGAGGAGTTGGCTGTGGGCGCGGCAAACGCCACCTCGGTCATCAGCGGAACCAGATCGCGCTGTCGGACGCGCAGCAGCCCGCGGACCAAAGTCAGCCGCCGCTGTCCGGCGTCGGTGTCGCGGGCGTCCCAGTCGAGCTTCGCCGAACGGAACGTGGCCTCGTCCAGGGGATCCGGCACCGCGTCGCCAAAGCGTTCATAGGCGGCCTTGAACTCCCGGCGCCGGCCGCGGCGGACGGCGTCCGCCAGCTCGCCCTCGAAATCGCAGAAGAACGGGAACGGCTGACGCGATCCCCATTCCTCGCCCATGAAAAGCAGCGGTGGCATCGGCGCCAGCAGCATGACGGCCAGCGCGGCATCGATGGCCTCCGGGCGCGCCAGCGCGGCGAGGCGATCGCCCAGCGCGCGATTGCCGATCTGGTCGTGATTCTGCAGGAAGTCGACGAAGGCGAGCGGCGACAGATGTCCGCTCGCTTCGCCGCGCGGCTGCCGGTCGCGATGGGCGGACGGCTCGCCCTGATAGGCGAAGCCCGAGGTCAGCACGCGACCGAGACGCGCGCGCGGCGCGTCGGCATAGTCGCGGTAGTAGCCACCGTCCTCGCCGGTGAGGAGCACGTGCCAGACGTGGTGGAAGTCGTCGTTCCACTGCGCGCGGTAGCGGCCGTCCGGCGGGTCGGCGGCGGGCGCCAGCAGCGCCGCCTCGTTGTCGTCGTTTTCGAGCACCAGGTGAATGTGGCGGTCCTGTCGGCGGGCAAGCTCGCCGACCGCGCGGCTGAGGTCGTGCAGCAGGGCACCATCCGATCGCTTGCGGTGCGGCGTGCCGATGGCGTGGACCGCGTCGAGCCGCAGGCCGTCGAAGCGGTAGTCGCGCAGATACTGCAGCGCGCTCTCGATCGCGAACGCACGGACTTCCGGGCGGTCATAGTCGATCGCGGCGCCCCACGGCGTGCTGGCGGCCTGGTCGAAGACCTCCGGCGCATAGCGGCCGAGAAAATTGCCGTCCGGCCCGAAGTGGTTGTAGACCACGTCGAGAAACACGGCGAGGCCGCGCAGATGCGCCGCGTCGACGAGGGCCTTGAGGTCTTCCGGGCGGCCGTAGCTGCTGTCGGGAGCATACCACAGCACGCCGTCGTAGCCCCAGTTGCGCCGGCCCGGAAAGTCGTTCAGCGGCATCAGCTCGATCGCGGTGATGCCGGTCGCGACCAGGTGATCGAGCCGGTCGATCAAGGCGCGGTAGGTGCCCTCGGCTGTGAAGGTCCCGACATGGGCTTCGAGAATGACGATCTCATGCCACGGGCGGCCCTTCCAGTCCGTCGCGCGCCACGAAAAGCTGGAATGATCGATGACCTCGCTCGGTCCGAACACGTCATCGGGCTGGAATGAGGAGGCCGGGTCCGGCACCGTCAGCTGTCCGTCGATGCGGTACTGGTATCGCGTGCCCGCGCCAGCGTCGGATAGCGTCACGGTATACCAGCCGCCGTCCTGTCGCGTCAGGACGATCGGGCGATCGAGCAGCAGCTCGACGGTCTGCGCGGCCGGCGCCCACAGCCCGAATGTGGTGTGCGCGCCGGCCACGCGGGCACCGAACTTGTCTTCGGTCATGGCAACCCCGCGTAGACCTGGACCGACTGCGGCGGCGCTTCGAGGTGAAGATTGCTGTCGAAGATGGCCGAGGTCTGGTCGTCGTGGGTGGTATCGAGCACGCGCTCCCAGCGCCGGCAGGACGAGATGGCGGGGAGCGTGAACTGGACCGGCTGGTGCGCGGCGTTCAGCGCGAGGTACAGCGGCGCGCCGGAGCCGGCGCCGCCCAGCACGTAGGAGAGGAACCGGCTGTCGGGGAAGCGCCAGTCGTCCTCGGCCATCTCGTGGCCATCCGGCCTCAGCCACAGCACGCCATTGGGGACGTCGGGCGTCAGGTGCTCGACCCAGTGGCTCACCCGAAGCTGTGGGAAACGCCGCCGCAGCGCGGTCATGTGACTGATGAAGCCGATCATGTTGTCCCGCTCGCGCGCGCGGCCGCTCCAGTTGATCCAGCCGATCTCGTTGTCCTGGCAATAGGCGTTGTTGTTGCCGCCTTGGCTGTTGCCGACCTCGTCGCCGGCGAGCAGCAGCGGAACGCCCTGGGCGAGAAACAGGCAGGCGAGCTGGTTGCGCCGCAGCCGGCAGCGCATGCGCTGGATGTCCGGATCGTCGGTCGGGCCCTCGTGACCGCAGTTGGTGCTGAAGTTCTCGCCGGCGCCGTCGGCATTGTTCTCGCCGTTGGCGGCGTTGTGCTTCTCGTTGAAGCTGAACAGGTCGGTGAGGGTAAATCCGTCATGGACCGTCACGTGGTTGATGGTGGCGCGCGGCTGGCGGTCGTCGTGCTTGAACAGGTCCGGGGAAGCGATCATGCGCGCGCTGACCTCGCCGATCAGATTGGCCTCCCCCGACCAGTAGCGCCTCAACGTGTTGCGATAGCGGTCGTTCCACTCGGACCACTGGGTCGGGAACGCACCGACCTGGTAGCCGCCAGGGCCGACGTCCCAGGGCTCGGCGATCAGCTTCACCGCGGCCAGGACGGGATCCTGGCGAACCGCCATCAGAAACGCGCCGCGCCGGTCGAAACCGCCCGCGCCGCGCGCCAGCGTCGAGGCCAGGTCGAACCGGAAGCCGTCGACATGGCACTGCTCGACCCAGTAGCGCAGTGAATCCATGACCATCTGCAGCACGCGCGGATGGCTCAGGTTCAACGAATTGCCGGTGCCGGTGAAGTCGTCGTAATAGCGCGGCTCGTCGTTCTTCAGCCAGTAGTAGCAGGTGTTGTCGATGCCGCGGAACGAGAGCGTCGGCCCGAGATGGTTGCCTTCGGCGGTGTGATTGTAGACGACGTCGAGAATGACCTCGATTCCGGCGTCGTGCAGCCGGGCCACGGTGGTGCGAAACCCGTCGAGCGCGTTGTCGGGCGCGTAACGGGCCTCGGGCGCGAAGAACGCCAGCGAGTTGTAACCCCAATAGTTGCTGAGCTTCTTCTGCACCAGGTGCCGGTCGTCGACGAAGCCGTGGACCGGCAACAGCTCGATCGCCGTGACGCCGAGGTGCCGCAGGTGATCGATTATCGCCGGCGACGACAGGCCGCCGTAGGTCCCGCGCAGATGGGGCGGGACATCGGGATGGGTCTGGGTCAGGCCCTTGACGTGAGCCTCGTAGATGATGGTGTCCTCCCAGGGGACGCGCGGTCGGTGCTCACGGGCATTCCAGCCTGCGGTGTCGTCGACCACGACCGCCTTGGGCATGCCGCGGGCGCTGTCGCGGCGATCGAAGGACAGGTCGTGGCGCGAACTGTCGGTGCGGTAGCCAAAATGGGCGTCGCTCCAGACCAGCCGTCCCGCGAGGCGCTTGGCGTAGGGATCGAGCAGCAGCTTGTTGGCATTGAAGCGCAGGCCATGCGTGGGCTCATAGGGGCCGTGCACCCGATATCCGTAGAGCTGGCCGGGCGAGACGTCGTGGAGATAGCCGTGCCAGACGTCCTCGGTTTTTTCCGGAAGCGCGACGCGCTCGAGTTCGCGGCGCCCGTTGCCGTCGAACAGGCACAGCTCGACCTTCCGGGCGCTCGACGAGAACAGTGCGAAGTTGGTGCCGCGCCCGTCCCAGGTCGCGCCGAGCCGGTGCGAATATCCCGTGGCGAGCCGCATCGTCAGGCATCCAGGGCGAAGAACATCGCCGCCAGCGGCGGAATGGTCAGCGCCAGTTCCGGGACGAGCGTCGCGGTGGCCTCGACCGCGCCGCCGTTGCCGACGTCGCTGCCGCCATAATGGGCGGAGTCGGAATTGAGGATCTCGCGCCATCGGCCGGCGAACGGCACCCGGATCCGATAGTTCCGGTAGACGTTCGGCGTGAAATTGACCACGACGAGGCAGCGGGCGCGAGCGTCGAAGCCCTTGCGCATCCAGGCGAACACGCTGTGATCGGCGTCGTCGGCGACGACCCATTCGAAGCCGGCGGGGTCGCAGTCGAGCTGGTGAAGCGCCGGCAACCGCCTGTAGATGGTGTTGAGATCGCGAACGAGCGCCTGCACGCCGGCGTGACGCGGATCCTCCAGCAGATGCCAGTCGAGCGAGTGATCGTGGGTCCACTCCCGCTCCTGAGCGAATTCGCCGCCCATGAACAGCAGCTTCTTGCCGGGGTGTCCGAACATGAAGCCGTAATAGGCGCGCAGGTTGGCGAACCGCTGCCATGCGTCGCCCGGCATGCGGCCGATGATCGAGCGCTTGCCATGCACGACTTCGTCGTGCGACAGCGGCAGGATGAAATTCTCCGAGAACGCGTAGTGGGTGCCGAACAGGATCTGGTTGTGGTGGTACTTGCGGTGAATCGGATCCAGGCTGATGTAGTCCAGTGTGTCGTGCATCCAGCCCATGTTCCACTTGTAGCCGAAGCCCAGGCCGCCGAACTCGACGGGACGCGAGACCTGTGGCCATGCGGTGGATTCCTCCGCGGCGGTGGTGGCTTCGGGGAAATGGGCGAACACCTCGGTGTTGAAGCGGCGCAGGAAGTCGATCGCCTCGAGGTTCTCGCGGCCGCCGTGCTTGTTGGGAATCCAGCCTCCGGCGGGACGGCTGTAGTCGAGGTACAGCATCGAGGCGACGGCGTCGACGCGCAGCGCGTCGATGCCGTAGCGTTCGAGCCAGAACAGTGCGTTGCCGACCAGGAAGTTCGTCACCTCGGTCCGCCCGTAATTGTAGATCAGCGTGCCCCAGTCGAGGTGCCGGCCCTGCAGCGGATTGGCGTGCTCGTAGAGCGCGGTGCCGTCGAACTGGCCGAGGCCGTGCGGATCATCGGGAAAATGTCCCGGCACCCAGTCGAGAATCACCCCGAGGCCGGCGGCGTGGCAGGCATCGACCAGCGCGAGAAAATCCTGCGGGGTGCCGAAGCGGCTGGTGGGCGCGAACAGGCCGGTGGGTTGATAGCCCCACGACCCGTCGAAGGGATGCTCGCTGATCGGCAGCAGTTCGACATGGGTGAATCCCATTCCGCGGGCGTAGGCGGGGAGCTGCTCGGCAAGCTCGCGATAGGTCAGCCAGCGATTGCCTTCGGCGCGGCGCCACGAACCGAGGTGGACCTCGTAGATGGAGATCGGCGCGCCGAGGCGATTGATGCCGGGCGGAGAGGGCGTCGCCGGATTGACGGCCTGCAGGTCGACGACGATCGACGCCGTCTGCGGCCGCATCTCGGCGGCGAAGGCGACCGGGTCGGACTTGAGCGGCAGCAGGCGCCCGTGCCGGTCGACGATTTCGAACTTGTAGTGGTCGCCGACGCGTGCGTCCGGCACGAAGATCTCCCAGTAGCCGTTGCCGCGCACGCGCATGGCGTGCCGGCGGCCATCCCAGTGATTGAAATCGCCGACCACGCTGACGCGCCGGGCATTCGGCGCCAGCACGGCGAAGCCGACGCCGCCGACGCCGTCGAGCACCATGGGATGGGCGCCGAGCTTTCGATAGAGATTGAGGTCGGTTCCTTCGCCGAGGAGATAGAGGTCGAGATCGGACAGGATCGGCGGGAAGCGATAGGCGTCCTCGAATTCCGCCGTGCCGCCGGGAAAACGCGCCTGCAGACGGTAACGCGCTGCGCCGGTCGGCAGGCGGCCTTCGAACAGGCCGGCGTGGTGAACGCGCGTCAGTGGCGCGGGATTGCCGTTCGGCCCGACCGCAGCGACCGCCAGGGCCTCGGGAAGCAGCGCCCGGACCACCGTGGTGTCTCCGTCGGGATGCGGGCCGAGGTAGCGAAACGGATCGCAATGCCGCCCCTCGATGACGGCGTAGGCTTCGTCACTGAGGGCGAAAGCCTCATCACTGAGCTGGTTCATGGCCTCGTCTCCCGCTGTCGCGACAGCGCCCGCAATATTCCGGCGAGCGGGACGCCGACCCAGTCCGGACGGTGGGCAAGTTCGTACTCGACCTCGTAGAACGCCTTTTCCAGCACGAAGAAGTCGAGCATCCGCGTGCTTCCCTCCGTCTTCGGCGGCCACAGCCGGCGGTCGGTCATGGCCTGCCAGTAGGCATCGAGAAAGGCCTTCACCGATCTGGTCCGCCAGTACTCCAGCAATCGGGCCGTCGACGCCGCATCGCTGTCGATCCGGAGCGCGCGTTCGAGCGCCGCGGTCGCGGCGTAGTCGATCGAACGTACCAGACCGGCGACGTCGCGGGCGGCGGGCGCCTTGCGCCGCCGCTCGGACAGCGGCCGCCGCGGCTCGCCCTCGAAGTCGATGATGAAGATGTCGTCCTTGGCGATCAGCATCTGCCCGAGATGAAAATCGCCGTGGTGCCTGATGTTGACGCTCTGGCCAGGGCTTGGCCGCAACTGCAGCAGCTCGCCATGCAGGCGGGGCGCGAGGTCGACGACGCGGTCGATGAGCTGGCGATCGGCCTCCCGCGCGCGGTCGCGGCGGCGCTTCAGACCCTCCAATGCCCGCTCGCTGCGGGTCAGGATGCCCTCGGTCCAGGCCTGGATGTCCTGAAGCGTGGTCGGCTCCGGCGCGAAATCCGCGTGATCCTCACGACTCGCCAGTGCGACTTGCATTTCGGCGACCCGACGCCCGGTGTGCTCCATGTAGAGGTCATATTGCGTCTTGCCCTCGCTTCCCAAAGCTGCGTCGTGGGACGAGCCGAGCAGCTTCTGCTCCTCGATGTATCGATCGAGGTAGCTGCTGGTGACGGTCCAGGCGTCGCCCTGGTTCTCGACGAACTCGTGGACGACCGCGACGGCGCTCTGGCGTCCGTTGTGAGTGGCCTCGACATGGCCGAGCAGCGCCGGCGTATTGGCGAACCCCGCAACCTCGGTCAGGAAGCGGCCAGTCTCGACTTCCGGGTTGATCCCGTCTTCGAGCTTGCGATAGATCTTGACGACGTAGGCCGTGTCGACGAGGGCCGTGCTGTTGGACTGCTCGGTCTGGACGCCGCGGACGGTTTCGATCGCGTGCGGTGGCGAGTCCAGGAATTTCCGCGTGCCGCGGAAATCGAGTCGAAACCCCTGGCTTTCCACGGTGAAGCCATCCCGCACGTTCTGGAGCAGCTGGACGATGAAGTCCTTGTCGCTGGCGATGTCGACCAGGGTGCCTTCGCGTGCCCCCTGGCGAACCGCCGCCAGCGCCTTGGGATTGTAGCGTGAGCGATCGATCCGCGACCAGTCGATCCGCAGCGGGAGGACGTAGCGCCCGCTCTCGCCGCGGAATGTCGCCTCGCAGAAGGTCAGCCATGACCGCGAGACCTGGTCGCCGCCGGAGCAAGGCACCGCCGCCAGCAGCCTCGCCGCGATCGCCCCTTGCACGTGCTCCGGAAACCACCGCGCCAGCGCCAGGTGCTGCGGCAGCACGTCGCGCTCGAAGACGCCGCGGGTGCGGCCGAGGGTATCCCATACCGCGCCGAAGGGAACGACCAGGGTCTCGAACTCCGGGACCACGGCGGGCGCCCGCGAGGAAGCCGGCTTTTCGATCAGCTTGAACCAGTAGAAGCCGTAGGGCGCCAGCGTCACCAGATAGGGCAGCTCGCCGATCGGCGGGAAGCTGGTGCGTCCGAGCATCTCGAGCGGGACGCGGTCCTTCCAGGGCGACAGGTCGAGCTCGCATGCCTGCGCGGCGCGCGACAGGTTGGCGACGCACAGGATGATCTCGTCGCCATATTGCCGGATGTAGGCCAGGATCGCCCGGTTGACGGGGCGGACGAAGGTGATCGACCCGCGCCCGAAGGCGAGGCTCGACTTGCGCACCGAGATCAGGCGCCTGGTCCAGCTCAGCAAGGACGAGAGGCTGCGCGACTGCGCCTCGACGTTGACGGCTTCGTAGCCGTAGACGGGATCCATGATCACCGGGGCATAGAGCCGCGCCGGATCGGTGCGCGAAAACCCGCCGTTGCGGTCGGGAGACCATTGCATCGGCGTCCTCACGCCGTTGCGATCGCCCAGATAGATGTTGTCGCCCATGCCGATTTCGTCGCCGTAGTAGATGATCGGCGTGCCGGGAAAAGACAGCAGCAGCGAGTTCATCAGCTCGATCTTGCGCCGGTCGTTGTCCATCAGCGGCGCGAGGCGGCGGCGGATGCCGAGATTGATCCGCGCCCGCGGATCGTGGGCGTAGGTCGACCACAGGTAGTCGCGCTCGACGTCGGTGACCATCTCCAGCGTCAGTTCGTCGTGGTTGCGGAGAAACAGCGCCCACTGGCAATTCGCCGGGATATCCGGGGTCTGCCGCAGGATATCGGTGATTGGAAAGCGGTCCTCCTGGGCGATCGCCATGTAGATCCGCGGCATCAGCGGGAAGTGGTAGGCCATGTGGCATTCGTCGCCGTCGCCGAAATATTGCTGCACGTCCTCCGGCCACTGGTTGGCCTCGGCCAGGAAGACCCTGTTGCGGGCATAGGCATCGAGCTCCCGCCGCAGCGTCTTGATGATGGCGTGGGTCTCGGCGAGATTTTCGTTGTTGGTGCCCTCGCGTTCGCAGAGGTAGGGAATGGCGTCGAGCCGGAAGCCGTCGACACCGGCGTCGAGCCAGCGCTTCATCACCTGCATCACGGCGCTGACCACGCGCGGGTTGTCGAAATTGAGGTCCGGCTGGTGGGAGAAGAAGCGATGCCAGTAATAGGCGCGGGCCTCGGCATCCCACGCCCAGTTCGACTTTTCCGTGTCGGTAAAAATGATGCGGGTATCGCGGTATTTCTGGTCGGTGTCGCTCCAGACGTACCAGTTGCGTGCGCTGGAGCCGGGAGGGCTGCGCCGGGCCCGCTTGAACCAGGGATGCTGGTCCGAGGTGTGGTTGATGACGAGTTCGGTGATGACCCGCAGGCCGCGGCGCTTGGCCTCGACGATGAAGCGGCGAAATTCCCGCATCGTCCCGAAATCGGGGTTGACCGCGCCGTAGTCGGCGATGTCGTAGCCGTCGTCGCGGCCGGGCGAGGGATAGAACGGGAGCAGCCACAGCGCGGTGACGCCGAGCTCCTGAAGATAGTCGAGCTTGCCGGTGAGCCCGGGGAAGTCCCCGATCCCGTCATTGTTGCTGTCGGCGTAGGCCTTGACGTGGAGCTGGTAGATGACGGCGTCCTTGAACCACAGTGCGTCGTTGGCGGCGGCGGTTGCCGGATGTTCCGAGGGAGACTGTTTTGCCTGGGGCATGACATTCATGGTGCGGTTCTCAGGCCAGGCATCGCAGCAGGATCGCCGGATCGCGATGGGGATCGATGCGCAGCCGCAGGCCACCCCATTCGACGGCGTGGCGTTCGCCCGTCATGATGTTTTCGACGGCCGCGATTTTGCGTGCGCCGCCATTGACGATGATTTCGGTGTCGCCGAGGGGAAACCAGAATTCCTGAACCTCGGGTGAGAGCGCGATCGCGGCCGCGACGACGTTTTGGCCGTCGACGCTCCGCTTCACGAATCCGGTCATGGTGCCGCTGTCGACGCTGGCGAAACTCAGCCGCTCGGTCTGCTGCAGGGCCGGGTTGTCGCGCCGCGCCTGGTTGAGCGCACGGATGTAATCCTTGATGTTGCCTGGCCGGTTCCAGTCGCGAACCCTGATCTCGTACTTGTCCGAATTGGCGTATTCCTCCTTGCCGGGGATGGCGTCATGTTCGAGAAGTTCGAAGCCGTTGTAGATGCCGTAGGTCGACGACAGCAGCGCCGCGAGCGCCACCCGCGATTTGAACATCCACGGTTCGCCGCCCTGGAGATGGAATGGCAGGATGTCGGGTGTATTGACGAAGAAGTTGGGTCGATAGAACTCGCGTTCGGGATAGCCGGTGAGCTCCCGCAGGTAATCCTCGATTTCGCCCTTGTGGGTCCGCCAGGTGAAGTAGGTGTAGGACTGAGTGAAGCCCAGCTTCGCCAGTCCCTTCATCGGCTTTGGCCGGGTGAAGGCCTCGGCCAGAAATATCACGTCCGGGTGCCGGCCCTGCACCTCGGCGATCAGCCACTCCCAGAACGGAAACGGCTTGGTATGGGGATTGTCGACGCGGAAGATGCGGACGCCTTGCCGGACCCAGAACAGCACGATGTCGCGCAGCGCCGTCCACAGGGCCGGGGCGTCGGGGCCATCGAAGTCGGGATTGACGATATCCTCGTATTTCTTCGGCGGATTCTCCGCGAAGCGCATGGAGCCGTCGGGCCGGCGCCGAAACCACTCCGGATGGTCGCGAAGCCACGGGTGGTCCGGCGAGCACTGCACGGCAAAGTCGAGCGCCACCTCCATGCGATGGGCGTTGCAGGCCGCGACGAAGGCGCGGAAATCGCCCATTGTTCCCAGTTCGGGATGCACTGCGTCGTGGCCGCCCTCGGCGCCGCCGATGGCGTAGAAGCTGCCCGGATCGTCGGGGCCGGCGACCAGGGAGTTGTTGCGGCCCTTGCGATTGGTGCGTCCGATCGGGTGGATCGGCGTGAGGTAGACCACGTCGAAGCCCAGCGCGGCGATGTCGGGAAGCCGTGCGATGCAGTCCTTGAAGGTGCCGTGGCGGTCGGGACGGTCGCCCTGGCTGCGCGGGATCATCTCGTACCACGAGGCAAAGCGCGCGGCGGGGCGGTCGGCGACGAGCGGATAGCTCCGCGACACCGTCCGCCCCGTCTTCGACTGGCTCGCGGCCATGGCATCGGCCAATAGCGGCGACAGCAGCGAAGCATGGCTGCCGTGCTGCAGGAATTCCTCGCATTTCTCGATGATCACCGCGGTCGCGGCCGGATCGGTGACCCGCGCGCGGGTCAGCAAGCTCGCGCCCTCGAGCGCGTCGAGGGTCACATCGACGCCCGCGTCCTGCTTGCGCGCGAAGTCGCGCCGCCAGGTCGCGAACTCGTCGGTCCACGCTTCGATGGCGTAGAGGTAGCGTCCGCAGTCCGTCGGCCTGAAGGTCGCGGTCCAGCGGTCGTTGCCGTGATGCCGCATGGGCACGGATTGCCATTCCGCGGCATCGGCGCGCTTCCACAGCAGCGCGGCCACGGTGACATCGTGGCCGTTCCTGAAGATATCGGCCCACACCTCGACCGGCTCGCCGGCGATGCGCTTCACCGCAAATCGGCCGTCGTTGACGCTCGGGAATATATCCTCGATGTGAAATGCGGCAGCCGTCGCCAAGCCGCTGTTTGCTTGGGCTCTTTCGTTCACCTTCGACCCGTGCGTTGATAGGGACACCCTGAAGGGGAATGCGAAATCACGCCGATGGTTCCGCGGAACCTGTCGATCGCCCGGCGGTCCTGAAATGGGACGGGCGCTGCCGCGGTGCCTTGCCTTCTCAGCCTTGAACCACCGGAACGTGCCAGATGTCGGACGCATAATCCGCGATGGTGCGATCCGACGAGAAACAGCCCATGCGCGCGACGTTGAGAATGCTGCGCCGGGTCCATTCCGGACCATCGCGGAAGGCCCGGTCGATCGATCGCTGCGTTGCCCAATAGGCCTCGAAGTCTCGCGCGACCATGAATCTGTCCTGCGAGCGCAGCATGCCGGTCAGGGGACGGAAACGGGCCGGATCATCGGGCGAGAACTCGCCGCGCTCCAGGGCTTCGATCGCGCGGCGCAGGAGGCGCGAGGACTTGATCACGTCATTGGCGTCGAGGCCGGCCGCGCGGCGGGCGTCCACCTCGGCGGCGGTGAGCCCGAAGATGAAGATGTTGCCGGCGCCGACGTGATCCAGGATCTCGATGTTGGCGCCGTCCAGGGTGCCGATGGTGAGGGCGCCGTTGAGCGCCAGCTTCATGTTGCCGGTGCCCGACGCCTCCATGCCGGCGGTCGAGATCTGCTCCGATAGATCGGCCGCCGGGATCATCTGCTCGGCGAGGGTCACGTTATAGTCGGGCAGGAATGCGACCTTGAGCAGGCCGCGGATGGTGTCGTCGCGGTTCACCACTGCGGCAACATCGTTGATCAGCTTGATGATCAATTTGGCGAGGCGATAGCTCGCGGCGGCCTTACCCGCGAACAGCTTGACCCGCGGCGTCCAGGCCCGACCCGGCTCGTCCCTGATACTCTGGTAAAGGGCGATGGTTTCGAGCGCATTGAGGAGCTGTCGCTTGTATTCGTGGATGCGCTTGATCTGCACGTCGAACAGGGCGTCGGGGGCAATCGCGAGGCCGAGGCGCGCCGCGATCGTTGCGGTCAAGGCGCGCTTGTTGGCAATTCGGGCGGCGAGGAAGCGGCTGTGAAATGCGGCGTCGTCGGCATGGCGCTCGAGGGTTTCGAGGTGCCGCGGATCGTCGAGCACGGCATCGCCGCAGGCTTCCCGCAGCAGCACGGTCAGGGGCGGGTTGGCCTGGGTCAGCCAGCGCCGAAACGTGATGCCGTTGGTCTTGTTGATGATGCGATCGGGGTAAAGGCGGTGGAGGTCGCGAAAAACCGTCTGCTTCATCAATTCGGTGTGCATGGCCGAGACGCCGTTGACGCGGTGGCTGCCGACGAAGGCGAGATGGCCCATGCGGATCCGGCGTTCGCCGCGCTCTTCGATCAGTGAGAGTCCGCTCTCGAGTTCGGGGCTGTCGGGAAGGCGCGCGGCGGCATCCGCGAGGTGATGGCGATTGATGCGCTCAATGATCTGGAGATGACGCGGCAGGATCGCGCCGAGCAGCGCCGCCGGCCAGGTTTCGAGCGCCTCCGGCAAGAGGGTGTGATTGGTATAGGACAATGTCTGCGTCGTCAGCCGCCACGCTTCGTCCCATGGCAGGCCGTTTCCATCGACCAGAAGCCGCATCAGTTCGGCGACCGCGAGGCTCGGATGGGTGTCGTTGAGCTGGACCGCGACGACGTCGGGCAGGCCGCGCAGGCCGTCGGGCGTGCGCAGGGTGCGGCTCACGATGTCCTGCAGCGAGGCCGAGACGAAGAAGTATTCCTGGCGCAGGCGGAGTTCGCGGCCGGCGGCGGTATCGTCGCTCGGGTAGAGCAGGCGGGAGATCGCCTGCGCACGCGCCTGGGACGCGACCGCGCCGACCTGGTCGCCGGCGTTGAAGGCATCGATGTCGAAGGGCTCCGGTGCCGCCGCCGACCACAGGCGCAGGGCGTTGACGTGCCGGCCGCGCCAGCCGACCACCGGAGTGTCGTAGGCGACGGCGCGAACGGTCTCGGCGGGATGCCAGATCGCGGATCCATGCCCGCCGTCCTCGGCGGTGCCGCCGAAGCCGATGGTGTAGTTGGTCTCGAGGCGCGGAAACTCCCACGGATTGCCGGATGCCAGCCAGTCGTCGGGCAACTCCTTTTGCCAGCCGTCAGCGATGATCTGGCGGAACAAGCCGTAATCGTAGCGGATGCCGTAGCCGATCGCGGGGATCCTCAAGGTCGACAGGCTCTCCATGAAGCAGGCCGCGAGCCGCCCAAGGCCGCCATTGCCCAGCCCCGGATCGGGCTCGCACGCCCGCAGTTCCTGAAAATTGAGGCCGAGTTCGTCGAGCGCGCTCTGGAACGGCGCCAGCAGGCAAAGGTTGCTGAGCGAGTCGGTGAGGAGCCGGCCGATCAGGAACTCGAGCGACAGGTAGCAGACCCGCTTGTGGCCGTGGGTGGAACCGTCACCCTCCGTGGCGAGCCAGTGATCGGCAATGCGGTCGCGCAGTGCCAGCGCCGTCGCCATATACCAGTCGTGCGCCGTCGCCCGGGCGACCGGAACGCCGAGCGCATGCATCAGCTTGTTCAGGATGGATGATTTGATCTCCGGGACATCCCAGGTGGTGCGGCTCACTTTGGTCTTTGGCATTACACACTGCTTCCCCCGGGATGGCCGGCGCACAGCACCGGCAAGCGGTACCCACCCGCCATCGACGCGGCAATATGCAACCCGTGCCGCTCCAAATAGTTCCCCGGTCGACCAGGGCGCAGGATGGAACCAGCGCGCACCGCTCGCGGAAATAGTGCCGGGTTGCGGCGATGATGACCGCGACGCTGCTCGCAAGGATTGTTGTCATGGAAGATCTCCGTCTTCCGCGGACCTGAGACGTAACACGGCGGCGGCCATGACAGTTTCGGTTCCGCCGGCCGGCTCCTCGGGGCAGCCTCCGCCATACCGGGCGTTGCTGACGGTGCCGCGAACCAGGGCGGGAAGGAGCGCCGCGACGAGTGCGACCATCGCCAGCAGCATCCAGGCCTCGTTGATGCTATGGGTGAGCGCCGCTCGCTCCACCAGTGGCCGGACATAGGCCTCGACGGTGGCATCCGACACGCCCTCCGGGCGGTGGGTAAACAGCTGCAGGTCGAGCCCCACCGCCCGCGCGGCGGTGGTGTCGCCGGCGATCAGCCGGCCGCGCAGCGCGTCCGCATGAGCGACGGTTCGGCCATACAGGATGGTGTCGATCACGGCGATGCCGATGGCGCCGCCGAGGTTGCGCATCAGGTTGAACAGCGCGCTGGCGTCCGGGACGTCGGCGGGGGCCATGGCTTCGAGCGCCAGGCGCGTGGTCGGCAGCAGGCAGAACATGATCGCGGCGCCGCGCAGCACCTGCGGCAGGACCATCTCCCTGAAATCGGCCATGGCGGTGTCGAACGAACTGACGCCGAGACCGACGCCGAACACCGCGAGACCGAGCGCGGACAACAGGCGGGCGTCGACGCGGCTGCTCAGCGCTCCGGCGATCGGTGCCGCGACCAGCTGCGTGCCGCCGGTCACCAGCATGATCGTACCGATTTCGAGCGCGTTGTGGTGGCGGACATAGGCCAGGAACACGGGCATCAGGTAGACCGATCCGAACAGCCCGACGCCGAAGCAGAAGCTCACGGCGCAGCCGACCGCGAATGCCGGGCTTCGCAGCGTCGACAGCCGCACCACCGGAGACGGCGACGAGCGGGTCTTGATCACGAAGCCCGCGCCGGTCGCGGCGCTGAACAGCAGCAGCAGGGAGCAGTGCAGGGACAGCCAGCCGTCCCGTGGCGCCTGCTTCAGCCCGATCTCGAGGCTGGCGAGGCAGAGCATCAGGAGCGCGACCGAGGCCGCGTCGAGGCTGGCGAGGTCGCGCAGGCGCGGCTTGTCGCGCGGCAGCAGGCAGGAAGCGGCAGCCGTGGTGATCACGCCGGGGCCGATATTGATGAGAAACAGCCAGCGCCACGAATAGGTCTCCGTGATCCAGCCTCCGACGACTGGTCCAACGGTCGGGGCCAGCACGGCCATGATCCCGGCGAGCGTGGTTGCGGCCGGGTGGAGACGGGTCGGAAACAGCAGAAACACCGCGGAGAACACCGCGGGGATCAGCACGCCGCCGGCCAGCCCCTGCACCGCGCGACACGCAATCATGGACGCGAATCCGGTGCTGAAGGCGCACCCCGCCGAGGCCAGCGTGAACAGCGCGACCGCTCCCACGAACAGCCACCTCAGCGTCAGCGCATGGGTGAGACGTCCGGTCAGCGGAATCGCGATGATCTCGGCGATCAGGTAGCTGGTCTGAACCCAGCTGGCCTGGTCCGGCGAAATGCCGATCGCCCGTTGGATCGCCGGCAGCGAGGTCACCACGACCTGGATGTCGAGGATTGCCATGAACATGCCGAGGCACATCAGGGCGAAGCCTGCCCAGGTCGCGAGCCCGCTGGCGGGCGGTTCGGGGAGCGGCGCGCTCACGGCGATGCGGTCGTCGTATCCGAGGCGCAGGCCGCGAGGGCGCGATCTTCGGCCCGGATCCGGACCGCGAGCACCAGCGCGTTGAGGACCGAGAAGGTGAGGGCGAGGCGCGGAAGATGAAGCGCCAGCGGCAGCAGCGCGATTTCGGCGGCGACGACGACGTAGTTCGGATGCGACAGGAAGCGATAGGGACCGCTCGCGACCAGGGGCTGTCCCGGCAGCACCATGATCCGCGTGGTCCATCGCGCCCCGAGCGAAGCCATGGTCCAGATCCGCAGCAGCTGGAGAATGCCGTATCCGCCGGCCGCGATCGCATCGACCGGCTGGTCGCGCCCGTAGATCCACAGCGCGCCGAGCCAGGCGGCATGGAGCAGCACCACGAACGGATAGTGTCCGGGCGCCGCTTCCTGCGCGCCGCGCGCCACCAGCCGGCTGGTGTTGTGGCGCGCGAGCACCAGCTCGGCCGCGCGCCGCAGCGTGACGGCGAGCAGGACGATGCTCGCCGCGCTCATGGATCGTGCCGGAGCGAAATGCAGCTGGCGGTGAAGCCCGGTCCCAGCGCCGTCAGCAGCGAGCGATGCGGGAGGCCGGCGCGCCTGGCTTCGTCGAGCACGAACAGCACGGTCGGCGCCGACATGTTGCCGTTGTCGGCGAGCACCTTGCGTTCATGGCCGAGCATGCCGCGATCGAGCCCCAGCGTCTGTTCCAGCGCGAGCACGACCTTGGTGCCGCCCGGGTGACAGATGAATTGCGCGATGTCGGTCATCGACAGCTGCATGCCGGCGAGGATCTTCGCAATCCCGTCGCCGAGATGGGCAGTGACGAACTGGGGAATGGTGCGGCGGAAGATGACGCCGAAGCCTTCGGGATCCACGTTCCAGCCCATGACGTCGAGCGTATCGGGCCACAGATGGTCGCCGGCGTGTTCGATCTGTGTGGCGCCACCGTCGCCCGCCCGCAGGATCGCCGCGGCGGCGCCGTCGCCGAACAGGCTGATGGCGACGATGTTGGCCTTGGTCAGTTCGTCGAGCCGCAGCGCCAGCGTGCAGAGCTCGACGGCCACGAACAGCACGTTGGAGCCGGGCCGGGACGCGGCGAGCCGCGAGGCGATCGCGAGCCCGGAGACGCCGCCGGCGCAGCCGAGCCCGAACACCGGCACCCGCACGATGTCCGGGCGAAAGCCCATACGCCGGCTGACGCGGGCCTCGAGGCTCGGCGTGGCGATGCCGGTCGAGGAGACCGTGACGACGATATCGATGTCGCGGCCGCGGAGGTCGGCGGCGCGCAGGGCCCGATCCGCGGCATCGACGAACAGCGCTTCGGCGCCTTCGAGATAGGCCGCGGTTCGCTCCGGCCAGCCGCGCGGCTCGAGGTACCAGTGAAACGGCTTGACGCCGTGGCGACTGACGATGCCGGTATTGGCGAAGATGCTCGCCAGGGCCTCGAATTCGGGAAAGCGCGGCGTGAACACGTCGCGCGCCGCCGCCAGGATATCGGTTTGGATGAATGTATTTGGAGGGACGGACGTCGCAAGTGAAACGAGGGCAGGGTTCGACATCGCGAGGTCCGGAGTTGGGGCGTTCGAAAGGAGAACAACCGCTGCACCGGATTATTTCAGAGGCTCGGGACCACCCGGGCGAGCTGCCAACCGCGCGGCGGCGCGGTCGTACCTGGCCGATTGATTTAACTCTCTGAAATCAAAGGCGAACAATCATGCCGCCGGGCTGCCACGAGTGGGCCGGGAGGCGCGTCGCGCCGGCGTTCAACTTCTGCTGAACGGCGCGCGAGCGCATGCGAGCTTGCGCGGCGGCCAAGGCGCGCGCGCCGTCGCTGGGGCCGCGTTCAATGCAGACGGTGGCTTGGGCTCGACGGATCGTCGGTGGCCGGCGCGGCAGTCTGGGCGATCGGGCTCGACTGGTGATGAACCATGCGCCAGGCGCCGTCGATGCGTCTGAAGTGGTTGCAGGCGGCCAGTGGCGTCCCGTCGACGATCTCGATGCAGAGCACGCGTCCGCTGTCGCCGTCGATGATCGCGTAGGGTTCGGCACAGGCGACCTGCGGCCGGCTCGGGTTTTGTAGGATGTCGCGCCAGCTTCCGACGACGGCTTCGCGCCCGATGATCGCCGGCCAGCCGGGATGGATACAGGAGATGCCGTCGTCGTCCGCCCACAGGCGCGCGACTGCCTCGACGTCTCCCGCCGAAAAGGCTTCATAGAAGGCCGCGTTGGCGGCGGTAATGGCGCTTGTGTCAGTCATGTCTATCGGTTGAGCCAACGGCGCGCGGAAATCAAGGGCGATCGTGGCGGGAGGTCTGACGCAAAAAAAATGTGCGCTCGCGCGCGCTCCCGAATGTGGGTCCAGCTGAACGATTGTGCGCGATTCTTGCATAACCTCGCTAGATCGAATGGCGGCAAGGGTTTGGCGGTGCTGGAAACGGCCATTGTCGGAGGTGGATTGTGCGGTCTCGCACTGGCGCGGAGCTTGTCCCGTCGCGGTGTGACGTTCGCGCTGTTCGAGGCGCGCCGACGGCTCGGCGGGCGGATCATGTCGGCTGTGGGTGCGGGCGGGGCCATCGACCTCGGTCCCACCTGGTTCTGGCCCGACACGCAGCCGTCCATCACGCGTCTCGTCGCCGATCTGGGCCTTGCCGACTTTCCTCAGCACGATGAAGGTGCGGTGCTTCATCTGCGCGATCCCGACAAGGCGCCTGAGGCGATCGAGGGCCGGACCATTCATAACGGTGCCCGGCGTCTCCAGGGTGGCATGGCAAGCCTGGTCGATGCGCTGGCCCGGGATCTGCCGAAGGACCATATTCATCTCGGTCACCAACTGACGAGGGTGGAGGATCGCGGCGACCACGTCGCGCTGGCGTTCGGCTCCGATGGTCGAATGATCGAGGTCGTGGCCCAACGGATCGTGCTCGCGCTTCCTCCACGCCTCGTTGCGGAGCATGTCCGCTTCGAGCCGGAACTCGACGAGGCGACACGCGAGGCGATGCGCGATGCTGAAACCTGGATGGCCGCGCAGGCCAAGGTGGTGATCGGCTATGACCGCCCATTCTGGCGCGAGGGCGGGCGGTCCGGCAACGCCTTCGTGACCCACGAGCAGGCCGTGCTCGGCGAGATCTTCGATGCTTGCGACGCGCCCGGCGAGCGGGCGGCGCTGGGAGGATTTCTCGCCTTGCCGCCGGACCTGCGCCAGAGCTTCAGCGTCGGCCTGCCGATGCTGATGGCGAGCCAGATGGTCCAGGTCTTCGGGCCGGCGCTCGAACAGGGCCAGGGTGAACCGCACTATCAGGACTGGGCGACCGAGCGCCATACCTGCAGCGCGCTGGATCGGGAGGGGCCGCGCGCCGAGCATGTGGACGTCGCCAGTCCGCTGCTGCGGCGACCGCTGTGGGACGGCAAGCTTCATCTGGGCGGCGCGGAAACCGCGGCCCATGCGGCGGGCTACCTCGAAGGCGCACTCGACGCGGCGCGACGCATCGATCGCGCGCTCGGCCGTGCCTCTTCCAGCAACGGGGAGACAGGGGGCCGGACGGATGCTTCACTCACCGGGAACGCGGCCTGCCTCGCCCGGCTCGGCGCCTGGGTTGCCGCGCAGGGGGATGTGGCGTTCGACGACTATCGCCGTCGGCTTATCCGCGGCCTTGCCGCACAGCAGCGCGACCAGATCACCCAGCTCGCCGCGCTCGGGGCGGTCGAGGCGGTGTTCGCCGAGGCGCTGAAAGTGCTCGACGATTTCCCATTCGAGATGAGTGGCGTGGCCGTCGAGCGCGGCCGCTCGGCCTTGACGCCCGACGTCCAGAAGCCGTTCGGCGATTTCCTGCGAACCCTGCTCGACGACGTGATCGCATTCAACCGCACGTCCTGCGCGCTCTCCAACTTTCCCGACGAGCATCGCCCATCCAAGGAGTATGTGCAGACGATTCTGCGCGACATCGCCGCGGCGTGGCAGGAGTTTTCGCTGGCGGCCAACCGCCTTCTGCTGGCGAAGGCAGATGCGTCACCGGCGCGGGCATCCGCGCGATCCGTTTCACGACTCGATGAACTCGCATGAAGCTGCAGATTGATCGACCCTACGTCGAAGCGATGGCCGCGGCCTTCCCGAACCTTACGTCGCTGACGGAGCAGCTGCGGTTCGGCGACAAGGCCGAGGTGGCATTCAGCCAGCTCTCGAACGCCGAGCTCGACTATCTGCAGGAGCTCTATCGCGAGGCCGGCCCGGACCAGCACGCCCGTCTGGCCCATGTCGCAACGCTGCAGCGGGCGTTCGCCGACGACAGTACCAGGTTCACCGCGCAGGATCTGGAATCGCTGCTGCCCGCCATCGCCCGCTATCTCGTCGTCAATGCCATCCGCGGCTGGATGTTCTCCACCAGCGCGGCGAGCCGGCCGCTGCCGTATGTGGTGAGCCGGCTCGACTACACCCCGCCCTCGAACGACGAGACCGGGCGCGTGTTCATCGAGTTGAAGGCCAATGTAAAAGGGTCGCTCACGACGACAACGCTGCGGGTTTCCGCCGGCGACATCGTCGGCAAGACCGTGGCCGAGATATTCGCGGCCAAGGGCTTTTTGAAGGAGACGCCGGAGCTGATCGAGGCCTATGACGAGACCGCGGAGCGCTATTTCGCCTGGCGCGGCCGCTATGGCGCCCAGTTCTCCGCCCGGGGCACCGGGTTTTATGCGGAGGATCCGAACTCGTCGCATCGCGATATGGACTGGTCGCGCAAGGACGTCATCGTGCTGTCATCGGGTGGGGGCGATGCGCGGCTGGTCAATGACGAGAGCATCCTGACCGCGCGCGACCTGACGCTCGAGGTCTCGGGCGACATCCTCGGGCAGTACCTGCGCAAGGCCGCCAAGAGCAATCTCTACGACGCCGAAAGCGAGGTCGAGGAATCCAGGGCCGCGATCCCGAAGGGCCTGTTCTGCCGGATCCCGGTCCACCCCTACATGCTGATGTTCCACCTCGATCTGCATCACTATCTTTGGGTTCATGCCGACGACATGACGCCCTACGCCTATCAGCCGGACTTGAAGCAGAAGCTGATCCTGCCGGAGGAGCAGACCGATCTGATCGACATCCTGACCGCCGAAATGGACGTCCTGATGGACGACATCGTGGCGGGGAAGTCAGGAGGAACCACCGTGCTGTGCGCGGGCCCGCCCGGGGTCGGCAAGACCCTGACCGCCGAGGTCTACGCCGAGATCGTCGGCCGGCCGCTGTACCGCGTGCACTCGGGCCAGCTCGGGCTCAACGTTGCCGCCATGGAAAGCGCGCTCAAGAACGCGCTGACGCGGGCCCAGCGCTGGGGCGCGGTGATGCTGATCGACGAGGCCGATGTCTACATCAAGCGTCGCGAGGACGACATGGTGATGAACGCGGTGGTGGGGGTGTTCCTGCGGGTGCTGGAATACTTCAACGGCCTGCTGTTCCTGACGACCAACCGCATCGACGATATCGACGAGGCGATCGTGTCGCGCTGCATCGCCCTGATCAAGTTCTTTCCGCCCGATGGCCAGGCCCGGCGCCGGATCTGGCAGGTGATGACGCAGCAGTTCGGGCTCGCCATCGACGCGGCGCTGCTCGACGCGCTGGTCGAGACCTTTCCGGCGGCGACGGGGCGCGACATCAAGGGGCTGGCGAAGCTGGTCGCGAAATACTGTCACCACAAGAAGGTGCGTCCGGCGCTGGACGTGTTCCGACGCTGCGCCATTTTTCGCGGCATCGACCTCGGCGATCACTGGCGACCGACGGCTTCGAGCGAGGCGTGAGCGCGGGCAGCTACCGGGACGGCATGCCCAGATTGGCCGGATTGTAGCCCTCCTCGCGCAACACCAGCTGGACGGCTGGGCGTGCCAGCATGCGCCGGTAGTGCGCGGCGAGATTGTCGGGCAGCGGGATAGCGGTCTTGTCGGCCCAGAACGCGACGTAGAAGAGAATCGGATCGGCGACGGAAAAGTCGCCCGCGAGGTAAGGTCTGGTTTCGAGCGCGTCGTTCAGGATGGCGAACCCCTTGACGACGATGTCACGGCCGAGCTCACGCGCCGCAGCGTGGTCGGCCGGATTGCGGGTAAAGCTGCTGGTGGCGAAGATGCGGGCGAAGCCCTGGCCATGGATCGTGCCCACGATATGGGCCATGGCCTCGATCACGCGACATTCCTCTTCGGTGTCTTCCGGCCACAGCCTGGCGCGCGGATGGGTCTTTGCGAGCCACCAGGCGATGGCCGGGACTTCGGTGAGCGCGGTGCCGTCGCCACGCACCAGCGTCGGAATGGTCGATTTCGGATTGATGGCGACATAGTCGGGCTTGAAGTGGTCGCCGGCCGGCAGGTTGACGATATGGGCCTCGAATACCTCTTCCAGCTCTTCGAGGATGATGTGGATTCCGGTCGAGCACGATCCCGGCGTCATGTAGAGTTTCATCGGGGCCATCGGGCGGTCCTCAGGGATTGGCCGGCGCCCGGCTCTCGTCTTCATGCAGGCCGAGCTGCGCGAGAGCCAGCGCGACGACCGCGCGGCAGGCGACGAGGCGCTGGTACTCCGCCTTGTCGACCATGATCGTTTCGGCCGAAGGTGGTTCTCCACCGGAAGGCGCGGCCGCCTGCGCGGCGTCGAACAGGGCCCTTTCGAGCTGATAGATGTGTTCGCTGGCCCGTTCGAGGTAGGGCAGCGGATTGGCGCGCACATTGGCTTCGTGTAGCGCGTCGAGGCTCAGCAGCCGGGTGAAGCGTCGCGCGACCTCGCGTTCCTGCAGGCCGAAGTCGTGCTCGATGACGGTCATGATCCGGTCTCTACCCGGTATGGCGATTGGCTCGCGCGGCGAAGCAGCGTGAGGCATTCCATCGATGCGGCCATGTCGAGCGCGGTGAAGCCATCGAGCGTTTCCGGCGCGGTGTCGGCCCCCTTTGCCAGCAGGTGCGCGACCACGGCGGCCTTTCCGGACGAGGATGCATACATCAGCGCGGTGGCGCCATTGGCGTTGCGGTTGTCGACGTCGATGCCGGCCGCGACGAGCAGGTCGATGACCTCCAGATGATCGCCGACGCAGGCGAGCCACAGGGCGTTGTTGCCGTCGGCATTCCGGGCCTCCGGCCGCGCCCCCGCGGCGAGGAGATCGCGGACGATCGCGCTTTCTCCCAGATGGGCCGCCTTCATCAGCGGCGTGGTTTCGTTGGCAATGACGGCGTTGACGTCGCCGGGAGGAAAGCCCTGTGCCGCCAGCCACCGCTGCAGCGCGGGGCCCGGTGGCGCGGCGTCGAGGGCGCGTGGTGCCTTGCTCCAGGCCTCGAAGCCGCCGTCGAGGCTGTAGACCTCGGCGAATCCGAAGTCGGAAAAGGTCTGCGCGTAGTCGCGGCTGGCGTGCCCGCGGTAGCAATAGATCAGGATCGGCGTGGCCTTGGCCGTTCCGGCGATCAGCGCCGACAGGTTGGCGTGCGAGACGTGCCGCGCGCCATCCATGCGGCCATTCTCGAACGATGACGGGTCGCGCACATCGAGCCTGAGCACGCCGTCGCGCCGGAGCAGATCCACGGCGGCATCGACGTCGATGCAGCGGTAAGGGGTGCGTTGCCTCATGGTGCCGCTTCCCAGCGTTCGTTCCGTTCTCGGCCGGGATAGGCCGGGAAGGTGGTGATGCGATCGTCGGTCAGCGGGCGCCCGACGGTGAAGTGATAGAGCGCCTGGAATCGGCGCGTCTCGATCCCGAGCAGCGTGTGAACGGCGTCGTCGAAATAGCAGCCGATCCCGGTGCCGCGAAGGCGCGCGGCTTCGGCCTCGAGATAGAGAACCTGCCCCAGCAATCCCGCCTCCCAGTAGAGCTGGCGGTAGCGCCAGGGATCTGCACCCACGATCGGTTCGAACTCGGCCACCATGGAGAGGGAGAAGCCGCCGTCGCTGGCGATCGCCTGATGACAGCTCGCGGTCCGGGACGTCGCGCGGCAATCGGTCGTCAGCAGCCGGAACAAGGGCAGGTGAGCCGGCACGCCGTCCGGCCTCTGCCATTCGAAATCGGAGCGCAACTCCTGGCGCAGGGCACTCATTGCCTCGGGATGGCGCGGCAGCGCATAGACGCCGGGCGCGAGCCCCTCGACCCGGTGCACGAACAGCACCGGATGCAGGCGCGGCGCAAAGCACCAGACGTCCCAGGGCGCGGCCGGCCGCGCCAGCAGACAATCCAGCAGGCGATGGAAGTGGTCGGCACCGATCGTGTGCCTGGCGTCAAATCGTTGCGCGCTGCGGCGGCCGAGGATGATGTCGGCGGCGCGCGCCGTTGCCCCTTCGGGCAGGGGCGGATAGGGCAACGGCGCGGCGGGCTCGTCGGTTGCCCGGCCATGGGTGGCTGCGCTGACCTCGTCGATCACCGGCCAGCGGTACATGGGATGGGGATCGAGCCGGTTCGCCTGTCCCGACCAGTGGTCGGCGGCGGTATCGAAGGCCTCCGGGACGTTCTGCTTCTCGTCTGGTGCGGTCGAGCCTGGCGTGATCGCAATCAGGAGATCCGCGTCTTCCGGTTCGGCGCCGGCGAAGTCGCCAGCGCGGTCAAGCCCCATGGCTGCACGCAGCGCCGCGCTTTCCACCCCGCCGACGACCGTCGCTTGCCAGCCGAGCGCGCCGGCGGCGTAGCGAATGGCGCCCAGTGCGTGTCCGATGTCGAGCTGGCAATAGCGGAACGCGCGCTCGCCGTATTTCCACGCTTCCCGCCAATGGATCGACGCGAGGCCGATCCACAGGCGCGCCGGAGCCGCGGATCGCCCGGCGCGGCGGCAGCGCTGCTCCAGCACGTGGTCGCGGCTGACATAGTGATGAAGCCCGTCGTCGAGGCCGGGTACGTTGGCGCTTAGCACGTAGGCTTCCGTCGGATGCAGGTTGCCGCTCGACGGATTGCAGCGCAGCGCCCACCGGTCGGGCCCGTATTCCTTCCACGCCGAGAGCCCCATGGAGAGCTCGAGCAGCGCGGCGACCGATGCGAGCGTCAGCGGGGCCGGCGCTCCCGGCGGCTGGTAGATCTGGGCAAAGGTCGTGGTCAAGTGGTCCGCCGTCAGCGGCAGCGGGGTTCGCGCGGAGCCCGAGAATTCCCGGAACGGATTGGGCTGGGTGTCCCAGTCGAGGGTCTCGGGGCCGGCCGCATAGCGCTTGAGGTCGTGCTTGGTTCGCGTGTGATAGGCGAAGGCGACGTCAGCCGACGGCGGAGCGCCGCCCGCCGCGTCGATGCCTATCGATACGATCGACTGTGGTGCGTCCATGATCACGTGCCGCGCGGCAGCCAGTCCGGCCAATGGACGCTCAGCGGAACATCCTCGGCGCGGATGGCGCCGTCCCTGGCCTCGGCCAGATGATCGAGGCGGAGCAAGGCAAGGCCTCGAGCGCCGGACGCCGCGATCAGGTGGCCAAGCCTGGCTCCGTCGGCCGTGATCGCCGCTCCAGCGCCGGGAAGGGCGGTCGCGCCGGTGACCGGCAGGATCCGTTTGCGCAATCCGCCCTTGAGCTTCATGCGCGCGGTCTGTTCCTGCCCGACGTAGCAGCCCTTCTTGAAGTCGACGCCGTGCAGCATCTCGAGATTGGCTTCGAGCGCATAGCAGGTCTCGCCGGCGATCTCGACCGTGTCGGCGATGCCGAGGGCCAGCCTGTGGGTGGCATAGTCCTCCTGCGTCGCGCGGGCGAAGCCAAGCTCATCCAGCCTGGCCCCAAGGGCATCGTCAGCCGGGTAGACGATGCGCGCGCCCAAGGCCGCGAGCCGCGGGTCGACGAAGGCATGATCCGGTTTCGCAACCTCGCGGCCGCCTGCCATGCCCTCGACCGGGTCGAGCCCGAGTCGCGCGGCGGCGGCCGCTCCCCACACCGCCGCGACGGCGAGAGCGGGGACGACCTCGCCGATCTCGATCGCCGCGCGCAGCTTGAAGGCGGTGAGCCGCGTGACGAAATCTCCGGCCAGGCTGGACGCGATGTCGATCAGGATGCGGTCGCCGTCATCGATCAGGAACACGTCGCAGAGCAGCTTGCCGTGACCGGTGAGAAAGCCGGCATAGAGCGCCTTGGCCGGGGCGAGCCGCCGGATATCGTTGGTGGTCAGCCCCTGCAGGAACTTGACGCGGTCCGGTCCACTGATCGCCACCACGCTGCGATCCGGTAAGACCGCGGCTTTCGCGACGGCGGTCATGGTCGCAGCGTCATGGCCGGCGGATGCCTGCTCGGCGGAGCCTGGTTCGGCGAGGCTGGCAAGCTGGCCCTGCATGCCACTAGTTCCGGCGTGCCAGTGATCGCAAAAATCCCTGATATTCCTCGGTCAGCTCCATATCCACCGCGGGGGCCAGGGAGAGCAGCGCGTTGGCGATGAAGGGCTGATCGTTGCGGGGGTCGTCCAGCACCGCGCGCAGGACCGGAACGCTGTCCTCGATGTGCTGCAGGAAGGCGACGCCCTTCTCCAGCGTTTCGGACCAGCGCGCCCGGGTCCAGTTGGCCAGCGGAAACATGATCTCGTGGATGAAGTTCGATTTGCGCGCCTTCTCGAAGAAGCGCAGCCCGGTGTTCCAGTTGTCCTTGGCCCGCAGCGGCGGCGGCGGGATGTCGCCCAGCAGCATCTTTTTTCCGGCCTGGCCGACGAAGTCGTCCAGCGAGACCGGCGCGTCGATCTGGCCGCGGAAGTGCCACAGGCCGAACGAGCCGGGGAAGTCCTTGCCCATGCTCTGCACCAGGGCGTCTTCCACCTTGTCGACCGCGGCCTTGTCCGCCGTCATCGCCGCCGTCATGCAGAAGGCGAAGATCGCGTCATTGGCGACGTCATGAACGCTGCCGTTTCGCAGCTGTTGAGGGGACAGCGTCGGGGTCTTGCCGTCGGGAGGAACCTGGGCTTCGCCGGCGCGCTGGGCGGTGACGAAGGCGGTGATTTCCAGCCACCCCATCAGATTGGCGATGAAGGCGTCCGGCTCCGTATGCACGATCGCCAGGTTGAGCGGCATTTTGCGCCGTTTCAGCTCCTCCATGTCCGTCATGACGTGCCCCGCTCTCGACTTTTGTCGGCTTTCCCGCAAACCGTGACGCAACTCCGACACCGTGGCGGCGGGAGCGGGCGGCTCAAGTCGAGAACAGCAAGAGCGGTGCCAACAGGGCTCTTGCGTCCCGCGCCAGATCGAAGGCGGGATTTGAAGTCGAACGGAATGAACCGCCGGGAGCCGCGTCGATGGTCGCTTCAACCCGGTGACGGCTTCCGAGAACGAGAATGTCGCCCTTGCGGATGAGGAACTGACTTCGGTGACAACGACGGTTCGTCCGCAGCAGAGTCCTCCCTGACGTTGCCGCAGCGCGCCACCCACCGATCAATGGGACTTGCAAAAGTGGACTGTTGGCATATGTCTTTGGCATATGCTTGAGGGCGGTTATGCCGGACCATCGTCACGTGCGACTTTTCAGAAACGGCCGAAACCAGGCCGTCCGTATCCCGGTCGAGTTCGAACTGCCGGGGGAGGAAGCGATCATGTATCGGGAAGGCGACAAGCTCGTCCTCGAGCCGGTACGCAAGCGCGGACTTTTGGCGTTGCTCAAGACGATGAAACCAGTCGACGAGAATTTTCCGGAGATACCCGACGTCCCGGTGAAGCCGGAGAACGTGTTTTGAGCCGCTATCTGCTTGACACCAACATCATCTCCGATCTGGTCAGGAACCCGCAAGGCAATGCGGCACGGCAGATAGCGAAGGCCGGCGAGGACAACGTCTGCACCAGCATCATCGTCGTCGCCGAGTTGCGCTACGGCTGCGCCAAAAGCGGATCACCCCGACTGCTGAAAGCTGTCGAGGACGTGCTTGGCGAGATCGAGGTCTTGCCGTTCGAAAGTCCCGCTGACTCCAAGTATGGCGAAATCCGTGCCGAACTGGAGACCGCAGGCGGATCGATCGGCGCCAATGACCTTCTGATCGCGGCGCACGCCCACAGCCTTGGAGCGACGGTGGTCACGGCCAACGTTCAGGAATTCGAGCGGGTGCGCGGCCTGAAGGTCGAGAATTGGCTGGCCTAGCGTGTCGCCACTATCGGAACCCTTGGCGGCGCGACAACCGGATGGACGGATCGATGTTTGGAGTGCTAGCGGAAGCAGCATGTTAGCACATCGCTTCTCCGTCGCCCCGATGATGGACTGGACCGACCGGCATTGCCGCGTCTTCCATCGTCTGCTGACGCGCCGCGCGCGGCTCTACACCGAGATGCTGACCACCGGCGCGATCCTGCACGGCGATCGCCAGCGCCTGCTCGGGTTCGATCCGAGCGAGCACGCGGTGGCGCTGCAGATCGGCGGCTCGGATCCGGCGGCGCTGGCGGAAAGCGCGCGGATCGGCGCCGATTTCGGCTACGACGAGATCAATCTCAACGTCGGCTGCCCATCGGATCGTGTCCAGGACGGACGCTTCGGCGCCTGCCTGATGGCCGAACCGCGGCTCGTCGCCGATTGCGTCGCGGCGATGAAGCGGGCAGTGACCATCCCGGTGACCGTGAAGTGCCGGATCGGCATCGACGACCAGGACCCTGAGCTGGCGCTGGACGCGCTGGCGCGCGCGGTGGTGGAGGCGGGCACGGACGTGCTGATCGTGCACGCCCGCAAGGCCTGGCTGAAAGGACTGTCGCCGAAGGAAAACCGCGACATTCCGCCGCTCGATTACGACCGGGTCTACCGGCTGAAGGCGGCGTTGCCCAGGGTCCCGGTCGTCATCAATGGCGGCATTGCCGGCATCGCCGAGGCGAAGCAGCATCTCGCCCATGTCGACGGCGTGATGCTCGGCCGCGCCGCCTATCACGATCCCTGGCGCCTGCTGGAGGTCGATCCGGAGCTGTTCGGCGAGCCGGCGCCGTTCGCCGACATGAAGGCGGCGATCGCCGCCCTGATGCCCTATGCGGAGGTGCACCTTTCGCGCGGCGGGCGGCTCCACGCCATCACCCGGCACCTGGTCGGCGCCTTCCAAGGGGTGCCCGGCGCGCGGGCGTTTCGCCGCCATCTCGCCGAGCACGGCACCCGTGCCGGCGCCGGCGTCGAGGTGCTGCGCGACGCGCTGGCGCTGGTGCGGGACAAAGCTACCGTCGACGTGGCGGCTTAGACGAAGCCGCCGCGCGTCACGGATAGCCGCGCATCAGCAGCCGGTCGGGACTCACTTCCCAGCTCTCGAGACGATCGAGAAAGCTCATGCCGAGCAGGTTGGTCTTCATCGATCCGCGCGGCACCACCAGCGCCGGCACCGAGCGCTCGACCAAGCCGCCGACAGCGAGCCGATCGAGTGTGAGGCGCGCCGCTTTGGTTGGGCCGTTGGCGGTTTCGAGATCGACGTTGTAGTCGAGCATTTCGAGCGGCAGGCCCGCGGCCTTGGCGGTCTCGTAGGTCAAAACCACCCAGGTCGCGCCGGTGTCGACCACCATCGGTGCCCCAACGCCGTTGACCTTGGCGCGCAGCGAGAATTCGCCGCCATTGGTACGGGGAATCGCGGCGATGCGCGCGGCGGCCGCGGCGTGCGGGCTCGCGATGGCGTGGGCTTCCACCACCTGCATCACGCTCTGGCGGGCTTTGGCGAACTGGTCGGGCGCGCCGACGGCGAAGATGATGGTGCAGATCGCGACAATGGCGCCGAGGATCGAGAACGAACGGATCATGCGCCGCACCTCACGGCGTCGCGGGCCGCTCCGTGGCCGGGGGTAGCCCCGCGGCGCGCATGCGGCCGGGCAGTCGCTCCATGATGGCGGCGCGCGCTGCGGCGGAGAGGCTCGCCCAGTCGCCGATCTCGGCGAGCGAGCGGCCGCAGCCGCGGCAGAGGCCGCTCGCCGCGTCCATGACGCAGATCTTGATGCAGGGGCTTTCGATGGTCACGCATGTCTTGACGCATATTCCAGCATTCGCGGCAAATACAAAGTTGAGGTCAGAGTCCCGTACCGGCGTTCATGATCGGTGAATGGCTGCGCCGCTTGTCGGCGGCCGGCGCGTGATGGGGCTGCAGCGGCGGCGAATTTTCGTGCAGCGGCGCGAGCGCCGACATCACCCGCTCCGGCGGGAAGGTGACGATCACCTCGGTCCCGATCCGCAGCTTCGACTTCAGCGTGAAAGTGCCGCCGTGCAGGTCGATCAGGCTCTTGGCGATGGGCAGGCCGAGGCCCGCGCCCTGTTCGGCCGACTTGATCGAATTCGAACCCTGGCCGAACGACGCCAGCACGATCGGGATCTCGTCCTCGGGGATGCCGGAGCCGGTGTCCTTGACGCTGAGATACTGCCCTCCGGAAGCGGTCCAGCCGACCTTGAGCCAGATCTCGCCGCCCTGCGGGGTGAACTTGATCGCGTTGGACAGCAGGTTGAGCACGATCTGGCGGGCCGCACGCTCGTCGCCCCACAACCGCGGCAGGCTCTTTTCGAACACTTCGTGAATGGTGATGCCGCGGCTGGTGGCGCGCAGCTTCAGGAGATGGTGGCAATCGGCGACGATGTGCACCAGCGAGATCGCTTCCTCGTTGAGCTCGTAGCGTCCCGCCTCGATCCGCGACAGATCGAGAATCTCGTTGATGAGGTTGAGCAGGTGCACCCCGGAATTGTGGATGTCGGCGGAATACTCCTTGTAGACCGGGACGGCGTGCGGCCCGAAGATCTCGCTCTTCATCACTTCCGAGAAGCCGAGGATGGCGTTGAGCGGGGTCCGCAGCTCGTGGCTCATCTGGGCGAGAAACCTGGACTTGGCGACGTTGGCGGCTTCCGCGCGATAGCGCGCCTCGTCGGAGATCGACTTGGCCTGCTCGAGTTCGCCGATCAGCGCGTCCTTCTCGGCCCGCGCCTCGATGGTGGCGAGCGTCGTCGAATGGAGGCGGTTGGCCAGCAGGACGAAGTAACCCTCGGCGGCGACGGCGAGCAGCGCCAGCACGTCGTCGTCGAAGCTGCCGCGCAGCACGAAATTGAGCGCGATCGCCGAGGTCACCGGCAGCGTCGCCGCCAGCGCCGCGCTCGGCAGGCTGGCGGCCAGCATGCTGGAGACGGCGACCACCAGCAGCATCACGAACAGCATCAGCGTGTTCGAGACCACGTCGAGGCCGCCGGGGTGCACCAGCACCGCCGCCCAGGCCAGCCCGTAGAGCAGGTCGAGGACGATGAAGCGCATCCGCCACTTGCGGATGCTGGCGGGCACCAGGCTGGCGGCGAGGAACTTGCGGCAGGTCTGGGTGATGACGACGTGGATGGTGAGGATGCCGCAGGTCCATACCGCCGCACCGAGCGGCTGAACCCAGAACCCCGACAGCAGGCCGGTCCCGACCACCAGCAGGATGACGATGATCGAGGCCGACAGGCGGGTCTGGGCGTATTGCCGCAGCAACTCGTGGTCGAAGGCCGGCCGCGTGCCGCTCGTCGAGGTCAGGCGGTCGCGGGCTTCGCGGACGCGCAACGCTGCGGCGCGGCGGTTGCGGGCCGTCGAGGGAGCGGGCGGGGCGGCCGGCGCCGGGATGATTTCGGGTGTCTCGCCGGTCATACTCATCGACAATTACACGTCCAGCACGCGCCTGGTGTTTCGGGCCAGGCCTGCCCCCATAACCGCGAGAACTCTCCCTGGCGCGATGGTACACGCCGCGAACGTCCGACACCGTCGGCCCCTGCGCAGGGGCGACGCAAAAACGGCTCCGGGCCGTTTTATCGTTGTGGCGAGAAATCCCTAAGGCCGCCCCTCAAGGTCAATCGATTTAGGTGAACAAACGGTTAAGCTGGCACGCCAAAGCTCCCGCGACGCGCCATTTGGCGCCGCGGTCGAGGCCGCAGACAGGCGCGATGGAGGAGGGCGCGGCTTTACCGCTGCAGCCGGGCCATCAGGCTCGAGGTATCCCAGCGCGCGCCGCCCATCGTCTGGATCTCGGCATAGAATGCGTCGACCAGCGCGGTGACCGGCAGGCTGGCGCCGTTGCGCCGCGCCTCGGCGAGGCAGATCGACAGGTCCTTGCGCATCCAGTCGACGGCGAAGCCGAAATCGTACTTGCCCTGGTCCATGGTCTTGGAGCGGTTTTCCATCTGCCAGGATTGCGCGGCCCCCTTGGAGATGGTTTCGATCACGGCGGTGACGTCGAGCCCGGCCTTCTTGGCGAAATGCAGCCCTTCGGCGAGGCCCTCGACCAGACCGGCGATGCAGATCTGGTTGACCATCTTGGTCAGCTGGCCGGCGCCCGAGGGCCCGAGCAGCTTGCACATGCGGGCATAGGCGGCGATCACCGGCTCGGCGCGGGCATAGGCCTCGGCGTCGCCGCCGCACATCACCGTCAGCACGCCGTTCTCGGCGCCGGCCTGACCGCCTGACACCGGCGCGTCGATGAATGTCAGCCCGCGCTGTTCCGCCGCGGTGGCGAGTTCGCGCGCCACCGCCGCGGAGGCGGTGGTGTGGTCGACGAACACCGCGCCCGCTTTCATGCCGGCGAAGGCGCCGTTCGCCCCGATGGTGACGTCGCGCAGGTCGTCGTCATTGCCGACACAGGCCATCACGAAATCCTGACCTTCGGCGGCGTCACGCGGCGTTGCTGCCGCGCTGCCGGCGAATTTCCCGGTCCAGGCGTCGGCCTTGGCGGCCGTGCGATTGTACACGGTGACCTCGTGGTGCCCCTTGGTCACGAGGTGTCCGGCCATTGGGAAGCCCATGACGCCGAGTCCGAGGAATGCGACTTTTGCCATCTGGGAGAACCTTTGCGTATCTGGTGTCTTGAGCGTTGCAGAGCCTCGGGCTTCGTCGTTCGCTGCGACTGCGAAGTGCGAGTTTGGATGCCGCAATTCCGTGGAACACCACCCCTTGGTTACGTTCCCCGGGTCACGTCTTCGCGAGCGCGAGCCGAGCGCCTCTGCAAGATGGGAGTGAGCGCAACCTGCCAACCGGGACCGGCGAATGCAAGGTCCGATCGGCGGATGGGGCAGCTCACCGGGAAGCCGGATGTTGACCCCGCGCGGGCAACGGGCGATGACTTGCCGCCTGTGCGGCGAGGCGGGAGATGGGATTTTGGCTGTCACCAAACAACAGGTTCTTGATGCGCTTGCGGCGGTTGCGACGCCGCGGGGAGTGACCTTGCCCTTGGCCAAGGTGCTGTCGGAGATCACGATCACCGACGGCAAGGTGTTCTTCTCGATCAGCGTCGAGGCCAGCGAGGCGCGTGCCTGGCAGGATGTCCGCGACCGGGCCGAGGCCGCGGTGCGCGGCATCCCCGGCGTGGTCTCGGCGATGGTGGCGCTCACCGCCGAACGCAGGCCCGCCGCGGCGGCGCCGGCCGCGCGCGGCGGCGTGGCGCCGCAATCCGCGCATCGGCCTCACGGCGGGCCCGCCG
>JARLJA010000172.1 GCA_031291445.1 Xanthobacteraceae bacterium | reverse complement strand
TTTCAGAATGCCCTTGGAGATGTTGTTGGCGGCATACATCGCCATCATCTCGCCGGACATCACGATGTAGATTTCCTGGGCCTTGTTCTCGCGGATCGGCATCGCGAAGCCGCCGCACACCACGTCGCCCAGCACGTCGTAGGACACGTAGTCGATGTCCTCGTAGGCGCCGTTCTCCTCCAGGAAGTTGATCGAGGTGATGACGCCGCGGCCGGCGCAGCCGACGCCGGGCTCCGGACCGCCCGACTCCACGCACTTGATGTCGCGGTAGCCGATCTTCATGACGTCTTCGAGCTCGAGGTCCTCGACGCTGCCGGCGTTGGCCGCCAGGCTGAGGATGGTGTCCTGCGCCTTGGCGTGCAGGATCAGGCGGGTCGAATCCGCCTTCGGGTCGCAACCCACGATCAGGATCTTGTGGCCCATCTCCGCCAGTGCCGCCAGCGTGTTCTGCGAGGTCGTCGACTTGCCGATCCCGCCCTTGCCGTAAAATGCGATTTGTCGCAGTGAAGACATCGTTCTCTCCATGTACCTAGTTGCCAATGAACCACGCTTGCGCGCGAGACTGCCTCTCCGGGGAGAAGCGGCACACGGGCTGCGGGAAGGAGAGCATCGCTCGTCGTGCGTCTGCGTGCCCTCAGCCCTCACTCGTTGTTGCGAACTGTTCTTGAGCAACCGCCGTGCCAACTCGGCGGCGATGAACTAAGGGTCTGATTTCACACCTCGAAACGCCGCGCTGCGAGGTCCGGCGGCAGCTGTCAAAAACCCGACAGCACAGGCCCGGCTGTCGCGAACAAGACATCGCCGCTGGCACCGGAGCGCGCCGACATCGCGCGTGTCCGCGGGTTGGGCGACCCTCGGCGCGTCCGCGCTTCGGAACGGATCTTGCTAGATCACGGATGAGACGAGGCACGCGACAAGGCCCGCGCGTCCGGACACGGCGGGCCGAAGGCGAGAGGAGGATGACATGCAAATCGGCGTCGAGACGGCCAAGGCGGTCGACCAGCGGCGCGTGTTCGTGATCGACGATGACGAAATCACGCGGGCGGCCCTGCAGTTCATGCTGCATGACGAGATCGAGACCCACGAGCTGGCGGATCCGGAGAGCGCCTACGACAAGGGCCAGGGCTGGCTGCAGCCGCAGGTGGTGCTGCTGGGCGTCTCCTTCATCGCCCAGCGCGGACCCGCGCTGGTCGGCGAGATCCTGACGAGGTTTCCCGGCGTGCGCATCCTGATCGTCTGCGCCAAGGCCGAGGAGGCCACCGCGCTCGAGGCCCTCAAGGCCGGCGCCCATGGCGCCCTGGTCAAGCCGCTGACGCTCGAGGCGGTGCGCAAGAAGGTCGACACCATCCTCGGCCGCGGCGGCGCCTCGCCGCTGGTCCAGCTCAGCGTTCTCGGCTAGCACCATGGCCACGGTCACGTTCTTTCAGAAGCCCGGCTGCAAGACCAACACCCGGCAGCGTCAGATGCTGGAGGCCGCGGGGCACACCGTGATCGCCCGCAACCTCCTCACCGAGCCGTGGACCGCCGAACGCCTGCGCGGCTTCTTCGGCGATCAACCGGTGGCCGCCTGGTTCAACCCGGCCGCGCCGCGGATCAAATCCGGCGACATCGATCCGGCCGCGGCCGACGCCGCCACCGCACTCGATCTGCTGCTCCAGGAGCCGTTGCTGATCCGGCGGCCGCTGATCGAATGGGACGGCCGGCGATTTGCCGGGTTCGACCACGCGCCGGTGACATCGCTGCTCGGCCGCCCGGTGGTCGAGGCCGACGTGGCCTGCTCGCGCCCGGACGACGCGAGCGCGTGCCCCGATCCGCGTTGAGTCAGACCCGTTGCTTGTTCAGATTCACTCGTCGTCCTGAGTGTCTGACCGAAAATGCAGCGAGCATTTTCAAGATGTTGCGATTGCTGTTTTTTCCCGTCATGGCCGGGCTTGTCCCGGCCATCCACGTCTTTCTTGCGGCAGCGCCGTTAAGTCGTGGATGCCCGGCAGACCTTAGTCCTAGCGATCCGTCGAAGACGGATCGCGCTGGCCGGGCATGACGAGTTCTTCAATAACGGCCTGATTTTATTGGCTGCAATTTTGAGTCAGACTCTGAGGAGGACCGCAAAGCGGTCCGTCTCGAAGGGCGACTGCCCGGGCCGCTCATCCTTCGAGACGCATCGCGGAGCTTGTCATCGGTCCGCGCTCCGCGCGGACCCGGTGGCGATGCTCCTCAGGATGACGGAAATGGCCCAACCTCCATGCGCTGGTCGAGCCCACGCATGACGGGGCCTCCAACAGCCTGTTGGCCTCACCGCCGCTGCGGCACCACGATCAGGCGATCGACGCGGCGGCCGTTCCTGAAGTGCGAGTCCACGATCTCGTCGATGTCGTCGGGCGTGGTCGGGCGGTACCAGATCCCCTCGGGGTAGACCACCATCAGCGGCCCCGCCGCACAGAAGCCCATGCAGCCGGCGGCCGTGAAGGCAACATCCGGCAGCTGATGCTTTTCGATCAGCTGGCCGAGACGCTCCCACAGCGGCGGCGCTCCGGCGGTGCCGCAGCTGCCGCGCGGATGCGCGGGTGGGCGCTGGGTCATGCAGCCGAAAGCGTGGATGCGGTAGAGCGGCGTCAGTTCGAAGTCGGCGTCGTCGCTCATGCCGAGGCGCCCGCGATGCCCTTGGCGCCGAGCAGCGCGGCGAGTTCGCCCGACGCGAGCATCTCGCGCACGATGTCGGCGCCGCCGATGAACTCGCCCTTGACGTAGAGCTGCGGGATGGTCGGCCAGTTGGAGAACGCCTTGATGCCCTCGCGGATCTCCATGTCGGCGAGCACGTTGACGCTGGCGTAGGGCACCGCGAGGCCGGCGAGCGCATTGACCACGGCGGCGGAGAAGCCGCATTGCGGCGCCGACGGCTGCCCCTTCATGAACAGCACGATGTCGCTGCCCGCGATGATGGTCCTGATCCTGTCGAATGTCGCTTCCATGTCCGAAGTCTCCTGCGAAGACGCGGCCTCAGCCCGCCGCAGCCAGGCGATGCAAGAGCCGGTCCACTCACTGCGGCACGAGGGTCTCGATCGCCAGCGCATGGAGCGCGCCGCCCATCCTGCCTTCCAGCGCCGCGTAGACCATCTGGTGCTGCCGGACCCGGCTCAGGCCGGCGAAGGCGCGCGAGGTGATGCGGGCGCCGAAATGATCGCCGTCGCCGGCGAGGTCGACGATCACCACGTCCGCGTCGGGAAAGGCCTGCCTGATCAGGCTTTCGATGTCGGCTCCGGTCATCGCCATTCTCGGGTCTCCTGTTTGTCCTGTGCCTGGCTCCGCGCCATGCAAGAGGCAAACCATCGCCCCGATGTTGGATTTGTTACAAACCCGCGGCGGAGTGTTGAGAGGCTGACGCGCGCGGCCGGCGCGGACTCACGCGGTCGCCGCGCGCTCGCACCAAGCTACCGCAGCGGTTGACTTTTTTGCACCCCGGCGGATTCGGCCCGGCTCTTGCTTAACAGGCGCGGAGCAGGGAGCCATGCATGACCAACCAGACCCCGGATCGGCGCGGCCGACATCGACGCCTTGCCGTCATCCTCGGAACCAACGAATTTGGCTCGGCCGTCGCGGTCCGACTTCATGGTCGGGACTACGACATCGTGATGTCGCACGACCCCTCGCCGCCGGTGATCCGCCGCAAGATGGCGTTTCACGACGCGCTGTTCGGCGAGACGGTCATGATCGAGGGCGTCACGGCCGAGCGGGCCGAGGACAGCCTCGCGCTGCGCGGCCGGCTTGGCCGGGCGGAGGGCGTCATCGTCACCGATCTCGGGCTGCTCGACCTGATCGCGATCCGCACCCTCGACGTCCTGATCGATGCCAGGATGCAGAAATACGTGGTCAAGCCGGACCTGCGCTGGCTGGCGAAGTCGACCATCGGGCTCGGCCCCGGCTTCGCCGGCGGACACAATTGCGACATCGCCGTGGAAACCCGCCCCGGCAAGGCGGGCGCAATCATCGAGCAGGGCGCAACCGACGAGGCGGACGGCACGCCCGCGCCGCTGGGCGACGCGCTGGGCGAGCGCTTCGGGCGCGCCGCGATCAACGGCCGCTGGCACAGCGCCATCGACATCGGCACCCGCGTCTACAAGGGATTCGTGATCGGGCATCTCGGCAGCATCGCCGTTCAGGCCCCGTTCGACGGCCTGCTGCGCGGGGTGGTGCGCGACGACACCGAGGTGCCGGCGGGCGCCAAACTGTTCGAGGTCGATCCGCGTGGACGCCTCGCCAACGCCACCGAATTCGACCCGCGCATCAAAACCATCGCGGACGGCGCGCTGCGGGCGCTCGCGATCCGCGAGAGCGGCCTGCCGCTCCAGCCGGGGCGCACGATTCATCTGGTCAAATGACGCGCCGCGCCGCCGGACGGCGAACCACGGCGCGCGACCGATGATCGGACGCGTCCTCGACCACGACACCATCAATTTCGGCGAGCTCCCCGCCGAGGTCGATGCCCTGCTGCAGCGGGGCGTGGCGGCCTATCGCAGCAACTACGCCGAGGCCGACCGGCTGTTTCGCCAGGCGCTGGCGCTCGCGCCCGGCGAACTGCCGGTCTATTTCTGCCTCTACAAGATCCACACCTACCGCGGTCATCTCGACCAGGCGGAGGCCGCCGCACGGCTCGGGCTGGCGGAGGCGACGCGGCAGGCCGGCTGGCCGGCGGACTGGCGGGAGTGGCGCGCCGGTCACGACGCGGCCGACGGCGCCGCCCGCTTCGCGCTCTACACCCTCAAGGCGCTGGCCTTCATCCAGCTCAGGCAGGGCGACGTCGCGCTCGCCCGGCAGATGCTGGACGTCCTGGCGCGGCTCGATCCGACCGGCTCGGTCGGCTGGACCGTGGTCGCCGCGCTGGCGGACGCGGCCGCCTGACTTCTGCGAACTGGCATCGGGCTTGCACCACAGGTGATGACGGCTGCGAGCCGCTCTCACGTGGAGGGGACATCGTGCAACATTGTCGCATTCGCGCGCTCACCGGACCAGGTTGTGTCGGCAATCCGCCGGTCGCGGCGCATCGTGATCCGCAGCCCGACCTGCTCCGCAAGACGGATGGCCGATCATGAACAACGCCGTCATTGAACACGCCACCACGCAGCCGCATCCGTCGGCCTCGATCGCGGCGATGAACGACGCCATCATCGCGGCGCTGCGCACGGTCTACGATCCGGAAATCCCGGTCAACGTCTACGATCTCGGCCTGATCTACCGGATCGACATCAAGGAGTCCGCGTCGGTCGACATCACCATGACGCTGACCGCGCCGGGCTGTCCGGTCGCCGGCGAGATGCTGCGATGGGTCGAAACCGCGGTGCGGACCGTCGACGGCATCGATCAGGTCGAGGTCAACCTGGTGTTCGACCCGCCGTGGGACAAGTCGCGCATGTCGGAAGAAACCCAGCTCGAGCTCGGACTGTTGTAGCAGCCCGACTGTCGCGCTCCCGCCCCAGCTGCAAGGAGATGAGATCATGTTCGAGCTTGCCACCGCCGACGGACAGACCGTGAGCGCCTATCGCGCCGAGCCCGCGGGCGAGCCCCGCGGCGCGCTGATCGTGGTGCAGGAGGACGCCGATCTCACGCCTCACACCCGCAAGATGGCGGATCTGTTCGCCGCCAAGGGCTACCTCACCATCGCGACCTCGCTGTTCGGCGCCGGCGACCCGGCCGACGGCGCGGCGCCCGCCGGCAGGACGGCCGATGCGGTCAAGCAGCTCGGCGCCGAGCGCGCCTATGCAGCCCTGGTGGCCGCGATCGGCAGCGCGGCGCCCGCCGGCAAGGTGGCCGTGCTCGGCTACGGCTGGGGCGGATACCTCGCCTACCTCGCCGCCAATGCCGTGCCCGGCATCGCCTGCGTGGTCTGCTATTACGGCGACGGCATCGTCGACGAATTCGGGGCCAAGCGCCGGGTGCCGACGCTGGTTCACTTCGCCGGCAATGACGCCGCGGTACCGGACGACAAGATCGTCCAGTTCCGCGCCTCGCGGCCCGACGTCAGCGCGTTCTCCTATCCGGGAGTCGGCCACGGCTTCGACGGCGACGACGACAGCCACTACGATGCCGCCGCGGCCGAGACCGCGCTGGAGCGTTCGCTGTTCTGGATTTCGCAATTCGTCGAGGGCCAGCCGCCGGTGGCGCTGAAGAACGCCGGCGCCTATGCCCAGGCCAAGGTCGAAAAGAAGAAGAAGAAGGCCGCGAGCGACGATCTCGGACCACCGGCCGACTGAGCGGCCAGCGGTTCACCACAGACCCGCGAGGCCACGATGAAGCCAACCACCATCCTGATCGACGATGCGCCGCGCTGCGTGGTTCGCCCGCTCGACATGAAGGATCTGAACCGGTTCACCCGGAACGGCCGTCCCTATCTGCTGGCCGGAAACCCCGAGGGCAGACTGAGCCATCGCGAGGCCGACGCGGCCGAGGCCGCGCGCTGGCGCGACGCGCTGGCGCTGCATCTGGCGTGGGGCGGCGAGGAGGAGAATTTTTTCGGCGTTCCGTTGTGAGCGGCGATAAGGGACGCTGAACCGCCCTCGCGATCGTCACTCCGGGGCGGGGGGGCGCCCGGCGGGGGGGGCCGGGCCCGGCCCGGGGGGGGCGCGGCCGCGCCCAACCCCCCCCACCC
>JARLJA010000171.1 GCA_031291445.1 Xanthobacteraceae bacterium | reverse complement strand
GCCACGCTGGCGACCTGGTTCAAGATCAAGGGCGTGAATTATTCGATCTCGTCGGCCTGCGCGACCTCGAACCACTGCATCGGCAACGCCTATGAGACCATCCAGATCGGCAAGCAGGACCGGATCTTCGCCGGCGGCTGCGAGGAGCTCGACTGGACGCTGTCGGTGCTGTTCGACGCGATGGGGGCGATGTCGTCGAAGTACAACGACACCCCGGCGACCGCCTCGCGCCCCTACGATCTCAACCGCGACGGCTTCGTGATCGCGGGCGGGGCCGGCGTGGTGGTGCTCGAGGAACTCGAGGTGGCCAAGGCGCGCGGCGCCAGGATCTACGGCGAGATCGTCGGCTACGGCGCCACCTCGGACGGCTACGACATGGTCGCGCCGTCCGGCGAGGGCGCCGAACGCTGCATGCGGATGGCGCTCGCGACCGTGAAGGCGCCGATCGACTACATCAACCCGCACGCCACCTCGACGCCCGCGGGCGACGCTCCGGAAATCAACGCCATCCGCAACGTGTTCGGCGCCGGCGACAAGTGCCCGCCGATCGCCGCCACCAAGGCGCTGACCGGCCACTCGCTCGGCGCCACCGGCGTGCAGGAGGCGATCTACTCGCTGTTGATGATGAACAACGGCTTCATCTGCGAGAGCGCCAATATCCAGGAGCTGGATCCGGCGTTCGCCGACATGCCGATCGTGCGCAAGCGCATCGACAATGCCAAGGTCGGAACGGTGCTGTCGAACTCGTTCGGCTTCGGCGGCACCAACGCCACGCTGGTGCTCAAGCGGCTCGATGCGTGAGCGTTCGGCTTGACGGTTGATCCGAGACGAGCGCCGTGGCCGGAGCGATCCGGTCGGCACGGCGGCATCGGCGCGACGGTCCGCCTCCCGCCCGACTTCCAGATATCGTTCCGACAAACCGAAGGGATTTAGCATGCCATCGCTGATGCAGGGCAAACGCGGGCTGATCATGGGCGTGGCCAACGATCATTCGATCGCCTGGGGCATCGCCAGGACGCTGGCCGCCCACGGCGCCGAGCTCGCCTTCACCTACCAGGGCGAGGCGCTCGGCAAGCGCGTCAAGCCGCTGGCGCAGTCGCTCAACGTCGACACCGTGCTGCCCTGCGACGTCGAGGACATCGCCAGCGTGGACGCGGTGTTCGAGGCGCTGAAGAGCAAATGGGGCACGCTGGATTTCCTGGTGCACGCGATCGGGTTCTCCGACAAGAACGAGCTGCGTGGCCGCTACGCCGACACCACGCGGGCGAATTTCTCGCGCACCATGGTGATCTCGTGCTTCTCGTTCACCGAGCTGACCAAGCGCGCGGCGGCGATGATGCCGTCGGGCGGCGCGATCATCACCCTGACCTACGGCGCCTCCGAGCGGGTGATGCCGAACTACAATGTGATGGCGCTGGCCAAGGCCGCGCTGGAAACCTCGGTGCGCTACCTCGCCGCCGACTTCGGGCCGCAGAACATCCGCGTCAACGCGATCTCGGCGGGCCCGGTGCGCACGCTGGCCGGCGCCGGCATCGGCGATTCGCGCGCCATGTTCGCGTTCCAGGAGAAGCATTCGCCGCTCGGCCGCGGCGTCTCCCTGGAGGAACTCGGCGGCTCCGCGCTGTATCTGCTGTCGGAACTGTCCGGCGGCGTCACCGGCGAAATCCACTACGTCGATTCCGGCTACAACATCATCCTGATGCCGAAGCCCGACGCGCTGAAGGGCGACGGGGCGTAAGATTCGCGGAATCGTGGGGCGGGTTAGCCCACCGGGTCCGCGCGAAGCGCGGCCCGACGACAAGCTCCAACGTAACCCGCCACCGCGCAATGCCGAGCGATTGCCGCGAACGGCGGATTACGCTGCGCCAATCCGCCTACAGGCTTGCGCGCCGGGCAACGGCCGCCCCGGATATCGCTGCGCTCATCCGGGCTACAAACGTCATCACGCACGCTGGAGCGTAGCCCGGATGAGCGCAGCGATATCCGGGAAAGCCGCAGTCCGTGGCGGGGACGCCTTGGACCGAACAAACCGCCACCATTTAATGGTTGCTACGCACTGATGCCGCAGGGCGGGGCGAGCGTAGCGCAAGTCGCCGTCAGCAGGGCCGCGCGGCGCGCCAAAACAAAAGGGGCGGCTGAAAAGCCGCCCCTCTGCTTTTTAAGTCTGTTCGCGACGTCGGCGATTACTCGCCGGCGGCTTCGCGGTGTTCGTTGCCTTCCGCGGCCTTCTGCTTGGCCTCGAGATCCTCGCCGGTCACCTGATCGACGACCTTCATCGACAGGCGAACCTTGCCGCGATCGTCCAGGCCGAGCAGCTTGACCTTGACCTTGTCGCCTTCCTTGACGACGTCGGAGGTCTTCTGCACCCGGCCGGCGGCGAGCTGGCTGATGTGAACGAGGCCGTCCTTCGGGCCGAAGAAGTTCACGAATGCGCCGAACTCCATCACCTTGACCACGGTGCCGTCGTAGATCTGGCCGACTTCCGGATCGGAGGCGATCGACTTGATCCACTTGATGGCGGCGCGGATCGCCTCGCCGTTGGCGGACGCGACCTTCACGGTGCCGTCGTCCTCGATGTTGATCTTGGCCCCGGTCTTCTCGACGATCTCGCGGATCACCTTGCGGCCGGTGCCGATCACTTCGCGGATCTTGTCGGTGGCGATGTGGAACACCTCGATGCGCGGGGCGTGTTCGCCGAGTTCGGCGCGCGCCGCGGTCAGCGCCTTGGCCATCTCGCCGAGGATGTGGACGCGGCCGTCCTTGGCCTGGCCCAGCGCCACCTTCATGATCTCCTCGGTGATGCCGGCGATCTTGATGTCCATCTGCAGCGAGGTGACGCCGCGCTCGGTGCCGGCGACCTTGAAGTCCATGTCGCCGAGATGGTCCTCGTCGCCGAGGATGTCAGACAGCACGGCGTAGCGGCTGCCTTCCAGGATCAGGCCCATGGCGATGCCCGCGGTCGGCCGCTTCAGCGGCACGCCGGCGTCCATCAGCGCCAGCGAGGCGCCGCACACCGACGCCATCGACGAGGAGCCGTTGGACTCGGTGATCTCGGAGACCACGCGGATGGTGTAGGGGAATTCATGGTGCAGCGGCAGCACCGGATGGATCGCCCGCCACGCCAGCTTGCCGTGGCCGATCTCGCGGCGGCCGGGCGAACCCATGCGGCCGGTCTCGCCGACCGAGTACGGAGGGAAGTTGTAGTGCAGCAGGAAGGTTTCCTTGTAGGTGCCGGGCAGCGCGTCGATGTACTGCTCGTCCTCGCCGGTGCCGAGCGTGGTCACCACCAGCGCCTGGGTCTCGCCGCGGGTGAACAGCGCCGAACCGTGGGCGCGCGGCAGCACGCCGACCTCGGCGACGATGTTGCGCACCGTCTTGCTGTCGCGGCCGTCGATCCGCTTGCCGGTATCGAGGATGTTCCAGCGCACGATCTTGGCCTCGAGCTCCTTGAACACGCCGGCGATGCGCAGCTTGTCGTATTTCGGCTCCTGGCCCTCCGGGAAGAAGTGCGCCATCGCCTTCTTCTTCACGGCGTCCACCGCGGCGTAGCGGTCCTGCTTGACCGGAATGGCGTAAGCGGTGCGCAGCTCCTGCTCGACCAGGCCGAGCATCTCCTTCTCGATTGCGGAATTGTCGATCACCGCGATGTCGCGCGGCTCCTTGGCCGCCTTCTCGGCGAGATCGATGATCGCCTGGATCACCGGCTGGAAGTGGCGGTGGCCGAACATCACGGCGCCCAGCATCACTTCTTCCGGCAGTTCCTTGGCTTCCGATTCCACCATCAGCACGGCGTCGGCGGTGCCGGCGACGACCAGGTCGAGGGTGCTCTCGGGCATCTCGTCGAGCTGCGGGTTGAGCACGAACTCGTTGTTGATGAAGGCGACGCGACCGGCGCCGATCGGCCCCATGAACGGCACGCCCGACAGGGTGAGCGCGGCGGAGGCCGCCACCATGGCGACGATGTCGGGATCGTTCTCGAGGTCGTGCGACAGCGTGGTGACGATGACCTGGGTGTCGCAGCGGTAGCCGTCGGCGAACAGCGGGCGGATCGGGCGGTCGATCAGGCGCGAGATCAGCGTCTCGCGTTCGGTCGGACGGCCCTCGCGCTTGAAGTAGCCGCCGGGAATGCGGCCGGCCGCGTAGGTCTTTTCCTGGTAGTTGCAGGTCAGCGGCAGGAAGTCGATGCCTTCCTTGGGCGTCTTGGCGGAGACCACGGTGGCGAGCACGATGGTCTCGCCGTAGGTCGCAACCACCGCGCCGTCGGCCTGGCGGGCGATCTTGCCGGTTTCAAGCCTGAGTGTACGTCCACCCCAATCGATTTCGACAGAATGCGTATTGAACATCGTTGATGTCTTTCTTCGGTTCTGCGCCGAACGGAACGCCAGAGCCACAAAAACCATGCGCAAGACGGCGAGACGCTGCGCGCATCCGCGATGCGCGTGCAGCGTCCGGCGATCCTGCCATAGCTTTTGTGAAACTGGCCATCATGTGAAGAATGACGTCCGTCCTGCGCTCTCTCCACGGGCCCCTTGCCCGTTTCCGTCCGGCCACCGTATTGCGGCCTGACGGTAGATGAAGGCAGTCATGGCTTGCGCGACTTGAAACGCACCGCAAGCGGTCTGCCTGGCAAAACGCGCGCAGGTCATGCGCGCGTTCGAACTTCTTGCATCTTCAGCGGCGGATGTTGTGCTTCTCGAGAAGCGCCCTGTAGCGCGCCTCGTCCGTCTTCTTCACGTAGTCGAGAAGCGAACGGCGGGTGGACACCAGCTTGAGCAGACCCCGGCGCGAATGGTTGTCCTTGACGTGGGTCTTGAAGTGCTCGGTCAGATTGTTGATGCGTTCCGAAAGGATCGCGACCTGGACTTCCGGCGAACCGGTGTCGCCGGCCTTGGTCGCGCTCGTCTTGATGACTTCCGCCTTGCGCTGTGCGGTAATCGACATCGTCAAACACCTTGGTTGCGACCGGCGCTGGCTGTCAGGCCGGTCAGGTTGAACACGCGCTTGGGGATGAGTTCGCCATTGCCGATCTCGGCGAGGGCCAGCAGGCGGCCTCCGACGGTGACATAGACTGTGCCGCTCGAATTGGGCGCATCCCGTCCGCGCAACAAAACGGCCTGGCCCCGATGGAGCCTCGCCGCATCCGCCCGTGTGACGGCCAGTGCCGGGATGTCGTCCAGCGCGGTCTCAACGGGCAATAGCGCGTCGGCGAGGCTGGCCTCGCCGGACGCGGCTCTATCGCACAAAGCCTCCAGATGTGCCAGCGGAATCATGTCGTCCTCGCCGAACGGGCCGACCATGGTCCGGCGCAGGGCGCTGATGTGGCCGTAGCAGCCCAGCAGGCGGCCGAGGTCGCGGGCCAGCGCCCGCACATAGGTTCCCTTGCCGCACTCGGCCTCGAACACGAAATGATCTCTATCTTCTTGTTCTACAATGTTTAATTCGTGGATTTCGACGGGACGAGGCTTCAGCTCGACGACCTCGCCGTCGCGGGCGAGGTCATAGGCGCGCTCGCCCTGGATCTTGATGGCGGAATATTGCGGCGGGACCTGTTCGATCACCCCTCGAAAACGCGGCAGCAGCGCCTCGACCGCCTCGGCAGTCGGCCGCAGCTCCGAGGTCGCGGTGACCCGGCCCTCGACGTCGTCGGTGTCGCGCTCCTCGCCCCAGCACACCGTGAAGCGGTAGCGCTTGCGGCCATCCATGACGAAGGGAACGGTCTTGGTGGCCTCGCCGAGCGCGATCGGCAGCCCGCCTGACGCCAGCGGGTCCAGCGTGCCGGCGTGACCGGCGCGCTTGGCCTGAAACAGCCGCTTCACCACCGCGACCGCCTGGGTCGAGGTCATGCCGATCGGCTTGTCGAGAACGATCCAGCCGTGGACGTCGCGCTTGTCGCGCTTGGGCCGACGGCCGCGATCGTGCGCGGCGACCGGTTCACCCGGCGCGCCATCGTGCGGCGCCGCGACAGGAGAAAGCGGCGCGGCCGGCTGCGGCGAATTGTCCGGGGGCACGATGTCAGCGGCGAGGAAGGGGGTCGTGGTCATTCGTCCTGATCCGATTCGGGGCTTGAGTCGTCGGTTTCGTGCGCGAGATCCTTCTGAACCGCAGGTGTTCTCAGTAACTTCTCTATTCGTTCCGCTTCGTCGAATCGTTCGTCGACGCGGAAGCGAATATCAGGCGCAAATTTTAGGTTAATGCGCCGCGCGACTTCGCCACGCAGATACTTCTTGTTGCGGTCGAGCGCGGCGACGACGCCGTTGGTGTCGCGGCCGCCGAGCGGCATCACGTAGATGGTGGCGAGCTTGAGATCCGGCGACATGCGGACCTCGGGCACGGTGATGATGTGGCCCTCGAGCTCGGGATCGTGGACGCTGCCTTGCGACAGGATGTCGGAGACGGCGTGCCGCACCAGTTCGCCGACCCGCAGCTGCCGCTGCGAGCCTTCCGGGCCGGTGGACTTGCCGTGACCGCGCTGATGATGACGGGGCATGTTCGGTCGATTCGCTGATGGTTGACGGAGTCGCCGGGATCCGCGGCGCGCCGCGGATCCCGGGTTCGATTCGGAACGGCCGCTCGCAGGGCCGCCGGGCCCAGCGAAACGGAGGAGCGCGATGGAGTTACGGGCTCATCCCGGCGGCGCCGATCGAGGCGGCCTCCGGGATGAGGGAGTTGCGAGGCGATCGCGGGCTGGCTGCAAGAATTGGACTTACAGCGAGCGCTGGATCGTCTCCACGCGATAGCATTCGATGACGTCGCCGGGCCGCATGTCCTGGTAGCTCTCGAACGACATGCCGCATTCCTGGCCGGCGCTGACTTCCTTGGCGTCGTCCTTGAAGCGCTTGAGCTGGGCGAGCTTGCCCTCGTGGATCACGACGTTGTCGCGGATCAGGCGCACGTTGGCGCCGCGTTCCACGATGCCGTCGGTGACCCGGCAGCCGGCGATCTTGCCGACCTTCGAGATGTTGAAGACCTCCAGCACCTGCGCGTTGCCGAGCATGGTCTCGCGCAGGGTCGGCGCGAGCAGGCCCGACATCGCCTTCTTCACGTCATCCACGAGGTCGTAGATGATGTTGTAGTAGCGGATCTCGATGCCGTCGCGCTTGGCGAGATTGGCCGCCTCCTTGTGGGCGCGGACGTTGAAGCCGATGATCGCGGCGTTGAAGCCCTCCGCCAGCGTGACGTCGGATTCGCTGATGCCGCCGACGCCGGCGTGCAGGATGCGGGCGGCGACCTCCTCGGTGCCGAGCTTCTCGAGCGAGCCGAGAATGGCCTCCAGCGAGCCCTGGACGTCGGCCTTGATGACCAGCGGGAAGTCCTTCCGGCCCGTGGTCTTGAGCTGCGACATCATCTGCTCGAGCGAACCGCGCATGCCGGCGAGGCTGGCGGCCGATTTCTCGCGCTTCTGGTGGGCGCGGTAGTCGGTGACCTGGCGGGCGCGGGCCTCGTTCTCGACCACGGCCAGGCGATCGCCGGCCTCGGGCGGGCCGTTGAAGCCCAGCACCTCGACCGGGACCGAGGGACCGGCCTCCTGCAGCGTCGTGCCCTGGTCGGAGATCAGCGCGCGGACGCGTCCCATCTCGGCGCCAGCGACGATGATGTCGCCGACGCGCAGGGTGCCGCGCTGCACCAGCACGGTCGCCACCGGGCCGCGACCGCGGTCGAGCTTGGCCTCGATCACGGTGCCTTCCGCGGGGCGGTCGGGATTGGTCTTGAGGTCGAGCAGATCGGCCTGCAGCGAGATCATCTCCAAGAGCTTGTCGAGATTGGTGTGGTTCTTGGCCGACACCTCGACATCGACCACGTCGCCGCCGAACGACTCGACCTGGACCTCGTGCTGCAGCAGTTCGGTGCGCACGCGCTCCGGCTTGGCGTCCGGCTTGTCGATCTTGTTGATGGCGATGATCATCGGCACCTTGGCCGCCTTGGCGTGATTGATCGCCTCGATGGTCTGCGGCATGACGCCGTCGTCGGCCGCGACCACCAGCACCACGATGTCGGTGACCTTGGCGCCGCGGGCGCGCATCGCGGTGAACGCGGCGTGGCCGGGGGTGTCGATGAAGGTGATCTTCTTGCCGCTCTCGGGCGCGGTCACCTGATAGGCGCCGATGTGCTGGGTGATGCCGCCGGCCTCGCCGCTGACCACGTTGGCATGGCGCAGCGCATCGAGCAGCGAGGTCTTGCCGTGGTCGACGTGACCCATCACGGTGACCACCGGCGGACGCGGCGCCTGATCGCTCTCGTGATCGTCGGCGACGTCGAACAGGCCTTCCTCGACGTCGGAGGCGGCGACGCGCTTGACGGTGTGACCCATTTCCTCGGCGACCAGCTGCGCCGTGTCGGCGTCGATCACATCGGTGATCTTCACCATCTGGCCCTGCTTCATCATCAGCCGGATGACGTCGACGGCGCGCTCGGCCATGCGGTTGGCGAGCTCCTGGATGGTGATCGCCTCGGGGATCGTGACCTCGCGGATCAGCTTTTCCTTGGCCTCGTTGGCGTGATGGCCCTTGAGGCGCTGGGTGCGGCGGCGGAACGAGGCCACCGAACGCTCGCGCACGTCGTCGGCGGTGAGCGCGGTCACCACCGTGAGGCGGCCGCGCTGCTTCTGCGGCGCGGGCTTGGCCGTGGTCTTGGGCGCGGCAACGGGGCGCGCTGCGCCGCCCGGACCGCGCCGGATCTGGCGCGGACCTTCGTCTTCATCGGCCTCGGCCGGCACGCCGGCGGGACGCGCCGGCACCACCGACGCTGCCGGCCGCGCGGGAGCGGTCCCGG
>JARLJA010000027.1 GCA_031291445.1 Xanthobacteraceae bacterium | reverse complement strand
GTCGATCGTCCGCACCAGCTTCACCAGCGGGTGGCCCAGATCGATGATCGCGTCCAGCCGCGAGCGCAGAAGGTCGGTCTGCCCCGTCTCTCGTCGTTCCTTCGGCCGCATCGTCCCCTCCGATGCCACGAATGCCACGAATGCGACGAAGGAATCACGACCGGCGATTCGAGGGAAACCCAAAAACGAAATTGCAAGATTTCGCGCTCTCAAACCCCAAAAGCTGGCAATCTCAAATGCCGCTACACTCAGAAAATCAAAACCCGATCAATGATTTGGGAGATTATTCACGGCCGACAAGCCGGCCTCGTGGTTCGAGCACCGGTCTCCGTCAGCAGCGCCCCCTACCTCGCCTCCACCCCGCACCAGTCGGCGATGAACTGGGCGATGGTCTTGGTGGTCCGGCGCAGCGACTGCAGATCGACCGCCTCGTCGAACCCGTGCATGTGGCGCGCGGTCGCGCCGAAGCACAGGCACGGGATTTCCTGGTGCGCGTAGTAGCGCGTGTCGGTGATGGCGGTGAAGCAGAGGTCCTCGAGCGGTGCGCCGTGGACGCGTTCGAAGGCGCCGCGAAGGGCGCTCTCGGCGTCGCCGGCATCGCGCAGCTCGAAGCCCTCCGACATGAACCCCGACCACTCGATCTGCGGCGGATTGTTCGACAGGAAGGCGTGCTGGCGCGCCGCCTTGTCGACGCAGGCCAGGATCTCGGCGCGGCAGTCGGCGATGTTCCAGCCCGGCAGGATGGCGATGCGGCAGTCGACGTCGCACCACGCCGGCACGCTGGAGGCCCAGTCGCCGCCCCTGATGATGCCGGGATTGAAGTTGAGCGGATGGCGAACCTTGGCGAACAGGCGGTCGCTCTCGGCGCGCGCGTTCCACTCCGCCTCCAACCCCTCCAGCGCCGCGATCAGGTCGATCGCCGCCTTGATCGCGTTCGAGCCCTCGCCGGCCTCGAACACATGGGCCGGCCGGCCCTTGACCTTGATCCGGAACCAGATCACCCCGACCTGGGCCCGGACCAGCTTTTCGGAGGTCGGCTCCGGGATCAGGCAGCAGTCGGCGCGGTAGCCGCGCTGGATGGTCGAGAGCGCGCCGACCCCGGTGCTCTCCTCCTCGATCACCGACTGGAGGTGAATCCGCGCGGTCGGCCGCAAGCCGGCGTCGCGGATCGCGTCGAGCGCATAGAGCGCGGCGATGGTTCCGGACTTCATGTCGGCCGCTCCGCGGCCGAAGAGCCAGCCGTCCCGCACTTCCGGCGCGAACGGCGGCGAGCTCCACATTTCGAGCGGCCCCGCGGGCACCACGTCACAATGGCCCTGCAGGATCAGCGAGCGGCCGCGGTGCGGCGCCGCGCCGGCGACCGGCGGGGGCGGCCGGTAGGTGCCGACCACCGTGCGGGCCTTGGTGAAATCGGTCTCCACCGGTCCGAAATCGCGCAGCCCCTTCAGGCTTTCCAGATCGATCGGCCAGTCGTCGACCTCGTAGCCGCGCGTCCGCAACAGGTCGCCGAACATGTCCTGGCAGGGCGCCTCGGCGCCCCGCGTGCTCGGAATGGCGGTGAAGCGGATGGTGGTGGCGACCTGGGCGTCGAAATTGGCGTCGACCGCCTGGTCGATCCGCCGCTGCTGCTCGGGCGTCACCGTCAAATTCCCTCGAACAGCGCCGTCGAGAGGTAGCGTTCGGCGAAGGACGGCACGATCGCGACGATGACCTTGCCGGCGTTCTCCGGCCGCTTGCCGATCTCGATGGCCGCGGCGATCGCCGCTCCCGACGAGATCCCGCCGGGGATGCCCTCGAGCCGAGCCAGCTTGCGCGAGGTCTCGATCGCGGTGGCGCTGTTCACCTTCACGATCTCGTCGATCACCGAACGGTCGAGAATGTCGGGAACGAAGCCGGCGCCGATGCCCTGGATCTTGTGCGGGGAATGCTGGCCGCCCGACAGCACCGGACTTTCCTCCGGCTCGACCGCCACCACCCGCAGCGACGGCTTGCGCGGCTTGAGCACCTGGCCGACGCCGGTGATGGTGCCGCCGGTGCCGACCCCGGCCACGAAGATGTCGATCGCGCCGGCGGTGTCATTCCAGATCTCCTCGGCGGTGGTCCGGCGGTGCACCTCCGGGTTGGCCAGGTTCTTGAACTGCTGGGGCATCACCGCGTTCGGCGTGCTGTGTACCAGTTCCTCGGCCTTGGCGATCGCGCCCTTCATGCCCTGGGCCGCCGGCGTCAGCACCAGTTCGGCGCCGAGGAAGGCCAGCATCTTGCGGCGCTCGATCGACATCGATTCCGGCATCACCAGCTTGAGCCGGTAACCGCGGGCCGCCGCGACCATCGCGAGCGCGATCCCGGTGTTTCCCGAGGTCGGCTCGACCAGCACGGTGTCGGGCTTGATCACCCCGGCCTTCTCCATGGCCACCACCATGCCGGCGCCGATGCGATCCTTCACGCTGGCGGCCGGGTTGAAATACTCGAGCTTGGCGAGAATGGTCGCCTTGACCCCGTTCTGCTGCGGCAGCCGGTTGAGCCGCACCAGCGGCGTGTCGCCGAACGCCTCGACAATGCTGGAATAGATCCGGCCGCGTCCCGGCTCCTTGGCTTCGTTCCCCATGACCCTCTCTCCACGTCAACGATGATCGTCATTAGATCATATTGCGGCGCGGTCGAATACGCCCTCAGCGACGTCGAGGGACCGTCCGGTTTGCCGCACTGCGGTCAGCGCGATCAGACCTGCCTTGCAACGGGGCGCCCGTTAAGAGTTTTGCAACCGGTTTCGGCATTGCCGCGAGAAACCGAGCAACGCATTGCAACGCAATACACAAATCGCAAAAACAACGCATTTCTGTTGCGGCGGCGTCGCCAATTCCGGTGTATGGTTCATGCAGTCAAGTCGAGCATGAGGAGACAACGATGTCAGGACTCGCCGAAGTCATGTCGTCCGGTTGGTCGTCCAGTGCGCCGCGCACAACTTCGCGTGAGCGTGAATTGCCGACCTGCACCGTTTGCTCCGATTCAATGATCGCGGCAGAGGCGTCCGCGTTCCTGTCCGACGACAGCGTGATCTATCTGTGGACCTGCGAGACCTGCGGCTACGGCTTTGTCACCAGGCACGATCTGCTCCGGTTCCCCTGCAACTAGACCCCAGATCTTGGAAGGGCTCATCGCGGGGCAATGTCGCCGCGCGACCAGTCCTCGCGCAGTTGCGCGGCGAATGCCGCGAATGTTCCGGCCGCGATGGCCGAACGAAGTCCGCTCATCAGCGCCTGGTAATAGGCGATATTGATCTCCGACAGCAGCATCGCCCCCAGCGCTTCGCCGGATTTGATCAGGTGATGCAGATAGGCGCGCGAGGTGCTGCGCGCCGCCGCGCAGGGGCTTTCGTCGTCGAGCGGCCGCGGGTCGTCGGCGTGGCGGGCGTTGCGCAGGTTGACGGTGCCGAAGCGGGTGAAGGCCACGCCGTGCCGGCCGTTGCGGGTCGGCATCACGCAGTCGAACATGTCGATGCCGCGCCCCACCGCCTGGACGATGTCGTCGGGCGTGCCCACGCCCATCAGGTAGCGCGGCCGGTCCTGCGGCAAGAGCGGCGCCGCCTCCTCGATCATCGCCAGCATCACCGCCTGCGGCTCGCCGACGGCGAGCCCGCCGACGGCGTAGCCGTGAAAGCCGATCCCCACCAGCTCCCGCGCGCTGGTCCGGCGCAGGTCGGGCACGTCGCCGCCCTGCACGATCCCGAACAGCATGCGGCCGGGGGCGGCGCGCTCGAACGCCCGGCGGCAGCGCTCGGCCCAGCGCAGCGACAGTTCCATCGCCCGCGCGATGTCCTGCAGCTCGGCCGGCAGCCGCACGCATTCGTCGAGTTGCATGGCTATGTCGGAGCCGAGCAGGATCTGGACCTCGACCGCCCGCTCCGGCGTCAGCTCGATGCGCGCGCCGTCGATGTGGGACTGGAACATCACCCCCTGCTCGCTGACCTTGCGCAGCTGGGCCAGCGACATCACCTGGAAGCCGCCGGAATCGGTCAGCATCGGGCCGTTCCAGCCGGTGAAGGACTGCAGCCCGCCAAGCGCGGCGATGCGCTCGGCGCCCGGTCGCAGCATCAGGTGATAGGTGTTGCCGAGCACGATGTCGGTGCCGGTCTCGCGGACGTCGCGCCAGTGCACGCCCTTCATGGCGCCCTGGGTGCCGACCGGCATGAAGGCCGGCGTCCGTACCACGCCGTGCGCCGTGGCCAGCGCGCCGACCCGCGCCATGCCGTCGCGGCCGAGCAGGGTGAAATGGTTCTCGACCGTCATGCCGCCCGCCGCTCGCCGGAGCCGGCGCGAAACAGCAACGACGCGTCGCCATAGGAGTAGAACCGGTAGCCCCGCGCGATGGCGTGGGCATAGGCCGCCTTCATGGTGTCGAGCCCGCTGAACGCCGCGACCAGCATGAACAGCGTCGACCGCGGCAGGTGAAAATTGGTCATCAGGACGTCCACGGCGCGAAACGCATAACCCGGCGTGATGAAGATCGAGGTCTCGGCGGCGAACGGCGCGATGGTGCCGTCCGCGGCCGCCGCGCTCTCGAGCAGGCGCAGCGAGGTGGTGCCGACCGCGACGATGCGGCCGCCGGCCGCCCGCGCCGCGTTGAGCGCGGCCGCGGTCTCCGCCGAAATCGTCCCCCATTCGGCATGCATGCGGTGGTCGGCGGTGTCGTCCGCCTTGACCGGCAGGAAGGTGCCGGCCCCGACGTGCAGCGTGACGCGGTGCAGGACGACGCCGCGCGCCCGCAGCGCCGCCTCCAGCGCCGGCGTGAAATGCAGTCCCGCGGTCGGCGCCGCGACGGCGCCCTC
>JARLJA010000170.1 GCA_031291445.1 Xanthobacteraceae bacterium | reverse complement strand
GGTCGGCCTGCGCGCCGAGGGCCGCGCCCCGGTGCGCGAAGGCGCGCCGCTGTTCGCCGATGAGATGGGCCCGCAACCGATCGGCGTCGTCACCTCCGGCGGCTTCGGCCCCAGCCTGAACGCGCCGGTCGCCATGGGCTACGTGCCCACCGCCACGGCGGCGCCCGGCTCCCGCGTGTTCGCCGACGTCCGCGGCCAGCGCCTGCCGATGCAGGTGACGGCCCTGCCCTTCATCACCCCCACCTACAAGCGCTGAGGACCATCATGACGCTGTTGTTCACCGCCGACCACGAGTGGCTGAAGATCGAGGGCGACGTCGCCACCGTCGGCATCACCGACTATGCCCAGAGCCAGCTCGGCGACGTGGTGTTCGTCGAGCTGCCGAAGGTCGGCCGCGCGCTGAAGAAGGCCGAGGCCGCCGCCGTGGTCGAATCGGTCAAGGCCGCGTCCGACGTCTACGCGCCGGTCAGCGGCGAGGTCGTCGACGCCAACGCCGGGCTGGTCGATGACCCCGCCAAGGTCAACTCCGATCCGACCGGCGCCTGGTTCTTCAAGATCCGCCTCACCGACAAGGCCGAACTCGACGGCCTGATGGACGAGGCGGCCTACAAGGCCCACACGGCGTGATGAAGTGAGGCGAAGAGTCGAGACATTTCCTGACGTCATTGCCGGGCTTGACACCGCAAGTCGGATTTTTCCGACTTGCGGCTTCAAGACCGCCGCGACTCGGCGAGAGCCGAGTTGCTATGCAATCCACGCTTTCGCGCCAACCCGCGCTTCGTTGAAGAGTGGACCCGCGGGTCAAGCCCGCGGGTGACGCCGAGAGCGGCGGAGCGTGCCTTCGTCACCCGCGCGCATCGGCCCGCGGGTGACGCAGAGTTAAGTCGAGGACGGATCGGTTTGCAGGCTTTTGAGGAGCATCCCATGACGGCGCAGCGGGCAGGCATCACCATCGGCGGCACGGACGACGCGGAGGCCCGCTTCGTCGACCGCCATATCGGGCCCTCGCCCGCCGACGTGGCCGCAATGCTGGCGACGGTCGGCGCGTCGAGCGTCGAGGAGTTGATGGCGCAGACGCTGCCGGCGTCGATCCGCCAGCGCACGCCGCTGACGCTGGGCGCGCCGCTCGCAGCCGATGGCGGCAACGAGCGGCCGCTGAGCGAGACCGAGGCGCTCGCCCACCTGCGTGGACTGGCTGCCCGCAACCGCGTCGTCACCTCGCTGATCGGCCAAGGCTATAGCGGCACCATCCTGCCGGCGGTGATCCAGCGCAACATCCTGGAAAATCCGGCCTGGTACACGGCCTACACGCCCTATCAGCCGGAGATCAGCCAGGGCCGGCTGGAGGCGCTGTTCAACTTCCAGACCATGATCTGCGACCTGACCGGGCTCGACATCGCCAACGCCTCGCTGCTCGACGAGGCCACCGCCGCGGCGGAAGCGATGGCGCTGGCGCACCGCGCGGCGAGCGCGAAATCGACCACGTTCTTCGTCGACCACGAGGTCCATCCGCAGACGCTCGCGGTGCTGCGCCAACGCGCAGAGCCGCTCGGCTGGAGCGTGGTCGTGGGCGATCCGGCGCGCGACCTCGACGCCGGCGCGGTGTTCGGCGCCTTGTTCCAGTATCCCGGCACGCACGGCGCGGTGCGCGACCCGCGCGCGGAGATCGCGGCGCTCAAGGCCAAGGGCGCGCTGGCGGTGATCGCCGCCGATCCGCTGGCGCTGACGCTCCTGGCCTCGCCCGGCGACCTCGGCGCCGACATCGCCATCGGCTCGACCCAGCGCTTCGGCGTGCCGATGGGATTCGGTGGGCCGCACGCCGCCTACATGGCGGTGCGCGACGCTCTCAAGCGCGCGCTGCCCGGCCGCATCGTCGGGCTCTCGGTCGACGCCCGCGGCGCGCCCGCCTATCGCCTCGCGCTGCAGACCCGCGAGCAGCACATCCGCCGCGAGAAGGCGACCTCCAACATCTGCACCGCGCAGGTGCTGCTGGCGGTGATCTCGGCGATGTACGCGATCTATCACGGCCCCGAGGGGCTGACGGCGATCGCGCGGCGGGTCCATGGCCGCGCCAGCGTGCTGGCGGCCGGGCTCACGCGGCTCGGCTTCAAGCCGGTCAACACCTCATGGTTCGACACGCTGACGGTTGCGCCGGGCGCCGAGCGCGCCGCCATCCTCGCCCGCGCCGAGGCGGAAGGCATCAACCTGCGCGTCGAGGCGACGACGCTCGGGATCGCGCTCGACGAAACCACCACGCCCGACGTGGTCGAGGCGGTGTGGCGGATCTTCGGCGGCAGGCTTCACTACGCCGAGGTCGCGGCCGATGCCCGCGCGGCGCTGCCGGCGGAGCTCGGGCGCGGAAGCACCTTCCTCACCCATCCGGTGTTTCACGCCCACCGCTCCGAGACCGAGCTGCTGCGCTACATGCGCAAGCTCGCCGACCGCGACCTCGCGCTCGACCGCGCCATGATCCCGCTCGGCTCCTGCACCATGAAGCTCAACGCCACCACCGAGATGATCCCGGTGACGTGGCCGGAATTCTCGCAGTTGCATCCGTTCGTGCCGCGCGCGCAGGCCGAGGGCTACGACGAGCTGATGGCGACGCTGGAGCGCTGGCTGATCGCCATCACCGGCTACGACGCGGTGTCGCTGCAACCCAATTCCGGCGCCCAGGGCGAATATGCCGGGCTGCTGGCGATCCGCGGCTACCACCGCGCCCGCGGCGACCTCAAACGCACGGTGTGCCTGATCCCGTCGTCCGCCCACGGCACCAATCCGGCCTCCGCCAGCATGGCCGGCATGGACGTGGTGGTGGTGGCGTGCGACGTCCGCGGCGACGTCGACGTCGACGACCTTCGCGCCAAGGCCGACGCGGTCGGCGAGCGCCTCGCCGCCATGATGATCACCTATCCCTCGACCCACGGCGTGTTCGAGGAGCATATCCGCGACATCTGCGAGATCGTCCACGGTCATGGCGGCCAGGTCTATCTCGACGGCGCCAACCTCAACGCCCAGGTCGGCCTGGCGCGGCCCGGCGACTACGGCGCCGACGTCAGCCATCTCAACCTGCACAAGACGTTCTGCATTCCCCATGGCGGCGGCGGCCCGGGCATGGGCCCGATCGGCGTCAAGGCGCATCTTAAGCCGTTCCTGCCGGGGCATCCGGCGCTCGACGGCGGCGCGTCGGCAGTCGGCCCGGTGTCGGGCGCGCCCTACGGCTCGGCCTCGATCCTGGTGATCCCCTATCTTTACATGCTGATGATGGGCGGCGCGGGGCTCAAGCGCGCCACCGAGATCGCGGTGCTCAACGCCAACTACATCGCTGCCCGGCTCGACCCGCATTTCCCGGTGCTCTACCGCAACGTCCGCGGTCGCGTCGCCCATGAGTGCATCGTCGATCCGCGGGCGCTCAAGACCAGTTGCGGCGTCACCGTCGACGACATCGCCAAGCGGCTGATCGACTACGGCTTCCATGCGCCGACCATGAGCTTCCCGGTGCCGGGCACGCTGATGATCGAGCCGACGGAGTCGGAATCAAAGGCCGAGCTCGACCGCTTCTGCGACGCCATGATCGCGATCCGGCGCGAGATCGCCGAGGTCGAGGCCGGCCGTTTCGCCATCGAGGCGTCGGCGCTGCGCCACGCTCCGCACACGGTGGAGGACGTCGCCGACGATGCCTGGGCCCGGGCCTATGCCCGCAGCGAGGGGTGCTTTCCGGCCGGCACCGCGCGGCTGGACAAGTACTGGTCGCCGGTCGGCCGGGTCGACAACGTCTATGGCGACCGCCACCTGGTGTGCTCGTGCCCGCCGGTCGAAGACTACGCGCAGGCGGCGGAGTGAGGCGGCGGCGCGGGTGAGTTCGGCCGTGGGCACAACGGCTGCTGCGTGAGGAACCCTCACAGCGCCCACTCTGGACTCTGCCCGGAGTCACAAAAAAACAGCGGACACGGACGTCATCGGCAACTCAATGACGTCCGTGCCCGTGGTTTGCGAAACTCGAGCCGTCTTCGATATCCGACCGCGAACAGGATTCCCCTCTCGGAGTGACTCCGAGAGCAAGTTTGCGGCCGCCCCGACGAGCGCGAGTTTCAGATTTCCGGATCAGTCCTCCAGGGCCTCGGGCTCCTCGCCCTCGGCGTCGCGCTCGGGCGAGCCGGCGAGGATCTGGTCGGCGATCAGGCCGGAGTTCTGGCGGATTACCGCCTCGATCTTGGCGGTCATGTCCGGATTGGCCTTGAGGAAGGGCTAGGCGTTCTCGCGGCCCTGGCCGAGGCGCTGGCTGTCATAGGAGAACCAGGCGCCGGACTTCTCGACGATGCCGGCCTTGACGCCGAGGTCGAGGATCTCGCCCATCTTGGAGACGCCCTCGCCGTACATGATGTCGAACTCGACCTGCTTGAACGGCGGCGCCAGCTTGTTCTTGACCACCTTGACGCGGGTCTGATTGCCGACCACCTCGTCGCGTTCCTTGATGGCGCCGATGCGGCGGATGTCGAGGCGGACGGAGGCGTAGAATTTCAGGGCGTTGCCGCCGGTGGTGGTTTCGGGCGAGCCGTACATCACCCCGATCTTCATGCGGATCTGGTTGATGAAGATGACCATGGTGT
>JARLJA010000169.1 GCA_031291445.1 Xanthobacteraceae bacterium | reverse complement strand
CACCGCGACGCCGAGCCGGGCGCGGCGCACCCGGCGGTGCGCGATCAATTCGCCGATCACGAACAGCGCGGTGTTGCTGGAGACCGCGAAACACAGCCCCTGGGCGCCGCCGATCATCGCGGTGTTGATGCCGATCACCTCGCCGGTGCCCGCCACCAGCGGGCCGCCGGAATTGCCGGGGTTGAGCGCGGCGTCGGTCTGGATCACGTCGTCGATCGGCCGGCCGTCGCGGCCGCGGAGCGTACGACCCAGCGCCGAGACCACGCCGGCGGTGACGGTGGATTCGTAGCCGAGCGGATTGCCGATCGCCACCACCAGATGGCCGCGGCGCAGCCGCTTGGAATCGCCGAGCCTCGCCGCGGGAATGTCGCCGGGCAGCGGGGCGCGCAGCAGCGCGAGGTCGGTCGGCGGATCGTCGCCGATCACCTCGGCCTCGCGCGACAGCCCGTCGGCGAAGGACAGTCCGACGCGCCGGGCGCCCGCCACCACGTGGCTGTTGGTCAGGATCAGGCCGTCGTGGGCGATGACGACGCCGGAGCCGCTGCCGCCGGCGTGCCGGCCGCCGCGCTGCGGTGCCGCGCCGGGGCTCAGCACCCGCATCACCGCCGGGCCGACCGCGTCGACCACGGCGGCGACCGTGCGCGAATAGGCGTCGAGCGCGGCGTCGGAGTTGAGAGCGTCCGCGCGCGGATCGCCGTCGATGTCCATGGTGTCGTTCATGGCATGTGCCCTCTCAGAGATCGATGACGCCGAGCCGCGCCGCGTGGGCGACCGCGTCGGTGCGCCCGGTGGCGTCGAGTTTCTCGAGCAGCGAGCGGACGTGGAATTTGGCGGTGTGGACCGAGATGCCGAGCCGATTCGCCACCACCTTGTTGGAGGCGCCTTCGGCGAGCAGCGCCAGCACGTCGCGCTCGCGCGCGGTGAGGTTGAGCTCAGCGGCGGCCGCCGCACGGCCGTCACTGAGCACGATATCGGCATCCTCGGCCCCGTCGACAAGCCTGATGCCGGCGACCGGGCCGAGCAGCTCGCGCACCCGTGACGCGAGCGCGGCGTCGTCGAGCGCGAGCGCAAGCGTCAGCTCGTCGCCCGCGCGGGCCGCGCTCACGCGCGCGGTCTCTCGCCGATGGTGAGGCTCGCCTCGCGCGCCGCGCCGCCGAGCGCGACCGCGAGCTTCACTGTCCGGCCGACGCTGTCGGGGCCGAGCGCGGCCATGATGGCGGCAAGCGACGCGGTCGGCGCGCCGTCCCAGCCGGTGACGACGTCGCCCTGGCGCAGCCCGGCCTGGTCGCCGGGCCCGCCGGCCTCCACCGCCATCACCATGGCGCCGGAACCGGCGGCGGTTTTCACCGGATGCAGCGCCAGCCCGAGATAGCCGCGCGGGATGTAGCCCTTGGCCTCCAGCGTCGCGGCGACGCGGACGATGGTCGCGGCCGGGATCATCAGGGAGCGGCGGCGGCTGCGCACCGCCATGCCGCGGACCACGCCGTCGGCGTCGAGCACCGGCGCGCCCTCGCTCGCGCGCGGCAGCGCGAGGTCGAGCTCGACGCGGGCGTCGATGGTGCCGCCGCGCAGACTGCGCCAGGCGGGACCGGCGAACGCCACCACGCCGGAGGCGACGCGCGGCAGGCCGGCTTCGGCGCCGATGGCGAAGACGAGTGAACCGGCCGCGGGCACCTCGGTGGAGACCGCAAGCTGCGGCAGGTCGCGTTCGACGCGGATCAGCGCCACGTCGGTGGTGTGGTCGCGGCCGACCAGCTGGCCCGCGATCTCCTCACCGCCCGGCAAGGTCAGGCGCAGGTCGTCATCATCGTCGATCAGTTCGTCGGCGGCGACGATCAGGCGCGGCCGCCAGGCGAAGCCAGTGGCGCGGGAGCGGCCGCTCTTCAGCGACACGATGGAGGGGGCGGCGCCGGCGACCAGGCCGGCGAACGCCGCGGCAAGTTCCGAAAGCGGGGTGGTGGTCATCAGGGGGCTCATATGGTTGCGAACGGATGGTTCGCAATGTGGGCGCGGCGGCGCGCGCCGTCACCTGCCCGAACGGCTAGGGCCGGAGTAGCATTCGGATCGGTGGCTTTCCTTCGACCCGGGGCGGCCCAATCAGAAGTGCAGGATCATGTCCATCGATGCGATCCAGGCGAAATTGCGGTCCGGGGCGATGACCTTGCAGGCGCCGAACGTCGGGCAGGCGCCGGCATTGCCGTTGAAGGCGTTGGCGTCGAGGGAGTGGTCGTAGACCACTTCGGGACGAATCTCGAGCTGCGGCGAGAACCAGTGCTGCCAGCCGATGCCGATATTGGCGTAGCGCGTCTTCACGCCGGTGCGCTGGCCCGCCATGTCGTCATAGAATTCCGGACGCAGCGAGATGTTGTCGAGGGCCGAGACCTTGTAGTTCAGATAGGCCACAGTGGCGACGACCCGCGCGGTGCAGCTCACCAGCGCGGCGTTGCATTGCGCGAAGTTGGGCGCGTTGTAGTTGAAGCCGTTGGCGGCGGTGAACGGGTAGCCGCCGTTGGCGATGATGGTCTGGGCTTCGGGGTTGTTCTGGTTCAGCACGTTGCGCTGGCTCAGCGTGTACATCTCGAATGCCAGGTGCCAGTGCTCGTCGAACTTGTGGTAGTAGGTCCCGCCGAGCCACTGCAGGTTGTTGTAGCCCCACTGGCCGCCGTTGATGCCGTTGGCGACCAGGTAGAAGCTGTCGTTGCCCGAGTTGCTCTGCCAGCGCACCGCCGCCGTTAGCGAGGGCACGGCGCCGGGGTCCTTGGGCATGGTGCTGTTGGGGTACACCGGATTGGGAAACGGATTCGGCACCGTGCGGCCCCAGAGCCACGCCGCGGTGTCGGTGCCGATCGTCACGCCCAGCTGCACGAACCAGTTTTTGGTCAGCGCCAGCGTGCCGATCAGGCCCTCGTTGGTGTAGTTGTCATAGGCATAGGTCATCGAGTGGGAGTACATGTAGATGTTCGGCGCCAGCTGCGCCTCGATGTCGGGGATTCCGATGTAGCGGCCCGCGCGCAGCAGCAGGCCTTCGCCGATCTGGGGGACGAAGACTTCCCCGTAGACCATCGGAAAGTCGTAGATGTTGGTGAGGTTGCGGCCCAGCAGCTGGTTGCTCGCGATGCCGTAAGTCGTGGTGTAGCGGTCGTTCTCGCCGTAGGTACCGGAGACCCGGAAGCCCCAGTCGACATGATCGCTCTGGACCGTGTCGGGCAGGCGCTCGATGTACACCACCGCCTGATCGAGCGTCATGGTGTTGGGCGTGTACATGTCGGCTGCCGGCGCGTTGCCGCCGGGCTTCACCGTGCTGGTCGAGATGTTGCCGCCGCCATTCACCCAGCCATACATCTGGATGTGGCTGTCGTTCATCGCCTTGCCGAGCGCGGTATTGGCAAGCGCAACCATCAGCGGGCTGTCGTTCGCGGACGGCCGGGTGACGCCCAGCGCGGTGGCCGCGCCATAGGGCCATTCGGTGAAGGGACACGGAGGCACCGACAGCGGCGTCGCGGGCCAGCCGTCGCGGCGCCCCGGCGGCGCCTTGGGGTCGGCCGGGGCTGCGTCGTGGCCCCATTCGAGCCGGTAATAGCTGATCAGGCGCCCGAAAAAACCGTCGCCCAGATAAGCGTCGAGGCAGTCGTAGTTCTTGTAGGGCGCGTCGTATGCCTTGCAGTCCTGCGGCGCCTTCTTCAGGTCCGCGGCGGAAGCTGCTGTGGCAATTCCGCCGAACGCCGCCAGCAAGCCGGTCAAAACGTGTGTTCGCATTCTACTGCCCGAACAGCGCGGTTACCGAAGGCTTCTGCCGTTCCCATAAGCGCGTTGCATAGCCAATTTGCATCCCGACCATAGCTTAGCAGCGGCTTCAAAAAGAATGCTTTGTTTTTAATCAATTTTGTGCTGTTTTTATGTGCAGACGCCATATCGGAAAATTCAGGCATGCCGCGCAGCACAATCACGTCCGAGAACCACAGTCGGCACCCGACGCTTGCTCCAGGCCGGCTGGCGGGCGATGACGTCTGGTTTGTCGAGGTCGTTTTCCCCGACGGTCGTGTCGACCAGGTGGGAGCGTTTGGCGATCAATCCGAGACGCGCGACTGGATCACCCACAAATCCGCCGCCTGGATTGCCGACTACGAACAGCGCAGAACGAACGATCAGTAAGGTCTGGGCGAGTCGGTCATTCGGCCGCCGTCGAACAGCTGGCCGCCGCTCGCGGACGCCGCCGACGCAAGACTCTGTTCGGTATCGCTAATAGCAGTAGCGCGGGCGAACGCGGACCCAGTAGCCGTCGGGCCGCTGGATATAGCAGCCATCGTGCCAGGCGTAGTATCCGTTGCCGTTGCGTTGCGCCTCGGCGGCAATGGTGGCGCCGGTGGCGGCTCCGATCACCGCACCGATCGCAGCGCCGCCGGCCCGGCCGGTCACGGCCCCGCCGACAATGGCGCCGGCCGCGCCGCCGAGGATGGCTCCGCCGAGCGGGTCCTGCGCCTTGGCCGGTGGCATGCCGACGAACGTCAGCGCGAGCAGCGCGGTCACCGCCAGCGCTGGCTTGCGGGTGATCGAATGGATCATGGCCGTCTCCCCTGATTGACGCCGCCAAACTCGAACGTCGGTGGCATCGGGGCATTGATCAATGTCAATGGCGACGGCGAGAAGCCCTTCGCCGCGAACGCACCGGCCCTGCGGCCGGCGCGTCGTGCGCATCGCGAGGATTGAGACGTGTTGGACCTGAGTTCGGGCTTCAGCCCTTCGCCTGCTTGGCGATGATCTTGTCCTTGATGCCGTCATAGGTCTTCTGCGGGACGATGCCCTTTTGCACCAGCTCGTCCTTGCCCTTGTAGGGTCGCCCCTTGATGATGGCGGCGGAATAGGCCTTGCCGATGCCGGGCAGCGCGTCGAGCTGGTCGGCGGTGGCGGTGTTGATGTCGAGCAGGTCGGACTTCGCCGCCGGCGCCATCTTGCTGGCCGGCGCCATCTTGGAATCGGTGGCCGGGGTCTGGGCCATCAGCGGGGTGGCCGCGACGAGGCTCAGCGCGGCGAGTGCAGCAAGCGTGAAATGACGCATTCGAAGTGTCCCTCCCAGGACCTGGCAATGAGCGTGATCGGATCGATCCAAATTCGCCCGGCGCCGCCGAAAGTGGCGACCCGCGAGGCTAGCGTTCAATTCATGGCGGCGCCATGGCCGCGGCATGAACGCCGGCTGAACGGCTCGGGATTTTTTTTGCGCGGCGGTGCGGCATGCTTTTCGTCATGCACGGCCATGACGGAGAGAGATGATACCGCCCGGACAATCTGGCGGCGGGTCGCTCACGACCCGGCGCCGAGCGCCTTGACGATCTCGGGCCTGAGCACGCTGTCGATGTTGTCCGGCGTGATCGGGCCGACCAGCTTGTAGGCAATGGCGCCGTCGCGGCCGACCACGAAGGTCTCGGGCACGCCATAGACCCCCCAGTCGATGGAGGCGCGGCCGTTGGCGTCGACGCCGACCCGGTCGAACGGGTTGCCGTAGCGGCCGAGGAAGCGCCGCGCGTTGTCGGGGGCGTCCTTGTAGTTGATGCCGACGAATTGCAGGCCCCGGGCGCGCAGCGCCGCGTCCTGGCCCAGCGTCAGCAGCAGCGGCGCCTCGTCGTGGCAGGGCACGCACCACGAGGCCCAGACATTGACGATGCTGACATGGCCCTTGAACGCCGCCGGGTCGAGCCCGGGGATGGCCCCGCCCGCGGCACCGAGGCCGTCGAGCGGCGGCAGCGCGGTCTGCGGCGCCGGCCGGCCGATCAGCGCCGACGGGATTTTTGAGGGATCGCCGGAGCCGAGCCGGAACCAGAACACCGCGGCCAGCGCCGCGAAGGCCGCCAGCGGCACCGCGGCGAGCCAGGAGCGGCGGCGGGGAGACGGCACCTCGGGCACGGTCATGGCGCGGCCTCGCGCTGCGAGCGGCGGGTGATGCCCTGCGCTTCGAGGTCGCGCAGCTGTGCCTGCTGGCGGCGATAGTCGGTGACCACCCAGCCGATCAGGATCATCACCACCGCGGCGGCGATGGCATAGGCCGAGACGACGAAGGCGGCATAGGGACCCAGCATGTCTAGCTGCTCACGCGGCCGGCCGGCTGGCCTGCAGCATCTGCAGGCTGCGCACCCGCCGGCGCAGGATCTCGTTGCGCATGGCGGCCAGATGCAGGGTCACGAACAGCGCGGTGAAGCCGACCGCCATCACCAGCAGCGGGACCAGAAAGGCGCGGTCGAGCGTCGGGCCGCCCATGCGCAGCACCGAGGCGCCCTGGTGCAGCGTGTTCCACCAGTCGACCGAGAACTTGATGATCGGCAGGTTGATGGCGCCGACCAGAGTGAGGATCGCGGCGGCCCGCGCCGCGCGCGAGGGGTCGTCGACCGCGCGCCACAGCGCCATCAGGCCGAGATACATCAGGAACAGGATCAGCACCGAGGTCAGCCGCGCGTCCCATTCCCAGTAGGTGCCCCACATCGGCCGGCCCCACAGCGAGCCGGTGACCAGCGCGAGGAAGGTGAAGGCGGCGCCGAGCGGGGCGGCGGCCTTGGCGGCGACGTCGGCGAGCGGGTGGCGCCACACCAGCGTGCCCAGCGCCGACACGCTCATCACGCCCCACACGAACATCGACAGCCAGGCATTGGGGACGTGGATGAACATGATCTTGACGGTCGCGCCCTGCTGGTAGTCGTCAGGCGCCAGCCAGGACTGGTAGAGCCCGATGGCGAACAGCATCACGGTCGCGACCGCGCACCACGGCAATAGCCGCCCGGCGAGGGCGAGAAAGCGGGTCGGATTGGCGAGGTCGATCAGGGCCATGGCGGGGGCTTATAGCGCGTCTGACGGCAAAGGGGGACCCGGATTTTGGGTTGTGGTCGGGTGAAGGGCGTCGTCCATTGTCCCGGCGCAGAAAATCCAGCGACACCGCGGCCCCCACTGCGTCATTGCCGGGCTTGACCCGGCAATCCACGCTTTGCTGCTCGGCGCGGCCCTAAAGAGTGGATGCGCGGGTCAAGCCCGCGCCTGACGCAGAAAGTGGCGCGCGTCCTCACGCCCTGAGCCGCGGCAGCAGCGCCAGCGCGTTGTCGCGCGAGATCAGCTGCAGCTCGGCCACGGAGAGGCCGCAGCCGGCCAGCCCGGTGACGTTGTCGATGCCGTTGCGGAACGGGAAATCGGTGCCGAACAGGATCTGGGTCGGCGCCACCAGCTGGCGCAGCGCGCCCATCGCCGCCGGGTTCGCCGCCTGGGCGGTGTCGTAGAAGAAGCGCTGCAGCGGCGCGCGCACGCCGTTGGGCAGCATCTTGGCGGCCTGCGGCATTCGCGCCAGTTCCTCGAAGCGCTCGATCAGGAACGGCATGGTGCCGCCGGCATGGGCGAAGACGAAGCGGATGTCGCTCCAGCGCTCGGCGGCGCCGGAAAACACCAGGCTGGCGATGGTGCGGGTGGTGTCGGTGCCGAATTCGATGACCTTGTCGGGGATGTAGGGAATGAGGTTGGTGCAGCAGGCGGTCGGGATCGGGTGGACATAGACCACCGCCTTGCGGCGGTGGAGCTCGTCGAACACCGGCACGAAGGCGGCGTCGCCGAGCCACTTGTTGTCGTAGCTGGTGAACATCGCGACGCCGTCGGCCTTCAGCGTGTCCAGCGCGTAGTCGATCTCGCCCAGGGTGGCGTCGGTGTTGGGCATCGGCAGCGCCGCGAAGGCGCCGAAGCGGCCCGGATTGTCGCGCGCAAGCTGCGCCGCATAGTCGTTGCAGACCCGGGCGAGTTTGGTCGCAGCCGTGACGTCGCCGTACCACAACCCCGGCGTGCTGACCGACAGGATCGCGGTGGCGACGCCGTCGGCCGCCATGTCGTCCAGCGTCTTCTGCACCGACCAGTTGGCCGCCGGCGCCGGCACCGTGAGGTGGCCGTGGAGGGCGGTGAGGTAGTCCGGTGGGGTCAGGTGGTGATGAACGTCGATGCGAAACGGCGGGGGTTGTGCCGCGAGCTCGGGGGCCGCGCGGGCGCCGCGCGGCGCCGCCATTGCGCTGGCGGCAATGCCGGCCGCGGCGGCCATGAAGCCGCGCCGGCTCAGGCCGCGGCAACAACCGCAGGCGGGGCGACGGGCCTCGGGGCTGAAAGGGGTGGTCACGGGTGATGGCTGTCCGCGTTGGGGTGGGAACCGGAGCCTCTGTTGCCGGCACAGTCGGGTGAATTTGCGGCGGCGACACGGCGCACGAGGCCGCGACCGGATGCGCCGGCCGGGCCGCCTTGCGGTGCGCGCCAGCAGCCCGTCATGGCCTCAGTCCAGCCCCTGGCGCAGCGCCGCCGCGGCGGCGACCGGGCCGACCACGACGCCGGCAAGCGACAGCGCGGCCAGGATCGACAGCGGCGCACCGAACGCCACCCCCTCGGTGACCACGGCGTTGCAGGCGGCGACGCCGAAGATCAGCACCGGGATCGACAGCGGCAGCACCAGCACGGCCAGCAAGAGCCCGCCGCGGCGCAAGGTCACCGCCAGCGCGGCGCCGATCATGCCGGTGAGCGTCAGCGCCGGGGTGCCGATGAGAAGCGTGAGCGCGACCGCGGCGGTGGCGTCGAGGTCGAGGTTGAGCAGGAGGCCGAGCACCGGCGCGGCGACGATCAGCGGCAGCCCGCTGGCGAGCCAGTGCGCCAGCGCCTTGGCGAGGCAGCTCAGTTCGAGCGACTGCCGGCTCATGACGATGAGGTCGAGCGAGCCGTCGTCGTGATCGGCGGTGAACAGCCGGTCGAGGGTGAGCAGGCTGGAGAGCAGTGCGCCGAGCCACAGGATCGCGGGACCGAGCCGCTTCAGGAGCGCCAGGTCGGGGCCGACCGCGAACGGCATCAGCACCACCACGGTGAGGAAGAACAGCACGCCGATCAGGGCGCCGCCGCCGGCGCGCCAGGCCAGGCTGAGGTCGCGGCGGATCAGCGCCCTCATGGCTCGGCTCCGATCGCAAGCCGGCGGGCCGGAATGCCGAGCGGCCCGTGGGTCGCCGCCAGGATCAGGCCGCCCGCGGCGAGGTGCTCGCCCATCAGCCGCGCCACCAGGAGCTGGCCGTCGGCGTCGAGCGCCGAGGTCGGCTCGTCGAGCAGCCAGACCGGCCGCTTCGCCACCAGGAGCCGCGCCATCGACAGCCGCCGGCGCTGGCCGGCGGACAGGAAGCCCGCGGGCAGGAGGGCGGCGTGGCCGATGCCGCAGGCCGCGAGGGTGTCCGCGAGATCGCCGCCGGTGCCCCCGAGCATGTCGCGCCAGAAAGCCAGGTTCTCGGTGACCGTGAGCGCCGGCTTCAGGGCGTCGCGGTGGCCGAGATAGTGGGCCTGTTCGGGAAGGGTCCGCTCGGTCTCCGCGGCGCCGTCGAGGCGGAGCTGGCCGGCCGCCGGGTGCAGCAGGCCGGCGATGATTCGCAGCAGCGAGGACTTGCCGGCGCCGTTGCGGCCGGTGATGGCGAGCGCTTCGCCGCTCGCGAGCTCGAAGCCGAGGCCGGAAAACACCTCGCGTCCGCCGCGCACGCAGGCGAGACCGATGCCGGAAAGCCGCATGTGGTGAAGACCCTTGCCCCTGACGTTGCCAACTGGATCATGCGATAAAGAGCATGCGCGATCAAAAAGATAGAGCCTTGCCGCGGGGGCCGGCCCGGACCCGGCCCCGGCGGCCGTCCGGTTCGGCCCGCCGGCGCGCGACGTCGGTGGGGCCTGCCGTCGCCGGTACGGGGAACGCCGCCGTCAACCGCAAGCCGTCACCCGAAAGGCTACGCGGACGCATGCTTTCAGGCACTTGGCGGTTCTCTTAAAACGATTATAACCCGGTGCCCAAGGACCCGTTTGTGCAGGCGCGAAGTCCCGCGCCCTCCCGCCGCAGGCAGGGTCGCTTGTCACGTCCAATCAGGATTGTCCCCGATGACCTCCCTCGACAGCTTCAAGTGCCGCAAGACCCTCAAGGTCGGCGCCAAGACCTACGTCTATTACAGCCTGCCCACGGCCGAAAAGAACGGTCTGAAGGGGATTTCGCGGCTGCCGTTCTCGATGAAGGTCCTGCTCGAAAACCTGCTGCGCAACGAGGACGGCCGCTCGGTCAAGAAGGCGGACATCCAGGCGGTGGCGAAATGGGCGCGCACCCGCAAGCTCGAGCATGAAGTGGCGTTCCGCCCGGCGCGCGTGCTGATGCAGGACTTCACCGGCGTGCCGGCGGTGGTCGACCTCGCCGCCATGCGCAACGCCATGCAGTCGCTCGGGGGCGACGCCGAGAAGATCAATCCGCTGGTGCCGGTCGACCTCGTCATCGACCACTCGGTGATCGTCAACTTCTTCGGCAACAACGCCGCCTTCGGCAAGAACGTCGCCGAGGAATACAAGCAGAACCAGGAGCGCTACGAGTTCCTGAAGTGGGGCCAGAGCGCGTTCTCGAACTTCTCGGTGGTGCCGCCCGGAACCGGCATCTGCCACCAGGTCAACCTCGAATACCTGGCGCAGACGGTGTGGACCCGGAAGGAGAAGATGACGGTCGGCAAGAAGACCGGCACCTTCGAGGTCGCCTATCCCGACACCCTGGTCGGCACCGATTCCCACACCACCATGGTCAACGGCCTCGCCGTGCTCGGCTGGGGCGTCGGCGGCATCGAGGCGGAAGCCGCGATGCTCGGCCAGCCGCTGTCGATGCTGCTGCCCGAGGTCATCGGCTTCAAGCTCAAGGGCGCGCTGAAGGAAGGCGTCACCGCCACCGACCTCGTGCTCACCGTGACGCAGATGCTGCGGAAGAAGGGCGTGGTCGGCAAGTTCGTCGAGTTCTTCGGCCCCGGCCTCGATCACCTCTCGGTCGCCGACAAGGCCACCATCGGCAACATGGCTCCCGAATACGGCGCGACCTGCGGCTTCTTCCCGGTCGACAAGGAAACCATCGACTTCCTCAAGGTCTCCGGCCGCGCCGCGCCGCGCGTCGCGCTGGTCGACAAGTACACCAAGGCCCAGGGCCTGTTCCGCACCCCCAAGACCGCCGATCCGGTGTTCACCGAAACCCTGGTGCTCGACCTCGGCGACGTGGTGCCCTCGCTGGCCGGACCGAAGCGTCCCGAGGGTCGCGTCGCGCTGCCGGCAGTCGCCGAAGGCTTCTCGACCGCGCTGGCCGGCGAGTACAAGAAGGGTGCCGACCCCGATCACCGCTACGCGGTGGAAGGCCGCAACTTCGACCTCGGCCATGGCGACGTGGTGATCGCCGCCATCACCTCGTGCACCAACACCTCGAACCCCAGCGTGCTGATCGGCGCCGGCCTGCTGGCGCGCAACGCCGCCGCCAGGGGCCTGACGGCGAAGCCGTGGGTCAAGACCTCGCTGGCGCCGGGCAGCCAGGTGGTCGCCGAGTATCTCGCCAATTCGGGCCTGCAGAAGGACCTCGACAAGGTCGGCTTCAACCTGGTCGGCTTCGGCTGCACCACCTGCATCGGCAATTCGGGCCCGCTGCCCGAGGAGATCTCGAAGTCGATCAACGACAACGGCATCGTCGCCGCGGCGGTGCTGTCGGGCAACCGCAACTTCGAGGGCCGCGTCTCGCCGGACGTCCAGGCCAACTATCTCGCCTCGCCGCCGCTGGTGGTCGCCTACGCGCTCGCCGGCAGCGTCACCAAGGACCTCACCAAGGAGCCGATCGGCACCGGCCGCGACGGCAAGCTGGTCTACCTCAGGGACATCTGGCCGACGAACAAGGAGATCAACGCCTTCATCAAGAAGTTCGTGACCTCGAAGATCTTCAAGAAGAAATACGCCGACGTGTTCAAGGGCGACACCAACTGGCGCAAGATCAAGACCGTGCCGAGCGAGACCTATCGCTGGAACATGAGCTCGACCTACGTGCAGAACCCGCCCTATTTCGAGGGCATGAAGCAGCAGCCCGAGCCCATCACCGACGTCGTCGACGCCCGGATCCTGGCGATCTTCGGCGACAAGATCACCACCGACCACATCTCGCCCGCCGGTTCGATCAAGCTGACCTCGCCGGCCGGCAAGTATCTGTCGGAGCACCAGGTGCGGCCCGCCGACTTCAACCAGTACGGCACCCGGCGCGGCAACCACGAGGTGATGATGCGCGGCACCTTCGCCAACATCCGCATCAAGAACCTGATGCTGAAGGATGCCTCCGGCAACATTCCGGAAGGCGGCCTCACCAAGCACTGGCCCGACGGCGAGCAGATGACGATCTACGACGCCGCCATGAAGTATCAGCAGGAGAAGGTGCCGCTGGTGGTGTTCGCCGGCGCCGAATACGGCAACGGTTCGTCGCGCGACTGGGCCGCCAAGGGCACCCGCCTGCTCGGCGTCCGCGCCGTGATCTGCCAGAGCTTCGAGCGCATCCACCGCTCCAACCTGGTCGGCATGGGCATCCTGCCGCTGACCTTCGAGGAGGGGACGTCGGTGCAGTCGATCGGGTTGAAGGGCGACGAGCAGGTCACGATTCGCGGCCTGCAGGGCGACCTCAAGCCGCGGCAGACGCTGTCCGCCGACATCGTCTCGCGCGACGGCGCGCTCAAGCGGGTGCCGCTGTTGTGCCGCATCGACACGCTCGACGAGCTCGAGTATTTCCGCAACGGCGGTATCCTGCAGTACGTCATCAGGCAGCTCGCGGCCTGAGCGGGCCTTGACCACGGCAGAGGCCTCACCGCGAAGTGAGTAGAAGGTGAACGGGAGGCGGCCTATGACAGAGGCCGCCTTCTCGGCAAGAGGAAGGCCCGGCGCGACGTTCGACCGCAAGGAGGCGTGCCCCGGAAAACGAGTAGTCTCGCGACGCGACGCTCCACGAGGACGGTGGTCCGGAAGGCGCGTGTTGCGGCCAGCTCAACCGCGGAGAGAACGCCTCTCGCAGCACAGGATCCGATGAACATTCCCTTCACCCATCTGCATGTCTCACGGTGGTCGGTCGTCGCGGGCGCGATCGCCGTCGCCGCGATGGCGGGCCGGGCGGTCGCCGATCCGCGCGCGGTGGTGGAGCTGTTCACGTCGCAGGGCTGTTCGTCCTGCCCGTCGGCCGACAAGGTGCTCGGCGACCTGTCGCGGGACGATCCGTCGGTGATCGCGCTCAGCCTGCCGATCGATTACTGGGACTATCTCGGCTGGAAGGACACCCTCGCCGACACCCGGTTCTCGGCGCGGCAGCGCGCCTATTCGCGGATGCGCGGCGACCGCGAGGTTTACACGCCGCAGGCGGTGGTCAACGGCACCGTGCACGTGCTCGGCAGCGACCGCGCCGGGATCGAGGGCGCGGCGGCCAGCACCCGCAGCAACGGCGAGGTGATGAGCGTGCCGGTCTCGATCAGCGAGGCCGATCGCGCGCTCACCGTCTCGGTCGCCGAGAGCCACGGCACGGCCTCACATGGCGAGGTCTGGGTCTGCGCGGTGTCGAAGTCGGTGCCGATCCGGATCGGCCGCGGCGAGAACCGCGGCCAGGAAGTGACCTACCACAACGTGGTGCGGCGCTGGCTCAAGGTCGGCGACTGGACCGGCAAGGCCGGCAGCTGGTCGGTGCCGCTGGAGAACGTCAAGACCGAGGGCGTCGACGCCGCCGTGGTCTATGTCCAGGATGGCAACCGCGACAAGCCCGGGCCGATGCTCGGCGCGGCGATGACGACGCTGCATTAGCTTGCATTAGCTAAAGGTTCTTCATCCATTGTTTTCGTCATGCGCGGGCTTGACCCGCGCATCCACGCTTTGCGATGACCTCCCGAAAGGAAGAGTGGATGGCTGGGTCAAGCCCGGCCATGACGAAGGACGCGGCGTGGCGGCTGATCGCTCTCGCGACGGCCGCGCGTGGTCTCGCGCGGCCGTTTTGCTGAATGTTTCCGCCGGCCGACGCCGTCGCGAAGCTGCGAACAGACCCGAAGAAGATCCGCCAAAGAAAAAGGCCGGCTTGCGCCAGCCTCAGTGTTGGTCTTGCTCTAAAGTCCTGCGCGAGGGCCCGGTCCTGACGACCCGGGGGGCTGGGGGCTGAGGAATCCGGAGCGAAAGAACCGGGCCAGCGCAGTGATCGTACTATCGCGGGCCACGGCGGCGGGGGGTTGACCGAATTCGGGCGCTTTCGTGACGTCGCTAACATCGCCGTGAGCGGCGCGCGATCCCGGCCATCGGCGCCGTGGCGCTGCGGGTGCGAAGGCTTCGAAACGCGAATATGAGAATCGGACCGCCAGCAGGCTTGCGCTGGCGCGGCGGCGGCGCTTTCATGTCGGGGACATGACAGGAGGCGCCGCATGGAGCTGATTTCCGGAGACAGCGATCCCAGCGAGACCCGCGGGGCGGAGCGCGCCAGCGCTGCCGCCCCGTCGCCGGGGCGGGTCACATTCAACCGTCTCGAGCTCAACCGCATCCTCAACCTCTACGGCCGCATGGTGGCCGCCGGCGAATGGCGCGACTACGCCATCGACTTCCTGAGGGACCGGGCGGTGTTCTCGATCTTCCGCCGCTCCTCCGAAGTGCCGCTCTACCGCATCGAGAAGGACCCCCGGCTGGCGCGCCGGCAGGGCGCCTACAGCGTCATCGCGACCAGCGGACTGATCCTGCGTCGCGGCCACGATCTCGACCGGGTGCTGCTGGTGATCGACCGCAAGCCGGCGCTGGTCTGAACGCCGTGCTCAGAGCTCGCGCTGCATCAGCACGGTGTCGAGCCAGCGGCCGAACTTGAAGCCGACGTCGTGCAGCGTGCCGATCATCTGGAACCCGGCGCGGCCGTGAACCGCGATCGAGGCGGCGTTGGCGGAATCGCCGATCACCGCGATCATCTGGCGGTGGCCCCGGCTCCGCGATTCCACGACCAGGCGGTTGAGCAGGGCAAGCCCGATGCCGCGGCGGCGCGCGGTCGTGGCGAGATAGATCGAGTTCTCGACCGTGAAGCGGTAGGCCGGCCGGGCCCGGTAGGGCCCGGCATAGGCGTAGCCGGCGACCTCGCCGCGAGCGTCCGCGACCAGATAGGGAAACCCGCCGTCCAGCAGGCCCTCGAAGCGGGCGGTCATCTCGTCGAGGCCCGGCGGATCGAGCTCGAAGGTCGCGGTTCCGGTGCGCACCGCGTCGTCGTAGATCGCGGTGATGGCGGGGAGGTCGGCGAGCGTCGCCGGTCTGATCACGGGGGCGGACATGGGCGGATGTTTAGAACAGGACGCCGCCGCCGCCCACTGTTTTTGCCCGGTCACAGACCCCTGCCGGCGCAAACAAAAACCCCGGCGCGGGCGCCGGGGTGAGTGCCTGTCGGCCTTCGAGCCGAAGGATCTAGTCGCGCTGTCCGAGCAGCTGCAGCAGCAGCGTGAACAGGTTGATGAAGTTCAGGTACAGCGACAGCGCTCCGGTGATCGCGGCGCGTTCGGCGACCGCCCCGCCGGCGCTGGCATAGCCGTAGATGTACTCGTTCTTCAGGCGCTGGGTGTCCCAGGCGGTGAGGCCGGCGAACACCAGCACGCCGCCGACCGAGACCACGAACTGCAGCGCCGTGCTGGCGATGAACAGGTTGACCACGCTGGCGATGACGATGCCGAACAGGCCCATGATCAGGAACGATCCCATCGCCGTCATGTCGCGCTTGGTGCTGTAGCCGTAGAGGCTCAGCGCGCCGAACGAGGCCGCGGTGATGAAGAACACCCGCACGATCGAGGTGTGGGTGTAGACCAGGAAGATCGACGACAGCGAGACGCCCATCAGCGCCGAGAACACCCAGAACAGCATCTGGGCGGTCGACGGCTGCAGCCGCTGAATGCCGAAGGAGATCACGAACACCATCACCAGCGGAGCGAAGATGAACAGCCACTTCAGCGGGCTGACGTACATCGCGACGCCGAACGACGTCAGGTAGGTGTTGCCGATATGCGCCGCGGCGGCGCTCGGGTCGGTGGTCACGGCGGCCATGTAGACGCCGAGCGCGGCGAGGCCGGTGATCGCCAGGCCGATCGTCATGTAGTTGTAGATCTTCAGCATGTAGGCGCGCAGGCCGGCATCGACGGCCACGCCGTCCACGCGTCCGGCGACCCGGCCGAACGGCGAAGAATAATTACGGTCCAAGTCCGACATGGTCGAAACCTCGTTGTTGTCCGGCGCTCACTGTGGGGCAGGGCAGCCGGAGCGAAATCTATCCCAGAACCGGCAAACCGCTGACATTAAATTTGCGTTAAGTTTCCGCATCATGTCTGCGGCCCGCAGCATGGGCCCCTGTCAGCTCGATATGTGGGAAACTACCACATTTGCCGCAAGCAGCGATGCGCGGCGGAATGTCGCGAGACGGCTCGGATCCAACCGGAACGCTGTCATAAATTCCGCAGGATCGGGGCAGGCTTCTGGCTGAGCGCGAACCACGTCCCGACCAGTCCGAGGCCGACGCTGGCCACCAGCGCCGCCAGCACCACCTCCGCCGCGCTGGTCGCCTGCCAGACGAAGGTCAGCGTCATCACCCGCGTCACGATCAGCCAGGCCGCGAAGCTGCCGGCGACGACGCCGAACACGGCGCTGGCGAGCCCCACCAGGAGGTACTCGACGGCATAGGCGCCGACCAGGCGGGCGCGGGTGGCGCCCAGGGTCTTGAGGATCACGGCGTCGTAGACGCGCTGGCGGTGCCCGGCGGCCAGCGCGCCGGCCAGCACCAGCATGGCGGCGATCAGCGTCACCGCGCTGGCGCCGCGGATGCCCATCACCAGGTGTTCCACGACGTTGCCGAGCGCGGTGATGGCGTCGCGCACCCGGACGCTGGTCACCGTCGGAAAGCGGGCGGCCACCGCCTTGATGATCGCGGCGTCGGCGGCGGCGCTCGGCGCCGGCTCGGACAGGGTCGCGAGGTGGGTGTGGGGGGCGCTGGCGAAGGTGTTGGGCGTGAACACCAGCACGAAGTTGATGCCCATGCTCTGCCAGTCGACCGCGCGCAGGTTGGCGATGGTCGCGGTGAGGCTGCGGCCGAGCACGTTGACGGTGATCGTGTCGCCGAGCTTGAGTCCGAGGCCGTCGGCGATCCGCTTTTCCATCGAGACCAGGGGCGGGCCGCGGTAGTCCGCGTCCCACCATTGGCCCTCGACCACGGTCGAGCCCTTGGGGACCTCGTTGGTATAGGTCAGGCCGCGGTCGCCCTCGAGCACCCAATCGGCGTTGCCGGTCGGCTTCACCGTTTCCGCCGCGGTGCCGTTCACCGCAGTGATCCGGCCCCGCAGCATCGGCACCCGCTCGATCTGCGCGCCGGGAGCGGCGGCCTGCAGGAAGGCGCCGAAGCGGTCGGCGTCCGCCGCCGGGATGTCGAGGAAGAAGAACGACGGCGCGTGGTCGGGAAGTGCCGCCTCGAACTGGCGGCGCAGGTTGCCGTCGATCTGGGTGATCGTCACCAGCACGGTGAGGCCGAGCCCGAGCGACAGCACCACCGACGGGGTCAGCGCCCCGGGGCGGTAGATGTTGCCGATCGCCAGCCGCAAGCCGGCCGAGCGCGGCCGAGGCAGTCGCCGCGCCAGCGCCATCACCGCCGCGGCGACACCGCGCAGCAGCACCAGCACCGCCGCCGCCGCGCCGACGAAGACGGCCGCGACGCGCTTGTCGTAGGAAAGCCCGATTGCGGCCGCGGCGAGCAGCGCGACCACCACCGCCGTCAGGATGACGTAACGGCGCCGCGGCCAGCGCGCGGTGCCGGCGACGGCGTCGCGAAACAACGCCGCCACCGCGACGTCGTGGACCCGGCCGAGCGGCCACAGCGCGAAGGCGAGCGCGGTCAGGAGGCCGTAGAGCAGCGCCAGCGCGAGCTCTCCCGGATGCAGCGCCGGCGCCAGCGGCAGCGGCAGGATGGCGCCGAAGATGCCGGCGACGACGAACGGCAGCGCGGCGCCGGCCACGATCCCGAGCGGCGCGCCGCACAGCGCCAGCAGCACCACCTGGGCGAGGTAGATCGCGAACACGTCGTTGCCGGTGGCCCCCAGCGACTTGAGCACCGCGATCGAATCCCGGCGGCGGTCGATGTGGCTCTTGACCGCGTTGGCGACGCCGACGCCCCCGACCAGCAGCGCGGCGAGACCGACCAGGGTGAGAAACTGGGTGAAGCGTTCGATGCTGCGTTCGAGCTGCGGCGAGGCATTGTCGCGCGAGCGGATCTCCCAGCCCGCGTCCGGCAGTGCCGCGCGAGCGTCGGCGACCAGCGCCTGTGTCGCGCTCCCGCCCGCGGCGTCGGCCAGTTTCACCCGGTAGGTCCAGCGGATCAGGCTGCCCGGCTGCAACAGGCCGGTGGCGCGCAGGGCCTGGTCGCTGATCATGAAGCGCGGCCCGAGGCCGACGCCGGCCAGCAGCTTGTCGGGTTCGCCGTTGATCACGCCGGTGATGACGAAGCGGGCGGCGGCGATCTCGACCTGATCGCCCGGCTTGAGGTTGAGCCGCGCCAGCAGCACGGGATCGGCGACCGCGCCGTAGGCGTCGCCGCGTGGTGCCAGCAGGCCGGCGAGCGGCGCTTGGGGATCGAGCGTGACCGCGCCGAGCAGCGGATAGTGGCCGTCGACGGCCTTGACCTCGGCGAGCGCGAACTCGCCGCTGGGGGCCTTCACCATGCCGCGCAGCGACGCGGTGGCTGCGACCTCGCCGCGGGCGTGCAGGAACGAAAGCTCCGCGGGCGTCGCCTCGCGCTGGATCAGCGCGAACGAGGCGTCGCCGCCGAGCAGCACGCGGCCCTGGGCCGCCAGTCCGTCGGCGAGGCTGGCGGCGAGCGAACCGACGCCGGCGATCGCCATGACGCCGAGCGCGATGCAGGCGATGAAGACGTAGAAGCCGCTCAGTCCGCCGCGCAATTCGCGCACGGCGTAGCGCCAGGCCAGGATGCCGAGGCGGGGGCGTGAGGCGGCGGCCGTCGGGGGGGCGGCGTCGAGCGCAAGCGTCATGGCGCCGCCACGGCGGCGGTGGGGTGGCGATGGCTGGCGCTGCTGTCGATGGCGCCCGAGCGCAGCCGCACCACCCGGTCGCAGCGCCGCGCCAGCGACGCGTCATGGGTCACCAGCACCAGCGTCATGCCGCGCTCGCGCTGCTTCCTGAACATCAGCTCGACGATCTGCTGGCCGGTGGCCTCGTCGAGATTGCCAGTCGGCTCGTCGGCGACCAGGATCGCGGGATCCGGCGCCAGCGCGCGCGCCAGCGCGACGCGCTGCTGTTCGCCGCCGGAGAGCTGCGCGGGGTACTGATTCAGGCGCTCGCCGAGCCCGACCGAGGCGAGTTCGCGCTCGGCGCGGGCAAAGGCGTCGGCGCGGCCGGCGAGTTCGAGCGGCACCGCCACGTTCTCCAGCGCGGTCATGGTCGGGATCAGGTGGAACGACTGGAATACGATGCCGATGTGGCGGCCGCGGAAGCGCGCCAGTTCGTCTTCGCCGAGACCATTGAAAGGAACTCCGGCGACCACCACTTCGCCCTGATCGGGGCGTTCAAGTCCGGCCATGACCATCAGCAGGGTCGATTTGCCCGAGCCGGACGCGCCGATCAGCCCGACAGCCTCGCCGGCGCCGATCCGCAGGCTGACATCCTTGAGGATGTGGACCCGCGCGGCGCCTTCGCCGAGCGACAGGTTGAGGTTGGCGATGATGATGGGGTCCGGCGCCGGAGCGCCGGCGGGAGATGCGATGAGACTGTCCATGATCTCGTCATATGGGGACTTCCGCCACGCGGTCGAGGGCTGGGCGGCCGTCTGGCGCCGGGTGAGGCCGGCAGCGCTGATCGTCGCGGTGCTCGGGGGCGCTTTGATGGCGGCGGCGAGCCTCGCCCCGGCGATGGCGGCGGGCCCGCTGCGCGTGGCCATGCTGGGTGATTCGCTGACCGCGGGCTACGGCCTGCCGGCCGATGCGGCGTTCCCGGTCAAACTGAAAAAAGCTCTTGAAGACAAGGGGATAGAGATCGAGGCCGTCAACGCAGGAGTGTCCGGCGACACCGCGTCCGACGGTCGCGACCGGCTCGACTGGTCGATCCCGGAGGGCACCGAGGCGGTGATCGTCGAACTCGGCGCCAACGATGCCCTGCGGGGCCTCGACCCGGCCGTAACGCGGGCGGCGCTCGAGGACATCGTCAAGCGGTTGCGCGGGCGCGGCATCGCCGTGATGCTGTGCGGCATGTACGCGCCGCGCAATCTCGGTCCGGACTACGTGGCGAAATTCGACCCGATCTATCCCGAGCTGGCGCGCGCCTATGACCTCACGCTGTACCCGTTCTTTCTCGACGGCGTCGCCGGCGACGCCAAGCTGACCCAGGCCGACGGGCTGCACCCGAACGCGGCCGGCGTCGACGTCATTGTCGCGCGAATTGCGCCGATGGTCGAGGCGTTTGTCCGCCGCGTGGCGGCGGCGCGCAAGGCCGCGCAGGACTAGGGCTAGGGGTCTTTCGGACACACCCGCCGCCGTCCACTGCGGCGACCTGCGCGGCTCTTCGCTCTGTCACGCAGCTGCGTTAAAAAAGAACTGTCACTGATTCGTTGTCTGCGTTCGCATCGAGGATCCTGTGATGCCGCGTCTCTTTACCGGACTGGAAATTCCTTCCGATATCGGACAAACCCTTTCGAGTTTACGCGGTGGCCTGCCGGGGGCGCGCTGGATCGACCCGGAAAACTACCACGTCACCCTGCGCTTCATCGGCGACATCGACGGCGTCGTCGCCAACGACATCGCCTCGACCCTGATCCGGGTCAACCGCAAGCCGTTCGAGGTCACCCTCCAGGGGCTGGCGAGTTTTGGCGGCAAGAAGCCGCGGGCGGTGGTCGCCTCCGTGATGCCGACCCGGCCGCTGATGGAGTTGCAGGCCGAGCTCGAACGGCTGATGCAGCGGGTCGGGCTCGATCCCGAAGGGCGCAAGTTCATCCCCCACGTGACGCTGGCCCGGCTGCGCGACGCCTCGGATCAGGACGTGGCCGATTACCTGTCGGTGCGCGGGTATTTTCCGTCGCGGGCCTTCACGGTGTCGCGTTTCGTGCTGTTCTCGTCGCGCGCCTCGGTCGGCGGCGGGCCCTATGTGGTCGAGGATTCCTATGCCCTGACCGCTTGATGACGTGAACCCGGCGCCGGCGCACGCCCACCCCGGACGCCGTGCCGTGCATGGCAGCCAGCGCCGTTTGCCCTTGCATTTTAACCGATTGTTTGGCGGTTAGTCGGCCTGCAATTTGTTTCCGGCAGGTTGGGGTGTTGCGCGGCCGCGCTCTCCGGGAGGGCGGGGCCGCCACGGTTCGTGACGTGCCGGGAAATACCCCCCTTGGTGATGGTTTCCGCGTCGATGGCGTCCAATTCCTCCCTCTCTTTCGCCGCCCGCTACCAGGAACTGGTGCGGAGCGGAGAGATCGAGGCCGATCCCGCCCAGGCGGAGATCGTCGAGGCCTATACCGCGCTGGAGCAGCGGCTGGCCGATCACCGACCCGGCATCCGGAACGGGCTGCTCGGCCGGCTGTTCGGCGGCGACAAGAAGAACGGTGAGGTGGTCCAGGGCCTCTACGTCCACGGCGAGGTCGGCCGCGGCAAGACCATGCTGATGGACCTGTTCTTCGAGTCGAGCCCGGTGGCGCGCAAGCGCCGCGCCCATTTCCACGAATTCATGGCCAACGTCCACGAACGCATCTACGGCTTCCGCCAGCAGCTCGCCCGGGGCGAGATCGCCGACGCCGATCCGATCCGGCTGACGGCGCAGAGCCTGTTCGAGGAGGCGTGGCTGCTCTGCTTCGACGAGTTTCACGTCACCGACATCGCCGACGCGATGATCCTCGGCCGCCTGTTCGAGCGCCTGTTCGCGCTCGGCACCGTGGTGGTGGCGACCTCCAACGTGGCGCCCGAGGACCTCTACAAGGGCGGCCTCAACCGCGCCCTGTTCCTGCCGTTCATCGCCCAGATCGAGCGTCACATGCTCGTGTTGCGGCTCGACGCCCGTACCGATTTCCGGCTCGAGAAGCTCGCCGGCGGCAAGGTCTGGCTGGTACCGGATGACGCCGCGGCGACGGCGGCGCTCGACACCGCGTTCGAGCAGCTGACCGGCGGCGCCCATGCCGAACCGCAGGATTTCATCGTCAAGGGCCGCACGCTGCACGTGCCGCGGGCGGCGCGCGGCGTGGCGCGGTTTTCATTCCGGGAGCTGTGCGAGGAGCCGCTGGCGGCCTCCGACTATCTCAAGCTCGCCCACGAATACCACACGCTGGTGCTCGACCACATCCCGGTCATGCGCTACGAGCAGCGCAACGCCGCCAAGCGCTTCATTACGTTGATCGATACCTTGTACGACAACGCCGCCAAGCTGGTGGCCTCGGCGGCGGCCAATCCGGTCTCGCTGTACCTCGCCACCGAGGGCGTCGAGGCCAACGAGTTCAAGCGGACCTCGTCGCGGCTGATCGAGATGGGCTCGGAGTCCTACCTGGCGCTGCCCCACGGCCGCAGCGACGCCATGGCCAGCGGCACCTCCACGGGCCTGGTCGAGACCTGAGGGCGGTGGCAGGGGCGTGCCCTGCGGCATTCACACATACATCTTGTGCCGGTCCGGACAATTCACTGGTCAGCCGAATCCTTCGCTTTCGGGACTGACGCTCGCCAACCGATGACCTGTTCCCTCCCCCCTTGTGGGGGAGGGTTAGGGAGGGGGGTATGGAGTAGGCGCAGCGCGACAGACTGCTTTTCACGCCCTCGCATCAAATTCAGAGATTGCGGTTTACCCCCCTCCCCGGCCCTCCCCCACAAGGGGGGAGGGAGCACTCAACACTTCAAACCTCCCGGGCGGATCGAGAGGCGTGAACCCGGTTGGGCCGCGCCGAGCCGGCATTCGGAGACCATCCCCGAACGCAGGGCGGGGTTGAACCTTCGTCTCACGCCCTCGTTTTGGGCAGCCCTCGACTTGAACGGCTGCGGCGAAAGCGATAACAGCCTTGCCAGCCCTCGCAAGCGGCAACTTGCAGGATTTCCCGCCTCACCCCGTTGGGTTCAAAGGACAGTCTCCCATGGCACGCAACAAGATTGCTTTGATCGGCTCCGGTCAGATCGGTGGAACGCTCGCACACCTCGTCGGGCTGAAGGAGCTGGGCGACGTGGTGCTGTTCGACATCGCCGAGGGGGTGCCACAGGGCAAGTCGCTCGACATCGCCCAGTCGTCGCCGGTGGACGGCTTCGACGCCCGCCTGACCGGCGCCAATTCCTACGAGGCGATCGACGGCGCCGACGTCGTGATCGTCACCGCCGGCGTGCCGCGCAAGCCCGGCATGAGCCGCGACGACCTCCTGAGCATCAACCTCAAGGTCATGGAGCAGGTCGGGGCCGGCATCAAGAAATACGCCCCCAACGCCTTCGTGATCTGCATCACCAACCCGCTCGACGCCATGGTCTGGGCGCTGCAGAAGGCCTCGGGGCTGCCGGCCAAGAAGGTGGTCGGCATGGCCGGCGTGCTCGACTCCGCGCGCTTCCGCTATTTCCTCGCCGACGAGTTCAACGTCTCGGTCGAGGATGTCACCGCCTTCGTGCTCGGCGGCCACGGCGACACCATGGTGCCGCTGACGCGCTACTCCACGGTGGCCGGCATTCCGCTGCCCGACCTCGTCAAGATGGGCTGGACCTCGCAGGCCCGCATCGACGAGATCGTCGACCGCACCCGCAACGGCGGCGCCGAGATCGTCAACCTGCTCAAGACCGGCTCGGCGTTCTACGCCCCGGCCGCCTCGGCCATCGCCATGGCCGAGAGCTACCTGCGCGACAAGAAGCGGGTGCTGCCCTGCGCCGCCCACCTCAACGGCGAATACGGCGTCAAGGACATGTATGTCGGCGTGCCGGTGGTGATCGGCGCCAAGGGTGTCGAGCGCATCGTCGAGATCGAGCTCGCCGGCAAGGATCGCGAGGCGTTCGACAAGTCGGTCGCCGCGGTGCAGGGTCTGGTCGACGCCTGCCGCAAGATCGCGCCCGACCTGCTCAAGTAAGATCGGCGGCGCGGCGGTCCGCACGGGCCGCCGCGACTTTCTCGCTTTCACGTCTTCCGGTTTCTCGTCCTCGGGGGCACTCGATGAATATCCATGAATATCAGGCCAAGGCTTTGTTGAAGGAATTCGGCGTACCGGTGTCGCGCGGGGTGCCGATCTTCAAGGCCGCGGAAGCGGAAGCGGCGGCCAAGGAGCTCGGCGGCCCGCTCTGGGTGGTGAAGAGCCAGATCCACGCCGGCGGCCGCGGCAAGGGCAAGTTCAAGGAAGCGAGCGCCGGCGACAAGGGCGGCGTGCGGCTCGCCAAGTCGATCGACGAGGTCAAGACCTTCGCCCAGCAGATGCTGGGCGCGACCCTGGTGACGATCCAGACCGGCGCCGCCGGCAAGCAGGTCAACCGGCTCTACATCGAGGACGGCTCCGACATCGAGAAGGAGCTCTACCTCTCGGCGTTGGTCGACCGCGAGACCTCGCGGGTCTCCTTCGTGGTCTCCACCGAAGGCGGCATGGACATCGAGGACGTCGCCCACAAGACGCCCGAGAAGATCGTGACCTTCTCGGTCGATCCGGCGACCGGCGTGATGCCGCATCACGGCCGCACCGCGGCGCAGGCGCTCGGGCTCAAGGGCGAACTGGCCAAGCAGATCGAGAGCCTGATCGCCAAGCTCTATACCGCGTTCGTCGCCAAGGACATGGCGATGCTCGAGATCAACCCGCTGATCATCACCAAGCAGGGCGACCTGCGCTGCCTCGACGCCAAGGTGTCGTTCGACTCCAACGCGCTCTACCGCCATCCCGACGTGGTCGCGCTGCGCGACACCACCGAGGAGGATGCCAAGGAGATCGAGGCCTCGAAATACGACCTGGCCTACATCGCGCTCGACGGCACCATCGGCTGCATGGTGAACGGCGCCGGCCTGGCGATGGCCACCCTCGACATCATCAAGCTCTACGGCGAAACGCCGGCCAACTTCCTCGACGTCGGCGGCGGCGCCTCGGAGGAGAAGGTGACCGCGGCGTTCAAGATCATCACCGCCGATCCCAACGTGAAGGGCATCCTGGTCAACATCTTCGGCGGCATCATGAAGTGCGACGTCATCGCCCGCGGCGTCATCGCCGCGGTCAAGGCGGTCGGCCTCAAGGTGCCGCTGGTGGTGCGCCTGGAAGGCACCAACGTCGCCGAGGGCAAGAAGATCATCAGCGAATCCGGGCTCAACGTGCTGCCCGCCGACGACCTCGACGATGCCGCCCAGAAGATCGTGAACGCCGTGAAGGGGAAGTGAGCCGATGTCCGTCCTGATCGACAAGACCACGAAAGTCATCACCCAGGGCTTCACCGGCAAGAACGGCACCTTCCATTCCGAAGGCGCGCTGGCTTACGGCACCAAGCTGGTCGGCGGCACCTCGCCGGGCAAGGGCGGCTCGACCCATCTGGGCCTGCCGGTGTTCGACACCGTCGCGGAAGCGCGCGAGAAGACCGGCGCCGACGCCTCGGTGATCTACGTGCCGCCGCCGGGTGCGGCGGACGCGATCTGCGAGGCCATTTCCGCCGAGATCCCGCTGATCGTCTGCATCACCGAGGGCATTCCGGTGCTCGACATGGTCAAGGTGAAGCGGGCGCTGTCGGGATCGAAGTCGCGCCTGATCGGGCCGAACTGCCCCGGCGTCGTCACCGCCGGCGAATCGAAGATCGGCATCATGCCGGCCAACATCTTCAAGCCGGGCACCGTCGGCATCGTGTCGCGGT
>JARLJA010000168.1 GCA_031291445.1 Xanthobacteraceae bacterium | reverse complement strand
GTTGCCGGCGCGCAGGGCGCGTTGGCGAGCTCCGATCCCTGGATCAGCTTCTCGTAGATCTTCTGCTCCTCGGTGACGCGCAGGCAATACGGCACCTTGATGACGCAGATGCGGTCGATGAAGGCCTCGTTGTTCTTGTTGGTCTTGAAGCTCTGCCATTCCGCTTCGTTGGAGTGGGCGAGGATGACGCCGGTGAACGGGATGGCGCCGATGTTCTCGGTCCCGATGTAGTTGCCTTCCTGGGTCGCGGTCAGCAGCGGGTGCAGCATCTTGATCGGCGCCTTGAACATCTCGACGAATTCGAGAATGCCCTGGTTGGCGCGGTTCAGACCGCCGGAATAGCTGTAGGCGTCGGGGTCGTTCTGCGCGTAGGTCTCGAGCTTGCGGATGTCGACCTTGCCGACCAGCGACGAGATGTCCTGGTTGTTCTCGTCACCGGGTTCGGTCTTGGCGACCGCGATCTGGCGCAGCCGCGACGGCTGGATCTTGGCGACGCGGAAACGGGAGATGTCGCCGCCGAACGCCTCCAGCCGCTTGTAGCACCACGGGCTCATCAGGCCGGTGAGGCGCCGCCGCGGAATGCCGTAGCGCTCCTCGATCATCGATCCCAGCGTGTCGGGATCGAACAGGTTCAGCGGAGACTCGAACACCGGACTGAGTTCGTCACCGGCCTTCAGCACGTAGATCGGATGGACCTCCATCAGCGCCTTCAGGCGCTCGGCGAGCGACGACTTGCCGCCGCCGACGGGGCCCAGCAGATAGAGAATCTGCTTACGCTCCTCGAGCCCCTGCGCCGCGTGGCGGAAGAACGACACGATCCGCTCGATCGTCTCTTCCATCCCGTGAAAGCCGGAGAAGGCGGGATAGATCCGCACCGTCCGGTTCAGGAAAATCCGGCCAAGGCGGGAATCCTTGGCCGTGTCGATCATCTGGGGCTCGCCGATCGCCGCGAGCAATCGCTCCGCCGCATTGGCGTATTTCATCGGATCGTCGCGACACGATTCCAGGTATTCCGTCATCGACATGTCCACTTCGCTGCGCGCCTCGAAGGTGCGCGCAAACGCGTTGAACAGTGTGTCGGTGTACATATGCGTCTCCTTCAGCTCACCCGCCGAGCGGCCGGTAAGCGACGCATCTTGCATGTCATCATGGCGACATGGGACACGTCGCGAATCAGCAGCAGCACGGCCTCAAGTGGACACCCGCACCTCGCTTCTCCGCAAGACGGATCTGCCTAGGTGGACATCACACGCTGAATAAATAAGCGGCGAACGGCAAAAAGTTCAGTCAGCGCATCCAAAGTCACATCGAATTGACCGCCGCCGGAAAATTACCGCGGCCTAACTTCATGGCGATGCTGAAAAAAGCTACTTCCGCTGTGCACAAGCCGAGCAGCGTCGCGAGCTTGCGAACGTTCCCCGGCGGCGCGCGCGCCGCTCGATGCATGCCATCGGCCCGGGCTTCACGTCGTCGACCGGGAGAAGAAATCCGCTGAGCGACCGCGATGACGCAACGCAATCCTGCCGCAAACCGGCGGCGGCGGACATTGGTCTTTCGAAGGAGACGGGTTTCGAAGGAAGTCGCGACCGTGCGCTCCGCTAATCGGTCTTCTGCGGTCCGGCCGAGCCGCGGCCATGCGCCTGGTTGAAGAAGGCGGCCTCTTCCGCGGTGGCCTCCAGCAGCTGGGCGTCCTGGTCGTAGACGTCGTTGCGGAATTGAATCACCTGATCCCGCGTCATCCAGCCGGTCAGGTAGATCCACGCCACCGGAATCTTCTTCGGCAGCCGGATATCCTCGCGCTGGCCGCTGGCGATGACGAGATCGATCTCGGAGCGGCTCCAGCGCGGCACATCCTTCAGCAGCCACGCGGCGAGATCGCGGACATTGTCCACCCGGGTGCAGCCGTGGGAATCGAAGCGATAGTCGTCGCTGAACAGATTCTTCTGGTTGGTGTCGTGCATGTAGACCGAATAGGAATTCGGCATGTCGATCCGCACTGCGCCGAGCGCGTTCCAGGTGCCGGAGTCCTGCCGCACGGTGAAGGCATGCGGCGCCGACCAGTCGACCGCATGCGGGTCGAGCGGAGCGTCGTGCGCGTCCAGCACCTCCATGTGCATGCGACCGAGATAGCCGGGGTCCTTGCGCATGTGCGCGGCGATCTCGTTCTTGACGATCGACTGCGGGACGGTCCAGGTCGGGTTGAGATTGACCTCGGTGATCTCGGCGGTGAGCGTCGGCGACGGCTTCTCGGTCTTGCCGACGATCACGCGATAGCGCCGCACCACCCTGTCGTTCTCGATCGCCTCGGCGTAGGTCGCCGGAAGATTGACCACCACGTAACGCGGCCCGAAGGCGAAATCCATGTTGGCGAGACGCTCCAGCGAGGCCTCGAGCTGCTGGATCCGCCTGGTGACCGGCACATTGAGCGCGGCCAGCGTGCGCGGCGTCACGGTGCCGGTCGGCGCCAGCCCGTGGCGCAGCTGGAAGCGCTTGACCGCGGCGCCGAGCGCATCGTCGAACACCGCCGCGGTCGACGCGGTCTCGAGATCGCCGCTGATCGTCAGCCGCCGGCGCAGCAGGTCGTCGTGGGGGCCCGCAATGCCCGGTGTAAACTTGGCGTCCGGCGGAATGACGGGCCAGCCGCCGCGCACGGCGATGTCGGAATAGCTCAGCGCCGCCTGCCGGATCCGCTCAGCCGTGCCCTCGTCGAAGATCGGCTCGTCGGACAAGGCCAGCGCCGCGGCCGAGCGCGCCTCCGGGCTCGATGCGGCTGACGGCTTTGGCGGTGCGGCCGCGGGCCGGCTCGCCTGCGCCGGGTGCGGCGGGGACGACGCCGGTGGCGCGGTCTGGCCCAGCGCCACGGGCACCTGCGCCATCACCGCCACAGCGACGAGACCGATCATACGCATGATGTGGGCTTCCGTACGTTGGGCGCCCCGCCGCGTCGGAGGCGCCGAAATAGAACAACAATGCCAATCGCGATCGACGACAAATCTGCACCAGGTCGGCGCCGATTGCAAAATGTCCACCCGCGCGCAGCGTCGACGTCGCGCGTTAATGAAGGCTTAAGGCATGCTTGCTGCGGCGCGCCATGGAGCGGCGAGGCGGCACGCCCGCCGCGACCGCGAAGCGCAAGTCTCAGGAGAAAGGCTCAGGAGCAAGTCTCAGGAGATGGTCTTGAGGAATCGGGACGGGATCGACAGGGTCCAGCTCACCCCTTCGGGGGCGAAGCTCAAGTCGACCTTGGCATCGAGCTTCTGCGACACCATGCGATCGATCACTTCCTGGCCGAATCCCCTGCGTTGCGGCGGCGTCACCTCGGGACCGTCGCGCTCGACCCAGCTCAGGCGCAGCTCCGACGGCTCGTCGTAACGCCAGTCGACGATCACCAGCCCGCTCGCCGACGACCAGGCGCCGTGCTTGAGCGAGTTGGTCGCGAGTTCGTGCAGCGCGAGGCCGACCGCTTCGGCGGCATCGGCGGCCAGAACCACGTCGGGGCCGTCGCAGCGCAGCCGCGCGGCCGCCGGCACGAAGGCCTGCAGCTGGCGGCGCACCAGATCGGCCAGCGGGATTCCCCCCCAGCGCTGCGCGACGAGCAGTTCGCTCGAGATGGCGAGCCCCTGGATCCGCTGCGCGAACTGGTCGCGGAAGGCCTCGAGCGTGCCGGCGTTGCGCGACGTGATCCGCGCCATGGCGAGGATGATGGCGAGCTGGTTCTTGGAGCGGTGGGCGAGCTCGTGCAGCAGGAAGTGTTGATGATCCTCGGCGGCGCGCCGCCGGGTGATATCGCGAATGATCGAGATGAAGTAGTTCGGCGCCCCCGCGGCGTCACGCTGCAAGGCGACCGTCAATCCGATCCAGACGATGCCGCCGTCCTTGCGGATGTAGCGCTTGTCGAGCGCGTAGGATTCCTTCTCCCCCGACAGCAGGCTGCGCACCCCGTCGAGGTCCGCCGCGAGATCGTCGGGGTGGGTGATGTTCTGGAACGTCTCGGCAAGGAGTTCGTCGCGCGAATAGCCGACGATGTCGCAGAGCCGCTGGTTGACTTCGAGCCAGCGGCCATCGCGTCCGACCAGGGCGACGCCCACCGCGGCGTTCTCGAACATGCCCCTGAACCGGCTTTCGCTGTCGCGCAGCGCCGCCTGGCTGCCGGCGATCTCCCGCGAGGCGGTGGCCACCGCCTCGCTGATCGCGCAGGCCTCCTGGGTCATGAAGGCGCGCGCGGCGGTGGTCTGGCCGCGCCCGACCATCTGCGCCTGGTCGACCAGCTGCGCCATCGACCGGCTGAGACGTCCCGCCATGGCCCGGCCGAAACCGAGGCTGGCGAGCGCAAGCGCGATGCCGCTGAGCGACGCCACCCACAGGATCCTGCGGACCGGCGCATCCATCCGGCTGACGGGGATGCCAAGTCCGACCGTCCAGCCGTCCCGGGTCGGAGCGTAGGCGATCACCGACCGCTCCCCATTGCCCCGCACCGCCTCGGCGATGCCATCCGCCGCGTTGGCGCGCGACGACCAGACATTCGCCGCCAGCGCCCCGGCACGTTCGTGATCGGGACCTTCGGCGAGGAGGTTGTGGTGGCTGTCGAGAACGGCGACCGTTTCATCCTGCCCGAGATCCCGCAGGATCAGCCCGCGAAACCGCTCGAGATTGACCGCGACGACGAGAGCGCAGGCTGGCCGCGGCGGCTTGATCACTGGAAACACCACGAACGCCGCCGGCGCGCCGCCCGGGCCGCGCACGACGTCCGAAACCCGGGGCCTGCCCGACGCCAGCGCCAGCGCAACGACTTCGGTCCGCTCGCCGAGTGAATCGCCTGTCCCGGTGCCGTCCGGCAGCACAATCGGCCGGCCGTCCTTGTCGCGCAGGCCGATGCTTGAATCCGGGAGAAAGGCCATGGCGCGCCGGGCATGGCTCATGAAGCCCGCCAGATCGCCGGCTTCCAGCGCCGTCGAGGTCGCCAGAGTCGCCGCGACGGCGATGTGGGTATCGATCTCGTTGTCCACGAGCGCCGCGAGGACATGGGCGCTGTCCAGCAGCCGGTCGCGGGCCGCCCGCCGCTCGGCGGAGGCGAGCTGCTGGTAGAGCACGAGATCGAGCACCAGCAGCGGCAGCGCGGTCACCAGCACCAGGCCGCTCACCAGCTGCCGGATGGACAGCGAACGCCGCGGCAACAGCCGGGCCTGCAGCCGGGCTTTCAAGCTGTCGCGAGCGGAGGCGGCCATGGCGCAATCTGATGGTTCGGTTGAAATCTCTTCGAGCAACGACACGCGACCCTTCCGCCTTGCTTAGCAGGTTCCGGGAGCCGGCAACAGAAATCACATTGCTGCCCTCACGCGAGTGGTGGCCGACAATTTTATGGAAAATGCGAATTCTTTGCGGCGACTTTATTCCGAACGCGGCAAAATTATGCGCGCGAACGCCGCCGCACCGCCCCGCCGCCTCAAGACCGGGATCGACGAGAGCGGATCTGCCCGCCTGTCTCGGGAGGCTCGCGCAAGAGAACGCCGGTGAGCGCCAGGCCGGATGCGAGGTAGAACACCAGACTGCCGGCCACGATCAGGAACGTCGTCAGCGGTGATTGGCTGCCCTCGATCAGCGCCACCGTCTCGGGATCGGCCGAAGCCGCGAGATAGGCCAGCAGGCCAAGGGCGAGGCCCGCGCCCAGGGCGAGATCGACCGTTACGGATTTTGCCAGGGACGCATCACGCGTTCCTCTTTCTGTTTTCACCATCATCATCCCCGTTTTCACCTGTCAGACGGCAGGTGTCGCGGGATCGATTTGGCCGGACTTGAGGTTCACCTGAAGAATGCGCGGCAAACCGCGGCGAACGTCAGATCCGTGAGGCTAGTGCGGTGGATCTGACATTCGATTTGGCGTTGCTGCTGCGGCGCGAGGTGTCTCGGTCGCGCCCTGAACCGAAAACCGGCTGCGGCGGCCATCGTTCCCCGTCGGCGATGCAAGGCGAATACCTGGCCTTGAGAAGTTCGCGAACCGGGTTCGCCGCCTGCGCGTCGAACTTCCGAAACCGGATGCTAGTTTAGAGGCATTGCGGCACACCCGGCGTGGCCAGCGTCAGAAAGCCCGCGGGCGGCTCCGGCGGCGCGGCCACGATCGGCGGCCGGCGCGGCGCGTCTTCGATTTCGCCCTCGCCGCTCAGGGCGGCGATATATTCCCGGGTCCAGCGGTCGATGTCGTAGTCCGCGATCGTCGCCCACAGTTCCTGGTGGCGATCGCGGCGTTCCTGAAGCGGCATCGTCAGAGCCTGCGCCAGAGCGGCCGCCACCGACTCGGCGTCGTAGGGATTGACCAGCAGGGCGCGCCGAAACGCGTCGGCCGCGCCGGCGAAGCGTGACAGGATCAGGACCCCGGGATTTTCCGGATCCTGGGCCGCGACATATTCCTTGGCGACGAGGTTCATGCCGTCGCGCAGCGGGGTGACCAGGCCGACGCGGGCGGTGCGATAGAGGCCCGCGAGCGCCGAACGGCTGTAGACCCGGTTGACGTAGAGCATCGGCGTCCAGGACACCTCCCCCCACCTGCCGTTGATCCGGCCCGCCGCCGCATCGGCCTCCGCCGCCAATTCGGCGTATTCACGAATCTCCGACCGGTTCTTCGGGGTGATCTGCAGATAGGTGACCTTGCCGGTCCACTCGCCGTATTTTTCAAGGAAGGTCTCATAGGCGTCGAAGCGCTGGATCAGTCCCTTGGAATAGTCCAGGCGGTCCACGCCGATGATGAGGTCGCGTCCGCCGAGACTCGTCACCAGGTCCTTCACCAGCGGCGAGCGCAGGTTGCGACGGGCGAGGCGCTCGAAGGCGCGCGGCTCGATACCGACCGGATAGCAGCCGATCTGGGTGCGCTTGCCGTTCAGGCTCAGAGTGACCTGGTGTCCGGACGCCTCGAACATCCTCAATCCCCGCGTCTCGTTGCACTCGGACAGCACGTAACGCAGAAAATTGCCGACATCGCCCTCGGTCTGGAAGCCGACGACGTCGAACTGCAGCAGCAGCGGCAGCAACTGCTCGTGGTTGGGCAGCGACGTCAGGACCTCCGGCGGAGGAAACGGCACATGCAGGAAGAAGCCGATCCGGTTGGCGTGGCCGCGCTTGCGCAATTCGTCGGCGATCGGGATCAGGTGGTAGTCGTGGACCCAGATCAAGTCGTCATCGGCAATCAGTTTCTCGATCTGGCTGGCGAAATAGCGGTTGACGCGAAAGTATCCGGTCAGGTCGCGGCGCGCGAATTCGGCGAGGTCGAGCCGGTAGTGCAGGATCGGCCACAACACCCGGTTGGCGAACCCGTTGTAATATTCCTGGTAGTCGTCATTCGACAGATCGGCGACGACGTAGTCGACGTTCTTGTCGCGCGTCGAGGTGATATCGATCTGGTCGGAGGGGGCGACCTTCCCGCTCCAGCCGAACCAGATGCCGCCATGTCGCTGCAAGGCCGGCCGCAGCGCGACCTCCAGTCCGCCGGCGCGTTTCACGCCGTCCTTGGAGGGGACCGAAACCCGGTTGGAAACCACCACGAGCCGCGCCAATCGCTGTCCTCCGGTTGTGGTGCACGCCGTGCGCGGCCTGCATCGTGAAGGTGGAAGCCACAGTCTCGGGCACAGCCGCGTGCCCACCGACGAAATCACCGCATCACAACGCCGATCCTGTACAAAGGTTCAGATTGGAACCGGAGAACACTGCGCGTCTCGACCCGCCGGACGTCGTCACGACTGCGGCTCGCGACCGCAGAGATGAGACAGCCACGCGCGAACATCGGCGGGCGAACGGAACGCGCCGCTCGCCCCCGCCATGGCGCGTTCGACCGAATAGCCGACACCGCCGAGTCCCGGCAGATTGCGGAACACCGCTTCGTCGGTGGTGTCGTCGCCAATGAACACCGGCGTGCGCTGCGCGAACGGTTCGTGGCGCATCAGCTCGCGGACAGCCTCGCCCTTGTTGACCCTGGCCGACTTGATTTCGATGACGAGTTTGCCGTGCAGGACCTCGAGCGCATCCCCGCCAAGCGCGTCCACCATGCCGCGCAGCTTGACGTCGAGCGCGGGGCCGAGCTCGGGCGCCAGCCGGTAATGTACCGCGAGCGACGTTCCCTTGTCCTCGATCATGACCCGCGGGTCGAATGCCAGTCCCGCCACCAGTTCGTGCAGCGCGCTGCCGATCGCCGGCGCCGACCTGAGACGGATGGGATCGTCGGTACGCAAGCGGATCTGTGCACCGTGACCGCCGATCGCCGGCAGACGCAGCGGCTCGAACAACAGATCCAGATTCTCGATCAATCGCCCGCTCACCAGCGCAAGCGCGCCGCCGCAGCGGGCGTACAGCGTGTCGAGGCTCGTGCGCAGCGCGGACGGCACCACGACGCTCGACGGCGTCGCCGCGAGATCCAGTATCGTGCCGTCGACGTCCAGCAGCAATGCGACCGATGACAGGTCCCGCGCGTCCCATGGCGGCAAATGATCGTCGGAATAGACATCGTCGTCATTGTTCAAGCCGGTCGCCCGCATCGCTCGTATTGCCACATTTGGCGTCATGTCCCGCGTCTCCAAGCTCGCTCGCGGTCCCTTGCCTTCGCCGCCGCGTGAGACGCGCAGCCATCAATGCACGGCGAATGTGTCTGGTTCCGGGCGCCGGTGTGCGCTGCGCGCATTGAGCCCGCGCCACCTGGACGGGAACCAGATCGACACCACGCGCGTTGCTAGGCAGCCCCCCACACGAGAATCCTCATGCAAAAGCTCAAAGATGCCCGAATCGCGCGCGACCTCGACACACCCGTCGACCTGCCCAACGACGCCACGCGTGCGGTGAGTGCCGTGCTCAATCGACTGGTTGCCGACAGCCTGGTGCTCTACATCAAGACCAAGAATTTCCACTGGCACGTCAGCGGCCGGCATTTTCGCGACTATCACCTGATGTTCGACGAACAGGCGGAGCAGATCTTCGCCACCATCGACGACCTCGCCGAGCGTGTCCGCAAGATCGGCGGGACCACGATCCGCTCGCTCGGCCAGGTCACCAAGCTCGCCACCATCGCCGAGAACGACGACGCGTTCGTCGAACCCCACGCCATGATGGCGGAGTTGATCAGGGACCATCGGGCTTTCGTCACCAGCCTGCGCGGCGCCCACAAGATCGCCGAGGATAACGACGACGTCGCCACCACGAGCCTGCTGGAAAACATCATCGACGGCGCGGAGCGCCGGCTCTGGTTCCTGTTCGAGACCTCGCGCCGGCCGGACTGACGCGCGGGGCGGGATATCCCGCCGCAACGAGGCCGCGACCGACGACACAGGCCGAGATCGACCGGAACCTCCATCGCCGCGAACAGTTGTTCGGGGTGAGATACCTGAGGACGGAGACGGACATGGATTTCGGTCGCGGACTGCTGCTTTGGCTGTTCGGAGTACCCCTTCCGATCATCCTTCTGCTTGCGCTGGTGTGGCATCACTAGTGCGAATGTTGGAGCCCGGACACCATCGCGCACCGCTCGGCGTCTCGAGCCGGGGCTCGTCATTCGCAATCAGCCATTTCATTGGAAAATTAAACCGGGAAGCGAGACCGACATGGCACAAAGATCCCCCTCCCTCGATGACGTGCTAGACGATCAAGGCGGCCGCGTCGCCGGAGCCGCCTCGGCGGCCGCCGACGACATCCGCGCGCTGCGCGAGGACTTGACGACGCTGAAGGAAGCGGTTTCAACCCTGCTGTCGCGCGCCACCGATCAGGCCGCGCGCGCCGCCCGCGAGGCTGCCTCCGATGTCGTGGAGCAATCACGGCTCGCGGCCACCACCGCGGTGAACCGCGGCGCCGCGATGGCGTCGGATGCGGCCGGCCAGGCCAAGCACATGGCGTCGGGCGTCGAGCAGGCCGCGCGCGACAATCCACTGGGCGCCATCGCCGCGGCCGCCGTCCTCGGCCTCATCGTCGGAATGATGGGACGCCGCGGGTGAACCTGGTGCTGGAAGCGCTCAGGCTGCTCGGACTGGACCTTCCCGCCGCAGTTCGAAACGCCAGGGCCGAGGCCGGACTCGAGATCGCGCGGGCCCGCGACGAGATCAGACGGGCCGCGTGGCGGGCGGCGGTGCTCGCCGTCCTGACCGCGCTGGCTGCCGCGGCCGCGATCTGCCTGGCGGCGGTCGCGCTCACCGCGCTCTATCTCGGGATATCGGAGCCTTACGGAAATTTCGCCGGACTGGGCGCGGATGCGGTGGTGTTGCTGGCGATAATCGGGGTCTGCGCCTGGACGGCGCGGGCGAGCCTCGCACCGCCGCAACGCATGGTGCCCGCGGCAAACGCTCCTCCCCACAAGGCCGCCTCCGAGCGGCGCGTGGATGCCACGGAAGCCGTCAGACAGCCCACCGCTCGTCGGACGTCATCCGGCGCGTCCGCGTCGCCGATGCCGGCGGCCATCGCGGCACTGATCAGCAAGGGCCCCGCGTCTTCCGCGACCCCGCTGGTGGCGGAAGCGCTCCGCCGGCTGCAGGACATGGCGGAGGATCCCGACGCTGACCCGCTCGACGCCGCCGCGAGCGTGGTCCGGAGCGGAGACCGCAAGGCCATGCTGAGCGTGCTTGCCGGCGCCGCCTTGATCGGCTGGATGGCGGGGCGATCGACCCGCGATCCGCGCTGAGCCAGCCATTGCGGGAAGCCGATCCGCTGTCGGCGAGTTCTGCTCCACGGCGTCGCCGCCCCGCCGGCGGGGGCGTCGCGAGGCGACGCGGCGGGAGTTAGATCCGTCCCAGCAGCAGCAAAATGAGAAGGATGACGATGACGAGGCCCAGTCCGCCGCCGCCATAGTATCCCGTACCGTAGAACGGACCGCCGCCGATTCCGCTGAATCCACCCAGCAGCGCGATGACGAGAATGATCAGAACAATCGTCCCAAGACTCATTGAAAATCTCCTGTAGCGGCGGCGCGGCGGCCCGGCTTCGCCGGACATCGCCACGCAGACCTCCGCCGGATAACAGGCGATCGGACGACATGTTCCGCGCGCGCCCTCGGACCATGCCCAGGAACAAAGCGCATGCTGCCGAATTTTCTGCATACGTCGCGGATTGCACGGTCGAACGTCAGTGGCGACTCCGCAACGCGGACAGGACACATCACACCGATGACGGGAGCACGATGAAAACAGGGTCGACGAAATACGGTCCGTGGAGTCCCGAAGACACCGAGATCCTGCGGCAGATGGCGGAGAGCGGCAAGTCGACCGTCGCCATCGCCGCGCGGCTGCATCGCAATATCGAAGGGGTCAGACGCGAGGCGCGTCGCCACGGGATCGTCCTGAAGCCGGTGCGGCGGACGTTCACGCTGCGGGAGTTGCACGACCAGGTGACCGCGGCCAACCGCAAGTTCTGACGGCCGTCCCTCCCTGCTTTCGCGCTCGAGGTTCTTTGCTCTCAGGCGGCCGCGGGCGCGGCGCTGGACGTGCCGGTGCAAGCGCCGTCGCCACCGAGCTCCGTTGAATCCAAGTCTTCAGATCCATCCAAGTCTTCAGATCCAGGTCCGTCAAAAACGAAGGGGCACCTGCTCGCGCAGGTGCCCCTTCCGCGGCCCTCGGAGACTGCCGTCTCAATACTCGAACTGCGGCATCGCCTTGAGCTGCTCCTTGGTGGCGTTCAGCACGGCGTGATCCGGATACCACTTGTCGTTCGACCTCGTCGACGAACCCGCGGCGCCGGTGGTCACGCGCGAAGTGTTGTCGGCGGCCGTGCGCGACGTGCTGTCGACGTTGGTCGCGGGCGCTGCGCCCGATGCATTGGAGGTACGAACCGGTTCATTCGACCACTTGAGCTGATCGAAATTCACCGAGACGTAGTGCTCGCCCACGCCGAGAAAGCCGCCAACGCCGAGGATCACCGCGGCGATCTTGCCGTTGCGGTCCAGAATGACGTCGCTGACGGATCCGATCTTGTCGTTAGCCTCGTTGTAGACGTCCACGCCGGAGAGCTTCGACGCCCGCCAGTCGCCCTGCAAATGCGCCGCGCCCGTCGTCGTCGCCGGCGAATTCATGTTGCCGGTTTGCGCGTAGGCGCCGCCCACCATCATCGCCGCGGTCACGGCGGCAGCGGCCGCCAGATGCTTCACACTCATCATATCCTCCTTGAAAACGATGCGACGCAAAGGCGCCGCACGCCCGTCAATCTCCCGTCGGAGGCTTCGTTCCGGGAATGCACTGCACGACGCCGGATTGCACCGCACGAGGATGCAGGTCGTGGTGCACGATGGAACCATTGGCGGGCGGGCCGGTTGTCGGAGCGCCGCCTAGCACGTAACCGCGGCCACACCTGACGATGTGACACTTCGGAGACCGTGATGCCTCGCTTCAATCCCGCCCCGCCGGACAGATATGCGGAGAGCACCGCGAGGGCGAGCCGGGCGGCCCGCGATCGGGTGGAAAACGACGACCTCGAGACCGGGCTGGAGGACACATTTCCCGCATCGGACCCGGTCAGCGCGGCGCAGCCGGCGCATGCGAGCGATCACCACCGTGCCGGCAGGTCGAGGTCGCGACCGGCGGAATGATGCCAACGTGATGGACGCGAGGCCTCAACCAATCCCCTGATCACTGCAGCTGTTCGGCCAGCATGCGCCGGACATCGGCGACCACCGGACGTTCGCCGGGTCGCGGCGGCTGCAGGCTGAACTCGACCTCCGGCAGCGCGGGAAGCACGATATCGCGGGCCACCGCGCCGAGCCCCGGCGGCGTTGCCGAGGCGTTGAGGCACGACACCCCAAGCCCCGCCGACAGCGCGAGCTGCAGGCCGCCGATGCCCGACGCCGAGTGCGCGATGGTGTAGGGCGTGCGGCTGCGCTTCAGGATCTTCAGGATGAAGCGCTGCAGCGAGCAGGTCTCCGGCATCACCACCAGCGGCACGACGCGTCCCGCGGGCACGGCAAAGGCGCGTTCGGCGACCCAGGCGAGCGGCTCGCGGCGCAATCGAATGCGGCCATCGGCGTCGACCTGTCGCGGCAACGCGCGCTCCAGGATCCGCATCGACAGGCCGATGTCGTAGTCACCACCGCCCGCGCCTTCCTCGATCAGCGCGCTCTTGCGGATCGAGACGTGGAGGTGCAGCTGCGGATACTGGTCGCGCAACCGCCGCAGGATGCCCGGCAGCGCGGTCGGGCGAAAGTAGTCGGTGATCGCGAGATGAAGGTCGCCGGCGAGCGAAACACCCTGCATGTCCTGGAACGCGGCATCGTTCAGCGCCAGCAGGCGGCGGGCATGGTCGAGCAGCCGGTCGCCGGCCGGGGTCAGGCTGACGCCGGACTTGGCGCGCTGGAGCAGCGTCGTCCCGCAGACCTCCTCGAGCTTGCGGATGTGTTCGCTGACCGCCGATTGCGAGCGCGCCAGCCGCGGCGCCGCCGCCGACAGGCTGCCGGCTTCGGCCACCGTCACCAGCGTCCGCAGCTGGTCGAGATCGAAGCGCGGCATGCCATCCACCCGATTTTCAGATGGATTCCATCTTATATTCCCGTTTTTCAAATATCAATCCAGGACGTAGAGTGCCGCCACGGATCACACTTGAAAGGAAACACGAAATGCCTGGCATTCTGCTGAAGATCTCGGGACAACCGGATCCCGCCCTGACGCGGCGCATCGTGCCGAAGATCATGGCGCTGACCTGCACGGTGCTCGACAAGGAGCCCGCACGCACCATGGTGATGGTGGACTATGTCCCGCACGACGCCTGGTTCATCGCCGGCCGCTCGCTGACCGAACTCGGCAAGAACTCGTTCCGGCTCGAGGTCACGATCGTCGACGAGACCTGCACCAAGCGGCAGAAGGCCGATTTTCACCGGGCCGCGTTCACCGCGCTGTCCGACCTGATCGGCAACGTTCACCCGCACTCCAACATCCATGTGCACGACTGCCGCGCTTCGGCCTACGGCTACGGCGGCGTCACCCAGGAGTATCGCGCCCATCACGCCGCCATCGCCGCGCCGGGCGAGGCCGCGGCATGATCATCGCCGTGGTGACGTTCGACCTGCCGCCACCGTCAGGTCACGCCAACGCGCTGGCCCTGTATCGGCGCTCCGCGCCGGCATGGGCCGACAATCCGGATCTCGTCGAGAAGACCTATTTCTTCGACCCCGACCGCGCCGTCGGCGGCGGCGTCTATCGCTGGCGCTCGCGGGCGGCGGCGCAGCGCTGGCTCGGCGCCGACTACCGGCGGATGATCCGGGAGCGCTACGGCGCCGAGCCGCACATCGCGCTGTTCGAGGCGGTGCTGCATGTCGACACCGCGACCAGGGCGATCGTGGAGATATAGGCGGGCCGGCGCGCGCGCCGCGCCGGTCAGCACCAGCTGGCCTGATCGGGGTGCGGCGTGCGCAGCAGTTCCTGGATGTTGGCTTCGATGATGCGGAAACCGACATTGCCGTAGAGCTTCTGGCGGCCCTCGTTGAGCACGAAACTCGGGCTTCCCTGGATCCGCATGGCGTCGGCGTCCTGGTAGTCCGACGCCAGCGCGGCGAAGGCGCGGCCGTCGTCGATCAGCGGCTCGATGGCGGCGACATCGGCGCCGGCATCACGGGCGATGGCGTGCAGCACGCCGCGCTGCGCAATATCGCGCGCCTCCTCGAAGAAGGCCTTGCGGGTCGCGCGCGTCATGGCGTCGGCGCTGCCGGCCGGGCAGTGCCCGGCGGCTTCGGCAAGATGCGTAGCCTTCAGGAACAGGTGCGCCGCCATCGACGAGGCCGGCCGCACCGTCAGCCAGATCTGCGGATGGACCCGGACCTCCGGAAACTTCTCGGCGGAATGGCGCAGGTGCGCGTTGAAGCGGGCGTAGCCGTCGGCGTCGCCCCAGGAGGTGGCGATCTTGCGTGCGGTGTCGCCGAACACCGAGCAGAAGCGATTGTCGAACCGCACCTGTCCGGCAAAGGCGGTCTTGATGGCATCGACGCGCAGCTGGGCGATGTAGGCCCAGACACAGAGCACGTCGGAAAAATAGACGATGGGAACGGTTTCCACGGCGGCACCCCCGATCGCGGCCGCAACCTCCGGCCGCGCCGGCCAATGTGCACACAACGCGCCCGGTCGCAAGGAGGCCCGGGCGCGGCGCAATCAGCGATGAGAATGACAATGAGTGAGGCGCGGGCCTCAGCTCGCCGCGTGGTGCGGCCGGAACAGCCGTCCGCGCTCGACGATCGCGATCACAGCGAGCGCGGCCAGCGCGCAGAGGAAGAAGCCGAGCGTGAACGGCAGCAGGGTGCCGTCGAAACTCTGGCCGATCAGGGTGCCGATACCGATGCCGAGCAGCGTGGTGATCGAGCCGTAGAGCGAGGAGGCGGTGCCGGCGATGTGGCCCTGCGGCTCCATCGCCAGCGCGGTGAAGTTGGCGAAGGTCAGGCCGAAGGCGAACATCATGCAGGCCGCGAGCGCGATGAACAGCGGCAGCGACAGCACGTGAAACTGCTGCGTCGCCAGCATCACCGCCGCGACCGCGACGAAGCCGACGGTCGCGCCGTGGGACATCTTGCGCATGCCGAGCCGGCCGACCAGCCGGGCGTTGAGGAAGCCCGCGGCTGCGAAGCCGATGGCGATGCCGGCGAAGGCCAGCGGGAAATAGACCCCGAGCTTGAAGATCCCGGTGAAGATCTGCTGGGACGAGAACACGAAGGCGAACAGCGAGCCCTGTACGCCGCCGGCGGCCACCGCATAGCCCAGGGTCTGGCGGTTGGTCACGGTCTGGCGGAAGGCGCCGAACACGTCGCGCAGCGCCAGCGACTTGCGCTCCGACAGCGGCAGGGTTTCCGGCAGCCGCAGCGCGGTCCATCCCAGCGCCAGCAGGCCGTAGATCATCAGCACCACGAAGATGCCGCGCCACTCCACCCACACCATGACCAGCTGGCCGAGCGACGGCGCCAGCACCGGCACGGCGATGAAGATCATCATGGTGAGCGACATCACGCTGGCCATGCGGCGGCCGGCATAGCAGTCGCGCACCACCGAGGTCGCGATCACGCGGGTGGCGGAGGTCGCGAAGCCCTGAAGGGCGCGCGCCAGCAGCAGCGCCTCGAACGACGGCGCGGCGGTGGCGACCACGCTGGCCACGCAGTACAGTGCCATGCCGCCGATCAGCACCGGGCGGCGGCCGAAGCGGTCGGACAGCGGCCCCATGATCAGCTGGCCGGCTCCGAATCCGAACAGGAACAGCGCCAGCACCGCCTGAAGATGATTGCCGGCGGCGATATGAAGCGACGTGCCGATGTTCGGCAGCGCCGGCAGCATCATGTCCATGGCCAGCGGATTGAGGGCCATGATCGAGGCGATGACGACGACGAATTCGGGAAAGCCCATGGGGCGGTGGGTCGAGGAGACCCAGGCATTGGCGTCGAGTTCGGACAAGCAGCGCACCTCGCGAATGAGATGCACTTACATCACCTCATGCTGCGTCGCACAACCCACGTTCCGGAATGGCAGCCCATCCGGGTGGCGGACGTGCTCCGCTCACGACGCCGTGAACGATGCGCCCGCGGTGATGCGCACCTGCACGTCGCGCGGCTTCGCCAGATAGGGCGACGACGTCACCACGATATCGGCGCCGGCCTTGGCATAGGCGCCGACGTTTCCCGCGTGAATGCCGCCGGCGGCGGCGATCAGCGGGCGAACCCGGTGACGGCTGAGGTGCCCGGCCAGCTCCGCGACCTCCGCTGGTGAAAACTTTTCGGTCTGCAGGACGTCGAAGCCGGCCTTGGCTGCGGCCAGCGCGGCGTCGATCGACCCTGCTTCGACCACCAGGCGCTTTTCGGGCGCGGCCTGGCGCAGCCGCCGGACCAGATCGGTCAACGATGCGCCTTCGCAGAACGCCAGATGTTCCGGAAACAGCAGAATGGATTCCGAGAGGCCGAGCCGATGCATGACCGCGCCTCCAGCCCTGACCGCCGCCACCGCGAAGCGCTTGGTGCCCGGCACGTTCTTGCGGGTGCACGCGACCACGACGTCCGGCGCCTCCGCGCGCGCCGCCGCCACCATGGCGCGTGCTTCGGTCGCGACCCCCGACCACACCTCGATCAGCGTCTGGGCCACCTTCCAGCTGCGCAGCAGCGCCGTCGCCGCGCCGCGCGCGGTCAGGATCGGCGCGCCCCGCTCCAGCGCCTCGCCCGATCGCGCGTGCAGCGCGACGGCGCCGCCGGCGAGCTCGATGATCGCGGCCGCGTCCTCGGCCAGCGCCAGCACCATCGGATCGCGCGCGGTGAAGGTCATGGTGCCCGCGACGGCGCCGAGGCCGAGCGCGTCGGTGGTCAGATCGCCATGCGGCACATCGTCGGCCAGCAGGGCTTCGAGCTCGCTGCGTGAAGCAACTGTCGACATGAGCATCCTCCATGGTGCGGACCAGGGCTCGTTCGAGGGCTGGCGACGACGGCGCCGCGGCAGGCCCCTGTCCGACGGACACAACGCTCGGGGATATTGCCGACGAACAAATGTCCCGATGCGCACACGACTGTCGGACACACGACACCGATTGTCGAATCGGTCGCCGATCCGACAGCGAATGCGCCGTGCCGGATCTGGTGTTGCAACCTTCGCGCCAGATCCCCCACTTATCTCGCGTGCGATTCTCGCGCTATATTCCTCCGGCTACAGCCTGCGGCTCCCGCGCCCTTGGCGGATTGCTTGCTTCTCAGGGGAGCTCGCCGCGTGCTACGTGGCGTATTGACCAGATATCGCGTCGACCGCGGGTCGAGGGGGGTTCGATGTTCAGTTCCAAAACGATCCGGCTTGTGCTGGCCGGCATCTTCGCGATGGCGTCGATGGGGCGGGCCGCCGCCGACCAGGCCAATGTCGCGGTGGCCGCGAATTTCATGGATGCGGCCAAGGAAATCGCGGCCGCATTCAAGGCCAAGACCGGCCACGAGGCGGTGTTGAGCTTCGGCGCCAGCGGTCCGTTCTACACCCAGATCACGCAAGGGGCGCCGTTCCAGGTGTTCCTGTCCGCCGACGACGCCCGTCCGAAGAAGCTGGTCGAGGACGGGCTCGCGGTCCCCGAGAGCCGCTTCACCTACGCCATCGGCACCCTGGTGCTGTGGAGCAAGACCCCCGGCCTCGTCACCGGCGTCGAGACGCTGAAGAGCGGCCATTTCGCCAAGCTCTCGATCTGCAATCCGGTCGCCGCGCCCTACGGCGCCGCCGCGGTCGAGACCATGAAGTCGCTCAGGCTCTACGACCAGTTGCAGCCGCGCCTGGTCGAAGGCGCCAACATCACCCAGGCGTTCCAGTTCGTCGAGACCGGAAACGCCGAACTCGGCTTCGTCGCGCTGTCGCAGCTGACCGGCAACGACGCCGGCTCGCGGTGGGTGGTGCCGAGGGAGCTCTATTCGCCGATCCGCCAGGACGCGGTGCTGCTCAAGTCGGGCGCCGGCAATCCCGCGGCAGCTGGCTTCATCGGTTTCCTGAAGGGGCCGGAGGGGCGCGCCATCATCCAGAAATACGGCTACGACAACGACGGGCCGAGCTGACGCCGATGCTGGAAATCTCCGCCGAGGTCTGGCAGGCGGCGCGGCTGACACTCGCGCTCGCGGCGACCACCACCGTGATTCTGCTGATCGTCGGCACGCCGCTGGCGTGGTGGCTGGCGCGATCGAAGGCGTGGTGGACGGAAGCGGTGGCGACCGTTGTGGCGCTGCCGCTGGTGCTGCCACCCACGGTGCTCGGCTTCTACCTGCTGGTCGCGCTCGGCCCCAACGGTCCCGGCGGCTGGATCGCCGGCGCCTGGGGCGGCCGGACCCTGGCCTTCACCTTCTCCGGCCTCGTCATCGGCTCGGTGCTCTATGCGCTGCCATTCGTGGTGCAGCCGATCCGCAACGCCTTCATGGCGATCGGCGACCGGCCGCTGGAAGTCGCCGCGACCCTGCGGGCGACGCCGCGGCGCGCGTTCTGGACCGTGGCGGTACCGCTGGCCCGCCCGGGCTTCCTCACCGGCGCGGTGCTCGGCTTCGCCCATACCGTGGGCGAATTCGGGCTGGTGCTGATGATCGGCGGCAGCATCCCGGGGCGGACCAGGGTGCTGTCGGTCGCGATCTACGATTTCGTCGAGGCCTCGCGCTGGTACGAGGCCAACATCCTCGCCGCCGGCATGGTGATCTTCGCCTTCGTGGTCATCCTGGCGATGACCATGATCGAGAAGCGCAGCGCGCGGTTGCGGCCATGACCACCAGCACCGCCGGAGCCCCCGGCTGCATCGCGGTCGCCTTCCGCGGCGACGTCGGCCAGTTTCATCTCGATGCCGCGTTCACGGTGCCGGCCGCCGGGCTGACGGCAATCTTCGGCCCGTCCGGCTGCGGCAAGACCACCGTGGTGCGCTGCATCGCCGGCCTGCAACAGCTGCCGGGAAGCTTTTGCGCCATCGACGACGAGGTCTGGCAGGACGCCGCCCAGTTCCGCCCGCCGCACCGCCGCTCGATCGGCTACGTGTTCCAGGAGGCGAGCCTGTTTCCCCACCTCAGCGTGCGCCGCAACCTGCTCTATGGCGCGCCCCGCGCGCCGCTCGCTGCCGGCCGCGAGGTGATCGGATTCGACGAAGTGGTGTCGCTGCTCGGCCTCGGCGCGCTGCTCGAGCGCGCCCCGCACAATCTCTCGGGCGGCGAGCGCCAGCGTGTCGCCATCGGGCGAGCGCTGCTGTCGCAGCCGCGCCTGCTCCTGATGGACGAGCCGCTGTCGGCGCTCGACCAGTCGGCCCGCGCCGAGATCCTGCCATTTCTCGAGAAACTGCACGAACGCCTGGCGCTGCCGGCGTTCTACATCAGCCACGACATCGCCGAGATCGAGCAGTTGGCCGACCATCTGGTGCTGATGGAACGCGGCAAGGTCATCGCCACCGGGCCGCTGCATGAGCTGCAGAGCGATCCGACGCTGCCGCTGGCGCTCGCCCGCGAAGCCGCGGTGAGCCTCGACGCCGACGTGGAGGCCTACGACTCGGCCGACGCTCTGGTCACCTTGCGCGTCGGCGACAGCCGGCTGCTGGTTCCGGCGAAGCCCAAGGTCGCCGGTGCCCGCCAGCGCCTGCGCATCGCGGCGAGCGACGTCAGCCTCGCGCGCATCGCTCCGAACGGCACCTCGATCCTCAACATCCTGCCGGCCCGCATCGTCTCCTGTTCGACCATCGGCCCCGGCGAGCGCCTGGTGGTGGTCGGCCTCGGCACCGAGGGCAACGGACCACGGCTGTTGTCGCGGATCACCCACCGCTCGTGGGACACGCTGGCGCTGGCCGAGGGCATGGCGATCTTCGCCCAGGTCAAGGGCGTGTCGCTGATTGCCGGCAGCACCGCGCCGGGGTGAGCGAAAGGCTTGCTAATATACATCTCGTTGCAGCAGCGGCAGATCAATTGAACGAACGCCCAGGCATCGAAAAGCTATCGTCGGACCGCCGCCGCGACCAAGCCGAAGCTAACGTACGGGCGCGTGTCGCTTCGGGATGAAAACCGGCCGGTCGCTCCGCCGAATAGAGTCCAGATCTAAAGCAAATAACGTTCTTCCATTGCTGTACGCTTGAACTTGACCGTCGGGATCAGCACGCAGCTCGCCAACGCCCAGCGCGCTATCTGAGGCCTTGATCCGCAGACAACTCAGGTTCCGCGGCCTCGGTCTGTAGGCTTGCCCAATCTATCGAGAAAGGCAGCATAAGCTGGATCGATTCAGCAAGATGCTGCTCAAGCTTTTGGAGCTTCCTGGGATCGGACAGATAAACCCTGAGGGTATGGGCCCAAGTCGGGTTTTTCATAAATATCGTCTGATTGCTCTCGCCGGTTATTACAATCATATCCTCCTTCCAGAGGGTCAGCACTGCGTCTTCGATCATCGAGTAGCCAAACTCTGAGGAAAGAGCTTCTTGGATTTTAGCTCTGTCATGCACCTGACCGAGGCCGTGATCGTTGAGGTACCGAAGGAGCGGCACGATCATTGGCTGCGCGCGAGCTAACATATGTAGTTGGGAAAATTTCGCTCTATACTTAGAGAAGTTCCTCTCCTCCATCGCTTTGCAAGCTTGCTGTATATGACTTTTCGTGATTCCCCGGATATTCGGCCCAGCCGTCCGACAGATCTCGATCCCAAGCTCAGTGAGCGTCTTAAAGAGGCCGTCGGCAGCGTAGTAGATTGCAGCCATGCTGTCTGCAGCGTCACTATGTTTTGAAAACCTGCTGTTTCCTGGATGAAACTTGCCAAGCTTCTCAAATCCCCTCTTAAGATACTGCCACGACTGTGTCGGAGAGGGTAGCGTGGGGATGCTGATTTGAACTAATCTATTGTCCAGCGTCGAATATACGTCGTATAATTTCTTATATACGTCATCTGCTCCCAATATTACGATCTTGCCAAACTCAGATGGATAGGTTTGGCTTAGTATCTTGCAAACCTCGCTTATTCGGGTTGCCAATTCAGGCTGCGCACGTTCAAATTCATCGATTAAAAGTACACAATTCTGTTCACTCATCGCTCGCGCAATGTCGTGCTGCGAAGCGGACTTTACCGTCTTCTCCCAGAGATCGTGGTCAAGGTGCCCGTCACTTTTCCTGGACAATCCCAATTCTAGTCGACCAGTCGGAAATATCGCTTTCCACTCTGCTGACGCGCTCGCTCTGACTTCCGTAGACGCTCGCTTCGCTTTGCTTATAACATTACGACAAAATCCTTCCCAATCCATTGTGCGCGTCACTTGTACTGTTGTGTACTTGATATCGTGCCGAAGAAGCAGAGTAATTATGAGCGACGACTTGCCTGCTCCAGAACAACCATCGACGCAGATATGCCTTCCCCTCGTAAATAATTCCGCTTCTAGTTGGGCTTCAATTTTGGGACGCCCCAGCCAGACGGTTGTTCCTTTGTTTCCATTTCTCGGATTGGTGTCAAAAACCTCGGATACAAGCTTCATCCATTCGGACATTTCCATCGGAGTAATCCAAACTTCATGAGGTCATTTGATCTACTGAATATCGTAAACTCGGTCGGCTTATTGTCGCCCAGACGGCGCACTTTTGAATGCAGCTAGCTCACCAGTATCGCAAGAAGTTATTTCGGGCGAACGAAAACTGACCAGCCTCAGCTCCGCACGAAAATGTTCAAAAAAGATGGCGGCCTCGACCACACTCCCAACAATGGGAGCGTTTTTCAAGTTTGAATATAGTGCTGACCAACTCTTGCAACTGCAAGTGGCTTTCACCGACTTTCAGCGGTTTTCAATTTGACGATTTCCGCAGACTCGGGAGTCCTCTGACCCGGAAGCTCACTGAAACTGCGCTGACACTTTACCTTCCTCTCACACCTCATCCCACCTCGCATAATGGGCGGGTGTCGCCGTGGCCTCAACATCCTGCCGGCCCGGATCGTCTCCTGTTCGACCATCGGCCCCGGCGAGCGCCTGGTGGTGGTCGGCCTCGGCACCGAGGGCAACGGACCACGGCTGTTGTCCCGGATCACCCACCGCTCATGGGACACGCTGGCGCTGGCCGAGGGCATCGCGATCTTCGCCCAGGTCAAGGGCGTGTCGCTGATTGCCGGCAGCACCGCGCCGCGGTGAAGCGGGCGGTGGTCACCCGGCGACGGATCGCGTCGCCTCGGACGGCCGCCGCGCCGGGTAGAGCTTTGCGATCTGGGGCGCGAACCGCTCTTCCAGCGCGCGGCGCTTGAGCTTGAGGGTCGGAGTCAGCAACCCGTTTTGCAGCGTCCATTGATCGGTGGTCCACCACACCGCGCGCGGGGTGGCGTAGGCCGGAAAGCCGCTCACGGCGCTGGCGATCCGCCGCAGCAGGAACTCGGTTTCGCGCTGCTCGGGAGACGATCCCGTCGCATCGGCCCCGCTCGCGAGCCCGGCTTTTTCGCGCTGCCACTCACCGGCGTTGAGAACCACCAGGGCGGCGAGGTACGGCCGCTGCTCGCCGATCACCATGGCCTGCTCGAACAGCGGGTCGGCCTGGATCGCGAGTTCGAGATCCGCCGGCCCGATCTTCTCGCCGGTGGAGGTGACGATGATGTCCTTGATGCGGCCGACGATGGCGATGCGCCCATCCCGGATGACCGCCTGGTCGCCGGTGTGCAGCCATCCGTCGGGCTCGATGATCCGGCGCGTTTCCTCGGGCTTGTTCCAGTAGCCGACCATGACGCTCGGGCCCCGGACCAGAAGCTCGCGGTTGTCGCCGATCTTCACGTCGACGCCGGGCAGCGGCCTGCCGACCGACAGCGGATCATTGTCATCCGGCGTGTTGGTGGAGACCACCGGGGACGTCTCCGTCATGCCGTAGCCCTGCAGCACGTCGAGGCCGAGCGAGAGGAAAAAACGGGCGATCGGCAGACCGATCGGCGCGCCGCCGCTGACCGCCGCGCGCAACCGCCCGCCGAACGCGCCGAGCACCGGGGCCGCGGCAAGGCGCTTCAGCACCGGCCAGGCCAGCCGGTCGAACAGCGAGACCGAAGGTGCGTGAGCCTGGCGGGCATCCCACCTCCGGCCGCCGACCGCCACCGTCAGGTCGAGCAGTTTTCGTTCGAGCCACGGCCGCGCCGCCATGCGCTCGCCGATCACGGCATGGAAGCGCTCGTAGATTCGCGGCACCGAGACCAGCACCGTGGGACGAACCGTCTTCAGGTCGTCGGGCAGCAGGCTCGTGGATCTGGCATAGGCGACGCAGGCGCCGGCGGCGATGGCGCTGTAATATCCCGCCGTGCGCTCGAGCGTGTGGGAGAGCGGCAGGAACGACAGGAAGACGTCGTCGCCACCGATCGTCAGGCACTGCTGAATCGCCTTGACGTTGGCGAGGATGTTGCGGTGGGACAGCATGACGCCCTTGGGCCGTCCCGTCGTCCCAGAAGTGTAGACGATGGCGGCGAGGTCGCCCGGCGACACGGCGACGTCGGCGGCCGCGACCGTACGGCTGGAAGCCGCGCTCACCCAGTCCTCCAGCATGGCGAGGCGGGGATCGCCTCCTCCGGAAGTGGCGACGCCGTTGCCGCAGACCACGCGCTTCAAGCCGTCGAGCCGGCTGCCCGCGACCGCCGTCAGGGCGTCCCAATGCGCCATCGTCTCGATGAACAGCAGCGAACAGCCGCAATCCTGCAGGATGTAGGCGATGCTTTCGGGATTATCGAGCGCATGGAGCGGCACCGGGACCAGGCCGAGCGAGAGCACCGCCTGGTCCAGCAGCACATGGTCGATGCCGCTCGGCATCAGGATGGCGACACGCCCGCCCGGGTCGAGCCGCTCTCCGGCAAGCGCCCGCCGCCGGGCTTCGACCAGCCGATCGATGTCGCGCCATGAATGACCGACCCAGCGCTTCCCAGTGTCGTCGAACTGACGATAGGCTTCCAGGTCCGGCGTCTGCGCGACACGCCAGCGCAACAGCGCCGGCAGCGTCTGCACCTGATCGAGGCTCGGTGTCGCGGAGGTGGCCGATGCCGGCTTCGGCGTCATGGGTCTTCGTTTCTGTGATGCGTCGTCCTGGGCGGACGATTAGCACCGCAGAAGCGCTTTTACATCTCCGAAATGACGGCGAGGTGAGCTGGGACACGAGATACCAGCGCCGCCGAACTTTGGGGGCCCGGCAGGTCAGTACCTCGTGGCCGCGGGATCGCCGAACAGGTGGGCGAAGCCGACCGAGACGGTCTGCGTCCTGACCGACTGCCGCATGAACACGCTGTCGACGGTCTGCGGAAAGAATTCGTGAGAGACGCTGCCGAAGTCGGCGTAGCGGTATTCGATCCGGGCAAGCCAGTTGCCCGCGAGCTTGGCCTCGGCGCCGCCGCCGACGGTCCATCCGGTCATGACCTTGCCGAAGCTTTCGGAGCGGTCGCGCACGCACCATGGTCCGTTGACCGAACAGTTCGCCGTCACCGAGACGTCCTGCCAGGCAACGCCGCCGGTGCCGAACAGCAGCAGGCCCGGCGTGATCAGCCAGCCGAGCCGGGCGCGGATGGCCCCATCCCATGTTTCCCGCACGCTCGTCGAATCGAGCGCGATGGTCGCAGCCGACGTCGCCGGCCACCACGTGCCGGGAATGCCGGCAATCGACTTGGAGCCGTCGCCCCAGGCGAGATCGCCTTCGAGGCCGACGACCCAGGCCGGCGCGAACTGCCAGTTGTAGCCGGCGTAGCCTCCCGCCCTGACGGTCGCGGGGTTGAAGCCCGCCGGGTTGCCCTGCGGCACCCGGCCAAACTCGATGGCGCTGACCGGGTCTTCCAGGGCGGTGGTCGTCCATGTCGAACCGGACCAGCGGCCGCCGAGTTCGCCGCCGACATAGAAGCCGGTCCAGCTGTCCACCGCGGCGACGTCGGGGGCCTTGGTATAGAGGCGCGGCGCCAGGTCAGCGGCGTGGGCGGGTGTGATGGCGACGGCAAGGGCGGCGGCGAGCAGAAGGCGTTTCATCGGGCATTCCAGTTCAGAATTGATGTCAATCCGCGGGCGGCAGGGCAGCCATCTGTCCCGATCGCGGCCGTGAATCGATCATCGAGACCGCGGCGACGATAGGGGCGGCCGGCCAGGCGGGCTTGGACTGGATGACCGAAGAATTGTCCTGGTTGGCACCTCCAACCCCGAATTGAGCGGACTGTGGCCGGGATGCGACAGCCCGGTGCGATGAACCCTTTGCCGCGTCGGCGCGACCAAGGCCTGCCTAGGGGAGCAGAACGAGCTGCGGGGAGTGGGGTGTCGTCGATCGAATTCATGCCGCAGCGGTTCTGCGCCGACGCGCTTCCCGAACATGACCGCCTCGTGCAGTGGCGCGAGGCCTGCGGCCGGACCATCATGCGGATGGACGTCGAGCCGCTGAACGGCGAGCCCTTCCAGTGCGAAGCCGTGCTGCGCAGGCTGCCGGGCTTCGCCTTCGCCTCGTTCTGGACCTCGCCCATACGGGCAAGCCGGACGCGCGCGCTGGTCGCCGACGGCAACGACGCTCTGGTGCTGGTGCTGTCCCTCCATGGCACCACCACGGTGTCGTCGCACGGCCGCGACGTGACGCTCGGCGGCGGTGGCGCGACGCTGATCTCGGCGGCCGAACCGACCACGCTTGCCGTCCACACCCCATCGCATCTCCACTGCCTCGCGCTTCCGTTTGCCAGCCTGGTCCCGCTGGTGCCGGATCTGGACACGCTGTTCGCGGCGGCCGTCCCCGGCGACGGCGAGGCGGTCGGCCTGCTGGCCACCTTTCTGGATTCGCTCTGCGGCGAGATCGCTCTGTCGCGGCCTGAGCTGCTGGGGACGCTGGCACGGCAGGTCTGCGAGCTCGCGGCGCTGGCGCTCGGCGCGCGGCGGGCTGGCCCGGACG
>JARLJA010000026.1 GCA_031291445.1 Xanthobacteraceae bacterium | reverse complement strand
CGCGCGGCCGGGGCTTGACCGGCGCGGCTGCCGGCGGCGCCGCGGGGCGGATCTCGCCGCCGAACAGGCCGGTCGACGGCGCGCCCTGCGGCGGCGTCGCCTGCTGCGGACCGGGCTGTTGCTGCGTTGGTGGCTGCTGGGCCCGCTTCTTCTTGGGGGCGGCAGGTGCGGCCGGCGCCCCCGGCGTCGCGGCATCGGGTGCCACCGCCGCGACCGGGGCTTCGGTCTTGCCCGCAGGCGCCGTGGCGACCGGAACGGCTTCCCTGGACGGATCGAAGCGCTCGACGTCGCGGCGCGGCCAGGCATAGTCATCGGCACGGCCGGCCGGCGCCGCCAGCGCCTCGCCCTTGACCAGGGTTCGCGCGGCCAGCGCATCCACCGCGGCCGGCCGGGTGCCGGGGCCGCCGAGCAGTTCGTCGGTGCCGACCGAGGACGCCACCAGCGGCACCACCGGGCCCGCCAGCGGGCGCGGCGCGGGACCGCCGGGGCGGGCATTGACCTCGGGCACCGCCGGTTCGTTCGGCAGCGCCAGCGGCGCCGAGCGGTTGGCCAGCAAGCGCGTGACCTCGCGCTCGACATAGTGGGCGAGCTTGCGGGCGCCGGCCTTGGTGAAGAACACGCCGTCACCGCTGCGCAGCCGGCGGATCTGGCCCTCGAAGTCGGGGCCCTGGGGCATGAAGCGGCCGGCCTCGTCGACGAAGCCGTCCCAGACGTCGACATAGGTGATGCCGGCTTTGCCCGCTTCGTCGCGGTAGAGCGCGTCGAGGAACAGCATGTCGGAGGTCGCCTTCGGGCCGCGCACCGCCGGCAGGCCGACCCAGATCACCGGAACGCCCTTGGACTTGAGGACACCGATCATCTCCTCGATCTTCTTGCCGTAGAGTTCGACCCAGCGGTCCTCGCGGAAGTCGTAGGTCCCGCTCGACGACCGCGCCGCCTTTTCCGGGGCCATGATCGAGGGCGTGTCGCTGTCGGCGTCGTCGACCGCGTCGGGATCGGCGGCCTTGCCGTCGCGCGGCTTGACCTCGGCGCCGTCGGTCGAAGGCCTGCCGTCCTTGCCGCGGGCGTCCTTCTTGTCGGCGCCGGGCTTGGTGGCCTCCACCGGCTCGCGGATCGGGACGCGGTCGTTGAGGCCGAGCATGACGACGATGGCGTCGGGCCGCTCGCTGGCCAGAATGCCCTTGGCGGCGGCGGCCCAATCGGCGGGGTCGCCCTTGGGCTGGTAGCGGATCAGGCCGGACACGGTCTTGTGCCGGCGGATCACGCCGAGATCAGGCTCCTGCTCGGCGAAGGCGTCCTCGAGGCCGTAGGCCAGCCAGTCGGCCATGGAGTCGCCCAGCACCAGCACATTGCGCTCGGGCGTGGTGTCGCGCTTTTCGGGCGGCGGCGCGTGGGAATAATCCGCCGCGCGCTGCTGCTGCACCGGCGCGCCGCCCGGAAACATCTGCTGGAACTGCGGCGGCAGGTATCCGCGCTGCGAAGGGGAGCCCTGGACGCCCTGGGGCGGTCGCGGCGGCGGCCGTCCGAAAAAGTCGAAGAACTGGGCCGCAGCGGGAGCGCTCAGCGCCACCAGCGTGAACGCCGCCACCGCGAGCGCCGTCAGCGTTCCGGCCTCGCCTCGCAGGCGTCGCAACAGGTTTGGCTTCGACATCCGTTCCACGCTGGAAAACTCGACCTGCCGGGAAAATAGGATGCGAATCCGGCCGGTGCGAGGCGGACCGACAATGAATCCATAAGCCTCGCCGGCGCCCGGTCCGTCAAGGGCGCGCAGGGCTTGTCGACGGCATGTTTAACGGGCCGCCGGAGCTCCGCAAACCCTAAAGGTACCAGCCGCTTACTGGCCGCGCAGGCGGTCGAGCACGGCCGAGGTGGCAAAGCCGTCGGCGGGCGCGCCGACCGACGCCTGGTATTCACGTAGCGCCTTGCGGGTCTCGCCGCCGAACTGGCCGTCCGGCTCGCCGCGATAGAAGCCGTGGCGCACCAGGAGCTGCTGCAGCTCGAGCCGCTCGGCGCGGCTCAGCACCCGCTCCTGGCGCGGCCAGGGCTGCACGAACGGCGGGCCGCCGCGCAGGCGGTCGGCGAAGTGCCCGATCGCCAGCGCATAGGCCTCGGCCGGGTTGTAGCGCAGGATGGTGCGGAAGTTCTGCAGCATCAGGAAGCCCGGCCCCTCGGCTCCCGCAGGCGCCAGCAGGAAGGCCTGGTCGGTCAGGCGCGGAAACGGCTTGCCGCCGGCCCGCTTGATGCCGAGATGCTCCCACTGCGAAATCGTCATCTGCCGCGCGCGGTCGGCCAGGATGTAGTTGAAGCCGGCCGGCACCTCGACCTCGTAGCCCCAGCTCTGGCCGCTCTGCCAGCCGTCCTTCTTGAGGTTGTTGGCGGTGGAAGCGATCAGGTCGGCGACGTCGTCGACCACGTCGCGCCGTCCGTCCTGGTCGAAATCGACCGCGTAGCGCTTGAACGCGGTGGGCATGAACTGGGTCGGGCCGAACGCGCCGGCCCATGATCCCTTCATCTGCTCGGGGCGCAGGTCGCCGTGGTGCAGGATTTCCAGCGCGGAGAGGAATTCGTTGCGGAAATAGGCCTGGCGGCGGCCGATGCACGACAGCGTCGCAGTGGAGCGCAGCACGCTGCGCTCGCCGCCCTGGGTGGAGTAGTTGGATTCGATGCCCCAGATCGCGGCGATCACATAGCGGTCGACGCCGTAGGCCTTCTCGACCGCGTCGAAGGTGGTCTTGTACTGCGCCAGGATTTCGCGGCCGCGCTGCAGCCGCGCGTCGCTGACCAGGACATCGAGATACTCCCAGATCGCCTTGGTGAATTCCGGCTGCGAATCCATCAGGTCCATGATCCGCAGGTCGGGCGTCAGCCCCTCGGTGAAGCGGGCGAAACTCTCCTGCGAAATGCCGCGCCGTGCCGCCTCCGGCCACAGGCCGGCGACGCAGGCGTCGAAATTGGCCGCCGCCTCGCGAATCGCCTGGGCGGTCATCAGCGGATGGCCCGAGGCGCCGTCCTCCCCGCTCCACTGCTTCTCGCCACCCGATGGCGGCGCCGCCTCCGGCTGCGGCGAGAACAGCGACGGCAGGAAGGAAAACGGCGACTGCTGCGCGACCCGGCGCTGGCCCTGGGGCGCGGGCTGGGGGACCGCCCCGGTCAGGTCGCCGGGCGGCGGCACCGGACCGCCCCCGCTCGCGCTCTGAGCCAACGCCGCGCCCGTCATCACGGCCAGCCCGCATGCTGCCAGCAGGGCCCGCGCGCCCGCCCGCACCTTCGTCCGCCGCCGCCTGTCCGCTTCCGCCATCGCTCTCGTCCGTCCCGGCCTGTGATCCCGCCGTCCGATAACAAGGGCCAGACAGGGTTTACAGTCGATTAATGGCCACGGTCCGGCGCCAATCCAGTGCCGCGGCGGGCGGACCACCGACTGGCGCGCCCGGCGTCAGGTTTCCTTCATGGGACGGCGCTAAAAGCGCCACGAAACGTCCCGCAGAAAGCCCGAAACCTGCTACCTAGTGCCCATTCGGGCGGAAACCCACTGGTTCCTCCGGCGTTTGACCTTTGTCCGTCCTGCCATTTTCCGAAGAGACCCCATGAAAATCCGTAAAGCCGTTTTCCCCGTCGCCGGTCTCGGCACCCGCTTCCTGCCCGCCACCAAGGCCATGCCCAAGGAAATGCTGACCGTGGTCGACCGCCCGCTGATCCAGCACGTGGTGGACGAGGCGCTCGAAGCCGGCATCGAACATCTGGTTTTCGTCACCGGCCGCAACAAGGGCGTCATCGAGGATCATTTCGACCGGCCCTACGAACTCGAGGACACGCTCAAGGAGCGCGCCAAGACCAAGGAAATGGAAATCCTCGAGCGCGACCAGCCGGAGCCCGGCTCGACCTCCTTCACCCGCCAGCAGCAGCCGCTCGGGCTCGGCCACGCGGTGTGGTGCGCGCGCGAGATCGTCGGCAACGAACCGTTCGCGGTGCTGCTGCCCGACGTGCTGGTCAAGCACAAGCCGAGCGGGCTGAAGCAGATGATCGACGCCGCCCAGGCCGCGGGCGCCGAGCGGGCCAACATCATCGCCGTCGAGGAAGTGCCGATGGACACCGTGCACATGTACGGCGTGGTCGGCGTCGGCGCGCAGCGCGGCGACCTGTTCGAACTCAAGGGCATGGTCGAGAAGCCGAAGCGCGAGCAGGCCCCCTCCAACCTCTCGATCACCGGCCGCTACATCCTGCAGCCGGAGATCTTCAAGATCCTGGAAACCCAGGAGCGCGGCGCCGGCGGCGAGATCCAGCTGACCGACGCCATGCTCGGCCTCGCCCGCACCCAGCCGTTCTACGGCTTCAAGTTCGAGGGCAAGAGCTACGATTGCGGCTCGAAGTCGGGCTTTCTCGCCGCCAATATCGCCTACGCGATGGATCGCGACGACCTGCGCGACGGCCTGCGCGAGGAAATGCGGAAGTATTTCCCGAAATAGCAGGGCACCGGGTCCTTTCGGAGCGGCGTGGTGAAGGAAGCGGCGATGTCTGACGACCCCCGGACGCGCGGCGCGCGAGCCGTCGCGGCGGCTTCCGGCGGCGACACCGACGCGAGCCTGCGCGCCAGCCCCGCTCCGGCCGATCCCGCCGAGCGCCAGGCGCCGGCCCCGAAGCGGATCGAGCGCGATCTGCGGCTCGATGCCTGCCGCGGCGTCGCGCTGTGGTGCGTATTCGTCGATCACATGCCGGTCAACGTCCTGAGCTGGCTCACGCCGCGCAATTTCGGCTTCAGCGACACCACCGAGATCTTCGTCTTCGTCTCCGGCGCGACCTGCGCGCTGGCCTACGGCGCCTCCGCGCGGCGCCACGGCTGGGGCAACGTGGTGGCCCGCACGCTGCGGCGCGGCTTCGAGATCTACATCGCCTTCCTGATGGTGGTGCTCGCCTGCACGGTGCTCGCGTTCTATGCCGGCGAGCAGTTTCTCAACGACAGCAACGCCCACATCGTGCTGGACCAGCCGGGCCCGGCGCTGGCCCATGCCCTGATCATGCAATACCGGCCGGCCAATACCGACATCCTGCCGACCTTCGTCCTGTTCCATGTGCTGGTCGCGCCGCTGCTGTTCGCATTGCGGCGCGTCCCCAACGCCACGCTGGCCGCCTCGGTGCTGCTCTACGTCCTGACCCACCGGTTCGACTGGAACGTGCCGCAATGGCCGGTCAGCACCTGGTATTTCAATCCGTTCGCCTGGCAGTTGCTGTTCGTGTTCGGCGCCTGGTGGGCGAGCTATGGCGGGGTGCGGCTGTGGCCGCTGATCCGCAACCATGTCCCGGTGCTGTCGATCGCCTATGTCGCCTTCAGCTTCGTCGTCGTGCTGGGCTGGACCGTCGGACCGCTGGAGAACCTCGTTCCCAACGTCATCGCCAGGTTGATCTATCCGGTCGACAAGTCCGGCCTCGACCCGCTGCGGCTGTTGCACTTCCTGGCGATGGCGGCGCTGGCGGCGCACTACGTGCCGCGCGACTGGCTCGGCTTCGGCCACCGCGGACCGGGCTGGCGCGACGCGCCGCCGGGCACCCCGGTTTCCATCGCCGGCGGGCTGCGCCGGCTCGTCGTCACCCCGGTGATACGCGCCGCGATCCGCTGCGGCGAGAACTCGCTGAGCATCTATTGCGTCAGCGTGCCGCTGTCGCTCGCCGGATATTTCATCATCGCCACGGTGTCGGATTCGCTGGCGATGCAGGTCGCCGTCGGCGTTGCCGGCATCGGCCTCCTGGTCGCGATCGCCAGCGCGCTGGCCTGGGTCAGAATCCAGAGCCGGCAGCAGCCGGGGCTGTTCTAGGCAAACGGGTCGAATTGACATTCGCGCCGGCATTGGCAACAGAGCAGGCAGCGAGGCGACGCGCATCGCGTCATGACGGCGCGATCACCGGAGACAATGTGTGAGCGACTACGACCCGCTGCGGGACTACCTCAAGACCCAGACCAGAGACGAGTTCGTGATGAGCCTGGAGCAGATCGAGGAGTTGCTCGGCTTCGCGCTGCCGCGCGCCTCGCAGCGCGCCTCGTGGTGGGAGACAGCCCGCAGCCCGCAGGTCGCCGCGCCCCAGCGCGTCGCCGTCGCCGACGGCGGCTATGTCGCCACCCGCCTCGCCGACGGCACCGGCGTGCGCTTCACGCGGGCGGGTCGTCCGAAGCCCTGGCGGCGCTAGCATTCCGCCGCAACGCATTTCGCCGTTCGGTCACTGCTGCACGCGGACGCCGAGCGTGACCACGGTGGCCTGGGTGCTGAGGCCGGGCAGGTTGCTGACGAGCCAGTCCTCGCGGACCTGGCCCTTGATCTGGAAGTTGCGGGTCAGCTTGTAGACCAGGTCGACCGAGGCGGTGTAGCGGCTGTCGAAGCGGCCGAGGCCTTCGTAGTCCGACGTGCCGTAGCCGAAGCGCGCGGTCCCGATCAGCCAGCGCCGGAACGCGTGCTCGACCTGCCAGACGTAGTCGTGGGTCAGCACGCCCGGCACGCCCGGCAGCGGACTTTCGTCGATCGACGACGTCGCGATGAACTTGGCCGTGGTCAGCGGCGTCACCGTCCACACCAGCGAGGCGCTGGTGAGAAGTCCGCTGATGCTTGCCAGGCGCTGGTCCTGATAGCTGCGCTCGGTCCAGCCCACCGCGGCCTCGCCGGTGATCAGGCGGGTCAGTTCGAAGGTGGTGCCGCCCTTGACGTAGCCGCCGTCGGAATCGCGCTGGTAGCCGAAGCGGTCGATCGGCAGGTCGTGGACGCGGGTGTCGCCCTCGACCTCGATGAACGGCTTGAGGCCGGGCTTGAGGTCGTAGCTGACGCGGCCGATGCCGCCATACTGGGTGAAGTCGCGGTCGTCATTCGAACTCACGGTGCCGTCGGTCAGCTTCGACCACTGGTAGGAGGTGTGATCGACCGTGCCGCTGACCGCGACATTGAGCCGGTTGAAGTCGTGATCGATGCCCAGCGTGCCGCCGGTGGTGGCGTAGACCGGAAGGCGCTCGAGGCCGGTCTGGACGTTGGGGCTGCCGGGATTGTCGGTCGCGAGCCGCAGCCGCAGCTCGGTGATGATGCGGGTGTCGCGGGCGACGTCGATCCTGCCGTCGATCTTGCCGGTGAAGTCCGGCCGGTCGAGGGTGACGGGCACGCCGCTGGAGGCGCTGAGGTCCGGCGGATAGGTGGTGCCGTAGCCGGTGTAGGAGCCGCGCAGATCGGCGCTCAGCGCGTGGCGGTCCCAGTTCGACGTCACCACGAGCTCGGGCGCGATCACGTAGAACCCCGAGCTCTTCGCCGGATTGACGCGCGCCGGATTGGTGTCGACCCCGCCCGACAGTTCGACCGCCGCCTTGGACAGGAACGAGCCGTAATAGATGCCGGGCGCGCCGAACGGATCGTCGTCGGTCTTCAGGCGCCGCCGCGGCGGCTGGCCGACGATGCTGCCGGCCTGGGACGGCGGCAGCGGCGCGATGTTGGCGGTCGAGGACGGCGGCGGCGCCAGTTTCGGCGGCGACGACGGCAAGGGCCCGCGCGGCAGCGGCGGCAGGGCGGCCTTGTTCTGTTGGGACGCGACGCCGTTGCGGCCCGCAGGCAGCGCGCCCGGTTTGGCGCGCGCCGCCTTCTTGCGGCCGAGCGAATCGTAGCCGGTGTCCGCGGCGCCGGAGGCCGCCGGATTGCCATAGCTCTGCGGCCCGTTCAGCCGCGGAGGCGAGGACGGTCCGAGCGCCGGCTCATCGTCCGCGGCGGCGCGGCCCGGCTGGCCTAGCGGTTGGCCCGGGGCAGCGTCCGGGCTCGCCTGGGCGACGGCGCCGAGCTGAGACTGTTTCGGCGCGAAGCCGTCCGGGGCGGGATTGAACAGGTCGCCGGTCAGGGTCTGGGCGGCCGCGGCGGTCATCCCCAGGGAAATGACCAGCGGGAGGCAGCAGGCGAGGCCCGGCGGCAGCGCGCGCCGGAGCGGCGCGCGGCTGCGGCGGGCCGTCCGCGTGACCCTGCCCTGCCCCTGGCGATCCACAAATAACTCCGCGCGATCAGATACTTATCAAGAAATATGAAGACGTTCGACGGCAAATGCGCGCCGAACGTCGTTAACGGAGTTAAAACAAGTATGGTTAACGGGGCGTTGAGAGCGCGCGCCGCCACGTCGCCACGGATCGGCCGTCGTGCTAGAGAGCGCCGACCGAAAGGCGCTGCGTGCGCCTGCCCCCAGGTCCGGACACCCATGAAGAAATCGACCTCGCCGGCGACATCGCCCCTGCCCCCCGAGAGCCCGGCCATCGCCTCGGCGCTGCGCACCCTCGACGCCGAGGCCAGCGGCATCACCGCGCTGGCGGCGGCGCTGCAGAACGGGCTCGGCGCGCCGTTCGCCGCCGCCGTCGAGCTGATCCGCAACGCGCGCGGCCGGGTGATCATCTCCGGGCTCGGCAAGTCGGGCCATATCGGGCGCAAGCTCGCCGCGACCTTCGCCTCCACCGGCACCCCGGCCTTCTTCGTCCATGCCGCGGAAGCCAGCCACGGCGACCTCGGCATGATCACCCCCGACGACGTCATCATCGCGCTGTCGTGGTCGGGCGAGACCGTCGAGCTCAAGAACCTGATTAACTACTCGCGCCGGTTCCGCATCGGCCTGATCGCGGTGACCGCCGAAGCCGATTCGACGCTCGGCGCGGCGGCCGACATCTGCCTCGCGCTGCCCAAGGCCCGCGAGGCCTGCCCCCACAACCTCGCGCCGACCACCTCCTCGCTGATGCAGCTCGCGCTCGGCGACGCGCTCGCGGTGGCGCTCCTGGAAAGCCGCGGCTTCACCGCGGTGGATTTCGGCGTGCTGCATCCGGGCGGCAAGCTCGGCGCCATGCTGACCTTCGTCCGCGACCTGATGCACTCCGGCGACGCCATGCCGCTCAAGCCGCTCGGCACCCGGATGTCCGACGCGCTGGTGGAAATGTCGTCCAAGGGCTTCGGCTGCGTCGGCATCGTCGACGCCCGCGGGGCGCTGGTCGGCATCGTCACCGACGGCGACCTGCGCCGCCACATGCGGCCGGACCTGATGACGGCCAAGGTCGATGACGTGATGACCAGGAGCCCCAAGACCGTGCCGCCGACGCTGCTCGCCAGCGAGGCCGTCGAGCTGTTCAACTCCTCGAAGATCACCGCGCTGTTCGTCACCGACGGACGGGCGCCGCTCGGCATCGTCCACCTGCACGACGCGCTGCGCGCCGGCGTGGCCTGATCAGAGGCCGCGCAGCACGGCGTCGGCGAGCAGTCCTGCGAACAGCAGGAGGCCGGCGTCGCGGTTGGACCTGAACAGCCGCAGGCAGCCGGCGGAATCGCCGATGTCGAGCCGCACGATCTGCCAGCACAGCTGCGCCGCGAAGGCGGCGAGCCCGAGATACGCGGGCCAGCGCGCCCCGGATGCCGCCAGCGCCAGCGCGATCAGCACCGCGGCGAGACCGTAGAACACCACCAGCGCGGTCCGGGTGCGGTGCGCGAACAGCCGCGCCGTCGACTTGATGCCGATCAGCGCGTCGTCCTCGCGGTCCTGGTGCGCGTAGATGGTGTCGTAGCCGATCACCCAGGCGATGGAGCCGGCGTAGAGCAAGAGCGCCGACGCCCCGATTTCGGCCGTGATCACCGCAAAGCCCATCAGCGCGCCCCACGAGAAGGCGAGCCCGAGCACCACCTGCGGCCAGTAGGTGACGCGCTTCATGAACGGATAGACCGCGACCACCAGCAGCGAAGCGATGCCGGTCATGACCGCGAAACGGTTGAACTGCAGCAGCACGGCGAGGCCGACCAGCGCCTGGACGACCAGGAAGGCGGCGGCGCCGCGGACCGAGACCTGCCCCGAGGGGATCGGTCGCGAGCGGGTGCGCTCGACCCGGGCGTCGAGATCGCGATCGGTGATGTCGTTCCAGGTGCAGCCGGCGCCGCGCATGACGAAGGCGCCGACCAGGAACAACGCGACGGTCGAGGGCAGCAGGCCGAGGTCGTGGACCGTGCCGGCGGCCAGCGCCGCGGACCACCAGCAGGGCAGAAGCAGCAGCCAGGATCCGATCGGCCGGTCGAACCGCGACAATCGCAGATAGGGCCGCGACCACGGCGGCGCCAGCGTATCGACCCAGTTGTTGGTCGAGTCCGCGACCGGTGCCGCGTCGCTGACCATATTACCGCGCGAGCACGTTGCCGCTGAGGGTGTCGAAGGTCGCGCCCCCCTTCTTGCCGCTACTCACCTCGGGCAGCGACGTGGCCGATCCGAGCGCCTCGCTCAGGCTCGGCGCAGGTGCGCCGCCGCCCTTGGCGCGCTGCTCGGCGACCTTGCACACCATGGTCTTCATCTTGTCGACGTTGGCGTGCCCGGCCTTCAGCTGGTCGGCGATCTGCGGTGGAATGCCGCACTTGGCCGCGTTCGCGCTGACGAATTTCAGCATCCGTACCTGGGCGGCATCGAAATTCGCCAGCAGCTTGCAGGCTTCGTCCGGCGGCGCCTTGCGGTCGCTCGCGGCCTTGATCAGCTTCGCCTTCTTCTCGGCGTCTTCGCGCATGGGCAGGAATTCCTTCATGCACGCGTCGGCGCCGGGCGGCGGTCCGGCCATCGACGGGCCCCCGAAGCCGCCACCCATCGGCGCCCCACCCATCGGCGCGCCACCCACCGGGACGCCCCCGGGTGAGGGAAACGCCGCGCCCCCGCCAGCCGGCGGGAAAGCCGAAGGGGCGGCGCCGGGGGGCGGAAATGGCGAGGCGCCCGCCGCGACCGGAGCCGCGGTCTGGCCGGGCAATGGCGCCGGAAACGACGACTGGGCGCGCGCCGACGACGCTGCGAACACCAGCCCAATCGCCATCAGCGGCAGAATTCGGCGCAGCATGCGCTTGCGGCCTCCAGCGGGAAGATTGGCCTCCCTGGCGTCCATGCGGGTCTCCAAGCGGCTATTCATCTGCAATCTCGGGAACGTCTGCTCGGGAACGGCGTCCGACCAGCGGCCCGGCCTTTGCCGGCGCTTCTACGATTCCCGACGCCGCTTAACAACCCGTCGATTGGGGCGACAGCGCGGCATCGGTCGCGCCGGCGGCGCTGGCCAGCAGCCGATCTTGAGGTAGAACCGGGCGGCCGGGCGCCTGACTCCCGGTCTCGCAACCCCGGGACGCCTGATGCCGCAGGTCGATTTTCGCAGCCCCCGCCTCTTCCTCGACGCCCCCTTGTCGGAGGGAAGCCGGCTGACGCTGGACCGCGACCAGGCCAACTATCTCGGCAACGTGCTGCGGCTGCGGGCCGGCGATACCGTCCTGGTGTTCAACGGCAGCGACGGCGAGTGGCTGTCGGCGATCGAGGGCACGAAGCGCCCCGAAAGCCTTGCCGTCCGGACCCGCACCCGACCGCAGCAGCGGCTGCCCGACCTGACCTACGCCTTCGCGCCGCTCAAGCATGCCCGCCTCGACTACATGGTGCAGAAGGCTGTGGAAATGGGAGCGGCCGCGCTGCAGCCGGTGGTGACCCGCTTCACCCAGGCGAGCCGGGTCAATCTCGAGCGGATGCGGGCCAACGTGGTCGAAGCCGCCGAGCAGTGCGGCCTCCTCAGCCTCGCGGCGGTGGCCGATCCGGTGCCGCTGGAGCGCTGGCTCGCCGGGCGGCAGGCGCCGCGGCTGCTGGTGTTCTGCGACGAGGCCGCCGCCGTGGCCGATCCGGTGACCGCGCTCGCCGCCCACCGGGACACCGCCGCCGGGATCGACGTGATCATCGGCCCGGAGGGAGGCTTCGCCGAGGACGAGCGGGCGCTGCTGGCGCGTCAGCCGCGGGTGCTGACCCTGTCGCTCGGCCCGCGGATCCTGCGCGCCGACACGGCGGCGGTCGCCGCGCTCGCCCTGGTCCAGGCCGTGCTGGGGGACTGGGCGGCGCCTGACCCCCGCCTGCGGCGCACCGACCATTAAGCCACTTGGCGAATCCTTGGCGAATCATTGCCCCCGGGAGGTCGAATCTGGCGGGTTGCCGTGTTAAAGGGCGGCGCGATCTCACCGTTCCGAAGTTCCGAAGGTAAAGCAGGGTTAATCGACCCATGAGCCAGAGCGCCGCCCAGCGTGCGACCTCATCCCCCGCGGCGGCGGCATTGCTGTCCGCGTTCGCGCAGGCCGGCTATGCCAAGGCCGAACCCGCCATCCTGCAGCCGGCGGAGCCGTTTCTCGACCTGTCGGGCGAGGACATCCGCCGCAGCCTGTACCTGACCACCGACCCGCGGGGCGAGGAACTGTGCCTGCGCCCGGACCTCACCATTCCGGTGGCGCGCGACTATCTCGCCTCCCCGACAGCCGGCAAGGCCGCAGGTTTCTGCTACCTCGGCCCGGTGTTCCGCTTTCGCGACGGCCGCGCCAACGAATTCCTCCAGGCCGGGGTCGAATCGTTCGGCCGCGGCGACCGCGCCGCGGCCGACGCCGAGATGCTGGCGCTGGCGCTGGAGGCGCTGGCGGCCCTCGACCACACCGATATCGATATCCGCACCGGCGACGTCGCGCTGTTCGCCGCCCTGATCGAGGCGCTGGACCTCGCGCCGTCGTGGAAGCGTCGGCTGGTCAAGGACTTCAATCGCAAGGTGTCGCTGGCGCAGGATCTGGAGCGGCTGACCTTGTCGCGCGACACCTCCCGCAAGGACTACGAGGGCGTGCTCTCGGCGCTGGCCGGCTCCGATCGCAAGGCGGCGGTGGCGCTGGTCACCGACCTGATGTCGATCGCCGGAACCTCGATCGTCGGCGGCCGCTCGGTCGGCGAAATCGCCGACCGCTTCCTCGAACAGTCGACGCTGACCAGCGGCACCCTGCCGCAGGATATCCGCCTCCAGATCGAGCGTTTCCTGACCATCACCGGCGAGCCGGACGAGGCGCTGGCGCAGTTGCGCAGCCTCGCGGCCGACGCCAAGCTCGACCTCGGCGCCGCGCTCGACCAGTTCGAGAGCCGGATCGGCTTCATGGCGGCGCGCGGCATCGACACCACAGCGACCCGCTTCGCCACCTCGTTCGGCCGCGGCGTCGACTACTACACCGGCTTCGAATTCGAGCTGCACGCCAAGGGCAACGGCGCCGAGCCGCTGGTCGCCGGCGGCCGCTATGACGGCCTGCTGACGCGGCTGGGCGCCCCGCAGCCAATTCCCGCGGTCGGCTTTTCAGTATGGCTGGAGCCGCTCGACGGCGCCGCCGCCGGGGAGCGCGCGCCATGACCGCCTTCGTCCTCGCCGTGCCCTCCAAGGGCCGCCTGCAGGAGAACGCCGACGCGTTCTTCGCGCGCGCCGGGCTGACGCTGGCCAAGCCGCGCGGCGCCCGCGACTACCGTGGCACCATCAGCGGGCTCGACACCGTCGAAATCGCCTACCTGTCAGCCGGCGAAATCGCCGCCCAGCTGGCGCGCGGCGCGGTCCACCTCGGCATCACCGGCGAAGACCTGGTGCGCGAGAGCATCACCGACGCCGACCGCAAGGTGGCGCTGATCGAGCCGCTCGGCTTCGGCCACGCCAATGTCGTGGTCGCGGTGCCGGAAGCCTGGATCGACGTGCGCACCATGGCCGACCTCGACGACGTCACCACCGCGTTCCGCGCCCGGCACAACCGCCGCATGCGCGTCGCCACCAAATACATCAACCTGACGCGGTCGTTCTTCACCCGCCACGGCATCGTCGACTACCGCATCGTCGAGAGCGCCGGCGCCACCGAGGGCGCGCCGGCGGTCGGTACCGCGGAATTGATCGTCGACATCACCACCACCGGCGCGACGCTGTCGGCCAACGGCCTGAAGGTGCTCGACGACGGCGTGATCCTGAAGAGCCAGGCCAACCTGGTGGCCTCGCGCGAGGCCGACTGGTCGCCGCAGGCGCGCGACACCGCGCGCATCATTCTCGACCACATCGCTTCGCGCGCCCGCGCCAACGCCTACAAGGAAGTGCGGACGCGGTTCAAGGGCTGCGACCAGGCGCTGCTGGAGATCGCCAGGACGAAGTTCGGCGTCGTGCTGCCGTTCGGCGGACCGACCTCGTCCGGCATGGTCACGCTGCACTGCCCGCCGATGCAGGTCTACGCGCTGGCGAGCCTGTTGCGCGACGCCGGCGCCGAGACGGTTTCGGTGGCGTCGCTGGACTACGTGATGGACCAGGCCAACCCGCTCTACGCCAAGCTCGAGGCCTTCCTGGCGCGCTGAGACGCCGCAGCCGCGAACGGCCGTGCGCGCCCTTGCGGCGGCGCGGCCAGCGACTACCATAGGAAGAGCCGGAGGGTTGGATCGGACCGGCGGCCCGGGCGCTGACGTCGCGCGTGGCAAACGCACCAGGGACCACTTGTGAGACCACTTGTGAGACCACTTGGCCGGAACGGTCGCGAAGAGTATCGAAACGTGATGCAGCAGATGATGACCCCTTTGCGTCGACAGCGGGTCCGGCGTCGCCGGAGCGCGGATCCGCGCCGGAGGCGACAGCGATGATGCTCGGCGCCGACGTCTCGAATCTGACGGGCGATGCCAAGAGCGAGGCGGCGCGCGGACTGTCGATCATCGTGCCGGCCTATAACGAGGCCAAGGGCATCGCGCACCTGCACGAGCGGCTGATCGAGCTGGCGAGAACACTCAGGCAGCGGTACGGGCTTGCGACCGAGGTGGTCTATGTCGACGACGGCAGCGTCGACGCCACCCTGCAGATCGCCCGGCGGCTGCCGGCGACCGCGCTCGACATCCAGGTGGTGTCGCTGTCGCGCAATTTCGGCAAGGAAGCCGCGCTGATGGCCGGCCTCGACCACGCGCGGCGCGGCGCCACCCTGTTCATGGACGGCGACGGCCAGCACGCGCCCGAACTGGTCGAGCGCCTGGTCGCCCACTGGATCGAGGACGGCTACGACGTCGTCTATACCGCGAAGGCCCACCGCGACAACGAGCCGTTGCTGCGCCGGCTCGCGGTGCAGGGCTTCTACGTCCTGATCAACTGGGGCGCGCGGAAGAAGATTCCCGAGGATGCCGGCGACTTTCGCCTGCTGTCGCCGCGCGCCACCCAGGCGCTGCGCCAGCTGCCCGAGCGCAACCGCTTCTTCAAGGGGCTCGCGAGCTGGATCGGCTTCCGCCAGATCCGGGTCGACTACGAACCCGAGGCCCGCGTCCACGGCAGCAGCACCTTCAGCCCCGGACACCTGATCGGGCTCTCGATCGAGGGGCTGACGTCGTTTTCGGTGGCTCCGCTGCGGCTCGCCAGCCTGCTCGGCCTGCTGTTGGCGCTGGCCGCTTTTCTGTTCGGCCTGTCCATCCTGTGGGAGACCGTGGTGAGCGGCCAGTCGGTGCCGGGCTATCCCTCGATCGTCGTCGGGCTGATGACCATCGGCGGTGTCCAGCTGCTGATGATCGGCATCGTCGGCGAGTATATCGGCAAGATCCTCTCGGAGCTGAAGGCGCGGCCGGTCTATTTCATCGCCGAGCACAGCGTGAAGGCGGCCGACACCGAGAGCGAGCCCGGCGCCTCGGTCGGGAACGCGGCGGAATGACCACTGAGCCGGCGCGGCGCATCGTCCTGTGCGCCGACGACTACGGGATCAGCCCGGGCGTCAACCGCGGCATCCGCGAACTGATCGGCCGCGGCCGCCTTAATGCCACCTCGGTCATGGTGGTCGGCGCGGCCATCGGCCGCGACGAGGCCGCGGCCCTGCTGGGCGTCACCGCCGGCGACGCCTGCGCGGTGGGACTGCACGTCACGCTGACCGCGCCGTTTCATCCCCTCACCATTCATTTCCGGCCGCTGCGGGACGGAGCGTTCCTGCCGCATCCGCGCCTGCTGCTCGCAGGGCTGACCCGCCGGCTCGATCCCGAGATGATCCAGGCCGAAGTGCGGGCCCAGATCGCGCGCTTTGCCGATCTGTTCGGACGGCCGCCCGACTACCTCGACGGCCACCAGCACGCCCAGCTGTTTCCGCAGGTGCGCGACGCGGTGCTGGCGGCGCGCAAGGCCGCCGCGCCCGATGCCTGGGTCCGGCAGTGCGGCCGTACGGTGTCCGGCCTCGCGCGCCTGACGCCGCTCAAGGCCCTGCTGCTGGATGCCCTGAGCCGTCGCTTCCGGACGCTGTGCGATGCTTCAGGCGTCGCCTACAATCCGGGCTTCGCCGGCGCCTATGATTTCACGGACGGCGCCGACTTCGCCGACCTCATGCCGGGCTTTCTCGCGGCCCTGCCGGATCGCGGGCTGATGATGTGCCATCCCGGCCACGTCGACGAGATCCTGGTCGCGCTCGATCCGCTGACCACCCAGCGCGAGCGCGAGTGGGCCTTTCTCGGCAGTGACGGCTTCGCGCAGCTGCTGCAATCGCAAGGGGTTGCACTGCAGGCGCCGGCGCGGCCGCCTACCAAAAATTAATCTGCGGAACTCTTTTTGCGTCACAAACACGGCTTACGTTCTCCCTCGCCTCACAGGAGGAGGACACGATGACCCCGCAGGAACGCCATCTGATCGACGATCTGTTTGACCGGCTTGCCGGCCTGGAGACCGCACCTCGCGACCCGGAAGCGGAGCGGGCCATCATCGAAGGGCTGCGCCGCGCGCCCAACGCGGTTTACGCCCTGGTGCAGACCACGCTGCTGCAGGACGAGGCGCTGAAACGCGCCAGCGCCCGCATCGAAGAGCTTCAGGCCGACACGCAGGCGCAGGCGACCCCGCAGTCGGGCAGCTTCCTCGATTCGATGCGCGACGCCGTGTTCGGCTCGGGGTCGGCGCGCGGCTCGGTGCCGAGCGTGCGTCCGGCGGATCCGGGCGCGGCGCGCCCGGTCTGGAACAGCGGCGCCACGCTTGCCGGCGGCGCCGGCGATCCCCGCTATGGCGGCTATGCTCCGGCGGCGCCCGGGCCCGGCTACGGTTTCGGCGCACCGCAGGGCGGCGGCAGCTCGTTCCTCGGCACCGCGGCGGCGGCGGCAGTCGGCGCCATCGGTGGCTCGATGCTGATGAACGGCATCCACGGGCTGATGGGCGGCCACCAGGCCTTCGCCAACACATCGGCCTTCGGAGGCAATGCCGCCGGCGGCCCGTGGACCGGCGACGCCGCCGGCAGCGATCTGGCACGCGATGCCGGCCTCAACGACGTCGGCAACGCCTCCGGCAGCCGCTTCGCCGACGACAGCCAGGGCCAGGGCCTGCTCGACGACGCCTCGAACAGCAGGGACGACGATGACGACGACGGCTTCGACAACGACAATGGCGGCGGCGACAGCGACTACGCTTGACGCCGCGGGCGCGGGCGCCCGCAAAACCCACGTTCCAGAACGGCAACGGCCGCCCATGAGGCGGCCGTTGTCAAATCACCGAAGTGTCGTCCGGCCGCGCGGTCAGAGCACGATCACGCGGGTGCCGACCGTCACGCGCTCGTAGAGGTCGATCACGTCCTCGTTGCGCATCCGGATGCAGCCCGACGACACGTTGGTGCCGATGGTCCAGGGCTCATTGGAGCCGTGAATGCGGTAGAGCGACGAGCCCAGATACATCGCCCGCGCGCCGAGCGGGTTTTCCGGTCCGCCTTCCATGTGGCGCGGCAGGTCCGGCCGGCGCTGCAGCATCTCCGCCGGCGGCGTCCAGTCCGGCCACTCCCGCTTCGCCGAGATCTGCTTGACGCCGGCCCACACGAAACCGGGCCGGCCGACGCCGACGCCGTAGCGCAGCGCCCTGCCGCGGGACTGCACCAGATAGAGGAACTTGTTGGTGGTATCGATCACGATGGTGCCCGGCGTTTCGTGGCCCTGATAGGCCACCTCCTGCTTCTCGAACCTCGGATCGAAGCCCGGGCGCGCGGGCGCATAGGTCTGCTGCTGGTAATTTCCGCGCGGGTCCGCCTGGGGATCGCCGCCGGTCGGCACCATCTCGTAACGCGGCGCCGGCTGATAGTCCGACCTCCCCGGATAGGCCGGCGCGGGACCGGCGGCGCCGCCGCTGAACAGGTATTCGATGAAGCCGCCGCCCATGGCGCGCTCGTTGGATGCCACGCGCACCGGCCGCGCCGCGCCCTGGTCGGCCTCGAGGTCGCCGCGCTCGCCGGCGAAGCTGGAGGAAGACATCACGCCGAACGCGCACGCGCCGGCGACTGCTGCTGCAAGGATTTTGAACATCGACGTACTCTGCACATTTCGTCGGGACTGCGCGCCACCGCGCTCGCGCCGGTATTAACCGGCAAAAGCGCATCGGTTTGGTAAACGAAAGCCGGGTTTGGATTCACCACGACGCCAACGCGGCCGCCTTCCTGGCGACAGCGTTTATTTTCGGTGAAGGGCCATGGTTAATCCGCCGTTTGCGATACGCGCGGATTTTGCTCCTCCCGTTCCGCTGTGAACCCGCTGTTAAAACACCGCGTCGTACAAGGGGCGCAATGAAGGGGTGGGAGTGACTATGCCAATCCATCGCAAGCGGTTTCGCATCGAGGAAGTCCAGTACGGCGCCATGCCGGTGTCAGACGTGCCGCCGGGCGACGGCGGGCATTCGCACAACGAGATCATGACCGAGCTGCGCGCCATTCGCGCCCAGATGGCGGCTCCGTCTCACAGCAGCGCGGTGTCCGAGGCCGAGCGCCAGGTGGCGCAGGAAGCTGTCGACGCCTTTGCCCTGCTGCAGACCTACCGTGCCCAGATCGAGCAGTGCGAAAAGCTCAAGATCGAGCTCGACCTGATCCACGAGGCGATCAACCGCACCAAGCAGGAAATCGCCGTGCTCCACGGCAAGAGCTTCGAGGGCGAGGAAATGTCCCGCGTCACCGGCGAACTCGGCGCGGTGGTCGGCGGTACCGAGGAGGCGACCCAGCAGATTCTCGAGGCGGCCGAGGCCATCGACCAGGCGGCCAGCGCGCTCACCAAGGTGAATTCGCCGGACCAGCAGGCCCAGCTCAGCGAGGACATCCAGGACCGCGTGGTCGCGATCTTCGAGGCCTGCAACTTCCAGGACCTCACCGGCCAGCGCATCAGCAAGGTGATGACCACGATGAAGTTCATCGAGCATCACATCAACGTCATGATGGAGATCTGGGGCGGCGTCGACGCCATCAAGGCACACGCTCCGCCGATCATCGACGACCGCGTCGGCGACGCCCGGCTGCTCAACGGTCCGCGCGGACCCGACGAGCATGGCCACGCCTCCCAGGACGACATCGACGCCCTGTTCGACTGAGGCCTCGTCCGGATCAATCGACCGACAGTTCCATCATGGCCGGGCTTTCCCGGCCATTTCTTTTCGCGAAGCGCCTGTCGGCTGCCGCGCCAGCCGGATTGTCCGGCAGCCTTGTTTCAGGCCTTGTTTCAGGCCTTGTTTCAGGCCTTGGGACCGCAGCGGACATACACCATGGTGCCGTAACGGGTGTCGGCATCCTTGTCGATGAACCTGGTGATCAGCACGCGGCCGTCGAACGAGACGATCTCGCGATCCCTTTCGCCGCCGGGAGGGCCGGGCGGACCGATGAAGTTCTTGCCGCTGCGGCTGCCCTTGATCCGCAGCTCCTGCGGCGTCGCCTCGTCGGCGAGGTGCATGATCACGCCGCCGGTCGAGCCGGGGTTGATCACGTAGGGCTGCTTGCACTGCCCCTTGGCGGCATTCTCGGTCCGCAGGCGGTCGTCGGGCTTGTGGAACGACGCCAGGCCCCAGCGCCCGACCAGTTCATCGGGGCGGATCGAGGACGGAATCTCGGGCTCCAGGGGCGGCGGAGCCTCCTGCGGCGGCGGCGACGGCGAGCCAAACCCGCCGAAACCCGACCAGCCTCCGCCCTGGCAGCCGGCGAGAGCGACCGCCGCCACCGAGAGGAGCGCGAAAGAGGTGGCGCGGCGCGCCAGACCCGAATTGACCATAATATCCCCTGAGCAAGAAGCTGCGTCGCAGCCCTTCAGACCAACTAAACGCCCGCCGATGAACCGAAGCTGACCGAAATCAAGCCCGGCCTGCCGAGCCACCGGAACGCCCGAACCGGCCCGGCGCATCCATTAGTCAGATATCGCAGCCGATTCACTATGGTTTCCAATTCATCCTATAATGAGATCACCAGGGACTTAAACGCGACGTTCACGTTTCGGAAATCGCTTTCGTTCCGCCCTTCGCGACCGCACACGGGCGCCGGCCCGGTCCGGCGGCCGATTTCAGCGCCGATGACGGACGCCAACGCGTCGCTTGCTTGACAGGACCGGCGGCAGGCCATATTTCCCGGGCGCCCATTTAGCACTCCTGAGGCCCGATTGCTAAAGACTGCGCCGCTGTGCCGCCCGGGTTCAGAGCCTCGGCGAGACTCATCGGCTGCATGCTCCGGCATTCGCGGGCTCTGTCATTTTCTCCAAGCCCCAGAGGAACCTCCATGGCCACCAAAACCAAATTCCGCCCGCTGCATGATCGCGTCGTGGTCAAGCGCATCGACGCCGACGAGAAGACCAAGGGCGGCATCATCATCCCCGATTCCGCCAAGGAAAAGCCCTCGCAGGGCGAAGTTGTGGCGGTCGGCCCCGGCGGCCGCGACGAGACCGGCAAGCTGACCCCGATCGATATCAAGGTCGGCGACAAGGTGCTGTTCGGCAAGTGGTCGGGCACCGAGGTCAAGATCGACGGCGAGGACCTCCTGATCATGAAGGAGTCCGACATCATGGGCGTGCTGGCGTAAGCCACCGCCCCGGCCGCCGGCGCGCCGCGCCGGCCGGCGGAAATCGAGACCCCGGTCACCGGCCCCGCCGGTGATCGGCCCCTTCCTCCGCGCCACGGGCGCCGGGACGGCGCCGCGGACGGAACGAACCCCCATCAGGAGCACCACGATATGTCTGCCAAGGATGTCAAGTTTTCGGGCGACGCGCGCGAGCGGATGCTGCGCGGCGTCGATACGCTCGCCAATGCCGTCAAGGTGACGCTCGGCCCGAAGGGCCGCAACGTCGTCATCGAGAAGAGCTTCGGCGCGCCGCGCATCACCAAGGACGGCGTGACCGTCGCCAAGGAAATCGAGCTCGAGGACAAGTTCGAGAACATGGGCGCGCAGATGGTGCGCGAAGTCGCCTCCAAGACCAACGACACCGCCGGCGACGGCACCACCACCGCCACCGTGCTGGCCCAGGCGATCGTGCGCGAGGGCGCCAAGTCGGTGGCCGCCGGCATGAACCCGATGGACCTCAAGCGCGGCATCGACATCGCGGTCGCCGCGGTGGTCAAGGACATCGAGAAGCGCGCCAAGCCGGTCGCCTCGTCGTCCGAGGTCGCCCAGGTCGGCACCATTTCCGCCAACGGCGACGCCACCATCGGCAAGATGATCGCCCAGGCGATGCAGAAGGTCGGCAACGAGGGCGTCATCACCGTCGAGGAAGCCAAGTCGCTCGACACCGAAGTCGACATCGTCGAGGGCATGAAGTTCGATCGCGGCTACCTGTCGCCCTATTTCGTGACCAACCCGGAAAAGATGACGGCCGAGCTCGATGACGTCTTCGTGCTGCTGCACGAGAAGAAGCTTTCGGGCCTGCAGGCCATGCTGCCGGTGCTGGAAGCCGTGGTGCAGTCGGGCCGCCCGCTCCTGATCATCGCCGAGGACGTCGAGGGCGAGGCGCTGGCGACGCTGGTGGTCAACCGCCTGCGCGGTGGCCTCAAGGTCGCGGCCGTCAAGGCGCCGGGCTTTGGTGACCGCCGCAAGGCCATGCTGGAGGACATCGCGATCCTGACCGGCGGCCAGCTGATCTCCGACGACCTCGGCATGAAGCTGGAGAACGTGACCGTGCAGATGCTCGGCCGCGCCAAGAAGGTGGTGATCGACAAGGAGAACACCACCATCGTCAACGGCGCCGGCAAGAAGCCGGCGATCGAGGCCCGCGTCAACCAGATCAAGGCCCAGATCGAGGAAACCTCCTCGGACTACGACCGCGAGAAGCTGCAGGAGCGTCTCGCCAAGCTCGCCGGCGGCGTCGCGGTGATCCGCGTCGGCGGCGCCACCGAGATCGAGGTCAAGGAGAAGAAGGACCGCGTCGAGGACGCGCTCAACGCCACCCGCGCCGCGGTGCAGGAAGGCATCGTCCCGGGCGGCGGCACGGCGCTGTTGCGCGCCAAGAAGGCCGTCGGCCGTCTCACCAACGAGAACTCGGACGTCCAGGCCGGCATCAACATCGTGCTGAAGGCGCTCGAGGCCCCGATCCGGCAGATCGCCGAGAACGCCGGTGTCGAGGGCTCGATCGTGGTCGGCAAGGTGCTCGAGAACAAGACCGAGACCTTCGGCTTCGACGCCCAGAACGAGGAATATGTCGACCTCGTCGCCAAGGGCATCATCGATCCGGCCAAGGTAGTGCGCACTGCGCTGCAGGACGCGGCCTCGGTGGCTGGCCTGCTCGTCACCACCGAAGCCATGGTGGCCGAGCTGCCGAAGGATGCCCCGCCGGCGATGCCGGCTGGCGGCGGCGGAATGGGCGGCATGGGCGGCATGGGCTTCTGAGCCCGCGCAACCGCAGACACCAAATCTGCAAGGCCGCCCCTCGGGGCGGCCTTGTCGTTTCTATGGTCCGGTGTCGCCCCGCCGGACTTAGCCGAGGCTGGTCAGGAACTCGTCGTGGGTCATGGGATGCGAGAACATGCCGAAGTTGTGCTTGATCGCCATCTCCTGCTCCTCGGCGCTCAGGGCGGCGGTGCAGTCCTTCAGGGTGACGACGTCGAAACCGCGCTCGTAGGCGCTGCGCATGGTCGATTCCACGCAGCAGTTGGTCAGGAAACCGGCCAGCGCCACGGTCTGGATGCCCTTGCTGCGAAGGATGAAATCGAGGTTTGTGCTGGGGAACGCGTCGAGCCCGCGCTTGCCCTCGATCAGGATGTCGCCGGGCTGCGGCTTCAGCGCATCGACGATCTCCGCGCCCCACGAGCCCTTGCGAAACGCCTTGTTGTCGACCACCCCTTTGAGAATGCCGTAGGGCGTGCCGGTCAGCTCGCCGTAGCCTTCCGCGAACGTGATCGGCGCGTGCATCACCGTGACGCCCGCGGCGCGGCATTTGCTCGCCACCGCGACCGTGTTGGCGAGCATGTTGTTGGACTGCATGACGCCCTTGACGCCGTCATGAAAGACGCCGCCGGGGGTCGTGAAGTCGTTCTGGAATTCGATCAGAACGACGGCTGTGGTCTTCGGATTCATGGGGGTCGCTCCTGTTGTTTCCTGCCCTTGAAGGTGTCGCGGACGGGGCCGCGCGCTCGGCCCTCATTCCGCGTCTCACGCTACGGCGAAGGGGCGCACGACGGGTAACAGCCGATTGCTACGGCAGCGATGGAACGCGGCACGCCGGGTTCCGGCCGTAGCAACCCGTTACTACGGCCCGGCCGGCGAACGGGAGGACAGGAAAACAGGAAAACAGGAAAACAGGAAAGGTGTGGCGACCCGATCGCGGTGGGAATAGACTTCGAGTCCCATCGAAACGCGGATCTCGCGGAGGCTCGCATGTGCAAGATCTTCGTTCGCGCCGACCCGGCCCTCTACGACACAACCACCCGGTCGCTGCGCCTGCATGGCGTGGTGACCAGCATCCGCCTGGAAAACCTGTTCTGGCGCGTGCTGGGCGAGATCGGCCAGCGCGACGGCATGAACGTCAATCAGCTCATCACCAAGCTGTACGACGAGATCATCGAGGCGAGGGGCGAGGTGCCGAACTTCACCTCGTTCCTGCGGGTGTGCTGCCTGCGCTACCTGTCGCTGCAGACGCTGGGAGCGATCCCGGGCGACGTGTCGGTGCCGATCTGGTCGCTGGACGCCAACGCGGTGCTGGCCGGCGAACGCGCCGCGTTCGAGCCGCCGGTGCCGGCGACCTGAGAAAGCACGCGCTCCTCACGTCGTCCCCCGCGAAAGCGGGGATGACAGCAATGAACATCCGGAGACCTTGGAGGCGTGATCGCTCGACGTGGAGTTAGTCCCGCTCCTCGCGCAGCCAGACCACGGCCCGGTTCGCCGCGGCAATGGCGTCGTCCTTCGTGGCGAAGCCCTGGCCCGAATAATACGCCACCGGCGTCCAGTGGCCGGCGTCCTCCACGTCGCGGCGAAACTCCTCGAAGCCGAAGCTGCCGTCGGGCCGGCGGAACAGATCGACGCAGCGATCGCCCTCGGAATTTTCCAGGCTGCTCAGGACCACCCATGACTTGTCGATGCGTCGCGACATCGTCGCCGTATTCCTTCCCGGTTGTTTCGGATCACCGTTCGCGCCGCAGCGCGATCGCGTGACCTGGTGCTACTCCGCCTCGGGGGCACTCGCCAGCACGCCCTTCACCGCAAGGGCCCAGCCCTTGAGCTTGCGGGTGCGGGTGGCCGCGCTCATGTTGGGCTTGAAGCGATGCTCGAGGCGCCAGTTGTCGGCGAAGCGCGTCGGCTCCGGATAGAGACCGGCGCCGAGGCCGGCGAGATAGGCCGCGCCCAGCGCCGTGGTCTCCTGGATCACCGGACGGTCGACCGGGGCGTCGAGCAGATCGGCGAGCCGCTGCATGGTCCAGTCCGACGCCGTCATGCCGCCGTCGACCCGCAGCACGGTGTTGACGGCCTGCGCGTCGGGCCAGTCGGCGCGCATCGCCGCCCACAGGTCGTAGGTCTGGTAGCAGACGCTCTCCAGCACCGCGTGCGCCAGTTCGGCCGGCCCGGTGTTGCGGGTCAGGCCGAACAAGGCGCCGCGGACCCGCGGATTCCAGTATGGCGCGCCCATGCCGACGAAGGCCGGCACCAGATAGACCGACTGCGTCGAATCCGACTGGTCGGCCAGCGGGCCGGTCTCGGCGGCCTGCCCGATGATGCCGAGCCCGTCGCGCAGCCATTGCACCGCCGAGCCGGCGACGAAGATCGAGCCCTCGAGCGCGTAGGTGCGCTGGCCGTCGAGCTGATAGGCGATGGTGGTGAGCAGCTTGTTCTTCGACGCCACCGGGGTGGCGCCGGTGTTGAGCAGCGCGAAGCAACCGGTGCCGTAGGTCGATTTCATCATCCCCGGCGTGAAGCAGGCCTGGCCGATGGTCGCGGCCTGCTGGTCGCCGGCGATGCCGCGGATCGCGATCGGCCCGCCGAACAGCTCGGCAGTGGTCTCGCCGAAGGCGGCCGAGGAATCCTTGACCTCCGGCAGCATCGAGCGCGGCACCCGCAGGAGCTGCAGCAAATCATCGTCCCAGGCCCCGGTGTGGATGTTGAACAGCAGGGTGCGCGAGGCGTTGGTGGCGTCGGTGGCATGGGCCTTGCCGCCGGTGAGCCGCCACAACAGGTAGCTGTCGACGGTGCCGAACAGCAGTTCGCCGCGCTCGGCGCGGGCGCGGGCGCCCGGCGTGTGGTCGAGGATCCACGCGACCTTGGTGCCGGAGAAATACGGATCGATGATCAGCCCGGTCTTGGCGGACACCGCCGGCTCGTGACCATCGGCCTTGAGCTTCTCGCAGATCTCGGCGGTGCGGCGATCCTGCCAAACGATGGCGCGGTGCACGGCCTGGCCGGTGGCGCGGTCCCAGACCACCGTGGTCTCGCGCTGGTTGGTGATGCCGATCGCCGCGACCTCGGCGGCACTCACCCTGGCGCGCCGCAGCGCCTCGCGGCAGGTCGCCACCGTCGAGGTCCAGATGTCCTCGGGCTCGTGCTCGACCCAGCCCGAGGCCGGGAAATGCTGCGGGAATTCCTGCTGCGCCTGGGCGGCGATGGAGATGTCGCCGCGAAACAGAATGGCGCGCGACGATGTCGTGCCCTGATCGATGGCCAGGATATGGGACGCCATGGGTGCCTCGCTGGGTTTCCTCGTTTGGCTTTCGTTTCAGCCCTTGATCGCAAACAAACCGATTAGGCCACCGCCGTCAACCCGCAGGGCTGCGATCAAAAGCAAAACGGGGGCCGCGAGGCCCCCGACACCGTCATTGCAGATCGCGCCGATCCGGCGCCGCGGCGCCCGCGTCGGATCGCGCTTTACTGGTCGCCGACCAGGCCGCCTAGGTCGCTGACCCGGCGCAGGTGGTAGTCGGCGTCGCCGAACGCGCTCTCGATCATGGTCAGCCGCTTGAAGTAGTGGCCGATCTTGAACTCCATGGTCATGCCGACGCCGCCATGGAGTTGGATCGCCTGCTGGCCGACGAAGCGGGCGGAGCGGCCGATCTGCACCTTGGCCGCGGCCACCGCGGTGGCGCGCTCCCTGGCGTCGTCGAAGGTCCCCGCCATGGTGGCGAAGTAGGACATGCTGCGGGCCTGCTCCAGCGCCACGAACATGTCGGAGCCACGGTGCTGCAGCGCCTGGAAGGTGCCGATCGCCACGCCGAACTGGTTGCGGGTCTTGATGTACTCGACCGTGGTCTTGAGCGATTCCTCCATGGCGCCGACCGCTTCGGCGCACAGCGCGATGCGCGCGTCGTCGACCACCTGCTCGATCAGCGGCAGCGCGTTGGCCGGATCGCCGAGCGCAGCGTCCGCGCCGACCTCGACGCCGTTGAAGGTGATGTCGGCGGCGCGCAGGCCGTCCTGGGTCGGATAGCCCTTGACGGTGACGCCCTTGGCATTGGCCGGCACCAGGAACGCGCCGATGCCGGCGCGGTCGCGCTGGCCGCCGCCGGTCCGGGCGGTGACCACCAGCGTATCGGCGGTGTCGCCGTGCAGCACCACGAACTTCTCGCCGTCGATCACGAAGCCGGCGCCGCTCTTCTTCGCCGTGGTCGAGACGTCGGCGAGATCGTAGCGCGAGTTCTTCTCGAGCTGGGCGAAGGCAAGCGTCTTGCTGCCGTCGATCAGCGAGGGCAGGTGCTCCGCCTTCTGCGCCGCCGAGCCGCAGTGGCGCAGGAAGCCACCGCCGAGCACGACCGTCGCCAGATACGGCTCGAGCACCAGCGCCTTGCCGAGCGCCTCCATGACGATCATGGTTTCTACCGCGCCGGCGCCGAAGCCGCCGTCGCTCTCGCTGAACGGCAGGCCGAGCAGGCCCTGCTCGGCGAACTTGCTCCACACCGACTTGCTCCAGCCGCCCTTCTCGGCGCCGTATTTCTTGCGCTGCTCGAAATCGTAGGAATCGCCCAGCAGGCCGTCGACGCTATCCTTGAGGAGACGCTGCTCCTCCGACAGATCAAAATCCATTACCTGATCCTCAAATCACACGATGCCGTTGGTCACCGGCCAATTCGTCACAGGCCGAGCACGGCCTTGGCGATGATGTTGCGCTGAATTTCGTTGGAGCCGCCGTAGATCGACACCTTGCGATAGTTGAAGTAGCCGGGCGCGATCGTCGTGGTCCAGTCGGCGAGCTCGTTGCCGCCGTCGTCCTGCTCGGGCGCGTAGGGCGCGCCGAACGGGCCGATGACGTCGAGCAGGAGTTCGGTGATGGTCTGCTGGATCTCCGAGCCCTTGATCTTGAGGATCGAGGACGCCGGGTCCGGCTTGCCCTTGCCGTTCTTGCTCTCGTTGGCGACCACCCGCATCTGGGTCAATTCGAGCGCCTTGAGCTCGATCTCGGTGGCGGCGAGCCGCTCGCGGAAGCGCGGATCCTCGATCACTGGCCTGTCGCCGGCCATCACCTGGGAGGCCAGTTCCTTGATGCGGCGGATGCGCTCCTTGGACATGCCGACGCGGGCGATGTTGGTGCGCTCGTTGCCGAGCAGGAACTTGGCGTAGTCCCAGCCCTTGTTCTCCTCGCCGACCAGGTTGGTGACCGGCACCTCGACGTCGTCGAAGAACACCTCGTTGACCTCGCGGCCGCCGTCGATGGTCTGGATCGGCCGCACCGTGATGCCGCGCGATTTCATGTCGACCAGGATGAAGGAGATGCCGGACTGCTTCTTGGCGCTCGGGTCGGTGCGGCACAGGCAGAAGATCCAGTCCGCGTATTGCGCCAGCGTGGTCCAGGTCTTCTGGCCGTTGATCACGTAGACGTCGCCCTTGCGCTTGGCGGAGGTCTTCAGCGAGGCGAGGTCCGATCCCGAGCCCGGCTCCGAGAAGCCCTGGCACCACCAGTCGTCGAGGTTGGCGATGCGGGGCAGGTAGTACTTCTTCTGCTCCTCGTTGCCGAAGGTGTAGATCACCGGGCCGACCATGTTGACGCCGAACGCCAGCGGCGACGGCGCCGGAGTGGCCTGCAGTTCCTCCAGGAAGATGTACTGCTGCACCGGGCTCCAGCCGGTGCCGCCGTGGGCGACCGGCCAGTGCGGCACGCCCCAGCCCTTCTTGTTGAGGATGCGAGACCAGGTGACGAGGTCCTCCTTGCTGACGTGGTGGCCCTCGACGATCTTCTCGCGGATGGCAGGCGGCAGGTTGTCGCGGAAGAAGCTGCGCACCTCGTCGCGGAACGCCAGCTCTTCCTTGCTGAAGCTGAGATCCATCGGTCTCTCCTCTGAACTTGTCCGGGGAAACGGCGCGGCCCGGCGGGCCGCGCCTTTCGCGACGATTACTGAAGGAACTCGAACAGGCCGGCCGCGCCCATGCCGCCGCCGACGCACATGGTGACGACGCCGTACTTGGCCTTGCGGCTGCGGCCCTCGATCAGGAGGTGGCCGGTGAGCCGCGCCCCGCTCATGCCGTAGGGGTGGCCGACCGCGATCGCGCCGCCGCTGACGTTGAGCTTCTCCGGGTCGATGCCGAGCTTGTCGCGGCAGTACAGCACCTGCACCGCGAAGGCCTCGTTCAACTCCCACAGGTCGATGTCGTCGATCTTGAGGTTGTGGCGCTTGAGCAGCCGCGGGATCGCGTAGACCGGGCCGATGCCCATCTCGTCGGGCTCGCAGCCGGCGGAGACGAAGCCGCGGAAGATGCCGAGCGGCTTCAGCCCGCGCTTGGCCGCTTCCTTGTCGCTCATGATCACCGTGGCGCTGGCGCCGTCGGACAGCTGGCTGGCGTTGCCGGCGGTGACGCAGAAGCCGTCGCCGCGCACCGGCTTGAGGCTGGCGAGACCCTCGGCGCTGGTGTCGGGGCGCGGACCTTCGTCCTGGCCGAGCGTGACTTCCTTCATGGTGATGGCGCCGGTGGCCTTGTCGGCGATGCCCATCACCGTGGTGATCGGCGCCAGCTCGTCCTTGAACTTGCCGCCCTGCTGGGCCGCGGCGGTGCGGCGCTGGCTTTCCAGCGCGTACTCGTCCTGCCGCTCGCGCGAGATGCCGTAGCGCTTCGCCACCACCTCGGCGGTGTCGATCATCTGCATGTAGACGTCGCCCTTGATCTTCTGCAGCTCCGGATCGACCGCGTGGAAGGTGTTGATCTTGTCGTTCTGCACCAGGCTGATCGACTCGCCGCCGCCGCCGACCGCGATCTCGACGCCGTCGAACAGCACCGAGCGCGCCGCCAGCGCGATCGCCTGCAGGCCCGAGGCGCACTGGCGGTCGATGGTGGTGCCGGCGACCTGCACCGGCAGGCCGGCGCGCAGCAGCGCCTTGCGCGCGATGTTGCCGCCGGTGGAACCCTGCTGCAGGGCGCAGCCCATCACCACGTCCTCGATCTCGGCGGGATCGACCTTGGCGCGCGCCACCGCCGCGCCGATGGCATGGCCGAGCAGCGTGGCGCCTTCGGTGGCGTTGAGCGCGCCGCGATAGGCCTTGCCGATCGGGGTGCGGGCAGTCGAAACGATAACGGCATCGGTCATGACAGATTACCTTGTGGTTGCGGGTTCTTGGGAAACGTGGCGCCGCTCCTGGGAGCGAAGCTCGTGGCGGGACAGCTTGCCGACCGGCGTGCGCGGCAGCTGGTCGCGGAATTCGAGCGCGACCGGCAGTTCGTGCTTGCCGATCTTGCCGGTCAGGAACGTGCGCAGGTCGTCGAGCGAGAACGGCTGCGCGCCGGCTTTCAGGGTGACGTAGGCCTTGGCCGCCTCGCCGCGATAGTCATCGGGCACGCCGAGCACGATGACCTCCTGCACGGCGGGGTGTTCGTAGATCGCCTGCTCGATCATCTGCGGATAGACGTTGAAGCCGCCCGAGATGATCATGTCCTTCTTGCGGTCGACCAGGAAGAAGTAGCCGTCGGCGTCCATGTAGCCGATGTCGCCGGTCAGGAAGCGGTCGCCGACGAAGGACTCCGCGCTCTCCTGCGGCTTGTTCCAGTAGCCCTTGGTGACGTTCGGCCCCCGGATCCTGAGCTCGCCGGTCTCGCCGACGCCGAGGACGCGGGCCGGATTGTCGAGCCCGACCACGTCCAGCTCGATGCCGGGCAGCATCAGGCCGATCGAGCCCGGCTTATCGGGGCCTTCCGCCGGATGGCCGGTGCCGGGCGAGCAGGTCTCGGTCATGCCCCAGCCGCTGCGCAGCTTGATGCCGGTCTTGCCCTCGAACACCTTGGCGACCTCGACCGGCAGCGGCGCGCCGCCGGAGCCGATCATCGCCAGCGACGACAGGTCGCGCTTGTCGAGATCCGGCAGGTTGGCGATCGCGATCCACATGGTCGGAACGCCGGGGAACGCGGTCGCGCGCTTGACCTCGATGTCGCGCATCACCGCGTCGACGTCGAAGCGCTGGTGCAGCGAGATCAGGTCGCCGTTCTTGAGGTTGCGCAGCAGGATCACCGTCAGCGCGTAGATGTGGAACAGCGGGAGCACGCAGATCACCCGCTCGGCCTGGTTGCGCGCGGCCCTGGCCGGTGCGACCCAGACGTCGTAGATCGAGACCGCGGAGGTCAGGTTCTTGTGGGTCAGCATCGCGCCCTTCGGCAGCCCGGTGGTGCCGCCGGTGTATTGCAGCAGCGCGACGTCCTGCGGATCGATCGCCGGCCACGCCGAAGGCGGCGCCGCGTCCCTGACGAAGTCGCGATAGGTGGTGATCGCCGGCGAGGACGGGATCGGCGCCCTGGGGATGCCGACCTCGCCCCAGGTCGCGTCCTCGCAGACCACCAGGCGGTCGATCAGCCCGCGTTCGAGAAACTTCAGCGCGGTGGGCAATAGCGCGGCGAGATCGCTGGTGATCAGCACCCGGGCGCCGCTGTCGGTGATCTTGTGCGACAGCGCCCGCTCGCCGTCGAGCGGGCTGAGGTGGACGACGCGGGCGCCGGCCTTCAGCGCGCCGAAGAAGCAGGTCGGATGGTCGGGCGTGTTGCCGAGAAACAGAGCCACCGAGCTGTCGCGACCGTGGCCGGCCCGCAGCAAGGCCGCCGCCGCGGTGTCGACCATGGCGCCGAGTTCGGCGAAGCTGATCGGCCGGTCGCGAAACTCGATCGCCGGCCGTTCGCCATAAGCCGTGGCCGCCTCGGCCAGCAGGCCGGGCAGCGTCCCGAACGGGATCGGCGCGCTCCAGCGCACGCCTTCCGGATAATACGTCTCGCCAACATAGGCCATGATGATCAGCCCGCCTTTGCCGCCCCCCTGGCCCAGGACGCGAAGGTCTCGCCCTTGTCGGCGAGCTGCCTGAGCAGCGGTGCCGGCTCCAGCGACGGGTCGTTGGTCGCCTTGGCGTAGAACGACAGGCGCTCAGCGATGTGCTTCAGCCCGACCTGGTCGGCATAGAACATCGGGCCGCCGCGATAGACCGGCCAGCCGTAGCCGTAGAGCCAGATCACGTCGATGTCGCTCGGCCGCGCCGCGATCTTCTCCTCGAGAATCCGCGCGCCCTCGTTGATCATCGGATACATCATGCGCTCGAGGATCTCGTCGTCGCTCACCGCGCGGCGCTTGATGCCGAGGCGGGCGCAGGTCTCCTCGATCAGCTTCTCGACCTCGGGGTCGGGCAGCGGCGCGCGCGAGCCGCCCTCGTACTTGTAGTAGCCCTTGCCGGTCTTCTGGCCGAAGCGTCCGGCCTCGCACAGCGCGTCGGCGATTTCCGACTTGATGCCGCGGTCCTTGCGCGAGCGCCAGCCGATGTCGAGGCCGGCGAGGTCGCCCATGGCGAACGGCCCCATCGGCATGCCGAACTTGGTGACCACGGCGTCGATCTGCTGCGGCAGCGCGCCCTCGAACAAGAGCTTCTCGGCCTGCTTGCCGCGCGCCGCCAGCATGCGGTTGCCGACGAAGCCGTCGCAGACCCCGACCACCGCCGGGACCTTGGCGATGCGCTTGGCGATCGATACCGCGGTGGTGAGCGCGTCCGGCGCGGTCTTCTCGGCGCGCACGATCTCGCACAGCTTCATGACGTTGGCCGGGCTGAAGAAGTGCATGCCCAGCACGTCCTGCGGCCGCCTGGTGGTCGCGGCGATCTGGTTGATGTCGAGATAGGAGGTGTTGGAGGCGAGCACCGCGCCGGGCTTGGCGAACTGGTCGAGCTTGCCGAACACGTCCTTCTTGATCTCCATGGTCTCGAACACCGCCTCGATGACGAGGTCGGCGTCCTTGACGTTCTCGAGGCCGACCACGCCGTTGATCAGCGCCATGCGCTTGGCCGGCGCGTCCGCCGGAATGCCGCCGCGGGCGGCGGTGGCCTCGTAATTCTTCTGCATGATGCCGAGGCCGCGCTTGAGCTGCTCCTCGCCGGTCTCGATCAGGGTCACCGGGATGCCCGCGTTGGCGAACGACATGGCGATGCCGCCGCCCATGGTGCCGGCGCCGATGATGGCGACGCGCTCGACCTTGCGGGCCTTGGTGCCGTCGGGAACGCCGTCGATCTTGGCGGCCTCGCGCTCGGCGAAGAAGGCGTGGCGCTGGGCCTTGGACTGGTCGCCGGCCACCAGCTTGAGGAAGCTCTCACGCTCGCGCTTCAGGGCCTCGTCGAACGGCACGTCGAACACCCAGCTCACCGCCTCGGCGCAGGCCAGCGGCGCCTCGAGCCCGCGGTTCTTCTTGTTGGCGGCGGCCGCCGCGTTGGTGAAGATCGAGCGGTCGGCCTTGGCCGCCGCGAGCTTGGAGTTGTCGTCGCGCAGCCGGCGCAGCGGGCGCTTCTCCGCCACCACCTTGCGGGCGAAGGCTTCGCCGCCCGAGGCCGGGCCCTCGACGATCTCCTCGATCAGGCCGTTCGCGAGCGCCTCGCTGGCGCCGATCGGATCGCCGGAGACGACCATCTTGACGCCGAGTTCCGGGCCGACCGCGCGCGGCAGGCGCTGGGTTCCGCCGGCGCCGGGCAGCAGGCCGAGCTTGACTTCGGGCAGGCCGAGCTTGGCGTCCCTGGTGGCGACGCGGAAGTGGCAGCCGAGCGCCACTTCAAGACCGCCGCCGAGCGCGGTACCATGGATCGCCGCGATCACCGGCTTCGGGCAGTTCTCGATGTCGGAGATCACTTCGCCGAGGAACGGCTGCTTCGGCGGCTTGCCGAATTCGGTGATGTCGGCGCCGGCGATGAAGGTGCGGCCCGCGCAGGTCAGGACCACCGCCTGCACTTGCGGATCATTGCCGACATCCTTGATCGCGTTGCTGATGCCGAGACGAACCGCCGCGCTGAGGGCATTCACCGGAGGACTGTCGATCGTGACAATGGCCACACCATCGCGACGTTCAACCTTCACGACTTCACTCACGCGCTCTCTCCCTGTCGCTCCGCATCGGCGAGGCGCGAATGGTACGAAACTGCCCATTTTTCGCGCATTCCAACGTTGATTTCGCACCGCGGAATTTAATTTCACAGCTTGACACGGAGGGTTATTTTGAAGAGCGTCCGTTGTCAACGAGGAACGGTGCGGCCCACGTATGAAGCAACGCGCATGAAGCGACCCGAGAAGTCCGATAAGTCCGATAAGAAAGGCGCGACCGATCGGAATTTTGTTATCGCGCTGTCGCGGGGGCTTGATGTACTGCGCGCGTTCCGTCCGCAGGACGGCCTGCTCGGCAACCAGGAAATCGCCGCGCGCACCAACCTGCCGAAGCCGACGATTTCGCGATTGACCTATACGCTCACCAAGCTCGGTTACCTGACCCCGGTTCCGCGGTTCGAGAAGTACCAGCTGGCGCCGGCGGCGATGGCGCTCGGCTATTCCGCTCTCGCCAATCTCGGCATTCGCCACGTTTCGGATCCGTTCCGCGACCAGCTGATGCGGGAGACCGGCGGCGCCGTGGCGATCGGCGCCCGCGACCGTCTCAGCATGATCTATTTCGGCCAGAGCCGCGGCGACCTCACGGTGGGCGTGCTGCTCGACGTCGGCTCGCGGATTCCGATCGCGACCACCGCGATGGGGCGTGCCTACCTGCTGGCGCTGCCCGACGACGAGCGCAACGCGCTGCTGCGGGAACTGCGCGAACAGGCCGGCAACCGCTGGCCGAAGATCCGCGAGGGCATCGACCGCGCCGGCGAGATGGTCGCCAAACACGGCTTCACGGTTTCCGCCGGCGAATGGCACGGCGACATCCACGCCGCCGGCGTCGCCCTGTCGCTGAACGACGGCACCGGCCCCTATGCCTTCAACTGCGGCGCGCCGGCCTTCAAGTTTTCCGAGGACAGACTGATCCAGGACATCGGGCCACGGCTTGTCGCCATGGCCAAAAACATCGAAAAGGCCATGACCGGCCGGCCGAGCACCGGCCGCGCCGACGCGACCCACAATCACAACAATAATAACAACACCAAAAAGACCAAGACGGGAGGACGAGTTGCGAGGTTGGTGGAAGGGATCGGATAGCGGCCGGCTGAACGGCGCGGGTTCCGCGCGGGCCGGCGCACCCCATGCGGGCGAAGGCCGCAGCCGATGACGCCGTCACAGGACATGCAGGGATCGGAGCCCCTGCTCTCGGTTCGTGGCGTCTGCGTCACGTTCGGAGGCATCGTCGCGCTCAACGGCGTGTCGTTCGATTTGCGCCGCGGCCACATTCTCGGGCTGATCGGGCCGAACGGCGCCGGCAAGACCACGCTGTTCAACTGCCTGAGCCGGCTCTACCAGCCGAGCCAGGGCGACATCCTGCTCGAAGGCAAGTCCATCCTGAAGCAGCCGCCGCACCGGATTCCCGATATCGGCATCGGCCGCACCTTCCAGAACGTCGCGCTGTTCCACAATCTCTCGGTGCTCGACAACATCAGGGTCGGCGCCCACTCGCGAACCACAAGCGACGCGATGAGCGACATGCTCAAGCTGCCCTGGGCCCGGCGCGAAGAGCGTGCGCTCGACAAGCGGGCGCGCGACATCGCCGACTATCTCGACCTGCTCGAGGTCGCGGAACGGCCGGTGGCCGGCCTGCCGTTCGGCACCCAGAAGCGCGTCGAGCTCGGCCGCGCGCTCGCCGCCGAACCGAAGATCCTGCTGCTCGACGAGCCCGCCGGCGGCCTCAACCACGAGGAGGTCCACGCGCTCGGCGACCTCATTCGCAAGATCCGCGACCAGCGCGGCATCACCGTGCTCCTCGTCGAGCATCACATGGGTCTGGTGATGTCGATCGCCGACCACGTCGTCGCGCTCAATTTCGGCAAGAAGCTCGCGGAGGGCCCGCCCGCCGCCGTGCAGTCCGACCCGGACGTGATCAAGGCCTATCTCGGGAGCAAGGACGCATGAGCAGCCTGCTCGAGATCGAGGACCTGCGGGCCTATTACGGCCAGGTGCAGGCCCTGCACGGACTGCAGTTCAGCCTCGAGGACGGCAGCGTCACCACCCTGCTCGGCGCCAACGGCGCCGGCAAGACCACGACGCTGCGCGCGATCTGCAACATGATCCGCTCCACCGGCAACATCCGCTTCGACGGCAAGCCGCTCGCCGGACGTTCGACCGAGGACATCGTCAAGCTCGGCATCGCCCACGTCCCGCAGGGACGCGGCACCTTCACGCGGATGACGGTCGAGGAAAACCTCCAGCTCGGCGCCATGACCCGCCGCGACAGCCGCGGCATCGCCGACGACGTCGAGCGGATGTACGACCACTTTCCCAAACTCAGGGAGCGCAGCGACCAGCAGGCCGGCACGCTGAGCGGCGGCGAGCAGCAGATGCTCGCCGTGGCCCGCGCGCTGATGCTGCGCCCGCGCCTGATGCTGCTCGACGAGCCGTCGTTCGGGCTGGCGCCGCTGGTGGTCCGCGACCTGTTCGCGATTCTCGCCAGGATCAACCGCGACGACAAGGTCACGATCCTGGTGGTCGAGCAGAACGCCCAGCTCGCGCTGGCGATCGCCGGGCAGGCCTACGTGATCGAGACCGGCCGCATCGTGATGGCGGGCGAGGCCAGCGCGGTGGCCGACAACGAAGACATCCGCAAATCCTATCTCGGGTATTGAGGGCCGCGGCCATGGAGCTTTTCGTCAACCAGGTTCTGGCCGGCATCGCCACGGGCGCGATCTACGCCTGCATGGCGCTCGCCGTGGTGATGATCTACCAGGCCATCGACCACCTCAACTTCGCCCAGGGCGAAATGGCGATGTTCTCGACCTTCATCGCCTGGCAGCTGATCCAGTGGGGCGTGCCCTACTGGATCGCCTTCGTGCTGACGCTCGCGATCTCGTTCGCCGGCGGCATCATCATCGAGCGCCTGCTGTTCAAGCCGCTGGCGCACGCCCCGATCCTGACCCACGTCGCCGGCTTCATCGCGCTGTTCGCCATCATCAACAGCGTCGCCGGCCTGACCTGGGACTTCACCATCAAGCAGTTTCCCTCGCCGTTCGGCTCGCGGCCGTTCCTCGGCAGCCAGCTAATCTCGACCCACCAGGCCGGCATGATCGGCGTCACGCTGGTGCTGCTGCTGATGCTGTACGGCTTCTTCCGCTTCACCCGGATCGGGCTGGCGATGCGGGCGGCGGCCTCGCTGCCGGAATCGGCGCGGCTGGTCGGCATCAACGTCGGCTGGATGATCGCGCTGGGCTGGGGCATGGCGTCGGCGATCGGCGCCATCGCCGGCATGCTGATCGCGCCCGTGGTGTTCCTCGAACCCAACATGATGGGCGGCATCCTGCTGTACGGCTTCGCTTCCGCGGTGCTCGGCGGCCTCTCCAGCCCGTTCGGCGCGGTGATCGGCGGCTTCCTGGTCGGAATCTTCGAGAACCTGGTCGGCACCTACATCCCCGGCGTCGGCAATGAACTGAAGCTGCCGATCGCGCTGGCGCTCATCGTGACCGTGCTTGTGGTCAAACCCAACGGCCTGTTCGGCCGCACCGTCGTGCAGCGAGTGTGACAATGTCGACAATCCAGGAAACCGTCGCTCCGGCCGCCGCGGCCCGCGTCACCATCAGGCGCTCGGTCAGCACGATCGCCCAGATCGTGGTGCTGCTGCTGCTCTTGGCCACGCCGCTGTTCGTCAAGAACTTCGTCATCTTCCAGCTGACGATGTGGCTGGTCTACGCGATCGCGATCATGGCGCTGAACCTGCTCACCGGCGGCAGCGGCCAGTTCTCGCTCGGCCAGAGCGCGTTCTACGCGCTCGGCGCCTACACCTCCGCGATCCTGATGGAGCACGCCGACGTCAACTACGTGCTGACGCTGCCGGCCTCGGCCCTGGTCTGCTTCGTCGCCGGGGTGCTGTTCGGCCTGCCGGCGCTGCGGCTGTCGGGGGTCTATCTCGCGCTCGCCACCTTTGCGCTGGCGACCGCGATGCCGCAGCTGCTCAAGCTCGGCGTGTTCGAGTCCTGGACCGGAGGCGTCCAGGGCCTCGTCGTCACCAAACCGGACGCCCCGTTCCACCTGCCGATCTCGCAGGACATGTGGCTCTACTACTTCACGCTGCTGGTGACGCTGCTGATCTACGCCGCCTCGGTCAATCTTTTGAATTCGCGCACCGGCCGCGCCATGATGGCGATCAGGGACAACGAGATCGCGGCGTCCGCGCTCGGCGTCAACCTGCCGCTCTACAAGACGCTCGCCTTCGGCATCAGCGCCGCCTTCACCGGCATCGCCGGCGCGCTCGGCGCCATCGTCGTGCAGTTCGTCGCGCCCGACGGCTACACCATCCAGCTCGCGATCGCGATCTTCCTCGGCATGGTGGTCGGCGGCGTCGGCTGGCTGCCCGGCTCGCTGGCGGGTTCGGCCTTCATCGTCTTCGTGCCCAACGTCGCCGAGAACATTTCGAAGGGCCTGTCGGGGGCGGTGTTCGGCGCGCTCCTGATCGTCGTGATCTTCGTCGTCCCCCATGGCGCCCGCCAGGTCGCCCTCTACGGCGAAGCCCTCGCCAAGAAATTCCTCAAGAACAATTGAGACCGAAGAAGAAGGACCTCCCATGAACTTCCGTTCGACCGTCAGCGGCCTTTCGGCCGCACTCGCCGCTGTGGTGATCGCAAGCGGCTCCGCGCAGGCGCAGAAACAGTACGACACCGGCGCGACCGATACCGGCATCAAGATCGGCAACATCATGCCCTACAGCGGCCCGGCGTCGGCCTATGGCGTGATCGGCAAGATCGAGGCGGCCTATTTCGCGATGATCAACGAGCAGGGCGGCATCAACGGCCGCAAGATCGAGTTCATCAGCTACGACGACGGCTACTCGCCACCGAAGGCGGTCGAGCAGGCCCGCAAGCTGGTGGAAAGCGACGAGGTGCTGCTGGTGTTCAGCCCGCTCGGCACCCCGTCAAATTCGGCGATCCAGAAATACATGAACGCCAAGAAGGTGCCGCAGCTGTTCGTCGCCACCGGCGCCACCAAGTTCGGCGAGGCCAAGACGTTCCCCTGGACCATGGGCTGGCAGCCGCCGTACCAGAGCGAGGGCAAGATCTACGCGAAGTATCTGCTGGCCAACAAGCCCGACGCCAAGGTCGCGATCATGTACCAGAACGACGACTTCGGCAAAGACCTGCTCAAGGGCTTCCATGACGGGCTCGGCGAGAAGGGTTCGATCATCGTCGCCGAGGACAGCTACGAGGTCGCGGAGCCGTCGATCGATTCCCACATCGTCAAGCTCAAGGCGAGCGGCGCCGACACCTTCGTCAGCATCACGACGCCCAAGTTCGCCGCCCAGGCGATCAAGAAGGTCGCAGAGCTCGGCTGGAAGCCGACCTACTTCCAGAGCAATGTCGGCGCCTCGGTCGGCAGCGTGATGAAGCCGGCGGGCTTCGAGAACGGCCAGGACGTCATGTCCGCCTCCTACGCCAAGGACGGCGCGGATCCACAGTGGGACAACGACGAGGGCATGAAGAAATTCTACGCCTTCCTCGCCAAATACGCCCCCGACGCCAACCGCACCGACGCCTCGGTGGTCTATGGCTACGGCGAGGCGCAGACCGTGGCGCAGGTGCTCAAGCAGGCCGGCGACACGCTGACCCGCGAGAACATCATGAAGCAGGCGGCGAACCTCAAGGACTTCGTTCCCGATACCCTGCTGCCGGGCGTCAAGATCAACACCAGCCCGACCGACTTCTATCCCATCGAGCAGCTGCAGATGATCCGCTTCAAGGGCGAGAAGTGGGAACCGTTCGGCCCGATCATCAGCGGCGAAGTCCGCGACTGATCAATATTTCTTGAGTGCACCGGCGCGCCCACGGCAACCGGGCGCGCCGTTTTTTTGTCCTACGGCGGCGGGGCTTGCCGGGCCGACCGCGCCGGTGCTGTTATGGTGCCCCGAACCCAGGGAGCCACGCTTGACCGACCACCGCCCCCTGCTCCGCGCCATCTTCGATACCGCCGTCGCTGCCGCCCATCCCGACCGCATCCTGGAGCGCCATCTGCCGGCGCCTCCCGCCGGGCGCGTGATCTGCCTGGGCGCCGGCAAGGCCGCGGCCGCCATGGCCGCCGCCGCCGAACGCCACTATCTCGATCGCCTCGGACTTTCACCCGAACGCATCACCGGCCTCGCCACCACGCGTCATGGCCACGGCGTCGCGACCCGGCGCATCGAGGTGATCGAGGCCGGCCATCCGGTGCCCGACGAGGCCGGGCTCAGGGCCGCCGACGCGACGCTCGCGCTCGCGGCCTCGGCCGGCGCCGACGATCTCGTCCTGGTGCTGCTGTCGGGCGGCGGCTCCGCCAACTGGATCGCGCCGGCCGACGGCGTCTCGTTCACGCAGAAGCAGGCGGTCACCCGGGCGCTGCTGCGCTCCGGCGCGCCGATCGGCGAGATCAACACGGTGCGCAAGCATCTCTCCCGCATCAAGGGCGGACGGCTGGCCCGCGCCGCGTTCCCGGCGCAGATCGTGACGCTGGCGATCTCGGACGTGCCGCACGATGATCCCGCGGTGATCGCCTCGGGACCGACCGTGCCGGATCCGACGACGCTGGCGGACGCCCGCGCCATCATCGCGCGCTACGCGCTGGTGGTCGACGACGCCGTCCACCGCGCGCTCGACGACCCGCGCAACGAGAGCTGCAAGGCCGACGAGCCGGCCTTCGCCCGCGCCCGCTTCGAATTGATCGGCCGGCCGCGCGACTCGCTCGATGCCGCCGTCGCGACGGCGCGCCAGGCCGGCTATGCGGTGATCGATCTCGGCGCCGACCTCGAGGGCGAGGCCCGCGACATCGCGGCGGCCCACGCCGCCCTGGCGCGCCGGGCGCTCGCGGAACAACGCCAGGTCGCTATCCTGTCGGGCGGCGAACTGACGGTGACGGTGAGAGGCAACGGCCGCGGCGGCCCCAACCAGGAATACGCGCTGGCGCTCGCTGCTGAACTCGCCGACACCGACGGCGCCGTCAGCGCGCTGGCCGCCGACACCGACGGCGCCGACGGCGGCGCCGGGTCGCCGAGCGATCCGGCCGGCGCCATGATCGACGCACGCACCTTCGCCGCCATCCGCCGCCTGGGGCTCGATCCGGCCGCGGCGCTGGCCGACAACGACGCCACCGGCTTCTTCGCGGCCACCGGCGATCTCCTGGTCAGCGGCCCGACTCTCACCAACGTCAACGACGTCCGTGTGATCCTGGTGGATCCGAAGGGGTGAGTGGGGGCACGTGCGCCGCGCATTCGTTGCTTCTTGTCGTCATGCGCGGGCTTGACCCGCGCATCCACGCTTTTGAGCGGCGCCGCAAGTTCAAGAGTGGATGGCCGGGTCAAGCCCGGCCATGACGAGGAGAAATAACGCCCTAAAACGCCGACAGCTTGTCGAGAATCCGCAGCAGCGCGGCGCGGTCGGCGTCGCCGAGCAGCGCGTTGAGCCGCGACTCGTGCTTGGCCGCCACCAGCCGCTTGGCGCGCGCGAGGATGCTGTGACCCTTTTCGGTCAGCATCACCTGGTGGGAGCGACGATCGTGCGGCGAGCGGATTCGCTCGCACAGTTTACGGCTCTCCAGCCCGTCGAGCATCGACACGAAATTCGGCCGCAGGATGCCGAGCGTCGAGGCGATTTCGGTCTGGTTGCGGCCGGGATTCTTCTCCAGCAGCACCAGCACGGAAAACTGCGCCGGCGTCAGTTGCAGCGACGCGACGCAGCGGATGAAGTCCTCGAAGATCCGCAGCTGGGTGCGCTTGAACTGGTAGCCGAGCAGTTCGGACAGCTCGCCGAGCTGCAGCGGCCCGCTCTCCGCAGCAGGCGCCGCCTCCTTGCGCGCCGGCTGCGCCCGCGGCGCGGCTCTCGAAACAGCCATCGGTCTGGAATTCGCCATCGCCCTCACCCGCCGCCCTGACGCATGGTGGCCGGCCCCGCTGGCGTATGCGTCGGGCGGACCGGCACCGCACATTCGGCGCAATCTCGATCCGGACCGGGTCCGCTCCGCGCGCGCGATTGATTCCGAAGTCACTTGAGATGATACACAATAATTGTTATCGAGTATATCAAATTGCGACGGCGGACCAACCGCACGACTGCCGCGGCGCATCGTGGTGCCGGACCGGAAACGCGCTTGACGCCCGCAGGGGCGCCGGCGCCAAGTTCCGGGCCTGGCGCCGCCGGCCGCACGGTTCGGGCGCAGCGCCCCGGGGGGACACGACACCTTGGATACCACCATCCTGCTGTTCCTGCTCCAGGACGGCATCACCAGCGGCGCGATCTACGCCCTGCTCGGCCTCGGGCTGGTGCTGGTGTTCGCGGTCACGCGCGTCATCCTGATCCCGCAGGGCGAACTCGTCACCTACGGCGCGCTCACTTACGCCACGCTGTCGGCCGGCAAGGTCCCCGGCACCACCTATCTGGTCCTGCTGATGGGCCTGGTCGCGCTGGTGTTCGACCTGGTCGCGGCGCGGCGCCGGTTCGGCGCCCGCGTGGTGCTGCGCGCGCTCGCGACCAATGCCGTGCCGCCGCTGGTCATTCTCGGCCTCGCCACGCTCGCCACCCGTGGCGGGCCGGCCAGCGAACTGGTCAATTTCGTGCTGTCGCTGGTGATCGTGGCGCCGATCGGGGCCTATCTCTACCGCATCGCCTACCAGCCGATCGCCCACGCCTCCGTGCTGGTGCTGCTGATCGCCTCCGTCGGCGTCCATCTCGCCATGCAGGGACTCGGCCTGCTGTTCTTCGGCGCCGAGGGCCTGCGCGCGCCGCCGGTGTCGCGCGCCGCGATGTCGCTCGGCACGCTGCGCATCACCGGCCAGTCGCTCGCGGTCTACGGCATCGCGCTGGCGCTGATCGCGGGGCTGTGGCTGTTCTTCGGCTACACCCTCTACGGCAAGGCGCTGCGCGCCACCGCGGTCAACCGGCTCGGCGCCCGGCTGGTCGGCATCCGCACCACGCTGTCGGGCCAGATCGCCTTCCTGCTCGCCGCCACCATCGGCGCGGTGTCCGGCATCCTGATCGTGCCGATCACCACCATCTACTACGACAGCGGCTTCCTGATCGGGCTGAAGGGCTTCGTCGCCGCGATCATCGGCGGGCTCGCCAGCTATCCGGTGACCGCGCTCGCGGCGCTGCTGGTCGGCGTGGTCGAGGCGTTCTCGTCGTTCTATGCCAGCAACTACAAGGAGGTCATCGTCTTCACGCTGATCATTCCGGTGCTGCTGGTGCGCTCGCTGGCGCAGCCGGCCGTCGACGACGACAAGGAGTGACGGCATGCAGCGCTGGCCCATTCTCGTCTTCGCGCTGGCGATGGCCGCGATTCCGGTCCTGCCCGGCGTGCCGCCGTTCTGGATCGTGCTCGCCGACAATATCGGCCTCGCCGCGCTGGTGGCCATGGGGCTGGTGCTGCTGACCGGCGTCGGCGGCCTCACCTCGTTCGGCCAGGCGGCGTTCTGCGGCTTCGGCGCCTACACCACCGCGGTGCTGACCACGGCCTACGGCCTGTCGCCGTGGCTGACCCTGCCGCTGTCGCTCCTGGTCAGCGGCCTCGCCGCGGTCCTGCTCGGCCTGATCACGGTGCGGCTGTCGGGGCACTACCTGCCGCTCGGCACGCTGGCCTGGGGGCTCAGCCTGTTCTACCTGTTCAGCAAGCTCGAATTCCTCGGCCGCAATGACGGCATCTCCAGCATTCCGCCGCTGTCGCTCGGCGCGGTGCGGCTGATGAGCCCCGGCGCGATCTACTACGCGATCTGGGCCGGCGTCATCGGCGCCGGCATCCTGACCCTGAACCTGCTGGATTCCCGCACCGGCCGCGCCATCCGCGCGCTGCGGCGCGGCCACATCGCGGCCGAGGCCTTCGGGGTACAGACCGCGCGCGCCAAACTCCTGGTCTTCATCTATGCCGCGGTGCTGGCCGGGTTTTCGGGCTGGCTCTACGCCCATTTCCTGCGGGCGGTGAACCCGACGCCGTTCGGCGCCCAGGCCGGCATCGAATATCTGTTCGTCGCGGTGGTCGGCGGTGCCGGCCACGTCTGGGGCGCGGTGCTCGGCGCCGCCATCGTCGTGCTGTTCAAGGAAACGCTGCAGACCTACCTGCCGATGCTGATGGGCGGCGGCCAGCCCGAGATCATCGTGTTCGGCGTGCTGCTGGTCGGCCTGCTGCAGGTTGCGCCCACCGGGCTGTGGCCACGGCTTGCGGAACTGTGGCCGTTCGCGCCGGCGCGCAAGCGCCCCGCGCCCGCGCCGCCGCTGCCGCCGCGCGCGCCGAGCGAGCAGACCTCGCCGACGCTGCTGCAGGTCGACGG
>JARLJA010000167.1 GCA_031291445.1 Xanthobacteraceae bacterium | reverse complement strand
TCAGAAGACCATGAAAAACGATATTCTGGTGTCGCACGGTGTTGACCCTCTCGCTGTCCAGATGATTCGCAACCAACTGAACCCGAGCAGAATCAATACCGTGCACTTTCTCAAGCACAGATCGTGCCGGACGGGCGTGGGTCAAGCCCGGCCATGACGACAGGACCACCGCTTTTGCCTCAGCCTCCCCGAGCGTGTTAAGCGGTGGCGATGCCCGCTCCCGTCCTTCCCCTCATCGAAGCCGTCGCCCACTGGCCGCGCCGCGGCGCGCTGATCGGCCTCGACCTCGGCACCAAGACCATCGGCGTCGCGGTATCGGACCCGGACCGCAGGCTTGCTACCACCGTCGAGACCGTGCGGCGCACCACCTTCACCGCCGACGCCGCGCGGCTGCTGGTGCTGGCGCAGGAGCGCAAGACAGTCGGCTTCGTGCTCGGGCTGCCCATCAACATGGACGGCAGCGAAGGTCCGCGCGCCCAGTCGACGCGGTCCTTCGCCCGTAATTTCGCCCGGCTCACCGAGCTCGCCATCGCATTGTGGGACGAGCGCCTGTCGACGGCGGCCGTCGAGCGCGAACTGATCGCCGCCGACGTCAGCCGCGCCCGGCGCGCCAAGGTGATCGACCAGCACGCGGCGGTCTTCATTCTCCAGGGCGCGCTCGACCGGCTGGCGCGGCTGCCCCATCCCGGGGCGGACTGACCCATGGCGGCGGTGCTCGGGGCCCTGGTTCCGGTCTTCATGCTGATCGGGCTGGGGCTGATCCTGCGCCGCACGCTGGTGCCGGTCGACGCCCAATGGGGCGGGCTCGAACGCATCACTTATTACGTGCTGTTCCCCGCCCTGCTGATCGTGACCTTGGCGCGCGCCGACCTCGACGCCGTGCCGGTGCTCGACGTCGGCGCCGCGCTGCTGCTGGCGGCACTGATCACCTCCGCGCTCTGCCTCGCGCTCGGCCCGATGCTGCGCGCGCGCTTCGGGGTTGGCGGGCCGGCCTTCACCTCGGTGTTCCAGGGCGCCACCCGGTTCCAGACGTACATTGCGCTCGGCGTGGTCGGCGCCCTCTACGGCGATCTCGGCCTGACGCTCGCCTCCGTCGCCACCGTGGCGATGGTGCCGATCCTCAACGTCCTGAGCGTCGCGGTGATGACCCGTTACGCCGCGCCCGAACGGCTGCCGCCGCTCAAGGTCGCCGTCATGATCGCGCGCAATCCGCTGATCTGGGCCTGCGGGATCGGCATCGCGCTCAGCCTGCTGCACGTGACCATTCCCGCGCCGATCTTCCAGTTCGGCGATGCGCTGGGACGGGCGTCGCTGGCGGTCGGGCTGCTGGTCACCGGCGCCGGCCTGCGGCCCGGCGACCTGATGCGCCCCAACGCCGCCGCGACCGCGGCCGTGGTGCTCAAGCTGGTGCTGATGCCGGCGATCGCCGGCGCGTTGGCGCTGTGGTTTCGCCTCTCCGGAACCGATCTCGCGGTGGTGGTGTGCTGCGCCGCCGTGCCGACCTCGCCGAGCGCCTATGTGCTGGCGCGGCAGATGGGCGGCGACGCGCCTCTCTTGGCGCAGATCATTACACTGCAGACAGTGCTGGCCGCGCTGACCATGCCGCTGGCGCTGATGCTGGTGCGCTGAAGCCGCGCCGCGAACCGACGCTCATTGGACCGGTCAGCCGCACAGGGCCCGCATACGCCTCGTCCAAGCCCGCGGGCGAACCTCAAGCGTGCGCTCGGAGCCGACGTCGACGGACCTATGATGAATGCCGAGAAACCGACGCGAATATGAAATCACTCAGCCGCAGCAGTCCGGGCTCCGGAATGAAGCGAGAGATGGACCGGAGTAGGATTGCGAAGGATATCCAGCACGGGGCAATGGCGATCGACAATTTCCTTCAGCCGCGCAAGATCCTTCTCGGAGGCCGGGCTGTCGAGCACAACCTCCGCTTCGATTTTCTGGTAACCCGGCCGCACACTCTGTTCGACGTTGAAGAAGCCTCGCAAATCGATCGCACCCGTGAGCCGGACCGAAACACCGTTCAAGGGAATTCCGAGAGCATCGGCGTAGAGACGATAGGTGATTTCCTGGCACGACCCCAGAGCCGCCAAAACGTATTCCACCGGATTGGGCGCCGTATCCTTACCGCCCAAGCCGGCCGGTTCATCCACGCCAATGCTGAACTGGCGGATCGCGACTGTGCTGTTGAGGCCGTCGCCAAGTCGGCTTTGTGCATGGAAGGCCGCCTGCGCCTGAGCCGGCTCGGCCCCCAATGCCGCCTGCGTGCCCGAAAATACGTCCTTGAACTTGAAGGTCATCGTCTTCTCCGTCCCCGGCTGTGGTGACTTTCGGCCGAGCCGGCACATTCAACCGGTCGAATGCCGGTATCAACCGGCCAGAAAAGAAAACGACAATCACCGTTCCGAATGCCTGCTTCGCAGCATGTCCTTTCACCAATCCCGATCGCGGGGAGACGAAACCACCAGCGGTGCGACACCCCTCCCGCGTGGGCGTCCGCATGAGGCGCGGCCATCATTCGACAGCCCGTCGTCGCACCGTGGTTCGCTGAATCGAAATTTGCGGGCTTCCGGCCGTCCGAAATGGTGGCTCCTGGAAGTGGTTTGTTTACCCGTAGACTGCGATGGTTAATCGATTCTTGCCGAAGGCATGACCGTGACCGCGAGCGCTCCAGCCGCCCGACCCACCACCCCCGTCGCTACGCCGGCAGCCCGGGCGCCCAATCCCGCGGCTGGCGAGGCGCGAAGCGGTCGCGTCGAGACCCTGGTGGCGACCAAGGCGCAGCTGCAGGAGCTGCTCGAGCACGGGCTGGAAGATGGCGAGATCCGACATCGGCTTGGCACGGTCTTCTTCGAGCTCGACGACATCGAAATGGCCATCCGGCATTTCGAGCAGGCGATCGCGCTCGACCCGAACGACGCCGACAGCCGCTACTGGATCGGCGGCATCAGGCAGATGATGGGTGAGGTCGATGCCGCTCGGACGGCCTACGCCGCGGCCGAGCAGATCCGACCGGCGATCCGGCGACGGGCGATCAGGTCTCCGCCGGAGTTTCGCGTGCTGGTGCTGTTCGCGCCGTACGCCGGCAACACCCCCACCCAATACCTCTTCAAGGATGTGACCTACGACGTCGATACGCTGGCGTTGTTCGGTCCGGACGAACCCGATATCTCCTCGGTCGGAGAGATCGATGTCGTCCTGAACCTGGTTTCGGACGCCGACCAGGCCGAGGCGATGCTGTTCGCGGCCACGGGCCTGGCCGAGAGGCTCGGCAAACCCGTCGTCAACGCCCCCGGCAAGGTCCTGCACACGACACGCGACGCGGTGGCCGTGCTGCTGCCGGGCATCCCCGCCTTGCGCGTTCCCCGGATCCTGCGCCTCGATCCCGACACCGACATCTCCGCCGCCGCGCTTGCGGCGCTTCTGCCGTTCGACTTCCCGGTTTTGGCCCGGCCGGCGGGCACCCATGGCGGCGACGACTTCGGAAAAATCGGCAGCCCCGATGAACTCGCGCGTTATCTCGCGCAACGTCCGGACGCCGACCACTACGTCATCGAATATGTCGACGTCGCTTCCGGCGACGGCCACTTTCGCAAATACCGCTTCATGTTCGTCGGCGAGACGATCCTGCCTTACCATCTCGCGATCGGAAACGACTGGAAGGTGCACCACCTCTCGACCGACATGGCGCATCGGCCGTGGATGCAGCAGGAGGAAGCGGCGTTCCTGGCCAATCCCGGCGCGGTCTTCAACGCCTCGCATTTCGAGGCGCTGCGCACGGTGCGCGACCGCATCGGGCTCGACTATTTCGGCATCGATTGCGGTCTCGATCGAAACGGCAGCCTCATCGTCTTCGAGGTCAATGCCTCGATGCTGGTGCACGATGACAACGCGGCATTTCCTTACAAGGCCCCCTTCGTCCGTGCGATCAAGGCAGCCTTCGACGCCATGCTGCGAAGCCGCGCCGGTTTAGACCCGACCGCGCGGCTTCTGGAGGCGCCTCCGCAGTCCCCATAGACGAACTTACGACCGTCGCGCCGGTCGGGCGTCCGTTCCTACTTGTCCTGCCTGGGGCAAACACTGATGGTCGAGCGAGCGAGCTTGGCGTCAGCGAGCGACCTGTAGGGGCCGCTCTGGAACCAGAAGATCGAGTCGGGGAGGATCGGGTTGCTGGTCACGATCTGGCAGGATCCCATTGCGCGGTTGCCGATCACCCAATACCCGACATAGTTTGGCCACGCGGCAACAGACGCGGTGCTGCTTGCGCCCGCCAGGGCGGCCAGCAGCAATGCTTTGATGGCGAGTGATTTCACCGTCCTGCTCCTTGCGCGCAAGTTCGGGCGAGTCACCTGGGATCGTCGACCGGACTCCGCACAACCAATATAGTGCAGAACCGCGGCGCCGCGACCCGATCCCAGCATTAACCTCACCTGTCATGGTTATTTTACTGCCCTATGGTTGGCGGACCGATGCGTCGGAGCAAAACCCGCGATGTGCCAAATCCGGACAACAGCCACCAAAAACGAGAAAGCTGCCCGCGGCAGCCGTCCAGTTCCACCCAACAGACCCCCTCTCCTCCTGTGAGGAGCCCGCGGAGCAGGCGTTCCCGCGCTAGTCGGTCGGATTGACGGTACCCGGCATTCCGATGTCATCGAATGTCAACTCGGTCGCGGAAGCCTGCCAAGCAAACAGCACCATGCTTGCGCCCGCAGCGATGACAGTGAACTTCTTCATTTCCAGTTGTCCAGTTAATGCAGTTGTCGGCATCCAACCCGTCTAGGCCGCGGCGATCGCCCCCCGGCGCGACCGCCGGACACCGATCAGGCCCAAGCCCGCAAAGCCCAGAAGCAGCATTGCCCACGTGCGCGGCTCGGGGACCGCGGACACCTCCGGCGTCACGGTACCGAACAGATACGCGTTGAACCCCGTGCTGGCGATTGAATCGAAGTTGCCAGGGATGACGCTGCCGCCGGACGTGTAGGGAAAGTCGAACTGGATGCTGGGGCCCTCCTGGATCGAATCGAACACCGGACCCGAGCTGAAGCTGACGTATTCGTAGGGAGTCACACCTTTGGTGGTGAGGGACGACTGCGCGGGATATTCCGTGACCGGGCTCCAAAGGAACGTGATCGTATACGGAGCGACGGTATTGAACAGCTGGGATGCCGAATTCGAGAACACGCTCAGGATCGTTCCATTGTTGCTTCGTTCGAGCAGATTGGCGGCCACCAGATTGCCCGTGGGCGAACTGGATATCGGAATGCTCGTGTCAATCGTGAACGTACCCGTCACGGTGCCGGGTCCCGCGGCTTCCAGACTCGAACTCGGAGAGGCGTTGGGATCGAAGGTAAGATTGACGTCATACGTGATGACGTCCGCGTACGCCGTCGTAGAGATCAAAGCGCCCGCGACGGCAACAGTCGAAATCGCCGATTTGGCGACACTTAACAGCTTCATGGACCAAACCTCCGGATTGAAACCCGCACGGACTTTTTTGCCATTGACGCGCGCGGTGTGCGTCTGAGACCCTTTCGCGCCGGCATCATTTAAATTGGCGGACGACGAGTCAATCGAGCGAAGGTCCTAGGACCATGCGAAAGGTCCCAGGTTATCAACCTGAAGACCGGAAATGGCAGCTGCAGTATCCTTCAATTAAATTGAGGCGGAGATATCGATGGTCAACCTGCCCCCTGCTTCTCTATCCCTGGCCTCAATGACGAGGCTCCGCGCCGCGCAGGTGGCCGCCCTGTTCCAGAACGTCGTCATCGGCGTCATCGGCGCTGCGTCCGCCGCGATCATTCTTGTCGGTGCCCTGCTTGATCTGCACATCCTGGACGTGATCACGGGCGTGGCCTGGGCCGGCTATATCGTTTGCTGCGCGCTCGCGCACATCGCGTTGCGCTATTGCTACGATCGCGCCGGACCGGACCACCTGCAGTGGAGGCGCTGGGCCGATCTGTTCGTGATCATCAGCCTGGCGGAGGGATTGGGCTGGGGTTGGGCTTCCGTGGCGCTCGCGGGCAACAGCGGCCAGTTCTCGGTCGAGATGGTGGTCCTGATCGTCGCGCTTACCGTCGCGGCCGGTGCAATTCCGGCATTCGGTTCGTACCTGCCGGCCTTCATCGCCCTGTTCCTTCCGACCACGATACCCAGCCTGATCTGGGGGTACGAATTCAGGGCCGCGTTTCCCGAAGCGCCCATGATGTTCATGCTCATGGTGCTCTACGTGATCGCCATGGGCACGCTCGGGATACGCGCCAATCGCGGCTTCAACGAACTGGTGGGCCTGCGGATCAAGGCCAGCGAGCTGGCACTGGATCTGCTGAAGCAGAAGGAGCTCGCGGAACAGGCAAGCCTGGCGAAATCGCAGTTTCTTGCCGCCGCCAGCCACGATCTGCGCCAGCCTGTTCATGCGCTCGGCCTGTACGCCGGCGCGCTGCGCGCGGTGACCGGACTGCCCGCGGCGGCGGCGCGGATCGTCGACCGCATGGAAGTATCCACCACCGCCCTGAATGATCTGTTCAGCGCCATCCTGGATATTTCCAGGCTCGACGCCGGCGTGGTCGAGGTCCGGCCCGAGCCGTTTGCGCTACAGCCGGTGCTGAGCCGTATCTGCCACGACTACGCGGAAGAGGCCAACGACAAGTTCATCGCCGTTCGGCAGATCGCGACGAGCCTCGCAGCGCTGTCCGATCCGCATCTCGTCGAGCGAATCCTTCGCAATCTGATTTCAAACGCGATCCGGCACAGCGATCGCGGGCGCGTCGTGGTCGGGTGCCGCAGGCAGGCGAATGCCGTGCGGATCGAGGTCTGGGACACCGGCCCGGGCATCGCGGCGGCAGATCGCGAGCGGATCTTTCAGGAATACGTGCAGCTGCAAAATCCCGAACGTGATCGCGCCAAGGGCCTCGGACTCGGCCTCGCCATCGCCCGCCGCCTGAGCGATCTGTTGGGGTGTGGGCTCACCCTGCAGTCCCGGATCGGGCGAGGCTCGTGCTTCAGCATTCGTGTTCCGGCGACGGTGGCTGCGACGGTTTCAACGCTTTCGACGACCGAGGGATCGCTCGTCGTCGCCAGGGGCGCGGTCATTCTCGTCGTCGACGACGAAGCCGCCGTCTGCGACGCCATGAACACGCTTCTGACCGGCTGGGGCTATCGGGTCATCACCGCGGAGTCGGGCGCGGCGGCCTTGGCCGCGCTCTCGCGATGCCCGGAACGCCCGCGCATCATCATCTGCGATTACCGGTTGCGCGGCCAAGAGAACGGCATCGAGGTCATCCGGCTGCTGCAGGCGGAATGCGACGAACCAATCCCGGCCGTCCTGATTACCGGTGACACCGCCGAAGATCGGCTGGTCGAAGCGCAGGCGAGCGGCCTGGTGCTCCTTCACAAGCCGGTGCACAACAGCAAGCTCAGGGCGGTGATCGTCAATTCCATGCGCAGCCGGATTCGCGGAGATGACATATCCCTTGAGGCGATCAGATGAGCCCGGCCTGACGCGCCGCCTTCGACGCCTGCATCCGGTTGGTCACGTTCAAGGCCTTGAAGATCAGCGTGATATGGGTCTTCACGGTTTTTTCGGAGAGCCGAAGCGTGGTGGCGATCTCTCGATTGGAATCGCCATCACACACCAGGCGGAGAACTTCGATTTGCCGCGGCGTGAGCAATCGTTTCTGTCCGTCCTGCAGGCGGCCGGTCGCGCTGCTGCCGTTCGGCCCCCCGGCTCCACCGAGGATGAGAGGCGGAACATACAGATCGCCATTCATGACCAGCTTGATGGCGGAGAGCAGGACGTGCTGGCTGGCAGACTTGGGGACGTAGCCGAGCGCGCCGTTGGCGAGAGCCCTGCGGACATCGTCGGGATCTTCCGATGCGGACAGAACGATGACGGGAAGTTCCGGCCGCTTGCTCCCGAACGCCAGGATGGCTTCGAATCCGTCCTTGCCGGGCATGACGAGGTCGAGAATGACCACGTCGAAATCGCCGTGGCTTTCCAACAGCTGCAGGCCTTCGTCGGCATCGCGGGCCTGAATCACGTCCGTGCCCGGGCTGACCTGCTCCAGCAACGCAGCCAACCCATCCCGGACTATGGAATGGTCATCGACAACCATGAGCTTCATGGTGGCAGGCTATCAAACCAAATGAACCGGCCAGATGACAGGTCGGCGATGCCGGCAGCCCGCCCCTACGCGGCCCGGTCCCCGCCTAGAACTCCGGCAGCGCCCGCGCCAGCAGCCGCCGGCTGTCGTCCACCGAAAGGTCGGCCGCGCCCAGGAACTCGCCGCGACCGCCGCCGAGCCGCGCCGCGGCGAACAGCTCCGCATGGCGCGGATGGACGGCATTGAGCGCGGCGGCGGCGGCGACCAGCGCCAGCCGTTCCACCGCGAGCCGGGCCATCCGCTCGGAGTCGGAGGCGCGCAGCGCCTTGGCGACGAAAGCAATCGCGTCGGCGGCGCCCGGCAGCCCCGTGGTCTCACGGCCGAACTGCTCGAGCACGCCGCGCGCCGCGTCCTGCTCGCGCGCGATCGCCCGCAGCACGTCGAGGCACATGACGTTGCCGGAGCCCTCCCAGATGGCGTTGACCGGGGCCTCGCGATAGTGCCGGGCGAGGATGCCCTCCTCGACATAGCCGTTGCCGCCGAGGCACTCCATCGCCTCGTAGAGGAAGCCCGGCGCGCTCTTGCAGACCCAGTATTTCACGGCCGGAGTCAGCAGCCGCATGCGGGCGGCTTCGGCGCCGCCGGAAGGCGCGAGATCGAACGAATGGCACAGCCGCATCACCAGCGCGGTGGTGGCCTCGACCTGCAGCGCCATGTCGGCGAGCACGCTGCGCATCAGCGGCTGGTCGGCGAGATGCTTCTGGAACACGCTGCGATGGCGGGCATGGTGCAGCGCATGCGACAGGCCCGAGCGCATCAGGCCGGCGGAGGCGATGGCGCAGTCCTGCCGGGTCAGCGACACCATCTGGATGATGGTGGGAACGCCGCGGCCCTCCTCGCCGAGCCGCACCGCGTAGGCGCCGGTGAACTCCACCTCCGAGGACGCATTGGAGCGGTTGCCGAGCTTGTCCTTGAGGCGCTGGAAATGGATGTCGTTGACCTTTCCGTCCGGGGTGAAGCGGGGCATCAGGAAGCAGGTCAGGCCGCCTTCCGCCTGCGCCAGCACCAGGAAGGCGTCGCACATCGGCGCCGACATGAACCACTTGTGCCCGGTGACGAGGTAGGCGCCGCCGGCCTGCTCGGCGCGTGTCATGTTGGCGCGAACGTCGGTGCCGCCCTGTTTCTCGGTCATCCCCATGCCGATGGTCATGCCGCGCTTGGTCGGCCAGGGCGCGAAGCTCGGGTCATAGGCGCGGGTGCCGAGCACCGGCATGAGGTGGGCCAGCAGTTCGGGATCGACCGCCAGCGCGCCCACCGCCGCCCGCGTCATGGTGATCGGGCACAGATGCCCGGTCTCGACCTGCGCGGCCATGAAGAAGCGCGCCGCGCGGGTCACCTCGGCGCCCTGCCCCGCCGGCTTGCCGGCCTTGCTCCAGGTCGAGTTGTGCAGGCCGGCATGGGCGCTGTGCGCCATCAACTCGTGATAGGCCGGATGAAACTCGACCTCGTCGCGGCGAAATCCCTTGGCGTCGAACACCCGCAGCTTCGGCGTGTTCTCGTTGGCGAGCCGGGCCCGCTGGGCCATCGCCGCCGAACCCCACTGCCGGCCGAACGCCGCGAGCTCGCCGAGCGCCGCTTCGCCGGCGGTCGCCTTGACCGCATCCACCAGCGGCTGGTCGAGGGTGAACAGGTCGACGTCCTCGAAGGCCGGCGACTGGTTGAAGACCTCGTGGGTGACGAACGCCCCGACCATGGGAAAACTACCTCCGACTGATCCGCGACCTGCGCGCGGATTCCGTTTGCGGAAGCTTACGCCGATCCCCCGGCGATTTCATCCGCCTCGCCGCGGCCTGTCCCCGCCGCGAATCCGGGGATTAAGTCGCAATGGCAGGAATCCCGCCTTGCCCTCGCAGGAAAGTGTGCCTATAGCTCCTGCTTTAATGACCCAACGTCCAAAATCCAGCTTCGTTTTCGCCCATCGCCATCTCCTGGGCATCGAAGGGCTTTCCCGCCACGACATCGAAGGTCTTCTCGACCTCGCCGAGGAGTATGTCGACCTCAACCGCCAGGTCGACAAGAAGCGCTCGGACCTGCGCGGGCGCACCCAGGTCAACCTGTTCTTCGAGGCCTCGACCCGCACCCAGTCGTCGTTCGAGATCGCCGGCAAGCGCCTCGGCGCCGACGTCATGAACATGTCGGTGTCGTCGTCGTCGATGCGCAAGGGCGAGACCCTGGTCGACACCGCGGTGACGCTCAACGCCATGCATCCCGACATCCTGGTAGTGCGCCATCATGCCTCCGGGGCGGTCGAGCTCCTGGCCCGCAAGGTCGACGGATCGGTGATCAATGCCGGCGACGGCGCCCACGAGCATCCGACCCAGGCCCTGCTCGACGCGCTCACCATCCGCCGCAACAAGGGCCGCCTCGAGGGCCTGGTGATCGCGATCTGCGGCGACGTCATGCATTCGCGGGTGGCGCGCTCCAACATCATCCTGCTCAACACCATGGGCGCGCGGGTGCGCGTGGTGGCGCCCTCGACCCTGCTGCCGCCGGGCATCGAGCGGATGGGCGTCGAGGTGGCCCGCGACATGCGCGAGGGCCTCAACGGCGCCGACATCGTCATGATGCTGCGGCTGCAGCGCGAGCGCATGAACGGCTCGCTGGTGCCGTCCAGCGGCGAGTATTTCCACTATTTCGGGCTCGACCAGAAGAAGCTCGCCTACGCCAAGCCGGACGCGCTGGTAATGCACCCGGGCCCCATGAACCGCGGCGTCGAGATCGACTCCATCGTCGCCGACGGCGCCCAGTCGCTGATCCGCGAGCAGGTCGAGATGGGGGTCGCGGTACGCATGGCGGTGCTGGAGGCGCTCGCCCGCAATCTGCCCAATGCGTAACCTCTCGCCTCACCCGCGCGCCGACCGCGAGGTCCTGGATATCCGATGCTGACCGACCGCCGCCCAATCCTGCTCGCCAACGCCCATGTGATCGATCCGTCGCGTGATTTTGACGGCCCCGGCGACGTGCTGATCGTCGACGGTTCCATCCGCGACGCCCGCCGCGGCATCGGAGCGGCCGGCGTTCCGGAGGGAACCGACATCGTCAACTGCGCCGGCAAGGTCGTGGCGCCGGGCCTGGTCGACCTGCGCGCCTTCGTCGGCGAACCCGGCGCCAGCCATCGCGAGACCTTCGCATCGGCGAGCCAGGCCGCCGCCGCCGGCGGCATCACCACCATCATCTGCCAGCCCGACACCTCGCCGGTGATCGACAACTCGGCCACCGTCGATTTCGTGCTGCGGCGCGCCCGCGATACCGCCATCGTCAACATCCATCCGATGGCGGCGCTGACCAAGGGCCTGCGCGGCGAGGAGATGACCGAGATCGGCCTGCTCAAGGCCGCCGGCGCCGTCGCCTTCACCGAGGGCGACCGCAGCGTCACCAACGCGCTGGTGATGCGGCGCATCATGACCTACGCCCGCGACTTCGACGCGCTCATCGTCCACCACACCGAAGATCCCAACCTGATCGGCGAAGGCGTCATGAACGAGGGCGAGCTGGCCTCGCGGCTCGGCCTGCTCGGAATCCCTAATGCAGCCGAGGCGATCGTGCTGGAGCGCGACATCCGCCTCGTGGCGCTGACCGGCGGACGCTACCACGCCGCCTCGCTGAGCTGTGTCGACTCGCTGGAGGTGCTGCGCCGGGCCCGCGATGCCGGGCTTGCGGTCAGCGCCTCGGTGTCGATCAACCATCTCACCCTCAACGAGAACGACATCGGCCCCTACCGCACCTTCCTGAAGCTGTCGCCGCCGCTGCGCACCGAGGCCGACCGCCAGGCGCTGGTCGACGCCGTCGCCTCGGGCCTGATCGACGTGGTGATGTCGGACCACAATCCGCAGGACGTGGAACAGAAGCGCCTGCCCTTCGCCGAGGCCGCCGCCGGCACCATCGGGCTCGAGACCATGCTGCCGGCGGGCCTGCGCCTCGTGCACAGCGGCCAGCTCAAGCTCATCGACCTGATCCGCGCCACCTCGACCCGTCCGGCGGAACTGCTCGGGCTGCCCGGCGGCTCGCTGCGGCCGGGAAGTCCCGCCGACGTCATCGTCATCGACCCCGACGTGCCGTGGGTGGTCGATCCGGCCAACCTGAGCTCGCAGTGCAAGAACACTCCCTTCGACGAGGCGAAGTTCTCGGGCCGCGTGGTGCGCACCATTGTCGGCGGCCGCACCGTCTACGAACTCGTCTGATGCCGGCTGGCACCGGCCATTGCTGGAGAAGCGACGATGTCCCCTGAAGTGGCCCTGATCCCGGCCCTGCTGCTCGGCTATCTGCTCGGCTCGATCCCGTTCGGCCTGGTGCTGACAAAGCTCGCCGGCGGCGGCGACATCCGCGCCATCGGCTCGGGCAATATCGGCGCCACCAACGTGCTGCGCACCGGGCGCAAGGGGCTGGCCGCCGCCACGCTGATCGGCGACATGCTCAAGGGCACCGTCGCCGTCATCATCGCCGGCCATTTCGCCGGGCCGCAGGCGGCGATGGCCGCGGCATTCGGCGCCTTCATCGGCCACCTGTTTCCGGTCTGGCTGAAGTTCAAGGGCGGCAAGGGCGTCGCCACCTATATCGGCGTGCTGCTCGGCCTGTTCTGGCCCGGCGCCGTGGCGTTCTGCGCGCTCTGGCTCGCTACCGCGCTGGCCTCGCGCTACTCGTCGCTGTCGGCGCTGGTGGCGAGCGCGCTGACGCCGGTGACGCTGTGGTGGTTCGGCCACCTGCCGCTGGCGCTGCTGTTCCTGGTGCTGACCGCGCTATTGTGGTGGAAGCACCGCCCCAACATCGAGCGGCTGCTGAGCGGCACAGAGAGCAGGATCGGGGCGAAGGGGTAATCACCCAGTCGCTAGACCACGCTATCCACGGCTGGCAGTTCTTCCACCGGCAAGCGCAGCGTTTCCCAAGCACCGATCCCGCCGTAAAGCTCCTTGACCTGATAGCCGTGTTCCAACAACACCAGCGCTGCCGACGTCGCCAGGCTGCACCAGGTCTCCCAGCAATAAAGTACGATCAGTTTATCTTTCGGGAGGTCCGCCCAACGCTCCGCGACTTCAGGCTGCGGCAACCAGAGCGCACCCGTGATCTTCTTGAGAGGCTGGGGATGGCGTTTCCGAACGTCGACCAGGACGAAGTCCGCCCGCCCTTCTCCCTGCCAGTCCTTTATGGTCATCGGACTCACGTAAGCGGCGGCCTTGGCAGAAAAGAGCAGCCGGGCCAGCTCGCTCTCCGTGGGTGCTGTGCTGTTCATGGCAAATCCGATCGTTCCCTGAAGTCAGAGTTTCAGTCTGAGCCCCATGCGAAAAGGCGCTTTGATCCAAGTCAGTTCTCAGGGCTGGAACGCGGCTGCGAGACCATCCTCCGCTCCATCTGACTTGCACTTGGGCTTCTGCTCTGGGCCGTTCACCGCCCCCTGTGCGTTACTCACGCCAAGGTTGTCGACTGCAACAACTTAAGCAACACTGGCCGCAGTCAGGAGCGGCCGTGGATGCCAACAGCACAAGCCCCATCGCTGAGCGATACCGAACGCCTCATTTGGCTGCGGCTGATCCGCAGCGAAAACGTCGGGCCGCGGACCTTCCGCTCGCTGCTGCGCCATTGCGGCTCGGCGCGCGCCGCGCTCGATGCGCTGCCCGACCTGGCGCGGCGCGGCGGCGCAACGACTGCCGGCCGGATCTGCAGCGCCGCCGAGGCCGAGCGCGAGCTCGCCGCCACCGCCGCCATCGGCGGACGGCTCGTCGCAAGCCATGAGGCGGGCTATCCACCCCGGCTCGCCACCATCGATGACGCTCCACCCCTGCTCGGCATCCTCGGCGACGCCGCGATCATGATGCGGCCGATGATCGCCATCGTCGGCGCCCGCAACGCCTCCGCGGCCGGCCAGAAATTCGCGGCCACCCTGGCCGACGATCTCGGCCAGGCCGGCCTCGTCGTGGTGTCGGGGCTTGCCCGCGGCATCGACCAGGCCGCGCACCGCGCCGCGCTTTCCGCCGGCACCGTCGCGGCGCTCGCCGGCGGGCTCGACCAGATCTATCCGCCCGAGCACGTCGAGTTGCTGCGGGCGATGGTAGCGGCGTCGGGCGCCGCGATGTCGGAGATGCCACTCGGCCACGTGCCGCGGGCGCGTGACTTTCCCCGCCGCAACCGGCTGATCTCCGGGAGCGCCGTGGGGGTCGTCGTGGTGGAAGCCGCTCACCGTTCGGGCTCGCTGATCACCGCCCGCTTCGCCAACGAACAGGGCCGCGAGGTGTTCGCCGCGCCGGGATCGCCCATCGACCCGCGCTGCGCCGGCAGCAACGACCTCATCAAGCAGGGCGCCATGCTGGTGACCTCGGCGGCCGACATCGTCGATGCCGTGGGCCCGATCCTCGGTGAGCCCAACCACCGCATGCGCGAAGACGACGACTTCGGCGAACTCGCCCCGATCGAAGCGTCCGAGCCGCAAGAGCGCGACCGCCTGCGCATCATGGCGCTGCTCGGACCAACCCCGGTCGGCACCGACGACCTGGTCCGCATGGCGGGCGCCGCACCCGCGCTGGTGCGTGCCGTGCTGCTCGAGCTGGAACTCGCTGGCCGCCTCGAGCGCCACGGCGGCAGCCTGGTCTCACTTATTTATTGAATGGCAGACACGAGCCACAGTCGGAGGTATTTTGGAACCGTTAGACCCTCGATGAGCGCCAATTTGACGGTATCAAACAACCTCTATGCTGGGTTCCGCTTGAGCCCCCGTTAAGCCAAAGCGGCGTGTCCATTTGACAGGCCGGGCCGATTTAACCATGTATCCGCCAGCACGGCCCGGGCGACAGTCGCTGAATCGGCCTGCATTCTCCCTTTAAGCTATTGGAACGACATGAATATCGTAATTGTCGAGTCGCCGGCGAAGGCCAAGACGATCAATAAGTATTTGGGCCCCTCCTACGAGGTCCTGGCCTCGTTCGGCCATGTCCGCGACCTGCCGGCCAAGAACGGATCGGTGGATCCGGAGTCGAATTTCAAGATGATCTGGGAGGTCGATCCCAAGGCCGCCGGCCGGCTCAACGACATCGCCCGCGCGGTCAAGGGCGCCAGCAAGCTGATCCTGGCCACCGACCCGGATCGCGAGGGCGAGGCAATTTCCTGGCATGTCCTTGAAATCCTCAAGGAAAAGCGAGCGATCAAGGATCAGGACATCGAGCGCGTGGTGTTCAACGCGATCACCAAGCAGGCCGTGACCGAAGCCATGAAGCATCCGCGCCAGATCGATGGCGCGCTGGTCGACGCCTACATGGCGCGCCGGGCGCTTGATTACCTGGTCGGCTTCAACATCTCCCCCGTGCTGTGGCGCAAGCTGCCGGGCGCCCGCTCCGCCGGACGGGTCCAGTCGGTGGCGCTGCGGCTGGTCTGCGACCGCGAACTCGAGATCGAGAAGTTCGTGCCGCGCGAATACTGGTCGCTGGTGGCGACCTTGGCGACGCCGCGGGGCGACAACTTCGAGGCCCGCCTGGTCGGCGCCGACGGCAAGAAGATCCAGCGCCTCGACATCGGCAGCGGCGCCGAGGCCGAGGACCTCAAGCGGGCGATCGAGGCCGCCCAGTTCACAGTGGCCACCGTCGACGCCAAGCCGGCACGGCGCAACCCCTACGCCCCCTTCACCACCTCGACCCTGCAGCAGGAAGCCAGCCGCAAGCTCGGCTTTGCGCCGGCCATCACCATGCGGATCGCCCAGCGTCTCTATGAGGGCGTCAATCTCGGCGGCGAGACCACCGGCCTCATTACCTATATGCGAACCGACGGCGTCCAGATCGCCAACGAGGCCATCGTCCAGGCCCGCAAGGTGATCGGCGAGGACTACGGCAAGGCCTATGTTCCCGACCAGCCACGCCAGTACCAGACCAAGGCCAAGAACGCCCAGGAGGCCCACGAAGCGATCCGGCCGACCGACCTGTCGCGCCGCCCGCGCGACATGGCCCGCAAGCTCGATTCCGACCAGGCCCGGCTCTACGAACTGATCTGGCTGCGCACCGTGGCGAGCCAGATGGAATCCGCCGAGCTCGAGCGCACCACCGTCGACATCACCGCCAAGGCCGGCGGGCGCACGCTGGAGCTGCGCGCCACCGGCCAAGTGGTGAAATTCGACGGCTTCCTCGCGCTCTATCAGGAAGGCACCGACGACGCCGCGGACGACGATGACAGCCGCCGCCTCCCCGCCATGAGCGCCGGCGAGGCGCTGAAGCGCGAGGCGCTGGCGGTCACCCAGCACTTCACCGAGCCGCCGCCGCGCTTCTCCGAAGCCTCGCTGGTGAAGCGGATGGAGGAGCTCGGCATCGGCCGGCCGTCGACCTACGCCTCGATCCTGCAGGTGCTGAAGGACCGTGGCTACGTCAAGCTGGAGAAGAAGCGGCTGTACGGCGAGGACAAGGGCCGCGTCGTCGTGGCCTTCCTCGAGAACTTCTTCGCCCGCTATGTCGAGTTCGACTTCACCGCCAATCTCGAGGAGCAGCTCGACCGCATCTCCAACAACGAGATCTCGTGGCGCGAGGTGCTGACCGATTTCTGGCGCGACTTCGCCATCGCCATCAACGACATCAAGGACGTCCGGGTGTCCGAGGTGCTGGACGTGCTCGACGCCATGCTCGGCCCGCACATCTACGCGCCGCGCGAGGACGGTGGCGATCCGCGCCAGTGCCCGACCTGCGGCACCGGCCGGCTCAACCTCAAGGCCGGCAAGTTCGGCGCCTTCGTCGGCTGCAGCAACTATCCCGAATGCCGCTACACCCGTCCGCTCGCCGCCGGCGGCGAAGCGGGCGGCGGCGACCGCGTGCTGGGCAAGGATCCCACCACCGGCTTCGACGTCGCGGTCAAGTCCGGCCGCTTCGGGCCCTATATCCAGCTCGGCGAGCCGAAGGATTACGGCGAGGACGAGAAGCCGCGGCGCGCCGGCATTCCCAAGGGCATGTCGCCCGGCGACGTCGAGCTCGAGCTGGCGCTGAAGCTCTTGTCGCTGCCGCGCGAGATCGGGCTGCATCCCGAGGATGGCGAGCCGATCAAGGCCGGCATCGGCCGCTTCGGCCCCTACGTCCAGCACGTCAAGACCTATGCGAGCCTGGAAGCCGGCGACGACGTCTACACCATCGGCCTGAACCGCGCGGTGACGCTGATCGCCGACAAGATCGCCAAGGGCCCGAGCAAGCGCCGGTTCGGCGCCGATCCCGGCAAGCCGGTCGGCGACCATCCCGAGCACGGCCTGATCAGCGTCAAGAGCGGCCGCTACGGCGCCTATGTCACGGCCAACGGCATCAACGCCACCATCCCGAGCGACAAGACGCCGGAGACCATCACGCTTCCCGAAGCCATCGCCCTGATCGACGCTCGCGCCGGCAAGGGCGGCGGCAAGGCCAAGCGGCCTGCGGCCAAGAAGGCGCCGGCGAAGAAGAAGGCGGTGGCTTCGCCCGACGCCAAGACCGAAGCCGAGCCGAAGACGACCATCGCCAAGAAGGCCGCGGCCAAGCCAGCGGCCAAGGCCGCCAAGCCGCGCGCGGCGGCGGCGCCGAAGGCCGTCAAGGCGGCACCGAAGACCATTGCAAAGAAGGCCGCGGGCAAGGCGCGCGGCTAAAACAGGAGCCCTGAATCGGATAGTCTTCCGCCGAAGGTTCAAGGATTCGATCGCTCCGGAAAGATCAAAGCCAATTGTGAAGAAACAACGCAACGCGACGCAGGCGTTTCCCAGCCGGGAGAGCATCGTCGCGTTCATCCGCGCCCAGCCGACCGAGGTCGGCACGCGCGAACTGGCCCGGGAATTCGGCCTCAAGAACGCCGACCGGATCGAACTCAAGCGCATCCTGCGCGAGTTGAGCGAGGCCGGCGTCATCGCCAAGAAGGGCCGCAAGCTCCGCGAGCCGACCGCGCTGCCGCCCACCATCGTCGCCGACGTCACCACCCGCGACAGCGACGGCGACCTGATCGCCTCTCCCGCCGAATGGGACGAAACCGAGGGCGAGGCACCGAAGATCCGGCTCTACCTGCCGCGGCGACCGCCGCCCGGCACCGCGGCCGGCGTCGGCGACCGCGTGCTGCTGCGCATCGACCCCGTCACCGGCGACGACACCGCCGCCTATCGCGGCCGCGTCATCAAGGTCCTCGACCAGGCCCGCCATCGCGTGCTCGGCATCTTCCGTACCGATCCGCGGGGCGGCGGCCGTCTCATTCCCGTCGACAAGAAGAACGCCGGCCGCGAACTCGCCATCGCGGAAGCCGATCGCGGCGGCGCCGAGGACGGCGACCTGATCAGCGTCGACCTGCTGCGCGGCCGCGGCTACGGCCTGCCCTCGGGCCGCGTCAAGGAACGGCTCGGCTCGCTCCGAACCGAACGGGCGATCAGCCTGATCGCCATCCACACCCACGACATCCCGCAAGAGTTTCCCAAGCCGGCGCTCGCCGAGGCGGATGCCGCCCGGCCGGCGTCGCTGGAAGGCCGCGAGGACTGGCGCGACGTCCCGCTCGTCACCATCGATCCGCCCGACGCCAAGGACCACGACGACGCGGTGCATGCCGAACCCGACCCCGATCCGAGCAACCGCGGCGGCTTCATCCTCCATGTCGCGATCGCCGACGTGGCGTTCTACGTCACCCCGGGCTCGGCGCTCGACCGCGCGGCGCTCACGCGCGGCAATTCGGTGTATTTCCCCGACCGCGTCGTGCCCATGCTGCCGGAGCGGATCTCCAACGACCTGTGCTCGCTGAAACCCTCGGAGCCGCGCGGCGCGCTCGCCGTGCGCATGGTGATCGGGCCGGACGGGCGCAAGCGCGCGCACTCCTTCCATCGCGTGCTGATGCGGTCGGCGGCGAAGCTCAACTACGTCCAGGCCCAGGCCGCCATCGACGGCCATCCGGACGACGTCACCGGCCCCCTCCTCGAACCGATCCTCAAGCCGCTCTATGCGGCCTACGCCTGCGTCAAGCGGGCGCGCGACGAGCGCAGCCCGCTGGAGCTCGACCTGCCGGAACGCAAGATCCTGCTGAAGGCAGACGGCACGGTCGACCGCGTGGTCACGCCGGAGCGGCTCGACGCTCACCGCCTGATCGAGGAATTCATGATCCTCGCCAATGTGGCGGCGGCGGAGACCCTGGAGAAGAAGGCGCTGCCGCTGATCTACCGGGTCCACGACGAGCCGACGCCGGAGAAGGTCCACAACCTGCACGAGTTCCTCAAGACGCTGGACATGAACTTCGCCAAGGCCGGCGCACTGCGGCCGGCCGAGTTCAACCGCGTGCTGGCGCAGATCAAGGGCCACGACGCCGAGCCGCTGGTCAACGAGGTGGTGCTGCGCTCCCAGGCCCAGGCGGAATACGCCGCCGAGAACTATGGCCATTTCGGCCTCAACCTGCGGCGCTACGCCCACTTCACCTCGCCGATCCGCCGTTATGCCGACCTGGTGGTGCATCGCGGCCTGATCCGCGCGCTCGGCCTCGGCGCCGGCGCCCTGCCCGAGAGCGAGACGGTCGAGACCCTCGGCGAGGTCGCCGCCAGCATCTCGCTGTCGGAACGCCGCGCCATGAAGGCCGAGCGCGAAACCGTCGATCGCCTGATCGCCCATTTTCTCGCCGACCGCGTCGGCGCCACTTTCGCCGGGCGGATCTCGGGCGTCACCCGCGCCGGCCTGTTCGTCAAGCTGACGGACACCGGCGCCGACGGCCTGATCCCGATCCGTACGCTGGGCAGCGAGTACTTCACCTATGACGAGGCGCGCCACGCCCTCATCGGCTCACGCAGCGGTGCCATGCATCGCCTGGGGGACGTGGTCGAGGTTCGTCTGGTAGAAGCAGCGCCGGTGGCCGGCGCTTTGCGCTTCGAGCTGTTGTCCGAAGGGAAACCGTCCAGCCAGCGTCCGTCGCGTCGCGGCCGCAGCGCAGCGGAGCGTGCGATACCGAAAGCGGCGGCCGGCAAGGGCAGGCGGGATCCCAAGCGGGCGAAGTCGAAAGCCGGCCGGCACAACTCGAAATCCCGCAAGGGCAAGGGAAAGTGATGCCGCCGCGCGGGCAGCTTGATCCTTGATCCAGAGAGGAAAGTCATGAAATCTGAGCCAATGACGACCTGGACCCCCACGAACGCGGTACAACCGAAGCGCGACGTCTGGCAGGCGATGGCCCGCGGATTCCGCGGCCGCTGCCCGAACTGCGGTGAAGGGCACATGTTCCGCGCCTTCCTCAAGGTCGCCGACCACTGCCCGGCCTGTAACGAGGATCTCAGCCATCACCGCGCCGACGATCTTCCCGCCTATCTGGTGATCGTCATCGTCGGGCATTTCATGGTTCCGCTGGCGCTGTGGATCGAGACCAACTACGCGCCCCCCGTCGCGCTGCAGCTGGCGATCTACCTGCCATTGACGCTGGTGGGATCGCTCGTGCTGCTGCAGCCGGTCAAAGGCGCGGTCGTCGGGCTGCAATGGGCGGTCCGCATGCACGGCTTCGGCGGCAGCGAAGATTGACCGATCAGATGAACGTCCAGCCCCGGGTCGAGAAGGAAGACGACAGCCACCCCTACGTTCGGCCGCGGGACGCGGCGACGCTGATTCTGATCGACCGCAGCGGGCCCAGGCTCAAGGTCCTGGTCGGCAAGCGCCACGACAAGGTGGTGTTCATGCCGGGAAAGTTCGTCTTTCCCGGTGGCCGGGTCGACTCGACCGACCATCGCATCCCGATCGCGGCGCCGCTGCCGGCGGCGCTCGAAGCCAACCTGATGAAGGGACGGCCGAAGATCACCCCTGCCCGTGCCCGCGCGCTCGCCGTTGCCGCCATCCGCGAAGCCTGCGAGGAGACCGGCCTGTGCCTCGGCCGGCCGCCCGGGCCGGGTGCCGCGGCGCCGGCCAAGCTCGGCGGCGCCTGGGCTCCGTTCGCCGACAACGGCCTCCTGCCGGACCCCTCGGGCCTGTTCCTGATCGCACGCGCCATCACCCCGCCCGGCCGCGTCCGGCGGTTCGACACCCGCTTCTTCTCGGCCGAGGCCTCGGCCATCGCCCACCGCGTGCCCGACGTGGTGCACGCCGACGCCGAACTGGTCGAACTGGTGTGGGTGGAGATTGGCTCGGAGCCGCTGGCCGACGCCCACAACATGACCAAGTCGGTGCTGCGCCAGCTGGACAAGCGCCTGGCCACCGGGCCGCTGTCCCACGATGCCCCGATCCCGTTCTTCCACTGGTACGGCGGCGGCATGCAGATGGACACGCTGGGACCTGATGCCTGAGCCAGTTCCGCCCCGCGGGGCGGCAAATCCCGGCCGAACCGCCTTCCCCAAGGCAAAATCGTCGCCCAAAACCTTGACTTTACGGCATTCCCGGCTAGTTTGCCGGCCAAACGCGGGTCCGGCCTGTCCGGCCCGCTTTTCGCTTTTCTCCGATAGTTGAGGATCTCATGGCCAAAGCGGTCACCATCAAGGTCAAGCTGGTTTCCAGCGCCGACACCGGCTTCTATTACGTGGCCAAGAAGAACTCGCGCACCATGACCGACAAGCTGGTCAAGAAGAAGTACGATCCGGTCGCCAAGAAGCACGTCGAGTTCCGGGAAGCCAAGATCAAGTAACCGCGCTGTTCACAGCTGCGAGCGGTGCGACGGGGCCTTTGCGGCCCCGTTTTCATTTTCAGTTCTTGTCTTGCGGATGGTTCCGGGCCGTCACGCCGCGGCGGCGACGACGCGGTTGCGGCCGTCATGCTTGGCCCGATAGAGCGCCTGGTCGGCCCGCTTCATGACGTCGGCGACCGGCTCGCCCTTGCGGTCGAGCACGGCGATGCCGATCGAGATCGTCACGTCGATGCGCTTGGTGCCCTTCTCGATCGCGAACGGCTCGGTGGCGATGGCGTGGCGCAGCCGCTCCGCCACCATGCCGGCGACGGCGAGGTCGGTTTCCGGCATCACCACCACGAATTCCTCCCCGCCGTAACGGCAGGCGAGATCGATGCCGCGGATCGACTTGCGGATCCGCAGCGCGAACTCGCGCAGCACGTCGTCGCCGGCATCGTGGCCGTGGCCGTCGTTGATCGACTTGAAGAAGTCGATGTCGAGCATCATCAGCGCCAGCGGCTTGCCGCGGACCGCCGCCTGCTCGGCCAGCGTCGCGAGATGGCTCTCCATGTAGCGGCGGTTGTGCAGGCCGGTGAGCGCGTCGGTGATCGCCATCTCGATCGAGTTCTGGACGTTGTCGCGCAGGTGGTCGGTGTAGCGGCGGCGGCGGATCTGGGTCCGGGCCCGCGCCAGCAGTTCGTTCTTGTCGACCGGCTGGATCAGGTAGTCGTTGACGCCGATCTCCAGCCCGCGCAGCAGCCGCGCGTTGTTGCCGGCGTCGGCGATGGCGAGGATCGGCACGTGGCGGGTACGCTCCAGCGATCGGGCCTGGCTGCACAGCCGCAGCCCGTCGAAGTTCGCGAGCCCGAGCGACACGATCAGGAGGTCGTAATTGCCGTCGGCGGCGTGAAACAGTGCTTCTGCAGGGTCGTTCTCGACGTCGACCTCATGCTCGGTGGCGAGCACCGGCGCCAGCCGCTCGTAGGACGACGGCCGGTCGTCCACCAGCAGGATGCGTCCGCCCTTGCCGGTGTCGGCGACCGCGTCGCGCTCCGGCGACTGGATGCCGATCTCGCGCGACGTCAGCGCGCGCATCCGCAGCTCGTCGCTCATCATCTTCAGCCGCGTCAGCGACCGCACCCGGGCGATCAGGACGACATCGGACACCGGCTTGGTGAGGAAATCGTCGGCGCCGGCCTCGAGACCCCGCACCCGGTCGGACGGATCGTCGAGCGCGGTCACCATCACCACGGGAATGAAATGGGTCTTCGGATTGGACTTCAGGCGCCGGCACACCTCGAAGCCGTCCATGTCCGGCATCATGACGTCGAGCAGGACGATGTCGCACTCGGCGTGCTCGCAGATCTCGAGCGCCTGGGTGCCGCAGTTGGCGGTCAGCACGTCGAAATACTCGGCCGACAGCCGGGCTTCCAGCAGTTTAACGTTGGACGCGATGTCGTCGACCACCAGGACGCGCGCTGACATGGGATCCCCGCCTCAACCGACAAACTGGCGCACGGTCTCGATGAACTTGGCCACCGAGATCGGCTTCGACAGATAGGCCTCGCAGCCGCCCTCGCGGATCCGCTCCTCGTCGCCCTTCATGGCGAACGCCGTCACCGCGACCACCGGGATCGACCGCAGCTCCGGATCAGCCTTGATCCAGCGGGTAACGTCGAGCCCCGACACCTCGGGAAGCTGGATATCCATCAGAATCAGGTCCGGACGGTGCTTGCGCACCAGTTCCAGCGCGTCGGTGCCGCGATTGGTGCCAATGGCGTTGTAGCCGTGCGCCTCGAGCAAATCGCGGAAGAGCTTCATGTTGAGCTCGTTGTCTTCCACGATCAGGACGGTCTTTGCCATCCCGCCCTCCTTCCGCTGTCGCGTGCCCGGTTCTGTCGCATCGGCCCCGCCGACAGGCCGGCACGCCTTGACGGGGAATTTCTGCCAAACGCTGACCTGTGAGAAACCGGACTCGGGCTTGGCTTGATACCGGTCCGGTGACTCGGGCATGATCGTTCAAAATAGAGACGATAAGTTACGGAAAGGCAAATTTACCTGATGGCGAGGCAGTCCTACGACCCGCGGGAAACCGCGGAAATCGTTGCAATTCAGGCCCTTTCCTTCATCGCCGGCGACGCCGAGCGGCTCGGCCTGTTCCTAGCCGAGACCGGCATCGGGCCGGAGACCCTGCGCTCGTCCGCCAAGGATCCCGGATTCCTCGGCGGCGTGCTCGACTTCCTGCTGCGCGACGAGAAGCTGCTGACGGCGTTCGCCGAATCGTCCCACCTCGAACCCCGGATCGTCAGCAACGCCCGCGCCGCCCTGGGCGGGCCGTCGTGGGAGCGCGACGTGCCGTGACCGAAGGCCCCCTGTGCTTCTGCCGGGATTGCCTGACTGATCTTCCGATCGCCGCCCGACGCTGCACCCAGTGCGGCTCCCCCCGGATCGCCCGTCACACAGCGCTGCCAGACCTCACGCTCGCCCACATCGACTGCGACGCGTTCTACGCCACGGTGGAAAAGCGCGACAACCCGGAGATCGCCGACCGCCCCGTGATCATCGGCGGCGGCAAGCGCGGCGTGGTGAGCGCGGCCTGCTACGTCGCGCGCACCTATGGCGTGCGCTCGGCGATGCCGATGTTCAAGGCGCTCGACCTCTGCCCGTCCGCCGTCGTGGTCAAGCCGGACATGGCGAAATACGTCCGCGTCGGCCGCGAAGTCCGCCACGAGATGCGCAAGCTCACACCGCTGGTCGAGCCGCTGTCGATCGACGAGGCCTTCCTCGACCTCGGCGGCACCCAGCGGCTGCACGGCATGATCCCGGCCAAGGTGCTGGCCCGCTTCGCCCGCGACATCGAACACAATCTGGGCATCACGGTTTCGATCGGGCTGTCGGTCAACAAGTTCATCGCCAAGATCGCCTCCGATCTCGACAAGCCGCGCGGCTTCGCCGCCCTCGACCAGCGGGACGCCGCGACGCTCCTGGCGCAAAAACCGGTCGGCTTCATCTTCGGCGTCGGCCCCGCCACCGCGGCGCGGTTGTCCCAGCGCGGGTTCCGGCTGATCGGCGACCTGCAGCGCGCCGAGGAAACCGACCTGATGAAGCAGCTCGGCGCCGAGGGCCGGCGGCTCTGGCGCCTGGCCCGCGGGATCGACGACCGGCGCGTGATCGCGGAACGCGACGCCAAGACCATCTCCAACGAAACCACATTCGAAACCGACATCAAGGACCTGGCAACGCTGGAGAAAGTCTTGTGGCGACTGTGTGAGAAGATCTCGTCGCGGCTGAAAAGCGGCGAACTTGCCGGGTCGACCCTCACGCTCAAGCTGAAGACGGCGGACTTCCGTCAGCGCACGCGGTCGCAGACCATCAACGCCCCGACCCAGCTGGCGGGCCGCATCTTCGGCGTGGTCCGCGACCTGCTCGCCCGCGAAATCGACGGCACCGCCTTCCGGCTGATCGGCGCCGGTGTCAGCGCGCTGCGACCGGCCGCCGAGGCCAGCGACGACACCGACCTGATCGACCGCCGCAGCGCCCATGCCGAGCGCGCCATCGACGACCTGCGGAAGAAATTCGGTGACGCCGCCGTGATCCGCGGCATCGCCTTCGGCAGTTCAGCCAAGGGTGAGTGACGCAAGCGCCCGCCGCGCGTAGCGCGGACGGCGATCACCGCGCTATTTGCAGGGCTTGGTGTCCTTGACGTCGAATTTGTTCATCCCGCCGGCGATGACAAAATCATTGTAATCAAGGACGAGCGACCGCGAGACGCCATTCTCGTAGAGCTCGAAGGACATCGCATAAGTCGGCGTCTGTTCGCCGCCGTCGGTTTTCGCCGAGCGGTCGAAATAGCTCACCGTCACCGGCCACCGCGTCAGGCTCTTGAGGGTGTCGCTGGACGTGGCGGCATCGGGCTCCGACGGTGCGCGATCCCCCGGGATCGGCTGGCCGATCACGGTCAGCGTGTTGTAGAGCCGCTCGCCGTCGTCCGACCCGTCGTACACGACGAGCTCGAGCACCGACTTGCCCGCCTTGGCGGCCTCGATGATGCGCCTCACCTGCTCGGTCGGAAACACGGTCGCCGGATCGAGCGTGAAGGTCTTCTGCTTGGGCTGTTTCAGTTTCACGGTTACGGTATTGCCGCTACGCTCGGCGATGCCGTCAACCGCCGACGACGCGTTGTCGTTCATCTGGGTCTCGATCTTGAACCGGTAGGTCTTGCCGTCGGCATCCTCCCAGCTGGTCGAGCGCAGATCGCTCACCGTGGTCTTGTTCTCCCCGCTCTGAAGTTCGGAGATCTGGCGGAAGTCGGTGGTGTAGCCCTCACAAACGCTGCCCGAGAACGTGTACAGGATCCGACCGCGCGCACTGTTCACGGTGGCGTTGCCGCGCGCCTTCTTCAACGAGAGATCGTAGACCGCCTGATGGGCGAGGAACGGCACCGTCGCCGCCGGCGCAGCACGTCCCGGAACGACTGCTCCAATCGCCATGGCGGCCGCCGCGGCCATGCTCATCGCGATGGGGAACCGGGCACTTCGCGGCAAACGACGCATAGAAACTCCTTGCTTCCGACTGATTCGGATTTCGCTTGTCGGGGCCCGGGGCACAAGACGCACCCAAACCCGGACGACGGGCCCATGTTAACAGACCTGTTCCCGGCTTGCATGCCGTCGATTGATGGGCGAAATATGGCGCGTGCAGGGAGTCCGCCCGACCGGGCGCGCTCCGCTGGATCACCGCGAAGCTCGGCCCGGTCCGGTCGGCCTCGAAGGTGAGCCGTTTTCCCGCTCTTTCCGCCCACCGCGACGCGAGCTTCGCCATTCGACCGCCGCGTCGGACAACGACAGGACATCGCCATGGCCGGTACCGTAGAACAGAGGCTCGCTGACCTCGGCATCACCCTCCACGCGCCCGCGGCGCCGGTCGCGAACTACGTCGGCACCGTGCGAACCGGCAACCTGCTGGTGGACTCCGGGCAGGTCTGCTTCGACGCCGCCGGCAAGCTGGTCGCCAAGGGCAAGCTCGGCGCCGGCGTGTCGATCGAACAGGGCCAGGCTGCCGCGCGGGCCTGCGCCATCAACCTGCTGGCCCAGGCCAAGGCGGCGCTCGGCGACCTCGACAAGGTCACGCGGGTGGTGCGGCTGGGCGGCTTCGTCAACTCGGCGCCGGACTTCCTCGACGGCCCGAAGGTGCTCAACGGCGCCTCCGACCTGATGGTGGCGGCGTTCGGCGACAAGGGGCGTCACGCCCGCTCCACGATCGGGGTCGCCGTGCTCCCGGCCGACGCCGCCGTCGAGGTCGAGGCGATCTTCGAAGTGGCCTGATCCGGAATTTTTCGGATGCGCGCACCTGCCTGGCTGACGGCCCGCCCGATCGCGCATCGCGGGCTGCACGACCGCGCCCGCGGCATCATCGAGAACACCGCGAGCGCGGCTGCGGCCGCCGCCGCCGCGGGCTTCGGCATCGAGGTCGACCTGCAGCTCTCGGCCGACGGCGAGGCCATGGTCCATCACGACGACGAACTCGGGCGCCTTACCCAGGGGCGCGGCCGGCTGATCGACCTGACCGCCATCCAGCTGCGCAACGTCGCGTTCCGCGACACCGCCGACCGCCTGATGACGCTCAGCGATCTGTGCGCGCTGGTCGCCGGCCGGGTGCCGCTGGTGCTCGAGGTGAAAAGCCAGTTTTCCGGCGACCGCAGGCTGGTGGCGCGGATGGCGCAGGTGCTGGCGGCCTATGACGGCCCGGCGGCAGCGATGTCGTTCGATCCCGACCAGGTGCTGGCGCTGCGCGAGCTGCTGCCGGAGCGGCCGCGCGGCATCGTCGCGCAGCGCAGTTACGACGACGGCGAGTGGGTGGCGCTGCCGGAGGCGCAGCGGCGCGGCATGCTTCATCTTCGCCACGGCCTGTGGACCCGGCCGCATTTCGTCGCCTACTGGATCGAGCAATTGCCCTCGCCCGCGCCGTGGCTGGCGCGCCACCTGTTCGGCTGCGCGCTGCTGACCTGGACGGTGCGAACGTCGGAGCAGCGCGCGCGCGCCGCGCAATGGGCCGACCAGATGATCTTCGAGGGTTTTGTGCCGTAGTGGCCGGTCGAGACACTGATGCGGTTGAAAAAACGGCCCGGAAGGACGATCTATTGGACAAGACCCGTCGCCTCCATCGTCACCGCAACCCGTCCGGACTGAATGGCTGATCCCGAGATTTCGCTCCAGGCCGTCCCCTCGGTCGCCCAGATCCCGCAGGATGAATGGGATGCCTGCGCCAATCCCATCCCGGGCACCTGCAATCCGTTCGTCTCCCATGCCTTCTTCGCGGCGCTGGAAGCATCGGGCTCGGCCAGCGCCCGCACCGGCTGGGCGCCCCGCCACCTGGTAGCGCGGGTCGGCGGCAAGCTCGCCGGCATCGTGCCCTGTTATCTCAAGTCGCATTCGCAGGGCGAGTATGTCTTCGACCACGGCTGGGCCGATGCCTTCGAGCGCGCCGGCGGCCGCTATTACCCGAAGCTGCAGGCCACCGTGCCGTTCACGCCGGCGTCCGGACCGCGTCTGCTGGTGCATCGCGATGCCGACCCGGCGGCGACGCGCGCCATCCTGGCCCAGGGCCTGATCGCGCTGTGCGACACCACCAAGGCGTCGTCGGTGCACGTCACTTTCGCCAGCGAGGCCGAATGCTCGGGACTTGCCGAACACGGCTTCCTGCAGCGAAACGACCAGCAGTTCCACTGGCACAACCCGGGCTATGCCAGCTTCGAGGATTTTCTCGGCAGCCTCGCCTCGCGCCACCGCAAGTCGATCCGCCGCGAGCGGCGCGACGCGGTCGCCAACGGCATCTCGATCCACCTGCTCACCGGCGACGACATCACCGAGGAAGCCTGGGACGCGTATTTCGAGTTCTACATGGAAACGGGCTCGCGCAAGTGGGGCCGCCCCTATCTCAACCGGCAGTTCTACCGCCTGATCGGCGAGACCATGGCCGACCGGGTGCTGCTGGTGATGGCGCGGCGCGCCGGACGCTGGATCGCCGGCGCGATCAACTTCATCGGCTCGGACACGCTGTTCGGGCGCAACTGGGGCGCCATCGAGCATCACCCGTTCCTGCATTTCGAGGTCTGCTACTATCAGGCGATCGACTTTGCGATCGCCCGCGGATTGTCGCGCGTCGAGGCCGGCGCGCAGGGCGAGCACAAGGTCGCCCGCGGTTATCTGCCGCAAACCACCTATTCGGCGCACCACATCGCCGATCCGGGGCTGCGCCGCGCGGTGCGCGACTATCTCGAGCAGGAACGCGCCTACGTCGCCGAGGCAGTGCGCGAGCTGACCGACGCCGGCCCCTTCCGCAAGGTCGAGCCGGACACCGATTGAACGGCTTGACCGCTCCCGGCGCGGTGGCGACAGTGCGCCCACCGCCGGCGGGCGCGACACGCGAGAGGGTGCAATGACGGCCTACGATCCCAACAACATCTTCGCCAAGATCCTGCGCGGCGAAGTCCCCAGCTACAAGGTCTATGAGGACGACCACACGTTCTCGTTCCTCGACATCATGCCGCGATGCCCCGGCCACACGCTGGTGATCCCCAAGGCGCCGGCCCGCAACCTGCTCGATATTGCCATCGAGGACTACCTTCACGTCTCCCGGACGGTGCACAAGATCGCGGCCGCCGCGCGCATCGCGTTCAGCGCCGACGGCCTCACCATCCAGCAGTTCAACGAACACGCCGGCGGCCAGATGGTGTTTCATCTCCACGTCCACGTGATGCCGCGCATGACCGGCGTCGCGCTGCTGCCCCCCATGAGCAACAAGGTGGCACCGGAGGTGCTGCAGGATCATGCCGAGCGGCTGGTCGCGGCCCTGAAGGGCTGACGTTCCCGAGCGAGGCCGGCACTCGTCCATTCCGCTTGGCGCATGGAGCGCGCCCGATGGCCGCCACGACGGCGATCGGCGCCGCGCGGCTGCGGCAGGAGGCGGGCCAAAGGCGCGAATTCGCGTGCAATTTGGTGCGCCGTAACCCCGTCCGGTTCGGGTTCCACCGAAACCTTGAACGGCTCCCTCAAATTTGGATTTTTCGTGGCTTTTTCAAGATGTTAACAATCGCGTGAAAACCATGAGGAACCGTTCATCTGTTGCCCCCGCGGCACAGCTTTTTTAACGCGAGCCCTGTATGACCACGGCCCTTGGGGCGCGCTGCTGTTGTTGCGTGCCGGGATGAGTGGAGAAGACAATGAAGAAGATTTTGCTGGGTTCGGTGGCGCTGGTTGCGCTGGGAACGGCGTCGGCCTTCGCGGCCGACCTGCAGCCGCGGACCTACACCAAGGCTCCGGCGCCGGCCTATGTGCCGACCCCGATCTACAACTGGACCGGTTTCTATATCGGCGGTCACGTCGGTGGCGCCTTCGAGGGCGACAGCTCGCTCTCCGGCAGCAACGGCCGCTTCCTCGGCGGCGTCCAGGTCGGCGCCGACTACCAGTTCGCCCAGAACT
>JARLJA010000166.1 GCA_031291445.1 Xanthobacteraceae bacterium | reverse complement strand
GGGGGTTAGTGCGGGGTGCTAATCCACCGGGGTAAGGGGGGGGGGTAGGGGTTAAACAAATTTGACGTGAGCAGCCGCCGCCTCGCGCGCCGCCACGGCGGGCCCGGATGGCTCCGCCGGACGCACGGGCTCGGCCGCCCGCAGCCGCTCCAGCGCGGCGCGCGCCAGCTCCGCGGCATCCGGATGATCCTCGGCCGCCGGCGCTGCGGCCGGAACCAAGGTCGTGGCGGTTTCGGCCGGCGCCGGCTGCACCGGCTTGTCGGGCGCCTTGTCACGGATGACGAAACGGCGACCCTCGGTATCGGCCTTCGCCGGGTCAGCCTTGGCGGTTTCCTTGATGGTTTCCTTGGCGGGTTCGGCGGCCGCCTTGGCCACGGCCTTCGGCTTTGGATCCGGCTTCGAATCGGTCTTGGCGGTTTCGGGCCGGGTATCGCGCGCCGGCGCCGGGTCGGCCTTGGTGGTCACGGTCGCGCCGCCCGGGACAGCGGGGGAAGCCGGCAGCGGATCGGTGCGCGAGATCGCGGCGGCGCGGGGGGCGTCGGCCGGAATGGTCCTGGGCGGATTGATGTAGTGGTTGACGATATAGGCGCCGACCACTGTCGCCACCACCGACGGCAGGATCTCCAGAAAGAATTTCGAGAAGTATTTCAGCATCAGCCACCTAGCGCCCGCGCCCCCGCTCCATGCGGGATCTTTTGGGCCGATTGAGGGCGATCGAGCCGTCAAGGAGCCCGCAACGGCGCGATTCCCGAAGCTCAGGTCCCGGACGCTACTTTTGAATTGTTACGGCGCGAATACCAGGAACACATATACCGCGAACACCAGCGTGTGCACGAGCCCAAACAGCACGTTGGTCCGGCCGGTCCCGAAGGTCAGCATGCTGACCAGGACGGTCAGCGCCAGCAGCACCGTCTCCTGGGATCCCAGCCCCAGCACCAGCGGCTTGTGCAGGGCGACGGTGACGACGGCGACCGCGGGCACGGTCAGGCCGATCGTCGCCAGCGACGACCCCAACGCCAGGTTGATGCTCTTCTGCAGGTCGTTGGCCCGCGCCGCCGCGATCGCCGCGACGCTCTCGGGCAGCAGGATCAGCAGTGCGACCACGAGGCCGGCAAAGGCCGGCGGGGCGCCGATCAAGGCCGCACCGGCTTCGACCACGGTGGAGAATTTCTTCGCCAGCAGCACCACGGCGAGCAGCGAGGCCGGCAGCAGGACGATACTGAGAAGCAGGAGCCGGTTCGGGGCCGGCGCGGCGCCCGCGCCGTCATCACGGGGGCCGGCGATGAAGTAGTCGCGATGCCGGACGGTCTGGGTGTAGAGGAACACGCCGTAGAGCACGATGGTGACGACGCTGACGAAGGCGAGTTGTACCTCGGAATAGAGCGGCCCGGGCATGGTCTTGGTGTAGTTCGGCAGCACCAGCGTGATGGTCGCGAGCACCACCAGGACGCTGAGATAGAGGCTGGCGCCGGAGACGCGAAACTCCTGCTCGTGGAACCGCAGGCCGCCGGCCAGCATGCAGACCCCGACCAGGCCGTTGCAGACGATCATGACCACCGCGAACACGGTGTCGCGCGCCAGCGCCGGATTCGGGTTGTCGCCCAGCATCAGGGTTTCGATCAGCGCCACCTCGATGACGGTCACCGACAGGGTCAGCAGCAGGGTGCCGAACGGCTCGCCGATCCGCTCGGCGATGACCTCGGCGTGGTGCACGGCGGCGAACACGGTGCCGAACAGGATCACCAGCAGCACGGCGGCGAAGGCCAGCCCCGCCGCGCCGCCCTGATAGGACAGGCCCAGCCCCGTCGCCGCGGCGAAAAACAGGATCGCCAGTACGGGATAGATCCACGACGATGCCGGCATCGGCCCGTGTGCGCTCACGCCAGCCTCCTCACCCCTGCGGCCCCGCGGCCGCAGACCGGTTCTCCGACGATGACCGCGCGTCCCGAATGGTCCAGGTGCCGGGCCACCCGCGCGTCACGTTCGGCCGCTACATCGCCTTGACGATGCTCTCGGTCACCTTCTTGGCGTCGCCGAGCAGCATCATGGTGTTGTCGCGATAGAACAGCGGGTTGTCGATGCCGGCATAGCCCGAGGCCAGCGAGCGCTTGATGAACATCACGGTGCCGGCCTTCCAGACCTGCAGCACCGGCATGCCGTAGATCGGCGAGGTCGGGTCGTCTTCCGCTGCCGGATTGGTGACGTCGTTGGCGCCGATCACGAAGGCGATGTCGGCCTGGGCGAATTCGGAATTGATGTCCTCGAGCTCGAACACCTCGTCATAGGGCACGTTGGCTTCGGCGAGCAGCACGTTCATGTGGCCCGGCATGCGGCCGGCGACCGGGTGAATCGCGTACTTCACCTCGACGCCCTCCTTCTTGAGGTTGTCGGCCATCTCGCGCAGCGCGTGCTGGGCCTGGGCCACCGCCATGCCGTAGCCCGGCACGATGATCACCTTCTGGGCGTTCTTCATGATGAAGGCGGCGTCCTCCGCCGATCCCAGCTTGACCGGCTTGGCCTCGCCGCCGCCGGCGGCGGCCGCGGCGGTCTCGCCGCCGAACCCGCCGAGGATCACCGAGATGAACGAGCGGTTCATGGCGTGGCACATGATGTAGGACAGGATCGCGCCCGAGGAACCGACCAGCGCGCCGGTGATGATCAGCGCCGAATTGCCGAGCGTGAAGCCGATGCCGGCCGCGGCCCAGCCCGAATAGGAGTTCAGCATCGAGATCACAACCGGCATGTCGGCGCCGCCGATCGGGATGATCAGGAGCGCGCCGAGCACCAGCGCGAGGATGGTGATCAGCCAGAAGCTGACCTGGCCCTGCGACGACACCAGCTCGAAGATGAAGAAGATCAGGGCCAGGCCGAGCACGATGTTGATGACGTGGCGCGCCGGCAGGATGATCGGCTTGCCGCTCATGCGGCCCGACAGCTTCAGGAACGCGATCACCGAGCCGGTGAAGGTCAGCGCGCCGATGGCGACGCCGAGCGACATCTCGACCAGGCTGGAGCCGTGGATGTTGCCGCGGGTGCCGATGTCGAAGGCGACCGGCGCGTAGAACGCCGCCGCCGCCACCAGCACCGCGGCCATGCCGACCAGCGAGTGGAACGCCGCCACCAGTTCGGGCATCGAGGTCATCGGCACCCGGCGCGCGATCACCGCGCCGATGCCGCCGCCGATGGCGATGCCGAGGACCACCAGCCCCCAGGCGAGGCCGTCGGCCGGCGGATGCGCCGCCAGCGTGGTGACGATGGCGATCGCCATGCCGGTCATGCCGAGGAAGTTGCCCTGCCGGCTGGTCGCCGGGCTCGACAGCCCGCGCAGCGACAGGATGAACAGGACGCCGGCGACGAGGTAGAGCAGCGCGGATAGGTTGACGTTCATCTCGGTCCCCCGCTCACTTCTGCTTTTTCTTGTACATCGCGAGCATGCGCTGCGTGACCAGGAAGCCACCGAAGATGTTGATCGACGCGAACACCAGCGCCACGAAGCCGAAGCCGCGCGCCCACAGCGACGCGCCGGCGTCGCCGACCAGCGCCACCCCCACCGCCAGCAGCGCGCCGACCACGATCACGGACGAGATCGCGTTGGTCACCGACATCAGCGGCGTGTGCAGCGCCGGCGTCACCGACCACACCACGAAATAGCCGACGAACACGGCGAGGACGAAGATCGACAGCCGGAACACAAAGGGATCGACGGCCTGCACGACATGCTCCATGGCGGCTCTCCTTATGCGGTCTTGGGCTGGAAATTCGGATGGATCACCGCGCCATCGCGGGTCAGCGCCGTGGCCTTGACCAGGTCGTCGTCCCACTTCACGGCGAGCGCCTTGGACGGCTTGTCGATCAGGGTCTCGACGAAGGCGAACAGGTTGCGGGCGTAGAGAGCCGATGCCGAGGCCGCGACGCGGCCGGCGACGTTGGTGAAGCCGACGATCTTGACGCCGTCGACCTCGGCGACCTCGCCGGGGCGGGCGCCCTCGACATTGCCGCCGCGCTCGACCGCGAGATCGACCAGCACCGAGCCGGGCTTCATCGAGCGCACCATCTCGGCGGAGACCAGCCGCGGCGCCGGACGGCCGGGAATCAGCGCGGTGGTGATCACCACGTCCTGCTTCTTGATGTGGTCGGCGGTCAGCTGGGCCTGCTTGGCCTGGTATTCCTTGGACATTTCCTTGGCGTAGCCGCCGGCGGTCTCGGCCTGCTTGAACTCCTCGTCCTCGACCGCGATGAATTTGGCGCCGAGCGATTCGACCTGCTCCTTCACCGCCGGCCGCACATCGGTCGCGGTAACGATGGCCCCGAGCCGGCGCGCGGTAGCGATCGCCTGCAGGCCGGCGACGCCGACGCCCATCACGAACACCTTGGCCGCAGGCACCGTGCCGGCGGCCGTCATCATCATCGGGAAGGCGCGCCCGAAGGCCTCGGCGGCCTCGATCACCGCGCGGTATCCGGCGAGGTTGGCCTGCGACGACAGCACGTCCATGACCTGGGCGCGGGTGATGCGCGGCATCAGCTCCATGGCGAAGGCGACGATGCCGGCATCCGCCATGGCCTTGAGCGCGGCGTCGTTGCCGTAGGGATCCATGATGGCGGTGACCAGCGCGCCCTTCTTGTAGCGCGCAAGCTCGGAGGGCTCCGGACGGCGCACCTTCAGCACCACGTCGGCGTCCTTGACCGCGTCGGCCGAGAGCGTCGCGCCGGCGGCCTCGTAGTCGGCGTCCGGCACGCCCGACTTGACGCCGGCGCCCGGCTCGACCGCCACCTCGGCACCCAGCGCCTTGAACTTCTTGACCGTTTCCGGCACCGCGGCGACGCGCGGTTCCGATCCGTCGATCTCTTTCACGACCGCGATCTTCATGACCCCTCCTGATTTCCCCCGGCAAAATACCGCCGCCGGCGGCTCGCGCGCTCGAACTTGGCCGTGCTGCGCGTGGCTTGCGGAGATTTAGGTGAGGAATATCGCCATCAGGATGACGAGCACGACGACCGCGACCGTGCCCCAGGTCGCGAGTTTCAAGAAGCCCCGGTAGGTGGCCTCATGGGCGGCATAGTCGTTGCCGTCCGCCGTGGTGTAGGAAACTTCGCCGTGACTTGCCATCGATCGCCTCCGCCCAAACTCGAAATCTGTCTTCGCAATTAGCCCAATTGCGCCATCAGGGCAACGTCCGCGGGCCGTGATCACGGCCGCGGACGCCGCCGGATCGGCACGGCGGCGTGCGCTGTGGGAAAATCCCCGGGGGGCCGCGGGCCGGAGCCGCCGGAACGCGGCGCCCGCCCCCGCCCGCGGCTATTCCATCGCTTCGAGCTCGGAGATCATGCGCTCGATCACCGCGAGCCCGCCGTTCCAGAACGTCGGCGTGCGGGCGTCGAGGCCGAACGGCTTGAGCAGTTCGGAATAATGCTTGGTGCCGCCGGCCGCCAGCATCGCGAGGTAGCGTTCGGCGAAGCCCTCCGCGGCGGATTCGTAGACCGCGTAGAGCGAGTTCACCAGGCAGTCGCCGAAGGCGTAGGCGTAGACGTAGAACGGCGAATGGATGAAATGCGGGATGTACATCCAGAACGTCTCGTAGCCCGGCTTGATCTCGATCGCCGAGCCGAGGCTTTCGCCCTGGACCGAGAGCCACAGCTCGCCGATCCGTTCCGCCGTCAGTTCGCCGCTGCGCCGCTCGGTGTGGACGGCGCGCTCGAACGAGTAGAAGGCGATCTGCCGCACCACCGTGTTGATCATGTCCTCGACCTTGCCGGCGAGCAGCGCCCGGCGCTGCCTCGCGGTGCGGGCCTGCTCGAGCAGCCGCTTGAAGGTCAGCATCTCGCCGAACACGCTGGCGGTCTCGGCCAGCGTCAGCGGCGTCGGCGCCATCAGCGCGCCGTTGCCCGCCGCGAGCACCTGGTGCACGCCGTGGCCGAGTTCGTGGGCCAGCACCATGACGTCGCGCGGCTTGCCCTGGTAGTTGAGCAGGACATAAGGGTGGGCCGACGGCGTGGTGGGATGCGAGAACGCGCCCGGCGCCTTGCCCGGGCGGACCGGCGCGTCGATCCAGCGGTCGGTGAAGAACCGCTCCGCGATGCTGGCCATCTGCGGCGAGAACGCGCCATAGGCGCCGAGCACGATGGCCCGGGCGTCCGGCCAGGCGATCGATCCGGTCGGCGCGAACGGCAGCGGCGCGTTGCGATCCCAGTGCGGAAGCCGCTTCTTCTTCAGCCAGGCCGCCTTGAGCGCGTAATAGCGGTGTGAAATCCGCGGATAGGCGGCGCGCACCGAGGACACCAGCGCGTCGACCACCTCGCGCTCGACGCGGTTCGACAGGTGCCGGCTGTCGGCGATGTCGGCGAAGCCGCGCCAGCGGTCCGAGATCTCCTTGTCCTTGGCCAGCGTGTTGGTGATCAGCGCGAAGCTGCGCTCGTTGGCCTTGAAGGTCCTGGCCAGCGCCTCCGCCGCGGCCTTGCGGCGGACGCCGTCGCGGTCCTGCAGCAGGTTCAGCGTCGGCTCGATCGCGAGCTCGCGGCCGCCTACCTTGAAGCGCAGCGACGACACGGTCTGGTCGAACAGCCGGTTCCAGGCGGCATAGCCGGTCACCGACTTCTCGTGAAACAGGCGCTCGGTGCGATCGTCGAGCTGATACGGCCGGTCCTTGCGGCTGTCCTCGATCCACGGCCGGTAGTGGTTCAGCGCCGGATCGTCCATCGCCCGGTCGATCACCGCGTCGTCGATGCGGTTGAGCTCCAGCGTGAAGAACAGCAGATGGGTCGAGGCCGCGGTGATGCGCTCGGAGACGTCGCCGTAGAATTTCGAGATCGCCGGATCGACCATGTTGCCGGCATGGACCAGACCGGCGAAGGAGATCAGCCGGCCGGCGAGATCGTCGATCGCCTCGTAGCGCCTGACCGCCTCGGCGAGCCAGGCGCCGCCGCCGGCGGCCGCCACGCCTTCGGCGAGCTTGCCCTTGTAGGCGGTCTCGAACGCCCCGCAGTCGCTGTCCAGCCGCTCGAGGTCGGCCGCGATCTCGGGCGCGTCGATCGCGGCATAGAGATCGGCCAGATTCCACTCCGGCAGCTTCGCGGCAGGGGCGCGCGCCGCGGCCTTGCTGGCCGTCTTGGCGGCCGGCTTGGCGACCGCGTTCCTGGCCGCGGCCTTGCGGGCGGCGGCGGGCTTGACGCGGGCTTTGGTGGACGGGCGGGCGGCTGATCTGGCTGGCATGGGAGGCGACCTGAAGGGCGGATGATCGGGGGACGTCGCGCGGCGCGGCGACGCTGCGGCGCACACCTTAGGCGAATCTATGCGCCGGCGGTGTGTCCAATCAACCGCAGCCCGCGACAAAGTGATGGCCTGGACGACCGAAGCGGCAAATCGCAGCAGGCGGGACCGAATCGCCGCGCGGCAACCGGCGGGCGAGATCGCGGCGCGAGCCCGCCAATGCCGGATTTCGCGCGGCCCCGCGGCGCTTAACAGCCTCTTAACGTTCTGTCGCGACATTGCCCCAATTCGGGACAGGAGTTGGTGTTGAAATGCCTACGCGTATCCTCATCGCGGACGACGACGCCGTGCAGCGGCGGCTGGTGGAAAACATGGTGCAGCGGTTCGGCTACGAGCCGATCGTGGTCGACAGTGGCGATGCGGCGCTGGCGCTCTTGACCTCTCCCGATGCGCCGAGCATCGACGCGGTGGTGCTCGATCTGGTGATGCCCGGCCTCGACGGCATGGGCGTGCTCGACAAGCTGCGCGAGAACGCGATCCAGGTCCCGGTGATCGTGCAGACCGCCCATGGCGGCATCGACAACGTGGTGTCGGCGATGCGCGCCGGCGCGCAGGATTTCGTGGTCAAGCCGGTCGGCGCCGAGCGGCTGCAGGTGTCGCTGCGCAACGCGCTGAACGCCAGCGCGCTGAAGGGCGAACTGCAGCGCCTCAAGCACGCCCGCGAAGGCAAGCTGACCTTCAGGGACATCATCACCCGATCCAACGCCATGGACGGCGTGCTGCGGACGGCGAAAAAGGCCGCCGCCTCCGCCATTCCGGTGCTGGTCGAGGGCGAATCGGGCGTCGGCAAGGAATTGATCGCGCGCGCCATTCACGGCTCGAGCGAGCGCAGCAGCAAGCCCTTCGTCGCGGTCAATTGCGGCGCCATCCCCGACAACCTGGTGGAATCGATCCTGTTCGGCCACGAGAAGGGCGCGTTCACCGGCGCCACCGAGAAGCACACCGGAAAATTCGTCGAGGCCTCCGGCGGCACGCTGTTCCTCGACGAGGTCAGCGAGCTGCCGCTGTCGGCCCAGGTCAAGCTCTTGCGCGCGCTGCAGGAAGGCGAGGTCGAGGCGGTCGGCGGCCGGCGGCCGGTGAAGGTCGACGTGCGGATCATTTCGGCGACCAACCGGCGGCTGCTCGATCACGTCAAGGCCGGCCACTTCCGCGAGGACCTGTTCTACCGGCTCCACGTTCTGCCGCTGACGGTGCCGCCGCTGCGCGCCCGGCGCGAGGACATTCCGCAGCTGCTGCGCCATTTCGTGGCGCGGTTCTGCGCCGAGGAACACCGCCACGTCACCGGCATCGACGGCGCCGCGATGGCGCTGCTGACCCAGGCCGACTGGCCCGGCAACGTCCGCCAGCTCGAGAACACGGTCTACCGCGCCGTGGTGATGAGCGATGGCGACGTGCTCGGCATCGCGGATTTTCCCCAGGTCGCGACCCAGGCGCTCGCGGCCGCGCCGCCGGTGGCGAGCGAAGCACCGGTCGCCGCGCTCACCGTCGCGCCGCCGGCGCCACGACAACCCGCCGTGGTCGCCGGCGCGGACATTCCGATCGCGCCGCCGCTGCCCGCCGCCGGGACGCTTTCCATGCTCTCGGCGCTGGGCGAGGTGCGGCCACTGGAGGAACTGGAGGCCGAGATCATTCGTTTCGCCATCTCCTACTATCGCGGGCAGATGTCGGAGGTCGCGCGACGGCTCAAGATCGGGCGCTCGACGCTGTATCGCAAGCTGGAGGATACCGGCGCGGCGGCGGGAGCCGGCGAGGCGCCCGGCGAGAACGCATAGGGCACCGGTGGAACGCCCGGCGCGGCGGCGTCCGAGATGGTGGCCGAATCGGAGCCGTTCGCAGAATATGACGGTCGAAATGATGAACCGTTGCAGCGCGGTGACAGACCAAGGAAAAGCGCCCCGCCCGAGCGGGCTGGGCGTTGCATGCCTGACGGGATTGAAGTCAGTTTGTCGTGAGTTCGGCCTGTCGCACTAGCGGCGAGGCAGGTGGTTATATATGCCTGAAGTCGCCTGGTGCGACGCCAGAAGCTCCGAAAAATCCGGCGCTTTTGCAGATGGTTAGAGACGCGCAAGCGCGGTTCCGGGATGGGACGCGGCAGCTGCGGCAGCTTAAGGGGTGCAAGGATGCGCGACCGGTTGAAGGGCCTTGGTGGGATTGATCGTGCGCTGATGGTGGTCGCGGCGAGCTTTCTCGTGGCAGCGTCGGGCGCCGCCCTGGCCCAGTCGGGACCGCCCAAGAGCGCCGCCGACCTCGCCATCGACGCCGCCGTGCCGGTCCCCGAGCCGGCCAACGTTCCGCCGCCGACCGCCGCCGACATCAAGCGGGACACGACCGCGGCCACGACGCCCGACGTCAAGACGCCCGACGTGAAGGCGCCCGACGTGAAGGCTTCGGATGCCAAGGCGGACACCGAGACCAAGGCTCCGGACGCCAAGGATGCCGCGCCTGTCGAGGCCAAGACCGAGACCAAGGCCCCGGACGCGGCGAAGCCCGCCGAGGCGGCCAAGGAAGCCGCTCCCGCGCCGGTGCAGGCCGCATCGACCGTTCCGGCCGCCGACCAGCCGGTGGCTGACAAGCTGAAGGACATGATCGGCACCCGCCTGACCCGGCTGTTCGATCGCAAGGCCGAGCGCGCCGCCGTGGAAGCGTTCTACAAGGGCCGCGACTACGCGCCGCTGTTGACCGAAGGCGGCGTCGCCAATGTCCGCGCCAAGGCCGCGATCGCGCGGCTGAAGGACGCCACCGGCGACGGCCTCGACCCGGCCGACTATCCGACGCCCGACTTCGCCGCTGCGACCACGCCGGAGGCCCAGGCCGAGGCGGAATTGAAGCTGATGGCGAGCATGCTCGACTATGCGCGGCACGCCCAGAGCGGCCGGATGCATTGGTCGCACGTGTCGGGCGACATCCAGTATCCCGAGCACCCCACCGATCCCGCCGAGGTGATCGCCAACATCGCCTCCGCCAAGGACGTGGCCGCGGCGCTCGATTCCTACAATCCGCCCCACAAGGGCTACCTGGCGCTCAAGGCCAAGCTCGCCGAACTGCGCGGCAAGACCGAGGGCACCACGACGCCGATCGACGACGGCGCGGTGCTCAAATTCGTCCCCGCGCGCAAGAAGCAGGCCGCGGTCGTCATGGAAGATCCGCGGGTGCCGCAGTTGCGGGCGCGGCTCGGCCTGCCGGAAGTCGCCGACGACCGCCACTACGACGAGAAGCTGGCGGAGGCGGTGCGCAAGTTCCAGGACAACAACGACCTGCGCGCCACCGGCGCGCTCGACCCCGCCACCGTGCGGGCGCTGAACAGCCCGCGCAAGGACCGCCAGGTCGACATCGTCCGCGTCAACATGGAGCGCTGGCGCTGGCTGCCGCGAGACCTCGGCGCGCCGGCGATCGGCGACGCCTATGTGATCCTCAACATTCCGGACTACACGCTGAAGGTGATGCAGAACGGCGCCCAAGTCTGGACCACGCGCGTGGTCACCGGCAAGCCGGGCATCCACGCCACGCCGCTGTTGTCGGAGACGATGAAGTTCATCACCGTCAACCCGACCTGGAACGTGCCGCCGTCGATCATCTACAACGAGTATCTGCCGGCATTGCAGCAGGATCCCACCGTGCTGCAGCGCATGGGGCTCAAGCTCGAGCAGGGTCCGGACGGCATCCACATCTCGCAGCCGCCGGGCGATGGCAATGCGCTCGGCCGGATCCGCTTCAACTTCCCGAACAAGTTCCTGGTCTACCAGCACGACACGCCGGACAAGCACCTGTTCGCCAAGGAAGACCGGGCCTTCAGCCACGGCTGCATGCGGGTGCAGTATCCCGACCAGTACGCCGCGACGCTCCTGAACATCGAGATGCCGAACGAGCACTACACGCCGGAGCGCATTCGCGGCATGTACGGCTCGAGCGAAATCGACCTCAAGTTCCCGACGCCGATTCCGGTCAACATCACCTACCAGACCGCGTTCGTCGACGATGCCGGCAAGCTCGAATTCCGCAAGGACGTCTATGGCCGCGACAGCCAGATGATCTCGATCCTGCATGGTGGCGAAGGCAAGGACCTCGAGACCGTGATCGCCCATTCGCAGCCGAGCTACGGCGGCGGTGCCCGCCCGACGCTTCCGCAGGGCGTGGCCATGAACGGCGGCAGCAGCTTCAGCAGCGGCCCGAACTTCTTCGAGGCGCTGTTCGGCGGCGGGTCGACCACCCCGCCCGCCCCGGTCCGGCCGCGGCGGGTCTACACGCGCTGAGCAAGGCGCTTCGCAGCCGTAAAATTCAGCTGATACATCAAGGGCTTCGCCGGGCGGCGGAGCCCTTGATGTTTGATTAACCATCGGTGCACGTTGCGGGCCGCCGAAGGCTCGATTTTGCCATACTTGATCACCATATTTTCACGGTTGGTTGATCGGTGGGGAGTAAGATCCGGTTAACCTTCAGTGATCTAGCACTGCCTCGCATTCTCACCGCGCAATGCGGGAGAACGGGACAGCGACGACGGGGTCGTCTGGTGGGGATCGTTTGACGTGCTGAGCCAGTTCGCTCGCAGCAGCGCGCCGTGTGCGCGACTTTGCGCCAGTGTCGCCTTGGCCTCGCTCGTTCTGCTGGCCGGCGGCCGCAGCGTCCACGATGCCTCGGCGTCTGGCGACACGCGGACGCTGTCGTTTCACCACACCCATTCCGGCGAAGACCTCACCGTAACCTTCAAGCACAACGGCCGCTACGACGACGAGGCGCTGAAGCAGCTCAACCACTACCTGCGCGACTGGCGCACCCAGGACGAGACGGTGATGGACCGTCACCTGTTCGACATCCTGTGGGAGGTCTATCGCGACGTCGGCGGCAAGCAGCCGATCCAGATCATCTCCTCCTATCGGTCGCCGGCCACCAACGCGATGCTGCGGCACCGCTCCGCCCACAGCGGCGTCGCGCGGTTCAGCCAGCACATGCTCGGCCACGCCATGGACTTCTACATCCCCGGCGTTTCGCTGGAGGAGATCCGCTTCGCCGGGCTGCGGCTGCAGCGCGGCGGCGTCGGTTTCTATCCGACCTCGGGCTCGCCGTTCGTGCATCTCGACACCGGCAACGTGCGCCACTGGCCGCGCATGACCCGCCAGCAGCTGGTGCGCGTATTCCCGAACGGCCGCACCGTCCACGTCCCCTCTGACGGCAATCCGCTGCCGGGATACGAACTGGCGCTGGCGGATCTCGAACACCGCAAGGGCGGTGACGACGCGAGCGGCCCGGCCAGCAAGCCCGGCCTGCTGGCGTCGCTGCTCGCGGGCAAGCAGGGCGCCGATGACGACGACGAGGGCGCGCCCGCCGCGGCCCCTGCCCCGGCCGCCGCGCCTGCCAACAAGCCGTCGACGACGCTCGCCATGGCGGAGAGCACTGACGCGGCGGTGCCGCTGCCGCGCGCCAAGCCCGCCGCCGCCTTCCAGCTCGCCGCCGCGGAGGCGCCGCACGCCGCAGTGGCTGCCGCGCCC
>JARLJA010000025.1 GCA_031291445.1 Xanthobacteraceae bacterium | reverse complement strand
TCGGCGGCGCACTGGCTCTTGCGGAAGTCGTTCCACTTCTGGTCGCCGAGCGTACCGGCATCCTTGGCGGCCTTATATTTCGCGCTGCACTCCTGCATGGTCAGCGCCTGCGCGGGCAGCGCGGCGGCGCACAGCAAGCCGGACAACAGCGCCGCACCGACTATCTTCTGATGAATTTTCATCGCAAATCTCCCTGGCAAAAACGATCCGCTGGATCGGCATCATCCTAGCGCGGATTCCGCGACGGGGGATACCGGTTTTGCGGCGGGGCGGGATGCGAAAATTTCCGCCTCATCCGGCCGCCTCGCCGCCGCGTTCACCGGCGGTTCAGAACCGCGCGACGAAGGTGCGCATCCCCGTCGACAACCTGATGTCGACGTTCAACGAGAGGTTCTGCCATGACATTCGCATCCCGCGCCGCAGCGCTCGCCGTCGCGTCCCTGTTTCTGACCGGAGCCGCCTTCGCCCAGACCCCGGCCGCCGCCCCTGCCCCCGCCGAGAAGGCCGCTCCGGCGGCGAAGACCACCGCGCCGAAGCCGAAGGCCGAACAGACCCCCGAATCGAAGAAGTGTTCGGACGAAGCCGACGCCAAGGGCCTGCACGGCAAGGAGCGCAAGAAATTCCGCTCCGAGTGCAAGCGCGACGCCAAGCCCAAGTAATTAGCCAAGTAACCAGCCAAGTTACTAATCAAGTAACTCGCAGGCAGTTCGGTCGCCGGTCAACCGGACGACCGGCCGGGCGCGTGGAAGGGACGGCATTGACCGTCCCTTCCTGCCGTACCGCCTCGCAGCGGGCCAGCCATGAGGCCGGCGCCGTGGCCCATGCACGGACATGCGATTGCCCGGACCGGCCGGCGTTGTCATAAGGACGTCGGGACGCGGACGCGCGAGACGTCCATTCGCCGCGCTTGTTCGCTCTTAGTCACTCTTGGCCCCTCTCGCCGCACCATTGCCGGATAGTTATTGACGAACCGATTCCTGCCCAGCCGCTCCGCTGCTCTGCTCCTGATCGAGACGCTGGCGTTCGGCACCGCCGGAGGCCTGTTGTTCTGGTGGGCGGAATTGCCCGGCGGGCTGATTTCCGGCGCCATGATCATGGTCGCGGCGGCCGCGATGGTGCTGCGCCGGCCGCTGGCGCTGCCGCCGCCGCTGTCCCACGTCATCCTGATGACGCTCGGCGTCTCGCTCGGCGCGGTGGTGTCGCCGCAGATGCTGCGCAACATCGCCAGCTATCCGGCGACCATCGCGGTGCTGGCGCTCGCCACCTTCGGCGCCACCTTCGGCAGCAGCCTGTATCTGCAGCGCGTCCATGGCTGGGATCGCGCCTCGGCGTTCCTGGCCGGCAGCCCCGGCGCGCTGTCGCAGATCATCATGCTGGCGACCGAGCGCAACGCCGACGTGGCGGGCATCGCCGTGGTGCAGACCATGCGGGTCATCATCCTGACGGCGGCGCTGCCGCTGGTGCTGAGCGCGATCGGGCTGATGCCCCATGCCACCCTCGCCATGCGCGGGCCGGCGGCGACGCTGCCGGAGTTCGCCGTCCTGGCGGTGGCGGCGACCGCGGTGGCGCTGCTGTTTCACCGGCTGCGGGTTCCCGCCGGCTGGATGCTCGGCGCGATGCTGGCCTCGGGCGTGCTGCACGGCAGCGGCTGGATCGCCGGCGGGCTGCCGCTCTCGGTCTACATGGCGGCGCTGATCGGCATCGGCACCCTGATCGGGACCCGCTTCGCCAAGATCTCGGGCCGCACCGTGCTGCGCCATATCCTGGCGGCGCTCGGCTCGTTCGCGGTGGCAATCGCGATTTCCGCGGTGTTCGTCGCCGCGGTCGCGCTCGGCACCCACGCCCGGCTCAGCGACGTCATCGTGGCGTTCGCGCCCGGCGCCATGGACGCCATGCTGGCGCTGGCGCTGACCCTGCATATCGATCCGGTGTTCGTCGGCGCGCACCATCTGTCGCGCTTCATCTTCGTCACCATGGCGACGCCCGGCATCGTCCACCTGTTCGGGCGGGGCAATGAGGAAATCGACGACTAGAGCCTTCCCCGTTTCGATTGAATCGAAACGGGGCTCTAGATTCTTGTTTTGACGCGTTTTCTTGACGCGAACCGGTATCCACTTCGCTGGAAAACGCTCTAACCCGTCAGCGCGAGGGCGCTGGCGCGGACCGTGTCGTCGAACGGGCAGGCCTTGCGGCTGGCGCGGTCCATGTGCACCCCGGTGATCTCGCAGCTGGCGGCGATCTCCCCGGTCTCGGCGTTGCGCATATCGTGGACGAAGCGCACCACCTTGTCGCGGATCTCGACGATCCGGCTCTCGATCTCGACGATGTCGCCGGCCAGCAGTTCGCGCTTGTAGCTGATGGTCTGCTGCACCGCGGCCATGCCGCGCTTGTTGTCACGCAGGTAGCTCGGCGTCAGGCCGATGCGGGCGAACAGATTCCAGTTTGCCTCGTCGAACTTGCCGACGTACCACATGATGTTCATGTGACCGACGTGATCGCAGTGCCACGGATAGACCGTTCCCTTGTAGGTCAGGATGCCGCCGGCGGCCATGGCTCCTCCGTTCGTTCGGTTGCGGTCGGGGGTTGATACGGCACCGTATCAAGACTGCGCCAGAGTGGCAATACGGTACCGTATCAAGGGAAGCCGAAAGGGAGCGGAAAGGACGCGGATGAACGAGAGCGGTCGGGATGTCTGGGTCAAGGCGGCGCTGGCCGAACTGGCGGCCGGCGGCGTCGACCGCGTGCGGGTCGAGGTGCTGGCCGGCCGGCTGGGGGTGACCAAGGGCGGCTTCTACCGCCGCTTCCGGGATCGCCGGCACCTGCTCGACGCGCTGCTCGAGAGCTGGGCGGCGGGCCGCATCGCCGCGATCGAGCAGCAGACCCGGCACGACGGCGATGACGCCCGCGAGCGGCTGACATCGCTGATCCGGCTCTACGCGGAGCGCGTCAACACCGAGGCCATGGCGGTCGAGCTCGCGGTGCGGCAGTGGGCCCGCACCGACGCGGCGGCCGCCGCCGCGGTCGCGGCCGTCGACACCGCGCGGCTCGGCAACGTGGCGCAGCTCTACGGCGCCTGCGGCCTGCCGGCGGAGGAGGCGCGGGCGCGCGCCTTCCTGTTCTATTCGTTCGTGTTCGGCCAGAGCCTGATCTTTCTCGATCCTGCGAGCCCCGGCAAGCGCGGCCGGCTGACGGCCCGATGCGCCGCGCTGCTGACCGATCCCGGCCCCGCCGACACGGGCATCTGATCGGCCGGATCAGCCGCGCCGCGTGACCGCGACGGCGCGCAGGCCGGCCAGCGCCAGCGCCGCCATCAAGAGCGAGATCAGCACATTATATCCGGCCAGCGACAGGCCGAGGAAACGCCACTGCACCTCGTCGCAGCGGATCACCTTCACGGTCTGCAGCCGGTCGAGCAGGCTGCCGGCGCTGCCGAGATCGTTGATCGGGCCGGTGCAGTCGGTCGGGCCCTTCCACCAGCTCCATTCGATGCCGGCGTGATAGGTGCCGAGACCGGCATTGGCGATGAGCGCCAGCGCCAGCACCGCGAACAGGCTCGCGAGCAGCGGCCGCGGCGCGCCGGCCCGCACCAGCGCGGCGGTCAGCAGCGCCAGCGGGATGGCGAGATAATAGGCGTAGCGCTGTTCGAGGCAGAGCGGACAGGGCTGGATGTCGAGCACCAGCTGGAAGAACCAGGCGCCGGCGATGGTGGCGGCGCCGATCACGGCAATGCCGGTGGCGGGCACCACCGCCGACCACGCCGTCGCGTCGGGCTGCATGTCCGGCAGTCCCGGGGGGGTGGTCATTCGGGTGGCGAGATGGATCGTCACGGGCGCGCTCCGCTGTCGGCAGCGTGGTAACGCGCGGGCCGCAGCCTGTCGAGACCATGTGGAGACGGCAGGCTTCACGAATGGGTCAGTGCTCGGAGGCGGCCCGGCGGCGACATTTTTCCGGCGCCGCGGCCCGGTTGACCCGGCGTTCCGGGCGGCTATAGTCCGCCGCGTTCCGCGGGCCCGTTTCCATACCGGCGCCCCGTGGGCCCCTGTGGCGGAACTGGTAGACGCGCTCGACTCAAAATCGAGTTCCGCAAGGAGTGCTGGTTCGATTCCGGCCAGGGGCACCAACGGTTTTCTCATGACCAAAGCGTGCGGCTCGACTTCATCGTTGGGGTATGAGCAATGGCTAAGGCGTCCCCGTAATTACAGCAAACCGCTCGCGATCTTGGTATTGATGAACCGAAAGGCGCGAAAGCATTTGAGCGTGCCTTCGAGAAGATTGTGCCACCAAAGAAAACGCATTCATCCTAGCGAAGGCCCCATTTTATGCGGTGATGCTTGTGGTCTAGCTTCTTTGCGAGGCGTTCCATGAACGCATGAACGCGCTGGTAGGCGCGAAGCGCCTGTAACTCATCGTACTCAGCGCGAACGTGCATCACCAAATTGCGGTATTCGTCTTTGAACCCGTTCAGATCGGCAATCGCGCCACTGTAAAATTCCAACGCACGATCCTTAGCGCGGCCGACCTTTTTGCCGCCGATCACTTTTGCCTCTGCCTCCAATGCCCGAATGATGTCCTGCCAGGTAGCCCACTCGACGGGCTTGTTCTTGCCGATCACAATCCGGCGCTCTTTTGCTAGCGCGCGAAGGCCATGCTCAGCCACTCGCATCGAATGGAAAACCGATCCCGTGTTGTGATCGAGCGCATAGAGATCGGCGGCACATTTGGCCTCTGCCTCTACGGCGGGGAAAGCTTTGTTGATGGCTGCCCATTCTCCGCTGGCACGAAGCAAAACTTCCGCTTTCCGCTGCGGGTATTTGTAGAAATATTTGAAGCTGATGCCGGATTCGATGGTCTCTCTCAGGGTCCGCACCTCAGCTTGGAAGTCGTAAAGCCTGATACGAATCCTGATCTTTTGCGAGAACCTTTCAAGCCGATCATGAACAGCTTGTAGCTCTAGTTGATCGGCTTGTTGTTTCGCAAACCTCAACCAGCCTTCCATCCTGTCGATATCTGCATCTGTGACCAACTCATCAACGAAGATGCCGGTCCCTTCAACCTTCTCAAGTTTGGCGACCTCTTGATGCTGCTTTCCTATATCGACCACCCCGATGCGATATTCGAGCTGAATCTCCTCGGCTTTTAGATGCGTCAAAAGGTGGCACAGGCCGAAAATCTGGTAGTTGATCATGATGTCCCAGAGCCCCATGAGGCCGGGATCAGAATCCCCGGCGCTACTCATCGTAGCACTGCTGGGAATTACGGCGACGCCTTACCCGTTACACTGATGTTTCGACACATGATGATCGGATGGTACGGCTCGACCGTATCGTTGGAGCGCAAACAATGGATGGGATGCCGCCCTAATTCCGCAATTCCCACGGGCAGGGCCGTCATGAACGGGGGCCCCGATCACCCCGCCTCGGGCGATGCCCGATTTCCCTTTGCCATCCTTAACGCATCGTTGCCCAAGGCGGCTCGTCCGCCCGGAAATGCGGTATTCGTGACCGCTGCCCGCCGCCGTCGTCGGCAACCTAACGCGACATTTACTCGCCTGTGCCACATTGGCTTCACAAAAAACGGGGCGGGGCAGGTTCGACAATGCGGGGCGCTGACACGAAGCTTGACGGGGCCGGCGGGCTGGCCAGGGTGGCGCGGCTGCTTCGCGTCCCCACCGACAATCCCGAACTGACGCGGGCGCAGTTCGCGGCCTTCTGCAAGCAGGTTCCCCTGCTCTATTTCATCCTGGTCATCAACAGCGTCGCGGTCGCCTATACGTTCGTGCCGCTGGCGCCGGCCTGGCTGACCGTGGCCGTGCCGGGACTGCTCTGCACCGGCATCGCCATCAGGGCGCTGTGGTGGTGGCGCCAGCGTCACCGCGTGCTGACCGACGCCGAGGTTCTGCGCAATCTGCGGCTCACCAACCGGATCTCGGCCCCGATCGGCGTCCTGTTCGCCGGCTGGTCGTTCGCGCTGTTTCCCTATGGCGATCCGTTCGCCAAGGGCCAGGTCGCATTCTACATGGCGGTGACGGTGATCGGCTGCATCTTCTGCCTGATGCATCTGCGGTCGGCGGCCCTGATCGTCACCGCGGTCGTCAACGTTCCCTACGTGCTGTTCTTCTTTTCGACCGGGGAACAGACCCTGAAGGCGATCGCGGTCAACCAGCTCCTGGTCTCGGGCGCGATGGTGACGGTGCTGTTCATCTACTACCGCGACTTCGCCGACCTGGTCGCCAGCCGAAAATCGCTGATCGCGCAGCAGGCCGAGACGCAGGCGCTGTCGGACGAAAATTTCCGCCTCGCCAATCTCGATTCCCTGACCGAGCTGCCGAACCGCCGGCGCTTCTTCGCCGAGCTCGCGCGCGCTTTCGCGAAAGCCAAGGACAACGGCACGCGGCTGGCCGTCGGCATCATCGATCTCGACGGCTTCAAGCCGGTCAACGACACCTTCGGGCACACGGTCGGCGACCGCGTGCTGATCGAGGCGGCGCGCCGGATCCGCGAAGCCTGCGAGGACTTCACCGAGCGGCCGGTGCATCTGGCGCGGCTCGGAGGCGACGAGTTCGGCCTCGTGGTGGATGGCGACCCCCGCGACGAGGAACTCCTGGCGCTCGGACGCCATATCGCCGATCGGGTCAAGCTGCCCTATCAGCTCGACACCACCCACACCGGCCTGTCCTGCTCGGTCGGCTTTGCCCTCTATCCCCGCGCGATCGAGAGCGCCGAGGCGCTCTACGAATGCGCCGACTATGCGCTCTATCATGCCAAGCGCCATCTGCGCGGCCGCAGCGTGATCTTCTCGAGCGAACTCGAGGCGGAAATCCGCAGCCGCGGCGTGATCGAGCATCTGCTGCGCACCGCCGACTTCGCCACCGAGATGGAGCTCGTGTTTCAGCCGATCGTCGATGCCGCGAGCGAGCGCGCCACGGCGTTCGAGGTCCTGGCACGCTGGCACAGCCCGCGGCTCGGACTGGTCTCGCCGGCCGATTTCATCCCGGCCGCCGAGCGCATCGGGGTGATCCGGTCGCTGACCCGCGTCCTCCTCATCAAGGCGCTGGCCGCGGCGAAGGCCTGGCCGGACCACATCCGCCTCTCGTTCAATCTCTCCGCCCATGACATCTGCTCGCCCGACGGCATCCTGCACCTGATCCCCATCATCGAAGGCAGCGGGGTGCCGGCGCACCGGCTCGATTTCGAGATCACCGAGACCGCGGTGACCTTCGATTTCGTGCGCGCGCAGACATCGATTGCGGCGCTCAAGGCCATGGGCTGCGGAATTTCCCTGGATGATTTCGGCACCGGCTATTCCTCGCTCAGCCACGTGCATCTCCTGCCGCTCGACAAGATCAAGGTCGACCGCAGCTTCGTCGCCAACATCAACGACAACGGCGCGGCCCACAAGATCGTCAAGTCGATCGCGGGGCTGTGCGCGGACATGGATCTCACCTGCACCGTCGAGGGTGTCGAGACCAAGAGCCAGCTCGACAGCCTGCGCCAGCTCGGCTGCGCCCTGATCCAGGGCTATCTGTTCGCGCGGCCGATGCCGGCCGAGGCCGTGGCCGGCTATCTGGCGGCCGAAAGCGCGCGCCTTGGCGACGGCCGACGCGTCGCCGCAGCCTCCTGATGGCCGTCGATCCTTCACAGATCCCCGTCCAGGCGGCTCCATTCGAATTCGAGCTGCCGAATTTTACGGACTGCCTGTTTGGCCTCGGCCCCGTGACGATCGTGGCGATCGGTTCGTCGACGACGGCGGGCGAGGGCGGCATTGTGGCCTATCCCTACCGGCTCGAAGCCCTGTTCAGAAAGAACCACGCGCGGCCGATGATCGACGTGATCAACCGCGGCGTCGGAGGCGAGGAAGCGCCCGCCGAGTTCGCGCGCTTCGACCAGGACGTTCTTCCGGAGAATCCCAGCCTCGTGATCTGGCAGGTCGGCACCAACTCGGTGTGGCAATCGCCGGACCAGAAGCCGCCGTCGCGAGCGGACACGATTCAAGCCATCAGGGACGGCGTCAACAAGCTGCGCGGCGTCGGCGGCATCGACGTCATTCTGATGGATCCGCAATACACGCCGGCCATGCTCACCCCTGCAAAGGAGAAGGCCGCGCGGGAAATGATCGCGGAGATCGCCGGGCTCGCCGCCGACATGAAGGTCAATCTCTTCCGCCGCTTCGAATTGATGGAGGGGTGGCACACGGTCGAACGAATACCGCTCGACAGGATGGTCGACCCCGGCGACCCCGATCGCCTGCATGACAGCGATTGGGCAACGCAGAAAGTGACCGAGACGCTGTACGGTCTCATCACGGCGAGCGTTGCAAGAACACGCGCGGCACACGTGACCACGCTGGTTCGCCCCTGACCGGTCCGAACGTCGGCGCCCCGCCCTACCTTTCCCCCGCCCCCACAATCCCGCGACACCACATCACCACGCCGGCCACGGCATCGCGGCCGCTGCGCGACAGCGCCGCCAGCAATCCGGGCCCGGAGCGGCCGCGCGCGGCGAAGATGTGGTGGACGCCCTCCGGCAGCCTGCCGACCTCGGTGTTCAGGTCCGACGTCACCGCCGCCATCACCTCGTCGAGCCGGCGCCCCCAGTCGGACGTCTCGATGCGGCGGATGTTCGCCCGCAACGCGTCTTCGGTGCCATGGATGCCGGCGAGAATATCCTTGGCGATCAGCACGCGGTCGTTCTTCAAGGCATGGGCCAGCTCGCGCCGCTGGTCGTCGAGGTGAACCAGCACCATGGTGACGGCGACGGCATACGGCGTCGCGGCGATATCGGCGGCGGTCCTGCCGCGCGCGGTCGCGGTGGCGAGACGGATCAGTTGCCACGGCGTCTTGAGGCGCTTCATCACCATGGTCAGGGCGAACGGCAGCGCATCGGCGTGCTTGGCGATGACCGCGTCCAGGAGCCGGCGCGTCCGCTCCAGGGGCTCGCCGGTGAACGCGGCGATCTGGGGCGGCAGTCCGGCCTGCAACCTGGCCAGCGCGTCGCGCGCCCGCAGCACCGACAGCATCTTGGCCAGATCGTCGATCGCCGCGCGCGAGCTGGTGAACAGCGCGAGCTCGCCGCGGATGCGCTCGGCGCCATCGGGCGTGGCGAGCGTGCTCTCGAGGACCTTGAACACCTTGGTCTGGAATGCCGCCGCCATCTGCTCCACCTCGGCGGTGGCGTTGGCGACGATCAGCGGCTTCGCCTTGTTTTCGTAGTCGCGCGTCATCACCGGCAGCAGCTTGCTGCCGATCCAGTCCCAGATCGGCGCCAGCGAGGTGCGCGAGATCCGGCCGGGCCCGGCGCGCTCGGGCGCGCCGTTGACCAGCATCGGCTCCAGCGGCTGGAAGAAGTAGCGCGACGGACTCTTGACCCGCTCCTGGGCCTGGGCATGGCCGCCCTTGCGGAATTCCGCGCGCAGCTCGGCCAGCAGCGGTTCGGTGCCCTTGACCGCGTCGCCCGACAGCTCCAGCCGTTCGAGTTCGAGGAGCAGGCGGCTGCGCGCCCCCGGCGTCAGGTGCTGGACATACTCCCGAACGGAATCGATGGGAGCCTGGCTGTTGGCTGGGACCGGATCCATCGTCATCGCCTGGGTGAGCCTGCCGGGTGCGTCACGCCTCTCCTGGAGAACCTGTCACGTCGAACGCCACCGCAACCGCCACACGCCGATCACCAGAGACAATGCATAGCGCAAAATCGATTTTCGACCAACGGCCGTTACACCCGGATGCCCGATCGCGCGGATGGAATTCCGGTTATCCGAATACCGTTGCGCACGACGGCGGGTGCGCCCCACGGGTCGCACCTCAAACCAACGTCGACCATCCCGACACTGCGACGGTGACGATCATGTGCCTGATGCGGGCGGCCGGCGGGCCGCGCCGCTCAGTCCGTGATCTGGTCGTTGACGGCGGTCGGAAACGCGTCGACGAACAGCGAGACGCCGGTGGCCGTCGCGGGGATCTTGCCGTCGAGCACGGCGACGTCGAAGATCAGGCCGTTGCGGCCGATGCGCGGGTGCTGCAACTCGATCGCCGCGGCGCCGAGCTGGCCGGCGGCGGTCATGGCGATGCTGCCGTTGGGCTTGCCCGAGGGCTTGCTGTCGCGGGCCCAGGTCGAGATGAACGACGCCGTGCGCACGTGGTGCGCCATGCGGAACGGGCGTTCGCTGAAGGCGAGCGCGGTCCTGTCGAAGCGGCCGAGCGTCAGCTTGCCGTTGGCATAGGTCATCTTGCCGGCGGTGAGCACGTACATCCAGCTCGGCTTGGCCGCTTCCTCGGCGGAGGCGGACAGGGCGCCGGCGAGCAGGGCGCAGATCGCGGTCGCGAATGTCAGCTTCATGGGAACTCTCCAGGTGGGTTGCGGAGGTCGTGAGGAACGGTTCGCTCAAGCGGCCGCGAGACGCGCGACGCCGGCGCGGTGGCGGGCATGCAGCGCGATGGCGGCGTGGATGCCGAGCGCCAGCGCCAGCGCCACGCCGTGCTGGAGCGCGGTGCCGGGGATCAGCAGCGCGCAGGCGAGGCCGAACGGAATGAACACCAGCACGGCGCTGCCGAGCCCGGGATTGGTGCCGCGCAGGTGCGCCGCCATGCCGACATGGCTGAGGCCGTTGACGAGGATGAGGTAGCCCGCGGCGAGGCCCCAGCCGGCGCCGGCGAAATGCGCGGCATAGAGCGCCGCGAGATTGAGGCCCCAGACGCCGGGCAGGTTGATCACCAGCACGTCGCCGGTGGTGAGCGCCTCGACGCCCCCGAACACTTTTGTGTTGACGTAGCTGCGGAAACGATCGCCGAGATGCTCCTCGACCTGGTGCAGCATGTAGATCGGCGAGGCGAGATAGACCAGCAGCAACGCGCGGTCGCCGCCGGGGATTCCGGCGGGCAGCAGCAACAACAGCGCCAGGCCCATGAACAGGGCGGCGGCCACCCAGTGGGCTTCGACATAGGATCTGATCATGGCGGCGGCGTATCCAATGACAAGGTGAGACATATGCAATGAGAAGAAACGCCCCATGGTATCCTCGAAGCCTTAACAAACTGCGCCGCCGCGCCCGCTGCCGGCCGGGACATGCGCGTGACAGGAGCCCACAAACGCCGGTCCACAGGCCGCGCGGGCTGTGATAGTCGTGTTGTGAAATCGCCGGGCCCGCCGGTCCGGCACGGCGAACCTTCCACCTTCTCAAGAGCAGTCCCTTGACCAGCCAGCTCGAACTCGGTCTCGATACCTTCGGCGACGTCACCGTCGGCGCCGACGGCGCGCCGCTGCCGCAGGCCCAGGTGCTGCGCGACATCGTCGAGGAGGCCGTCCTCGCCGATGAGCTCGGCATCGACTTCATCGGCATCGGCGAGCACCATCGCGCCGACTTCGCGGTCTCCTCGCCGGAGATCCTGCTGGCGGCCATCGCCGCGCGCACCCGGACCATCCGGCTCGGCACCGCGGTGACGGTGCTGAGCTCGGACGACCCAATCCGGGTGTTCCAGCGGTTCTCGACGCTCGACGCCATCTCGCACGGCCGGGCCGAGGTCATTCTCGGGCGCGGATCGTTCACCGAGTCGTTTCCGCTGTTCGGCTTCGATCTCGGCGACTACGAGCGGCTGTTCGAGGAGAAGCTCGACCTGTTCGCCGCCCTGATCACGGGGGAGGCCGTGAGCTGGAGCGGGACGACCCGGCCGCCGCTGGTCGCCCAGCAGGTCTTCCCCCGCCTCGAACGCGGGCACCTGAAGGCCTGGATCGGCGTCGGCGGCACGCCCAAATCGGTGGTGCGCGCCGCCCATTACGACATGCCGCTGATGCTCGCCATCATCGGCGGCGATCCGCGGCGCTTCCTGCCCTATGTCGAGCTCTACCATCGCGCCTTCGCCCAGCTCGGCCGCCCGCCGCAGCCGGTCGGCGTGCACTCGCCGGGCTATGTCGCCGACACCGACCAGCAGGCGCGCGACGAGCTGTGGCCGCATTACCGGGTGATGCGCGACCGGATCGGTCGCGAACGCGGCTGGCCGCCGATGCAGGCCGGCGAATTCGAGCAGGAGATTGCGTCCGGCTCCCTCTATGTCGGCTCGCCCGAAACCGTGGCGCGCAAGATCGCCGCAACCGTGAAGGCGCTGGGCGTGTTGCGATTCGATCTCAAATACAGCGCCGGCGCGCTGCCCCACGACAGGCTGATGCGCTGCATCGAGCTCTACGGCCGCAAGGTCGTTCCCGCCGTGCGCGAAATGCTGGCATAGGGGTGTTCGCCCTTGACCGCGGCGCGTCGCGGTGCTCTGACGCGATCGTGATCACGTGTGGCGCGGTGCGTTATCCTCATTTTAATCGTTCGGCCAATTTGCGCTGTGACTGAAAATTCATTTCACGCTAAGGTTGATTCCTCCGATACTTTCGATACTTTGAGTGCAACAAGCGAGAACTCGCCCGAACGAGGCCGCGATGAAGAATTTCGACACCGGGGTATCTTCGGTACCCTTGACACTTCGAGTTTTGTTGCCTCGACAAGCGAGGAGCGGGCAGTCAGTGACCCATTTTTCCGGCACCGGACCGCTCCTGCAATGACCCTCCGCTGCTGCGCCGCCCGGATGGTCTCGCCCTGCCCCGCCCCGCGATGACCATCCTTTCATGACCATCCTTTCATGACCACCCTTTCATGACATCCGGCCCCTGGAGACCAAAGATGCGCGACAAGATCGTCGTGCCGGGCGGCGCCCTGTGGCTGCGCCCGGCACGGCCGGAAGACGAGGATTTACGCTTCGACCTGTTTCGCCAGTACCGGATGGAGGTGCTGAAGCTCGGCCGGCTGAGCGATGCGAAGATCGACGAACTGCTGACGTCGCAATACGAGTCGCGAATGCGGAGCTTTCGCGAGCGTTTTCCGCGGGCCAACTGGTCCGTGGTCGAGTTCGAGGAGATGCCGATCGGCGAACTGGTGGTCGACGACAGTCCGGACGGCCTCTGCGTGGTCGACGTCGCGCTGCGCCCGGACTGCCAGCGGCGCGGCTTCGGCAGCGCCCTGATCCGCGCGCTCACGGCAACGGCGGGCGGACGCGGCGTCCGCGCCATGGTGCTGATGACCAATGCCGCCTCGCTCGGCATGTTCCGCCGCCTCGGCTTCGTCGACAGCGGACACGACAGCGCGCATATCGAACTGCGCTGGCCGCCGCTGCGCGAGATCAAGGGCGGCGGTTAGGCAACGCGTCGCCGGGTTCCGTCGGACGCCGCCGCAGTTTCTCCCGATTGCCTGTCTATCCCGCCAGTCCGCATGGTTAAGCCTGCCTTAACGGGTATACGCCTAGATCGCGCCCCGGGGGACAGCGAACCGTCAACATCGGACAGTCAACGGAGCAACAGGCGTGAGCTCGAGATCGACCCGGTCCAACACCGTTGGAACCGTTCTGCGCACGACACTTTGGACCCTCGCTCTCGCCGGCATCGGCGGCGCCGTCTCGCTGGGCGCGATCGCGGTCGCCAACACCGTCACCACACTGCCGTCGGCGCGCGATGCCAGGCTCGGGCGGCTGGTCGAACCGGAAACCGACACCACCGAAACGCTGCCGGTCGAACTCGCCGCCGTATCGACCGACGACGACGCCATGGCCGAAGCGCCGTCGGATCCCGCACCCGCGCCGCGCGACCGCGAGGCGATGCCGTCGGCGCCAGAAGCGCCGGCCATCGGTCCGCCGGCCGGCCCTGCCGCCAAGGTCGCGACCATCGGCAAGCCGGTGCCGCCGCCGACGCCGAAAATCGCCACCGCAAGGCCCGTCAGTGCGACCGTTCCCGCGGTGCTGAGCGAGGCCCAGATCGCCGCCTTCAGGCAGCGCCTGCGGCTCAGTCCGGACCAGGAGCCCTATTGGCCCGAGATCGAAGCATCGCTGCGCGTCGTCGCGCGCCAGATCAACGCGGCGAGCCGGCGGGCGCACGGCGCGGTGGTGCCGGTCGACACCGCCACTCCCGAGGTCGAGCGCCTCAAGAGCGCTGCCATGCCGCTCTTGATGCAGATACGTCCCGACCAGAAGGCCGAGATCGTCGCGCTGGCGCGGACCATCGGCATGGAAAAGATGGTGGCGATGCTCTGATCCGCCGGCGCCCCGGCCCGGCCGGCGGCCTGCCAACGACGCCACCCTGCCGATTTGTGACCCGCCACCCTTGACTCGCCCGCCGGTTGGCACAGCAATGCGTGCCGGGGCCGTCAAGCGAGTTCGGGAGCCGTGATGCTGAGAAGAGCGTTGGCCGCCGTCGTGACCGTGGTCGCGATGCAGGGCCTTGCCACCGCCACCGAGCTGGCCGGTGTTCCCCACATCATCAGCGGCAACGCCGTGGCGATCGGCAAGACGCGGCTGTGGCTCGCGGGCGTCGGCGCGCCCGGCCTCGAGCAGGTCTGCCTCGACGCCTCCGGCGCGCGCTGGACCTGCGGCGTGGCCGCCCGCGACGAACTCGCCAAGCATGTCGGCAACAGCCCCTGGACCTGCCAGACCGAACATCGCGACAGCTCCGAACGGCTGGTCGGCATCTGCTCGGTCGGCGGCGAGGATGTCGGCAAGTGGATGATCGCCAACGGCTGGGCGATCGCGGGCGCGCACGCCTCGAAGGACTACGAGGCCGCCGAGGGCGAGGCCAAGGCCGGGAAGGCCGGTCTGTGGGCCGGCGCCTTCATCGCGCCGCGCGAGTGGCACCGCCGCAACGCGCAGGCCCCCAAGCTCGGGGCGCTGGATATTTCGCCCACCGCGCGCGCGACGCTGCTGCACGGTCACTTCGGCTCGACCCCGCCGTCGCCCGACTGCGCCATCAAGGGCCACGTCAACCGCTCCGGCACCTGCATCTATCACATGCCCGGCGGCCGCTGGTACGCGCGGGTGTCGATCGAGCCCGACAACGGCGACCGCTGGTTCTGCTCCAAGGAAGAGGCCGAACTGGCGAGCTGCCGCGAGACCAAGCGGTAGGGATCGGCTGACCCATCCTTTCGTCGTTGCCGGGCTTGCCCCGGCAATCCACGCTTTGCGGCGTGGCACGGCACTAAAGAGTGGACCCGCGGATCAAATCCGCGGGTGACGCGGAGATTGAGGAAACGCCTGCGATCGGCACGCCGCGCCTCTCCGGTTTCCGCGTGATTGCCGGGCAGCCGGCCGAAGGCCCGATGCCCGCGCATGACGCATCAATATGCGCTTGGCGCGGTCGCGCGCCTCCGCTCAGCGCCTTGGCTCGACCACCAGGGTCTGGATCACCCGGCCGAAATAGCCCTGCGCATCGCCGAGCCGCGCCATCGCCAGACCGGCGCCGCCGCGACCGGCGCACGATTCCGCGTTGACCAGGATCCAGTCGCCGACCGGCTGGCGCGCGAGGTTGATGGTGAGGTCGGCGTTGATGAAGGTCCAGGCGCCGAAGTCCAGCACCGGCGACACCCCGTTGCAGAAGTCCGCGGCGATCACCGCGCGCAGCAGCGGCGTCAGCGGCCGGCCCTCGACCAGCGGCAGGTTGGCGCGAAACCAGATCGCGGCGCCGCCGGGCTCGATGAAGCGTCCGAAGGCGGGCCGCATCGACATGGTGGAGAGAAAGACGTTGCGCGACGCATCGCCCGCGTCGTCGCGGCAGTCATTCGGCCCGGCGACGTCGAGCGGCGGCGTCGCCGCGACCGCGGGCACGTCGTTGTCCAGCGTCCGGATCCGCAGCACCTGGCCGCGCACCACCTCGACGCCGTCGGCCATCAGCCGCACCGCGACCAGCTGGATCTTGCGGCCCTCGCGGATGATTTCGCTGGCGAAGCGCAGCGGGCCGACCGGCACCGGCCGCATCAGGTCGATGGTCAGCCGCGCCACCGCCATCGGCGCCGGCGCCGGCAGGGTGTCGGCGATGAAGGCCACCAGCGCCGCGGGCGGCGAGCCGTGTTGCGCCCGCGGATCCCACGGTCCGCCGGCGCGCGGGCTCGTCAGCACGCGATCGCCCTCGATCCGAAAGATGGCGTTGGCCGGCGCCGCGGTCATCGCTCAGCGTGCCGCGACGCCGACGCGGCGGTTCGTCCACGAGAGCGCGGTGGCATCACAGCGGCGGATCGATCGCGGCGTCGTATTCGGCCTTGAACCGCGCGACCAGTTCGGCCGTCGGCAAGACCTTGTCGATGCTGCCGACGCCCTGCCCGCTGCCCCAGATCTCCTTCCAGGCCTTCGGCTTGGCGCGTTCGCCGTCGGCGTCGGTGCCGAAATTCATCTTCGAGGGGTCCGACACCGGCAGGTTGTCCGGGTCGAGGCCGGCGGCGACGATCGAGGGCTTGAGGTAGTTGCCGTGCACGCCGGTGAAGAGGTTGGAGTAGACGATGTCGGCGGCGGTGGAGGTCGTGATCATGGCCTTGTAGGTCTCGACCGCGTTGGCTTCCGTGGTGGCGATGAAGGCCGAGCCGATATAGGCGAAATCGGCGCCGAGCACCCGCGCCGCGCGGATCGCGCGGCCGTTGCCGATCGCGCCCGACAGCGCGATGGGGCCGTCGAACCACTTGCGGGTTTCCGCGACGAAGGGAAACGGCGACAGCGTGCCGGCATGTCCGCCGGCGCCGGCCGCCACCAGGACGAGGCCGTCGGCGCCCTTCTCGATCGCCTTGTGGGCGAAGGTCTGGTTGATCACGTCGTGGAAGGTGATGCCGCCCCAGCGGTGCACCGCCTGATTGAGCTCCTCGCGCGCGCCCAGCGAGGTGATGACCATCGGCACCTTGTACTTCTCGCAAAGCGCCATGTCCTGGTCGAGCCGGTTGTTCGACTTGTGGACGATCTGGTTGACCGCGAACGGCGCCGACGGCCGCTCCGGATGCGCCCGGTCGTAGGCCGCGAGCTCCTCGATGATCCGCGCCAGCCATTCGTCGAGCAGCGCGGCGGGGCGCGCATTCAGCGCCGGAAACGAACCGACCACGCCCGCCTTGCATTGCGCGATCACGAGGTCCGGGTTGGAAACGATAAAGAGCGGCGAACCGATTACCGGCAGCGACAGTCGGCCCTTGAACAACGCGGGCATGGTCATCGAAAAATCCCTTGGTCGGAGGTCCCCGGCCACAGGGGCCGTTCGATTATGGAACGGTAAGATGCCAGAAGGCGGGAACCAAATGCAATGCGCTATCGGCATGGGCGGGCGGCGCAAAAGCGAGTGCCCGCTTTCCGGAAGCGAGGGCACTCGCACATCCATGATTCCGGGACCCTTTCGTTGCAGAAGTGCGCGAACTCGAGCTTGCTGCGAATGCTTCGCGAACTTCTGAAACAGGGCACACAGTGCCTGCGCGTCAGCGCTGACACAGCGCGCGGATCACGAAATTCTCGACCCGGCATTCGGCCGGGGCCGGCGCCGGGGTCTTGTCGGACAACAGCACGCTCGCCGGGCAATCCTCGGCCGAGTCGGAATCGACGCTCCGCCCTTCCTTGAAGCCGTTGTCGGTGCACAGGCGATTGGCGGCGGCCTTGCAGTCCGGCGCGCCGTTGGCCGCCGGCAGACACTTGACCCGGCCGGACACCACCTGCTGCTTGGACAGACGTGACAAATTGTCGCCGGCGTCCTTCGCCCGCTGGTTCAGGCCCTCGATGGTCTCCTGCGGCGTCCCGATCGAGGGCCAGGTCTGCAGCGGCGCCGGCAGCAATTTCTGGAGTTCATCGACGAAGCCGGGCCGGCGCGACGGCAGCGGCTGGTCGGGATCCGGCGGCACCGGCGCCGGCTGGACCACGGCCGGCGCAGGCTGCGACTGGCCCGTCTGCGTCGAGCCCGGCCAGCATGCCAGCGCGTCCAGCACCGCGCCGGCGGCAAGCGCCAGCAGCAGCCGCGGACCGGTTCGCCGTCGTGCCGACGCGGCCGCGCCGGACGGCGTCTGCCACTGCCTGCACGGCCTCTCTCGCATTGGCGACATGATCGATCGATCGGGTCCGCTGGTGAATGACGGCGGTGAACGACGGCAGATTAGCCCGGCCGGTGCGTGGGGGAAAAGCCGTTTCTCCCGCCCGATCCGGCCCGCTCAGAGCATCCGGACCGCGATGACGAAGCCGCCGATCAGCAGGATCGCGAACAGCGTCACCCACATGGTCAGGCGCTTCTCGATCTCGGCGCGGATGACGTCGCCGTAGCGGTTGAGCAGCAGCGCCACGATGAAGAAACGCGCGCCGCGCGAGATCAGCGAGAACAGCACGAACAGCGGCAGGCTGTAGCCGGCGAAGCCCGAGGTGATGGTGACCAGCTTGTAGGGGATCGGCGTCACGCCCTTCAGCAGGATGACCCACGCGCCCCACTTGGCGTACTGCTCGCGGAAGACCTCGACCTTGTCGCCGAGATGATACAGCGAGATCAGCCACTGCCCCAGGCTGTCGTACAGCAGCGCGCCGATGGCGTAGCCGAGGATGCCGCCCGCCACCGAGGTGAGCGTGCAGACCAGGGCGTAGAGCCAGGCGCGGCGCGGGCGCGCCAGCGACATCGGGATCAGCATGATGTCCGGCGGCACCGGGAAGCACGAACTCTCGGCGAAGGACACCAGGCCGATGATCCAGACCGCGTAGGGCTTGTCGGCGGCGGCAATGCACCAGTCGTAGAGACGTCTCAGCATGAGCGATGAACCACGTTCTGCGAATGTGTCCATCGTCCGGACGCTTCGGGAACAACGAGAGGGTAATGGGGCGACAGAAGGAGAACGGGCGCCGTCAGCGATGCTTGCGCAGGCGCCCACCCTCGATCGCGACGATCGGCCGGGTACCGATGCTCGGCGCGGAGCGTTTTGTCAATTTCGCCGGCTGCTTGATCGCCGATTTGGGCAGCTTCTCGGCGATGCCGAGCAGGCGTTCGCGACGATCCATTTCCGCCCAGATGTCGGCGGGCCGCACGTCCAGCGCGGCCCACAGGACAGCCAGGTTGTAGAGCAGGTCGGCGCTTTCCCGCACCACGGCGTCGGGGGTCCCGGCGACGGCGTCAATCGCCACCTCGACCGCCTCTTCGGCGAGTTTTTTCGCCATTTTCGGCAGGCCGCGCTGATACAGGCGCGCGGTCTTCGAAACGGCCGGATCGAGGTCCTTGGCCGCCACGACCGCCGCATAGAGCCGATCCAGCGAATCACTCATGCACCGACCCTAACCAAAAAAATATGTCGGTGGTGTTAATGTATGATGATGGCGGCTTTCGGCTATCCGCCGTCCGGCGCCCTGCGGGCGCATCCCCGGGGCCGCGTGGCGCCCGCACGACAGCCGCTGTTGCTGGCCGCGTTCCATGTCTAGAATGCCGGGACCTGGTGCTGGCGGGGTGGGGCAGGCTTCGGACATGTCGCTTTTCGGTCTCTATTCACGCGCCCTTCAGTTGCTCGGGCGCGAAACCCGGCTCGGCTGGATGCTGGCGGCCGCCAATCTGCTGCTCGCGGTGGCGCAATTCGCCGAACCGGTGCTGTTCGGACGCATCATCGACGCCCTGTCGACCGCCCCGGCGACCGGGATCGCCGCGACGCCGCCGGCGGTGTGGCGACTGTTCGGCGCGTGGGTGGCGTTCGGCCTGTTCACCATCGGCTGCGGCGTCATGGTCGCGCTCCATGCCGACCGGCTGGCGCATCGCCAGCGGCAGGCCGTGCTGACCGGCTATTTCGAGCACATCCTGCAGCTGCCGCTGACGTTCCACAGCGGCATTCATTCCGGGCGCCTGATCAAGGTCATGCTGCAGGGAACCGACGCCCTGTGGCGGCTGTGGCTCGGCTTCTTCCGCGAGCACTTCGCCGCGATCGCCTCGCTCGCCGTCATGCTGCCGCTGTCGCTCTACCTGAACTGGCGCCTCGCCATCCTGCTGTTCGTGCTCTGCGTCGTGTTCACCGTGCTGACCACCCTGGTGGTGCGCAAGACCTCGACCATGCAGAGCCGCGTGGAGGAGCATTTCGGCGATCTCACCACGCGCGCCTCCGACGCGCTGGGCAACGTCGCGCTGGTGCAGAGCTATGTCCGCATCGAGGCCGAGGTGCAGGACCTGCGCAGCGTCTCCGAACGGCTGCTGGCGGCGCAGATCCCGGTGCTGTCGTGGTGGGCCGTGGTGGCGGTGATGACGCGGGCCTCGACCACGCTCACCATCCTGGCGATCTTCGTGGTCGGCATCGTGCTGCACGGCGAGGGCCTCGCCAGCCTCGGCGAGATCGTGATGTTCGTCTCGTTCGCGACGATGCTGATCCAGAAGCTCGAGCAGGTGGTCGGCTTCGTCAACAGCCTGTTCATGGAGGCGCCGCGGCTCAAGGAATTCTTCGACGTGCTCGACGCGGTGCCCGCGGTCCGCGACCGGCCCGACGCCATCGACCCCGGCCGGCTCAAGGGCCTGGTGGAGTTCGTCGACGTCTCGTTCTCCTATGACGGCAAGCGCCCCGCGGTGGAGGACCTGTCGTTCACCGCGCTGCCGGGCCAGACCATCGCGCTGGTCGGTCCGACCGGCGCCGGCAAGTCGACCGCCATCGCCCTGCTGCACCGCGCCTTCGACCCGCAATCGGGCTTCATCCGGATCGACGGCATGGACATCCGCGGCATCACGCTCAGCGCGCTGCGCCGGAATATCGGCGTCGTGTTCCAGGAAGCGCTGCTGTTCGACCGCTCCATCGCCGACAACCTGCGCGTCGGCAAGCCCGACGCCAGCGAGCAGGAGCTGCGGCAGGCGGCGCAGCGGGCGCAGGCGCTGGACTTCATCGAGCGCGGCGAGCGCAAGTTCGAGACCGATGCCGGCGAGCGCGGCCGCAAGCTGTCGGGCGGCGAGCGCCAGCGGCTGTCGATCGCCCGTGCCCTGCTCAAGGATCCGCCGATCCTGATTCTCGACGAGGCCACCAGCGCGCTCGATGCCGTCACCGAGGCCAGGGTCAATGCCGCGCTCGACGAACTGATGCAGGGGCGCACCACCTTCGTCATCGCGCATCGGCTGTCGACCATTCGCAACGCCACCTGCATCCTGGTGTTTCACGACGGCAAGATCGTCGAGAGCGGAACTTTCGATGAACTGGTGGCGCAGGGCGGCCGGTTCGCGGAACTCGCGAAGGCGCAGTTCATGGTGGCCGGCCAGCCCCAGGCCGCTCTCGCATCACAAAGCGCGTCGACCTGACGGCAATCGCGGACCGCCCCGTCACCGTCGAAATTTGGCCCCTTTCCTGCATGATCTGGTGTCTGCGTCGGAGCGGACGCAAGGGTTCGCCAACGCCCGGCCAGACGGACCTCTGGTTCGCTCCGCCAAGACCGGTTAAGTTGATCGCGTTGTCCGGCGTCACCACATGCGCCCGTGTTGCAGGAGTTGCGGGACTTGACCCACTGCATGGCATTTGCAGGACGCCGGGCTGACAACCTTCTTCACGCGGTGGCGGGCTGCGCCGGACTGTCGGGCAGCAGCGGCCGCAGACTCCCACTCCGCCACAGCAACGGATCTGGACAGTGGATCATTCAGTGCGTTCGGTGACGGCCTCATGGCCGGCGAGGCCCATGGGGCGAACCCTGCTGCTCGCCGCGGCCCTCATCCTTGTCGGGTGGTCGCGGCCCGCCGCGGCCGAGGCCCTGCTGGTGGTGGAGGCCGACAGCGGCAAGGTGCTGCACGCCGAGAACGCGACCTACCCCTGGTATCCGGCCTCCGTCACCAAGCTGATGACCGCCTATGTGGTGCTCAAGGCGGTCAAGGACGGGCGCGCCTCGCTCGACACGCTGGTCTCGGTCTCTCCGGTGGCGGCGGCGCAGGCGCCCTCCAAGATGGGCTTCAAGCCCGGCACCCAGCTCACCATCGACAACGCGATGAAGATGATGATGGTGAAGTCCGCCAACGACATGGCGGTGGTGCTGGCAGAGGGCCTCGGCGGCTCGATCGACGGCTTCGCCGACGAGATGAACCGCACCGCCGACCGGCTCGGTATGACCCAGACCCACTATGTCAATCCCAACGGGCTGCCGGCCGACGGTCACGTCACCTCGGCGCGCGACCTCGCCATCCTCGCCCGCGCCATCATCCGCGACCTGCCGGAATACGAATATTTCGTCCACATTCCGGCGATCAAGTTCGGCCGCCGCGTCACCCGCAACTTCAACAGCCTGATCGGGCGCTATCCGGGCGCCGACGGCATGAAGACCGGCTTCATCTGCGCCTCCGGCTTCAACCTCGTGGCCTCGGCCACCCGCGACAACAAGCGCCTGATCGCCGTGGTGCTCGGCGCCCCGTCCTCGAGCATGCGCGCCTACAAGGCCGTGCAGCTGCTCGAACGCGGCTTCTCCGGCGGCGGCCTGGCGTGGCTGACGCCGTCGCTGGGCACCGTCGACCAGCTCGCCCCGGTCGCCGCCGAGCCGCCGAACCTGCGCGACGACATGTGCGGCCCCCATCGCAAGCGGCAGCAAGCACCTGAATCCGACGACGACAACGCGGTCACCGCCGGCAGCGAGAACAGCCTGTCGCTGTTCGCCGGGGTGCAGCCCGGGCAGGTGAAGCCCGCCGAGCTGCTCGCCGCGCCGGCGAGCTTGGCCGAGCCCGTCATCGTCTATACCGGACCGAAGAAGACCGGCGCGGCGCTGATCGCCGCCAACGCGGCCGAAGCCGAGAGCCAGACCCCGAAGGCCAAGGGCCGCAAGGGGCGCGCCGCCAGAGCCAAACCCGCCACCGAAACCGCGACGACCGCCGCCACCGACGGCGCGACGGACGCGGCGGCCAAACCGGCCGCCGCCGGCAAGCCCAAGGGCGATTCAAAGGGCGATTCAAAGGCCGATTCAGCGAAGACCAGGTCCGCCAAGCCGGCGACCACCGCTGGCGCCAAGCCTGATGCCAAGTCAGACCCCAAGTCAGACGCCAAGTCAGACCCCAAGTCAGACCCCAAGTCCGCCCCCAAGTCCGGCGGTTCGCAGAAGAGCGCGAAAAAGGACAATTCCGGCGAGGCCAAGCCGGCCGCCGCACCCAAGCCGGACGGCGCCGGCAAGAGCTGACCCCCGGCGCACCGGCCCGGGTCGGCTTGCAAGCCGGCGACGGTTCCTCCAATACTCCCCCGCCTGACGTCACGACAACGGCCCGCGCCAGCGGCGGGCCGCAGAAACTATCGAGGGAGAAACATGGTGGATCGGATCTGGCTGAAGAACTATCCCGCCGGCGTGCCCGCCGACATCGATCCCGGCCAATATTCCTCGCTGGTCGCGCTGCTCGAGGAGAGCTTCACCAAATACCGCGATCGCAAGGCCTTCATCTGCATGGACAAGGCCATCACCTACGGCGAGCTCGACGAGATGGCGACCGCGCTGGCGGCCTATCTCCAGAACAAGGGCCTGCGCAAGGGTGCGCGGGTCGCCGTGATGATGCCGAACGTCCTGCAATATCCGGTCACCAGCGCCGCGATCCTGCGGGCGGGCTACGCGGTGGTCAACGTCAATCCGCTGTACACGCCGCGCGAGCTCGAGCACCAGCTCAAGGATTCCGGCGCGGAGGCGATCGTGATCCTGGAGAACTTCGCCACCACGCTGGAGAAGGTGATCGCCCGCACCACGGTCAGGCACGTCGTGGTCGCCACCATGGGCGACCTGCTCGGCTTCAAGGGCCACGTCGTCAACTTCGTGGTGCGGCGGGTCCGCAAGATGGTGCCGGCATTCTCGTTGCCCCAGGCGGTGGCGTTCAACGACGCGCTGGCCCACGGCCGGCGCCTGCACTTCACCAAGCCCGAGATCGGCCCCGACGACGTCGCCTTCCTGCAATATACCGGCGGCACCACCGGCGTGTCCAAGGGCGCGACGCTGCTCCACCGCAACATCCTCGCCAACGTGCTGCAGAACGACGCCTGGCTGCAGCCGGCGCTGCGCAAGCCGCCGATCGTCGACCAGTTGCTCGTGGTCTGCGCGCTGCCGCTCTATCACATCTTCGCGCTCACCGCGTGCTACCTGCTGGCGGTGCGCGCCGGCGGCGTCAATCTCCTGATTCCGAACCCGCGCGACATCGGCGGCTTCATCAAGGAGCTCAAGAAATACCAGGTCAACAGCTTCCCGGCGGTGAACACGCTGTACAACGGGCTGCTGCAGCATCCGGAATTCAAGACGCTGGATTTCTCCAAGCTCAAGACCTGCTTCGGCGGCGGCATGGCGGTGCAGCGGCCGGTCGCGGAAAGCTGGCTGAAGACCACGGGCTGCGCGCTGTCGGAAGGCTACGGCCTCTCTGAGACCTCGCCGACCCTGACCTGCAATCCGGCCGACACCGACAGCTTCAACGGCTCGATCGGCCTGCCGGTGCCCTCGACCTATCTCGCGATCCGCGACGACAACGGCAACGATCTTCCGCTCGGGACCGCGGGCGAGATCTGCGCCAAGGGCCCCCAGGTCATGGTCGGCTACTGGAACAGGCCCGAGGAGACCGCCAAGGTGATGACCGCCGATGGCTACTTCCGCACCGGCGACATCGGCGTGATGACCGACGAGGGCTACTTCAAGATCGTCGACCGCAAGAAGGACATGATCCTGGTTTCGGGATTCAACGTCTATCCCAACGAGGTCGAGGAAGTGCTCGCCAGCCACCCGGGCGTGCTGGAATGCGCCGTGGTCGGCGTTCCCGACCCGAAATCGACCGAAGCCGTGAAAGCCTTCGTGGTGCGCAAGGACCCGGCCGTCACCGCGCAGGACATCATCGCCTTCGCCCACACCCAGCTGACCAACTACAAGGTGCCGAGGCAGATCGAGTTCAGGTCCGAGCTGCCGAAGACCAATGTTGGCAAGATCCTGCGGCGCGAGCTGCGTGACGAAAAGCCGCCCGCGGCGGCCGCGGGCTGACGCGCCGCCGCGCCGGGCGATCGAACGACGCTCGCCGCGGTCCGGGCGGTGGTGGGGCGTCGCGCCCAACCAAATCTTAACGGACGGTTGATAGGTCTCCGGTGAGCGATGGCGCCCTCCGGAGCGAGCGACTTGGCCGTGATCGACACCGAGACCCTTCCCGCGCAGCCGGCCGGCCCGATGGCGCGCCTGCGGGCGCTGCTGTCGCGCGAAGGCTCCGAGGAAGCCTCGGTCACCAAGCGCCTCGCCGGCACGGTGTTCGTGATCCGGGTGCTGAGCGCCGGTCTTGCCTATGTCTCGCAGGTCCTGCTGGCGCGCTGGATGGGCGGCGCCGACTACGGCATCTATGTCTACGTCTGGACCTGGGTGCTGCTGCTCGGCAGCATGATGGACTTCGGCATCTCGGTCTCCGCCCAGAAGATCATTCCGGAATACCGCGCCGCCGGCCAGGACGGCCTGCTGCGCGGCTTCCTGTCCGGAAGCCGCTGGCTGACGCTCGGAGTCTCGGCCGCGCTGTCGCTGCTGCTCGCCGCGGCGGTCCGGGCGGCGACGCCGTGGATCGCCGCCGACACCGTCATCCCGCTCTATATCGGCTGCCTCACGCTGCCCGCTTTCGTCGTCGCCAACGTCCAGGACGGCGTGGCGCGGTCCTACGACTGGATGCGGCTCGGCCTGATGCCGCAATTCGTCATCCGGCAGTCCCTGATCATCGGCTTCACCGCCGGCGCCTTCGTGCTGGGCCTGCGGCTCGACGCCGACATGGCGATGCTGGCGAGCCTCGCCGCAGTGTGGATCGCGATGATCGGGCAGATGGTCGCGCTCAACCGCAGGCTCGGCGAGACGGTCGAACCCGGAGCCAAGGCCTACGACATCCGCAGCTGGCTCGCGGTCTCGCTGCCCATCCTGCTGGTCGAGAGCTTCTACCTGCTGCTGTCCTACACCGACGTGCTGATGCTGCAGCAGTTCCGCCCCTCCGAGGAGGTCGGCGTCTATTTCGCGGTGGTGAAGACGCTGGCGCTGGTGTCCTTCATCCACTACGCGATGTCGGCGACGACGGCGCACCGCTTCGCCGAATATCATGCGAGCGGCGACCGCGCCCGCCTCTCGGCCTATGTTGCCTATGCCATCAAGTGGACGTTCTGGCCGTCGCTGGCGGCGACCCTGGTCCTGCTCGCCTTGGGCAAGCCGCTGCTGTGGCTGTTCGGCCGGCAGTTCGCCGACGGCTACAGCATCATGTTCATCGCCGCCATCGGACTGGTCGGCCGCGCCGCGATCGGACCGGTCGAGCGCCTGCTCAACATGCTCGGCCAGCAGCGCGTCTGCGCGCTCGCCTATGCGCTGGCCTTCGCCATGAACGTCGTGTTGTGCTGGCTGCTGATCCCCCGGTTCGGCGGCCACGGCGCCGCGGCGGCGACGTCGCTGTCGCTGGTGTTCGAGACCGTGCTGCTGTTCTGGATCACGCGGCAGCGCCTCGGCCTCTACGTCTTCGCCTTCGGCAAATCCTAGTTGGGATGCGCGCCGCCGGCGACGGCGCGAGCTTCGCGGCTTGTGGGGCGACGACGGAGCCCCGACCACGTCCTGACCGTCCCTCAAGGAGAACCGTCCTGTGAAGACTATTCGCTATCTCGGCATGATCGCCTGCGCTGCGATCACGCTCACGAGCTTCGAGACCGATGCGTGCACCCGCTTCATCTACAAGACCGGGACCGACAGCTTCATCGTCGGCCGCTCGATGGACTGGGCGGAAGACCCGAAAACCGATCTGTGGGCGTTCCCGCAAGGAATGAAGCGCGACGGCGGCCTCGGGGACGGCTCCATCACGTGGACGTCGAAGCACGGCTCGGTGATCGCATCCTTCTACAACATCGCGACCGTCGAAGGCATGAACGATGCGGGCCTCGTGGCCAACACGCTCTATCTGGTCGAAACCGACTACGGCGACGCCAAGGCCTCGGGCAAACCGCTGATCTCGATCGGCGCATGGACGCAATACGCGCTCGACAACTTCGCCACGGTCGCCGAGGCCGTCGACGCCCTCTCCAAGGAGCCCTTCGCCATCGTCGCCCCGACACTTCCCGACGGCAGCGCGGCGGGCGGACACCTCTCGCTGGCCGACGCCACCGGCGACAGCGCCATCTTCGAATATCTGAACGGCAAGCTCGTCATCCACCACGACCCGAAATATACCGTGATGACCAACTCGCCGACCTTCGACCAGCAGTTGGCGATCTCGGCCTACTGGAAGGGGATCAGCGGCTTCTCCTTCCTGCCGGGCACGATCAACTCCTCCGACCGCTTTGTGCGCATCAGCTGGAGCCTCAACGCCGCGCCGAAGGAGAAGGACGAGCGCCTCGCCCTCGCCACCGCCTTCTCGCTGATCAGGAGCATATCGGTGCCGCTCGGCCTCGCCGATCCCGACAAGCCGAACATCGCCGCCACGATCTGGCGGTCGGTCTCCGATATCGGCGCCAAGCGCTACTACTTCGAGTCCGCCTACAATCCGTCGATCTTCTGGGTCGACATCGACAAACTGAAGCTCTCCGCCGGTTCGAAGCCGAGCCGCCTCGACCTCGGCGGCCGCCCGATCTATTCCGGCGAGGTCTCCGGCAAGTTCGTGGAGAGCGAGCCGTTCAAGTTCTTGTCAAAATGACAAGACAAGGCGGCTCCCGCCCTCGCCTTCCGCGAGACCCCCACCTGTTCGATCCTCATGGTCTTCGAACGGCATGCCGCCACCAACTCGGGAAAACCCATTCGACATGACGAGGGAGCCCCGAACCTGATTCGATCAGGATCGGGGCTCCATCAGGTTTCGAACGACCGGTGAGCGTGGCTTATTCGGCGGTCCAGCCGCCGTCGATCGACAGGTTGCTGCCGGTGATCTGGCTGGCCTCGTCGCCGCACAGATAGAGAGCCAGCGAAGCGACCTGGTCGACGGTGACGAACTCCTTGGTCGGCTGGGCGTCGAGCAGCACGTCGTTGATGACCTGCTCCTTGGTCATGTTGCGCGCCTTCATGGTGTCGGGGATCTGGCGTTCCACCAGCGGGGTCCAGACGTAGCCGGGGCTGATGCAGTTGCAGGTGATCTTGAAGGTCGCGAGCTCCAGCGCCACGGTCTTGGTGAGCCCGGCGATGCCGTGCTTGGCCGACACGTAGGCCGACTTGAACGGCGACGCCACCAGCGAATGCGCCGAGGCGGTGTTGATGATGCGGCCCCACTGCCGCCTCTTCATGCCCGGCACGGCGGCGCGAATGGCGTGGAAGGCGGCCGAGAGGTTGATCGCGATGATCGCGTCCCACTTCTCGATCGGGAACTCCTCGATCGGCGAGACGAACTGGATGCCGGCGTTGTTGACCAGGACGTCGACCGACCCGAAGGTCTTCTCGCCCAGCGCCACGAACTCGGCGATCTCCGCGGCCTTGGTCATGTCGGCGGGCGAGTGAACGCATTTGACGCCGAAGTCGGTCTCGATCGCCGAGCGCTCCTTCTCGATGTCGGCCGGCGCGCCCATGCCGTTGATGACGATGTTGGCGCCGGCCTTGGCCATCGCGCGCGCGATCGCCAGCCCGATGCCGCTGGTCGATCCGGTGACCGCCGCCGTCTTGCCCTTCAAGTCCGCCATCGCTTGCTCCTTATGGTTTGGCCGGCGCCGCGGGATACTCGCCGGTGAGATCGTAGGTGACCATGGTTTCGCCGTTCTGCGGCCGCTGCAACCATTCCGGGTGCTCCATCGACCGGTCGACGTCGTGCTCGCCGGCGGCCCAGTGCTCCTGCATCGCCAGATGCGAGAAGTCGTAGTCCTTCGACGAGGTCTCGAAATTCTTGCTCTTGTAGATCAGGTGCACGACCGTGACCGTGTTCTCCTTGGCGGCCCGGCACAGCTCGACGACGTTGGGATCCTCCTGCAGGTCCGGCGGCAGCTTGGCGAGCAGGTTGCGGAGCGCCTTGCGGGTGTTGTGGATCCTCTTGTTCATGTCGGTGTTGAGACGGGTGCGGCTCGAGAAGCGGATGTCCTTCTCGCGCTCGGCGGCCTCGAGCAGCGTCGTGGGCAGCACACCGCGCGCACTGAACAGATCGACCTGGAAGATCAGCAGGTCGTCCCGGATGTCGTCCGTCAGCACGTAGTCGAGCGGCGTGTTGGAGGCGACGCCGCCGTCCCAGTAGAACTCGCCGTCGATCTCGACCGCGGGGAAACCCGGCGGCAGCGCGCCCGATGCCATGATGTGCTCGGGGCGGATCTCCTGCTTCATGTTGTCGAAATAGACGAAGTTGCCGGTCTTGACGTTGACCGCGCCGACGCTCAGGCGAATCTGCCGCGAATTGATCAGATCGAAGTCGACGAGGTCGTGGAGCGTGGCCTTCAGCGGCGACGTATCATAATAGCTCAGCGACTGCGTGCTCCCCGGCGGCCACAGCGGCGCCGGCGGGAACCGCGGCATGAAAAAGCCGGGAACGCCGAAGGTGGCGATCAGCGCCGCACTGGTCTCGTTGAAGGCGATGCGGGCGTTGTCGTTATGGACCGGCGGGTGCCACGGCACCGGCGCCGACACCAGATCCCAGAACTTGCGCAGCCGCGCCACCCGCCGCTCCGGGCGGTTGCCGGCGATGATCGCCGCATTGATGGCGCCGATCGAAATGCCCGCCACCCAGGCCGGTTCGAAATCATGCCGGCGCAGCGCCTGAAACGCGCCCGCCTGGTACGAGCCCAGCGCGCCGCCACCCTGCAGCACCAGGACACGCATGGCCTCGGCGGGAATCGCCGACGACGATGATGACGATGCGGCGAACGACGATGGGGGGGGCGATGTCATGGAATGGACGCTGAAACCATCTCTGGAAATAACAAAGAAAGGAAGGTGCAGCCTGTGGTCGGACCCGTCAATCGCTTCGCCAATGAAACCGACTTCACATTTGAGGCAGGGATAGCTGTTTCATGCCCATGGAACCGGACGTGCCCCCCGGCGCTACCGCGCCCGCGTCTCGGCGGCGACCTTGGCGCCATCGGGTGCCGCGAGAATGAGCGCCCAGAACACCTTGTACTTGGTATTCGGAGCATAGCTGGCGGCGATGCCCATTTTTGTGACATTGGCGTTGAGCATGTTGGCGCGGTGGGGCGGCGAATCGCGCCAGCCGGAAAACGCCTCGGCCAGCGTGTGGTAACCGGCGGAGATGTTCTCGACCGCGGCGCGGGCATCATAGCCCGCGGCCTTCAACCGCTTGGGCAGCGTCCCGGCAACCTCGTGATCCATCTTGTTGCGCGCCGCCATCGCCTGGGCCTGGGCTTCCGCGGCCCGCATCAGCACCGGATCGACTTCGACCGCGCCGAGGCCGTTGTTCTGGCGATAGCCGGAAATCATCGAGGCGGCCGTCGCGGCATCGAGCTTGGCGCCGCCATTCGCCATGCTCTGGTAGAAGGCCGGCTCCTCCTGCACGACCTCGCGGTCGCCGGTGCATCCGCCCATCCCAAACACCGCCGCCGAGATGACGACCGCCAGCGCCGCGCGCAACATCCTGGTTCCCCCGCGCGATCCCCGACCGCGATTCGTAAGGCGTTGTTGCACGGGAACCGTGGCTGAATGGTGAACGCCGGGCGCAGTCCTGCAGCCAGTTCTACGCGGTGGGCACGGTGTGGATGCCGCACTCGGTCTTGGCGCGGCCGCGCCAGCGCCCGGCGCGGGCCTCCTCGTCGGCCTCGCTGCGGCTCGTGCACGGCATGCAGCCGACCGAGGCGAAGCCCGACGCCGCGAGCGGATGCGGCGGCAGCCCGGCCGCGTCGAACGTCAGCCGCAGGTCCTCGGCCGACAGGCCGGCGAGCGGATTGAACTTGAGCCGCGCACCATCGGCTTCGACGACCGGAATCGCGGCCCGCAACCCGCCCTGAAAGCGCTTGCGGCCGTTGACCCAGGCGTCGAACGGCGCGAGCGCCCGCGCCAGCGGTTCGACCTTGCGGATCCGGCAGCAGGCGTCGAGATCGGAAAACCACAGCGCGCGGTCGGCATCCTGCCGCGCGAGGTCCTCGGCCCGCGGCTGAACCGTGCGGACGTCGCGGAGCCCGAGCCGCCCGACCAGGGTGTCGCGGTAGGCGAGCGTCTCCTCGAACAGCCAGCCGGTATCGAGAAAGATCACGGGAATGGCGGGATCGACGTCGGCGACGAACTTGAGCAGCACCGCGGATTCGGTCCCGAACGACGACACCACCGCGAGCCGGTCACGGCCGATCAGTTCGGCGGCGGCCGCGATGACGGCGACCGGGCTGGCGCCGTCCAGCCGGGCGTTGAGGTCCGCCGTCGCAGTGACCGATTGGGCGATGGCGCCAGCCGCCGTCATCGCGCATCCTCGTCCTGCAGGGCGCGGCGGCTATCATGCGCGGTCGCGCGTCCGTCTCCGGTCGGCTGATACACTACCGAATAGCGCCGGGCCACCTGGCAAAAGGCCTCGGCATCGCTGTCCTTCTTGACGTCGAACGCGTCGAAGCCCGATCGCAGCATGAACACGAACTGGTCGCGCAGCACCTGACCGGTCGCCCGCAACTCTCCCTCGAAGCCGTAGCGCTCGCGCAACAGCCGCGCCTGCGTATAGGCACGTCCGTCCCGGAACGTCGGGAACACCAGCGCGATCACGGCAAGCCGGCCGAGATACGGAACCAGCTCCGCGACGCTACGGTTGTTCGGCCAGACCACGCCGGTGTTGCCGTTGCGTCGAAGAATGGTCTCGGCATCGGCGAGAAGTCGGGTGGCGGAAATCAGGATCGCACCGTCGGGAAGCGGCGCGTCGTCCGCCACCTGCACGAAGTCGTCCGAAACGATCACATTGGCCTTAACGAGTGGCATAAACACGCTCCTTGAACGGCTGCACCCCAAGGCGTGCCACCGCGTCGATAAACAGTTCGTCGGGCCGCGCGCGCAGCGCCAGATAGGCCTCGACGATATCCTCGATGACGTCGGCCACCTCCGTGAAGCGGACCGCCGGCCCGATCAGCGTTCCGACCACCGCGCCTTCGTCGGCGCGGCCGCCGATGGTGATCTGGTAGAACTCCTCGCCGTTCTTCTCGACGCCAAGAATGCCGATATGGCCGACATGGTGGTGACCGCAGGCATTGATGCAGCCGGAGATGTTGATGTGCAGCCGGCCGATCATGGCGGCGAGGTCATGATCGGCGAAGCGCCGCGTCAATTCCTGGGCGACCGGGATCGAGCGCGCGTTGGCGAGCGAGCAGTAGTCGAGCCCGGGGCAGGCAATGATGTCCGACACCAGATTGACATTGGGCGTCGCGACTCCGATGCGGTCGAGCGCCCGCCACAACGCCGGCAGGTCGCGCTTGGCGACGTTGGGCAGCGCCAGGTTCTGTTCGTGTCCGACCCGGATTTCGCCGAACGAATAGCGGTCGGCGAGGTCGGCGATCGCATCCATCTGCTCGGCGGTGGCGTCGCCCGGAGCGCCTCCGACCGGCTTCAGCGACAGCGTGACGATGGCGTAGCCCGGCTCCTTGTGGGGCGCGACGGAGTTGTGCAGCCAGGTACGGAAATGCGGATCAGTCTCCCGCACCAGTTCGCCAGGCGTTTCCGGCAGCTCCTGGTAGTCCGGATAGCTGAAGCGCGAGCGGATGTCCGCAACCATGTCGTCGTCGACCACGAGCGCGCTGTCGCGAATCTGCGCCCACTCGGCCTCGACGTCCCTGGCGAAGGCCTCGGCGCCCAGTTCGTGCACCAGGATCTTGATGCGGGCCTTGTAGATGTTGTCGCGGCGGCCGCACTGGTTGTAGACGCGCAGCACCGCCTCGACATAGCTAACGATGTCGCGCGCCGGAACGAAGGCGTTGACGGTCTTGCCGATGAAGGGCGTGCGCCCGAGGCCACCGCCGACCAGCACCTCGAAGCCAAGCCGGCCTTCGTCATTGCGTTTGAGCTTCAGCCCGATGTCGTGGATCTTGATCGCGGCACGATCATGATCAGACGCGGTGATCGCGATCTTGAACTTGCGCGGCAGGAAGGAAAATTCGGGATGCAGGGTGGTGTATTGGCGCAGCACCTCGGCCCAGATGCGGGGGTCATCGACCTCGCCCGGCGTGACGCCGGACCACTGGTCGGCGGTGATGTTGCGGACGCAGTTGCCGCTGGTCTGGATGGCGTGGATGCCGACCTCGGCCAGTTCCTCCATGGCGTCGGGCAGTTCGGCGAGCTTGATCCAGTTGTACTGGATGTTCTGCCGGGTGGTGAAATGGCCGTAGCCACGGTCGTACTTGCGCGCCACCGCCGCCAGCCGCCGCAACTGCGCCGACGACAGCGTGCCGTAGGGAATGGCGACGCGGAACATGTAGGCGTGCAGCTGCAGATAGACGCCGTTCATCAGCCGCAGCGACTTGAACTCGTCCTCGGTCAGTTCGCCCGACAGCCGGCGCGCCACCTGGTCGCGAAACTCGGAGACGCGTTCGCTGAGAAAAGCGCGGTCGATTTCATCATAGGCATACATGACGCGGAAGTTCCTACGCGCAGACGGGAAGATCGATGGTGACGCCGTTGCGGCGGATGCGTTCGCGCAGGTTGCCCGGCGTCGGCGCGCCGTCGTCGGCAATGCTGACCGGCGCGATGTAGGCGCCGACGGCGCCGAGATCGTCGGCCACCGCTTCCGCCAGCAGCGCGCGCGCGGCATCCGCGGTGCGCACCACCGCCGCCTTGGCGAGGTCGACCGACCAGCCCTGCTGGGCGGTACGATAGATCACGGCGCCGTCGCTGGTGCGGTTGGCGGTCACGATCGAGGGCCCCGTAATCTTTATCTTTTGCTGCAGAGGCGACGTCATTCGGCTGCGATCCCGAGGTTGGAGAGAAAGTGAGAAAGGTCGGATTGGCGCCACGGCGCGGAACGCGCGACCACGTCGCCGATGATCAGCACCGCCGGGCCCTGGTCGACCTCGGCGGCGAGCGCCGGCAGATCGTCGAGCGCGCCGACCACCGCCCTGGCGTCGGGCCGCGTGACGCGCGCGAACACGCCGACCGGCGTCCGGGGCGATCGTCCGGCGGCGAGCAGGCCGGCGCGGATCGCCGGCGCCGCGGTGACGCCCATGTAGACCACGACGGTCATGGCGATGTCGGTCAGCGCCGACCAGTCCACCGCCTCGGCGTCCTTCACCTTGTGCGCGGTCAGGAAGGTAATCCGCAGCGCCTCGCGGCGGAAGGTCAGAGGCACCTCGGATTCGGCGGCCGCGCCGAGCGCCGCGGTAATGCCGGGCACCACAGCATAGGCCACGCCTGCCTCGCGCAAGGCCGCGATCTCCTCGCCGCCGCGCCCGAACACGAACGGATCGCCGCCCTTCAATCGGACCACGCGCTGGCCGTCGCGCGCCGCCTCGATCAGCAGCCGGTTGGTCGCCTCCTGGCCGATGCCCGGCTTGCCGACACGGCGGCCGACCGATACCCGCCGCGCATCGCGCCGGGCGCGGTCGAGCACCTCGGGCGACACCAGGTCGTCATAGAAGATCACGTCGGCGTCCTGCAGCGCGCGCAGCGCCTTGATGGTCAGGAGGTCGGGATCACCTGGGCCGGCGCCCACCAGCGTGACGAAACCCGGCTGCGACGCGGCCTCGCTCGACGCGGCCAGGCGCTGCAACGCCGCGGCCGCCTCGTCGCCGCGGCCGGCGAGAACCGACGCGCCGATCGGCCCGTCGACCACGGCTTCCCAGAACCTGCGCCGTCGCCCGACCTCGGAGATCGCATCGCGCACCGGCCTGCGCCAGCGGCCGATGAAGCTCGCGAGATCGCCGATCCGGGCCGGCACCACCGCCTCGATGCGTTCGCGCAGACGTCGCGCCAGCACCGGCGCGGTCCCGCCGGAGCCGATCGCGACCACGACGTCGCCGCGATCGACGATCGCGGGCAGAATGAACGTCGAGTGCTCGGCCTCATCCATCACGTTGACGGGAATGCCGCGCCGGCGCGCGACCGTTGCCACTTCGCGGCCGACCTCGCCCGCGCCCGCGCACATCACGGCAATCACCGTCGCGAAGTCGCCGGTCACCGGATCGTCATCGCTCCGCGCAACAGCGACGCCGCCGGCATCGGCAACCAGAACGTCATAATCGCCGTCCACCGCATGCAAGCGGACCTGCGCGCCAGCCGCTTTCAGCAGACGCAGCCGCGCCCGCACCGGCTCGCCGGCGCCCACCAGCAGGACGGGCCCGGAACGCAGATCGAGAAAGACCGGCAAGAATCGCATCAAGTGATCGCTTTCGCGAATGCGGGGTTGACTGGAATTATTTTCTATATATGTATCTTATCGCCGCTTCAAAAAGAAAATTATTACTTCCGCATGGCGGCACCTCAATAGTAAATCTTCCCTCGCAAGGCCGCTTGGGGAGACGACTGTTCTCCCCGCCGTCACGCCCGCGACAGGGTCCGGTTGGCGTAGAAGGACCCAGGCGATGGATCATCTCGACGAGCTCGAGGCGCAAAGCATCTACATTTTCCGCGAGGCCTTCGCGCGGCTGAAGAAGCTCGCGCTGCTGTGGTCGCTCGGCAAAGACTCCAATGTCATGATCTGGCTCGCGCGGAAAGCCTTCTTCGGCAAGGTGCCGTTTCCCGCGCTGCATGTCGACACCGGCAAGAAGTTTCCGGAAATGTACCATTTCCGCGATCGCTACAGCGCGGAGTGGGGCCTCGATCTGCGGGTCGAGCCCTGCCCGCCGCTCGAGGACATCGATCCGACCCTGCCGCCGGCGGCACGCTCGGCGGCGCGCAAGACCGAGGGCCTCAAGGACGCGCTCGCCAAATACGGCTTCGACGGCCTGATCGCCGGAATCCGGCGCGACGAGGAAGCGACCCGCGCCAAGGAGCGGGTATTCTCGCCGCGCGGCACCGAAGGCGGCTGGGACGTGCGCGATCAGCCGCCGGAATTCTGGGACCAGTTCAACGCCTCGCCGCCGCCCGGCGCCCACCTCCGGATCCATCCGATCCTGCATTGGACCGAAGCCGACATCTGGGCCTACACCAAGCGCGAGAACATTCCGATCATCCCGCTCTATCTGTCGCGCGACGGCAAGCGCTATCGCTCGCTCGGCGACCAGGACATCACGTTCCCGGTCAGTTCGGAGGCGGCGACCATCGACGACATCCTGCACGAACTCGCCAGCACCAAGGTGCCGGAGCGGGCCGGCCGCGCCCTCGACCACGAAACCGAGGACGCGTTCGAGCGCCTGCGGGTCTCGGGCTATCTCTGATCAGGCGGAAGAAACAGGGTACCAGAGCATGACCATCGCCGTTTCAAGGCTCGCCGCCGCTGTCCCCGCCGCCGCGCGCCGCCCGCAGGTTCGCATCGTCATCGTCGGCCATGTCGATCACGGCAAGTCGACGCTGGTCGGCCGCCTGCTGCACGAGACCGGCAGCCTGCCCGAAGGCAAGTTCGAGATGCTGAAGGCGGTCAGCGCGCGGCGCGGCATGCCGTTCGAATGGTCGTTCCTGCTCGACGCGCTGCAGACCGAACGCGACCAGGGCATCACCATCGACACCACCCAGATCCGCTTCCGCACGCCCTCGCGCGACATCGTCCTGATCGACGCGCCCGGCCACGCCGAATTCCTCCGCAACATGATCACCGGCGCCTCGCAGGCCGACGCCGCGGTGCTCATCATCGACGCGCTGGAAGGGGTCCGCGACCAGACGCGGCGCCACGGCTACCTGCTGCACCTGCTCGGGGTCCGCCAGGTGGCGGTGGTCATCAACAAGATGGACCGCGTCGACTTCGCCAAGGCGCGTTTCGACGAGATCAGCGCCGACATCTCGGCCTATCTCGCCGAGGTCGGTGTGACGCCCACCGCGATCATCCCGATTTCGGCGCGCGACGGCGACGGCGTCGCCGCGCGGACGCCGGCGATCGCCTGGTATTCCGGCCCCACCGTGGTCGAGGCGCTCGACGCGCTGACGCCGGCGCGGCCGCTCGACGAGCTGGCGCTGCGGCTGCCGGTGCAGGCGATCTACAAGTTCGACGATCGTCGCATCATCGCCGGCCGCATCGAGTCGGGCAGCCTGATCGCGGGCGACGAGATCGTCATCATGCCCGCCGGCAAGATCGCCAGGATCCGCTCGGTCGAAAGCTGGCCGGTCACGCCGCTGTCGACCCGCCAGCACGCCGGCCGGTCGGTCGGGATCACGCTCGACCGCGAGCTGTTCCTGGAGCGCGGCGACATCATTTCGCACGCCCAGGCGCCGCGCGACACCCGGCGGCTGCATGCGCGGGTGTTCTGGCTGCACGAGGCGCCGCTCAAGGCCGGCCAGTCGCTCCTGGTGCGGATCGGCACCAAGGACACGCGCGCCACGGTGGTGGCGATCCAGAACGCCGTCGACCCGGGCGAACTGTCCCCGATCGGCACCGACCAGATCGCACGCAACCATGTCGGCGACATCGAGATCGGGCTGGCGCAGCCGGTCGCCGCCGACGCCTATGCCGACAACGCCCGCACCGGCCGCCTGGTGATCGAGGTCAACGGCCGGATCGCCGGCGGCGGCCTGGTCCTCAGCGTCGACGCCGGCGAGCGCGCCGACGTGGTCGACATCGTGCCGGTCGAATCGGCGCTGCGTCCGGACGAACGTTCGGCGCGCTACCGCCACGCCGGCGCCGTGGTCTGGCTCACCGGATTGCCGGGAGCCGGCAAGTCGACGCTGGCGCGAGCGCTCGAACGCCGGCTGTTCAGCCGCGGCGGCTCGCCGATCCTGCTCGACGGCGACACGCTGCGGGCCGGGCTCAACAGCGACCTCGGGTTCTCGCCACGCGACCGCGCCGAGAACATTCGCCGTCTCGCCGAGACCGCCGCCCATCTCGCGCGCAACGGCCATATCGCCATCGTGGCCGCAGTCTCGCCTGCGGCGGAGGACAGGGCCGAGGCGCGGCGGATCGGCGACGATCTGTTCCGCGAGGTCTATGTCGCCACCTCCGCGGAGGTCTGCGAAAGCCGCGATCCCAAGGGACACTACGCCAAGGCCCGCTCCGGGCAACTCGCGGGGTTCACCGGCATCGGCCAGGACTACCAGCCACCCGCCCGGGCCGAGCTGACCATCGATACCGCCGAGCGCGCGGTCATCGCCGGCGTCGACGACATCGAGCGCATGCTGCTGGACACCGGTGTCCTCTTCACCGAAGTGTCCGACATCGCCGCCAATATCTGACGGCCGACCCCAGGACCGGGCATCGAGGCAGGGCTTTCCCCGTCGAAAGCCCTTCTCTTCCCCCCGGCTTAGGCGCTAAAACCCCTCCCCGAAGCCCCGTCTGCCGGCTCGCGGACGGGGTGATGTTTTGCCTGCCCGTTGCTGCCCGAGGCGGAACCGGCGTCACAACCTTTTTTCTGTTCCGACCCCCTGTCCCACGAGACCCTGACATGAAGCGCATCGAAGCCAATGGATTGAAGATCGCGGCCCCGCTGGCCGAGTTTATCGCCGCGGAAGCAACGGCCCGGACCGGCGTCACGGCGGAGGCGTTCTGGGCCGGACTCGCCGGCATCGTGCGCGACCTCGCCCCCCGGGTGGGGGAGCTGCTGGCGTTGCGCGACAGCCTGCAGGAGCGCATCGACGCCTGGCATCGGACCAACAAGGGCAAGCCGTTCGACGCGAGCGCCTATACCGCGTTCCTGAAGGAGATCGGTTACCTGCTGCCGGAGCCGGCGACGCAAGCCGTCAAGACCGCCGATATCGACCCCGAGATCAGCCAGATCTGCGGACCGCAACTGGTGGTGCCGCTCACCAATGCCCGCTACGCCCTGAACGCCGCGAACGCGCGCTGGGGCAGCCTCTATGACGCGCTTTACGGCACCGACGCGATCCCGCACGAGGCCGGCGAGGCCAAGGGCTACGACAAGGCGCGCGGCGCCAAGGTGATCGCGCGCGCCAAGGCCTTCCTCGACCAGGCGGCGCCGCTGGCCGCGGGCAGCCACGCCGATGCCGTCGGCTACGCGGTAGACGGCGGCGCGCTGAAGATCAAGCTCGCCAATGGCAGCACGACCACGCTGCGCGACGCCGGCCGGTTCGCCGGCTTCCGCGGCGACGCCGCGGCGCCCTCGGCGGTCCTGCTCGTCAATCACGGCCTTCACGCCGAACTCGTGATCAACCGCAGCCACGCCATCGGCAAGGACGATCCGGCCGGGCTCGCCGACGTCGTTCTCGAAGCCGCGGTCTCGACCATCCTCGACATGGAAGACAGCGTCGCCGCCGTCGACGCCGAGGACAAGGTTCTGGTCTACCGCAACACGCTCGGGCTGATGAACGGCACGCTGGCGGCCGACTTCGAGAAGGGCGGCAAGACGCTGCAGCGCAAGCTCAACGCCGATCGTGTCTACACCTCTCCGGACGGCAAGGAGATCAGGCTGCACGGCCGCAGCCTGCTGCTGATGCGCAACGTCGGCCATCACATGTACACCGACGCGGTGCTGGACGCCGACGGCCGGGAGATCCCCGAGGGCTTCCTCGACGCCGCCGTCGCCGGCCTGCTGGCGCTGCACGACCTCAAGGGCCTGTCCGACGTCCGCAACAGCCGCTCCGGCTCGGTCTACATCGTCAAGCCGAAGATGCACGGCCCCGACGAGGTCGCGCTGACCTGCGAGCTGTTCGGCCGGGTCGAGACCATGCTGGCGCTGCCCGCCAACACGCTGAAGGTCGGGATCATGGACGAGGAGCGCCGCACCACGGTCAACCTCAAGGCCTGCATCCAGGTCGCGTCCGAGCGCGTGGTGTTCATCAATACCGGCTTCCTCGATCGCACCGGCGACGAGATCCACACCTCGATGGAAGCCGGCCCGATGATCCGCAAGAACGACATGAAGGCGCAGCCCTGGATCAAGGCCTATGAGGACTGGAACGTCGACAACGGCCTGATCGACGGCCTGCCGGGCCATGCCCAGATCGGCAAGGGCATGTGGGCCGCCCCCGACAAGATGGCCGACATGCTGGCGCAGAAGATCGGCCATCCGCAGGCCGGCGCCACCACCGCCTGGGTGCCGTCGCCGACCGCGGCGACACTGCATGCCCTGCACTACCACCAGGTCGACGTCCACAAGCGCCAGGCGGAGCTCAAGCAGGGCGGTCCCCGCGCCAAGCTCGCAGACATCCTGACCATCCCGGTGTCGCAGTCCAACTGGGCGCCCGACGACGTGCGCCAGGAGATCGACAACAACTGCCAGGGCATTCTCGGTTACGTGGTGCGCTGGATCGACCAGGGCGTGGGCTGCTCCAAGGTGCCGGACATCCACGACGTCGGCCTGATGGAGGATCGCGCGACGTTGCGGATCTCCAGCCAGCACCTAGCCAACTGGCTGCACCACGGCGTGGTCACCAGGGACCAGGTGATGGAAGCGCTGAAACGGATGGCTGCCGTGGTCGACCGGCAGAACGCCGACGACCCGCTCTACAAGCCGATGGCGCCGGGCTTCGACGGCGTCGCCTTCAAGGCGGCGTGCGACCTGGTGTTCAAGGGCCGCGAACAGCCCAACGGCTATACCGAGTTCATCCTGCACGCCCGGCGCAAGGAAGCGAAGGCGGCGGGATAGCGATCGCACGCGGCGTCGTTCTCCGATTGACTGCAAAGCCCCGGCCCTCGCGCCGGGGCTTTTCGTTGCGCGCAAGGGGCCGAGCCGCACACGCGTGGTGCCGAGTGGTTACCGATATGTTTACGAATTGTGGCGAGGATCGGCCGCTGCACTGCGGAATGGGCGTGGGGACATCGATGCTGAATCGGGTGAGTGTGACGGCGCTGCTGACGTCGGTGGTCGCGGTCCTGGCGTGCGCCGCGGTGCTGATGCTGTCGGCGAGCGCGTGGAGTTCGCTGGAGCAACTGCGGGCGGCAAGCCGCGGCATCACCGTGGCCGATGCGTCGGCCCACGCGTTCAAGGCCATGCACAACCTGCGGAACGAGCGTTCGACCACCAACCGCAACCTGTCGAGCGAGAGCATCGCCCCGCCGGACGCGATCCAGTTCGTGGAGAAGATCAGGTCCGAGGAGGTGCCGTCGCTGCGCGCGGTGATCGAGCTGCTCGCGGCGTCAGACCTTCGACAACGCGACGGGCTACTGGCGGAGCTGAAACCGACTTTCGCGAGATTGCAGGCGCTGCAGGCCGAGACCTCGGACGCGATCGTCAAGCCCAGGGCGGCGCGCCGCGCAACGTTGGCGAAGGAGTTCGCGGACACGGCGGGCGCGCTGCTCGACATCCTTGATCGCGTCTCGATGCAATTCGCCGTGGAGAACCGGACCGACCCGACCATCGACCAGCTGGTGCAGGTCAAACAGATGGCCTGGCTGCTCCGCAACTCGGCTGGAGAAGCCTCGCTGATCGTCTCGAGCGCCTTCGTGGCCGGCCGTGTCGCCCCCGAAACCCAGCAGGCCTACGTCAAGTCCGTCGGCGGCATCGAAGCCGCCTGGGCCGCGCTGCAATCCGTCGCATCGGCGATGCCGTTGCCGAATGAGATCGTGCAGGCGCTCGCCGGCGCCAAGGCCTCCTATTTCGATCCGCAATATACCGGCCTGCGCGACCGCCTGCTCCAGGCGCTGGCCGCCGGAAACAAGCCGGAGAAGACAGGCGCCGAGTGGAGCGCCTACAGCATCGAAAAGATGAACCCCGCAGTCGCCGTCGCGGAGCAGGCCCTCGATACGGCGAGAACCCATGCGTCGAACCAGCGCGCGCGCGCCGAGGAGGTCCTGATCGGCCAAATCGCGCTGCTGGCCATCGCCATGGCGATCGCGGGCGGCGGCATGTGGCTGGTTCGCCGCCGCGTCATCGTCCCGCTGCAGCGGATCCGCGACGCCATGCTCAGCGTCGCGGCGGGCGATCTGGCGGCAGAGGTGCCATACGTCACCCGCCATGATGAAATCGGCGCACTCGCTGGCGCACTCGGCACTTTCAAGCAGAACGCGGTCGAAAAGGACCGTGTAGAGGCCGAGCAGAAGCGGCGCAGCGCCGTCGCGGCCAACCGCCAGGAAGCGGTCGAGCGGCACATCGCGGTATTCGAAGGGCGGATGCGCGAGACGCTTCAAGCCCTCGCCGGCGCCTCGCAGCAGATGGGCGAGACCTCCGGCAACATGTCGTCGATCTCCGAACGGACCAACACCCAGATCCAGATCGCCGCCCGCGCCTCCGCGGACGCCTCGATGAGCGTGCAGAGCGTCGCCTCCGCCTCCGAGGAGCTGAGCGCCTCGATCGACGATATCAGCCGCCAGGTGAGCCACGCCGCCAGCATCGCCACCCGCGCCGTCGACCAGGCGCGCGCGACCGATGCGACGGTGCACGGGCTGGCCAGGACCGCGAGCCGCATCGGCGAGGTGGTGGAGCTGATCAGCAGCATCGCCGGCCAGACCAACCTGTTGGCGCTGAACGCCACCATCGAGGCGGCACGCGCCGGCGAGCAGGGCAAGGGCTTTTCAGTCGTCGCGTCGGAAGTGAAGTCGCTGGCCAACCAGACCGCGAAGGCCACCGACGAGATCTCGCAGCAGATCACGGCGGTCCAGCAGGTCGCCAACGAGGCGATGGACGCCATCCGGGCAATCGGCGGCACCATCGGCGAGGTCAGCGAGGTCGCCACCGCGATCGCCGCCGCCGTCGAGCAGCAGGGCGCCGCCACCCAGGAAATCACCCGCAACACCCAGCAGGCGGCAACCGGCACCCGGGACGTGTCCGACAACATCACCGGCGTCACCGCCGGCGCCGACGCCGCCGGCGCGGCGGCGCAGAGCGTGAAATCCGCGGCGGAGGCGCTCGACACCCGGACCCGACAGCTGCGCGATCAGGTCACGGAATTTCTCGACGGGATTCGCGCCGCCTGACGCCCGGCATCCTGCGCCCCGTCATTGCGGATTCAGATCGGGCAAGTCGCCCACCAGATCGTTCTTCAGGACATACTCCGCCCAGAGATCTTCCATCATGCCCTGGACTTCATCGGGCGGATAATCGTCGCCGTTGGCCAATTTCTGGCCAAGCTGCGCCCGATCGAGCGTGCCGGAAAATGGGCTGCCGGGACGCGGCGTGAATTTCGCGCCCGTCGGCAAATGCTCGATGCCTTCATGGCTCATTGCAAACTGGTCGGTCGTGACTTGGGTCATTTTGCCCTTACCTGAAGGAACACACGGCGAGACACTGTCGGAAACCATAGCCGAGGACAAGGTGCGTGGAATTGATCTCAGCCGCTTGACGCGCCGGTCGCGAAGCGAATGTCACACGGCCGATCAGTTCGAGCGGGAAGCCAGCGCGACAGGGAAGGCGGTGCGCGCCGTGAGCGCGCGCCCCGAGGCCCGCAGAGCAAGCTCACCTGGCGGGCAAGCCTTGTGCTGGCGCACGATGCGTCTATTCCGATGCGAGCACCGGCATGCGTTCGAACCTGCTGCGAATCGACGCCGGCGCCGGCGTGAAATTCGCGGCCTTGCGCCCGTCGACGCGGCCGCTGGCGACCATGAAGCCGCCGGCGCCGGCGACGATGTCGCCCTTGCGCAGGGTGTGATCGTCCTCGATCCGCACCTTGGCGAGGCCGAACGTGTCCTTGCCGTTGCAGGTGCAGCCGGCGACGATTTCGCTGCGATAGCGGAAGGCGTTCGGCAGGTCCGCATAGGACTGCCCGGACGGGGTCACGGCGCTGTCGATGGCGCCGCCGTAGACCACCTTGGTGGCGCTGCCGGGACAGAGGCTGCCGCACGCCGCCGCGGCGCTTCCGCCGTCCGCCGGCGGCACCGGGAAGTAGCGGCCGTCGCAGCTGCGGACGCAGAATGCCCCGCGGGTGCCGGTGATCACCGGCTGCGCCGGCGTCATGGGACGCGCCTCGTCCTCGCTGCCGCCATAGGCCAGCGGCGGCATGGGCGCGGCGACGGCCGGCGGACGGCCGAGCAGCGCCCCGAACAAGCCGGACAGCAGATCCTGGGCCCGGACGGTGTCCGGGCGGCTGACCACCATCGCCATCGCGATCAGGACGGTTGCGAGCATCACGCCACGGGGATGCATCATGGTGGCCTCCTGGCCGCTCCAGACCTGGCTTCTCCAGGTCCGGTAAGTCACCGGGCGGCGCGACCTGCGCGCCGTGGCACCTCATTAGTAGAGCGCGGACCCGGTCAGGTTCGCCGCCGTCACCGGTCTCGACTCAAGCGGCAACCGCGGGGTCTCGACGCGGGAGACCTTCGCCAGCGACGGGCGGCTCGCGGCGGCGCGACCGCCCTTGGGCAGCACGATCACCTTGGCCCCGACGCTGACGCGGCCGAACAGATCCTCGACGTCGGTATTGGTCATGCGGATGCAGCCGCTCGACACGAACTTGCCGATGGTGGTCGGATCGTTGGTGCCGTGAATGCGGTATTTGCTGGCGCCGAGATACATGGCGCGCGCGCCCAGCGGATTGCCCGGGCCGCCGGCGACGAAGCGCGGGAGATATGGCTGCCGCGCGATCATCTCGCTGGGCGGAATCCAGTCCGGCCACTCCGCCTTGCGGGTGACCGTCTCGACACCTGCCCATGTGAAGCCCTCGCGGCCGACGCCGACGCCGTAGCGAATGGCGCGGTGGCCGCCCAACACGTAATACAGCACCGTATGCGGGGTATCGATGATGACGGTGCCGGGTGCCTCGGAGGTATCGTAGTCCACGATCTGGCGGCGCAACGCGGCTGGCAGCACGTCCGTGTCGCGGGCGCCCTCGCCGGTGACCTGGTCTTGCGGACCCGCCGTGCCGTCCGCGCCGCGCGGCCACTGCAAGGTCATGGGCTCGTTGGCGTAGCTGAGCGCCTGAGCGCTCGCCGGTGACGACGACATCGCGCCGGCGAGCAGGGTGCCGGCCGCGACGATCGCAACTGAAACGACCGGAAAAAATCGACCAGCGCATCCAGGGCGCCGAGGCTTCGACTGTGTCATGACCCTGCCCATCCGTACCGTCGAACGTCGATCCTGTGCCGACACGGGTTGAACGCGGCCGCCGCGCGGAAAGTTCCACCCGGCGCTGCACGCCGGCCACAGTCGAGGGTCCACGACGTTCACAAGTGCGAGAGTGAACGTCGATCCCGACGATCGGTGGGTTGGACAAGGCAATCCCGGGCCCGCCTGGAGACTCCTGGACGGCGAGTTCGGTGTCATGGAGATGGAGGGTCAGCGATGACGCTCGGCACCCTGCTCGTCGTTGTGCTCGTGATCGGCGTGATCGCGGTCGCGCCGAACTGGGACTACAGCCGCCGTTGGGGCTACGGCCCGGCGGGCCTGGTCAGCACGCTGCTGGTGATCGTCGTCATCCTGCTGCTGTTCGGCAAGATCTGACCCTGCGCGCTTCGCTCATGGACGCAGCCCGCGGTGCACGCCGATACACGTCGGCGCCACGATGCCGACATTGATGACGATCTAACGATCAGGTGATGCAGCGCCCCGGCGCGAGGTTGCGGGCCGCCGCCGCCAGCGGGCTCACCGTCGGCTCGCAGGCGACCATCGGCTTGCGCGCGCCGCTGGCAGCGGGTCGCCCGCTGCTCACCCCGGACCTCGCCGCGGTCGCAGCCGGCAGCCGCGCCACCACCGACGCGCCGCTCTGGCCTGCCAGCGGGAATGAGACGGTCATGGTTTCCGCGGCGCCTGTCGGGACCGCGTCGCGATCGCTCTTGGCGGCGCGGTTGACGACCGGCGCGACGTTGCCGGCGAGGCTCCACATCGCCTCGCGTCCGGTTTCGACCCAGCCGCTGGCGAACGATGCACGGGGGCCCGGATCCATGCCTGCAAGGTCGACGCCCGCCAGCGCGGTCGCGGCCGCGAGCATGCCCAGTGATAGTGATGCGACACGTGACGCCGAATCGTAAGTCATCGTCGACACCCTGTTGGCCGGGCCTGCGGTATCGCCCGGCTCCCTGTTTGCGTGTTGTCGTGTTGTTGCCTGGTTTGTCGGCCTTGCCCCGAAGGGTGCCGTCTTGACCGCGTTAACGAAGATGAAGACCGCGGGTTCCGGGGACGCTGGGTGGTCGTTTCGGAATCCGGCCCGGCAAAAATCAACTTTTCGCGCGGAACGATCGCCGGCCACACGCGTCATTCTGGGCGCCGGTTAATCCCCTGCCCCTGACTAGCCGGCGAAAGGCGGGACGTCGCCGTGGTGATGCCGGCGGCGTCCCGCTTCCTGTTGGTCCATCGTCTGGCGGCCAGCGTCTATGGGGAAAAGCCGGGTCTATGGGGAAAAGCCGGCGCGAGCGCCGAACCTAGAGACGACCCCGGACGACAGACGTCGCGGCCGCTCTCGTCTGTTCGCTCTGTCTGCGAGCGGCCACGCGGATCGCGTGAGCCGCAGCGCGTCGCTATGCGGCGGTCCGATTGCGCGAATTGCGCTGGAAGAACAATGCCTGGCTGGCCACCGCCGAGACCATCGCCGGCTGAAACGGCTTGGAGATCAGGAAGGCCGGTTCGGGACGCTCGCCGGTCAGGAAGCGCTCCGGATAGGCGGTGATGAACACCACGGGCACCTCGAAGCGGCGCAGCAGTTCGTTCACCGCGTCGAGCCCGGAGCTGCCGTCGGCGAGCTGAATGTCGGCGAGAATAAGCCCGGGCCGATGGTCGGCCGCGAGCGCGACCGCATCGGCATGGGTGCGCGCCACACCGATGACGTTGTGCCCGAGATTGCGGATCAGGCTCTCGAGATCCATGGCGATGAAGGTCTCATCCTCGATGATGAGGACGTCGGTCGCGATCTCGGCGGCCAGCTCCCGGCCGGCAGTATCCGCCAGACGCCGGAGGTCGGCGACCTCGACGTCGAGGATATAGGCGGCCTGGGCTTCCGGAAATCCCTCGAGCGACAGCAGCAGGAAGGCCTGCCGCGGCAGCGGAGTGATGTTCGATAGCCGCCGCTCCGACGGCCCGGGCACCGTGCCGGCATCCGGCTGATCATTGATCCCGACGGAATTCCAGATCCGCGTGAACAGGCGAAACAGCCCGGCCCGCGGCCCCTGGCTCTCGTCCAGCAGGGTCTGGTCCTGCAGCAGCGCCTCGAGCATGGCGGCGACATAGGCATCTCCCGATGCCTGGTTTCCGGTCAGCGCACGCGCGTAACGACGCAGCAATGGCAGATGTTCAGCAACGACCTGGGAGCGCGACATTCCCCCTCCACTTCATTGAATACCACTCGGTTCGATCACAGCCGCGTGAGCACGCGACTTTCGACCTCTTTGTATACTTTTCAGGACCGATAAAGTTCCAGGAACGTCTGGAACTTTATCGCAATGATTGCATTAGCCCCCGTCATGCGCGGCGGCAGAGGCCGCGGGTGTCGCTGGGAAAACAAAACAAGAGCGCACACTGAGAACACAAAAAGCGGTTCTAACCAAACAGCTTAGCTCTGTGCGACGTGACGGGACAGGTCATGAAGGATTCTAAGACACCATCCAAGCAAGGCGGACTGAGCGCCGATATCCAGGCGAGAATTGGTCACCAGCTGCGGGCGATCTACGACGAGGTCGTCCGCCAAGGGGTCCCGCCCCGATTTGCGGAGCTGATCGAGCAACTTGGCAGTGTGGAGGCGCAGACCGCGACCGCCACCGCCGACGAGATCGCCGCAAAAGACAGTGGGAGGGTCTGATGCCTCTCACCCAACAGCTACGCGACGAGCTCCTGGGCTGCGTACCGAGCCTGCGCGCCTTCGCGATCTCGCTGAGCGGCAACGGCGACCGCGCCGATGACCTGGTGCAGGAGACCCTGCTCCGGGCGCTTGCCAACATCGACTCGTTTCAGCCCGGCTCCAACATGCCGGCCTGGCTGTTCACCATCCTCCGCAACCTGTTTCGCTCCGACTACCGGAAGCGGCGGCGGGAAGTGGAGGATGCCGACGGCAGCTACGCCAAGGCCCTGAAGTCCCAGCCCGAGCAGACGCCGCACCTCGAGTTCGAGGAATTTCGCGTGGCGCTCGACAAGCTGCCCCAGGACCAGAAGGAAGCGCTGATCCTGGTCGGGGCCTCCGGCTTTTCCTACGAGGCCGCGGCAGCGATCTGCGGCTGCGCCGTCGGCACCATCAAGAGCCGGGTGAATCGCGCGCGGTCGAAACTGAGCAGCCTGCTCTATGTCGACAGTGCCGACGATTTCGGTCCGGACAACGCCGTCCGCGCCGTCATCGGCGGGGGCAACCGCTAGCCACCCCGCCCCATCTCCCGCGTTCGCGGCCGCCGTCCCTCACGGGGACCGGCGGCCGCAGCCGTTCCGGGAGACGGCGGCCGACGCGGCGTGATCAGCTGGCCCTGCCGCGCCCGGACGACGACATCTTGATCATGCGGTCGAGTTCGGCCTGGTCGATCACGGTCTCCATCGGAGCCGTCAGCTCGTAGACGTAGCTGGCGTCGGTGAAATAGCGCTTCGCCGTGCCCCCGAGCGCCTCCGGCGCGACGCGGTCGAGCAGGGCAATGCCGAAGTCGCTGTCCGGGCTGCGCGTCGCGGCGCTGGTGTTGAACTCCTCCCAGCGAAAGTCGAACACCGCATCCTTGCCGCTGCCGGTCACGGTCCACTGCGCGGCGATGGTGGGATGCTTGCCGACCAGCGACAGGCCCTCGTCGGCATGCGAGGCGAGTTCGAAGAACAGCAGCGACAGGCTCTGGGCCGCGCGCGGGCTGACCGAAATATCCGGCCCGGCGGCGACGATCCGCTCGGCATGGGGCAGCGCCCGCGACTCCAGCAGGCCCCGCAGATTGACGCCCTGCCACTGGCTGTCGCTCAGGAGCGACACCACGTTCGACATCGCGTGGATCCGGCCGATCAGCATCTCGCGCGCCGAATCGATGTCGGCGCCGTGATGCAGTGTCCGCGTCACGATCGACTGCAGCACCGCGAGAATGTTCTTCACGCGGTGGTTCAGCTCGCCGATGACCGTGGTCAGGCGGGTCTCGAAGCCCTTGCGAACCTCGATTTCACGGCTCAGCTTCACGTTGTTGGAGACGACGTAGCCGAACAGGCCGCAGACGATCGTGGTCAGAACGAGGCCGACGATCGCGACGATGGCGGCGAGCTGCAGGGCATGCTCCTGCACGTTGGTCCGCGCGTTGTAATGCAGGACGAACGGCTTGCCGCTGAAGCTCACGGTCCGGGTGACGGGATGGAAAGCCGGGTCGTCCTGGGGCGCGACCGACGCCAGGACGCCACCCTCGCCGGTCTTGAGATCCCGCATCGGATTGCGCGGATCCTCCATCACCACGTCGAACGGGGCGGCGTCGTCATTGGAGAGCATCAGCGGCGCCACCCGATAGGAGAAGGTCAGGAAGCCCGAGAGCGCATGGCCGCCCTCGCGTGTCACCGGCGCCACCAGCACCACGCCGTTGGGCCCGTCGGCGTGCAGCAGCACCACCGGGTCCGAACACAGCGGCTTGCCCTCGACCGCCGCGCGCGCGAGCAACGGGCCGAGAACCGGATGCTGGTTCAGCGCCCGCCCCGGAAGCGGCAACGTTTCCTCGTTGCGCGGCTCGACCTCCATCAGCACGTCGAGGGGCTCGGTAACCGAACCGATGTTGATAGGCTGATCCTCGACGTCGCGGATCTGCGGGCTGGTCGCGCCCGACGCCGCCAGCAGCTTCAGGGCGCCCGTCAGCTCGGTCGGCGCGAGCCGCGCCACCCAGCCGGCGACGACGAAGTCGGTATTGAACTCGTAGATCGAGGACTGCAGCGGGGCGAGCACGTCATCCTGCGCCGGCGACTTGCCGACCAGCCCGGCGATCAGGCGGATCAGGAGATCGCGCTCGCTCAGCCGGTCCTGGACCAGGCGCGCATGGGTATCGACCGACCGGTCGATGGTGGCCACCGCGAGGGCGACGTCCTGACCAAACGCCCGGTAGGCCACCAGCCCGGACACCGTGAGGCCGATCAGCGCGATTAATCCAATAAAGAAACCGAAACGCAGCACTGCGTCACCTGGAGAAGAAAGTCGGCGTGAAATCAGAGGTCCGAACGGGGGGCGGGGCGGGGGAATTTCGCGGGAGGCTGGGGGCCGGATCGAACAATCGGGAGCATGAACTGGCAACCATCACTTGGAAACCGTCAGGAACGGGCCGGGGCCCGCACCGCAACCGGTCACCACCCCGATTGAAGGTGCGGGTTGATCAAAGGCGAACAGGCCAATTTGTTCCAGGCCCTGCTCAAAATTCTTGCGGCGGGCGCCCCGGTTCTGACGTTCGCATCACTCAGCAGCGTGCGCTTCGGGGAATGTGAGAACCACTGGCACAGTCGCCTATCCGGGTTTCGCCGCGGCCGGCGCGCGAAGTCCCCCCTTGGCCTCGATGAAGCCCACGATGCGCTCCAGGCCGTCGCCCTTCTTCAGGTTGGTCATGACGAAGGGCCGCGCGCCGCGCATGCGCCGCGCGTCGGTCTCCATCTTGTCGAGCGACGCGCCGACATGGGGCGCCAGATCGGTCTTGTTGATGACCAGCAGGTCGGAGCGCGTGATCCCGGGGCCGCCCTTCGACGGGATCTTGTCGCCGGCAGCGACGTCGATCACGTAGATGGTGAGATCGGCGAGCTCCGGCGAGAAGGTCGCGGCGAGATTGTCCCCGCCGGATTCGATCAGCACCAGGTCGAGGTCGGGGAACCTGGCGCGCATGTCGGCGACCGCCGCGAGATTCATCGAAGCGTCCTCCCGGATCGCGGTGTGCGGGCAGCCGCCGGTCTCGACGCCGACGATGCGATCCGGCGTCAGCGAGCCGGCCCGCACCAGGTACTCGGCGTCCCATTTGGTGTAGATGTCGTTGGTGATCGCGGCGATGTCGTAGTGCTCCCGCATGGTCTTGCACAACAGATCCATCAGCGCGGTCTTTCCCGACCCGACCGGGCCACCGATGCCGACGCGAAGAGGTCCATGGAAGGTCATTCTGTCATCCCAGTCGAACGAGGGTGAGGCGCGCGCAAGTCAGCGCGATGACGAGGCACAGCGGCGAATAAACCGAGCGGTCGAGACGCGCAAACGGCTGGCGCGGAAACCGGGCGCGCCAGGCCGGCACATAGCCCGCGACGCCGCGGCCGGCGAACACCATGGTGGCGCCCAGTCCGAGCAGCACGACGAGTGACGACGGCAGCGGCGACCGCACCAGCCCCGCCAGCAGCGCGATCACGACAGCCGCGGCGAGGATCGCGCCGGCGGCGATGAAGCACTGGACCGGCGGCGGCATCCGCTCGCTCCGATAGCCGACCACCACCGTGACCAGCGCCGCCTCACCGACGCACGGCCACACCGCGCCGAAGCCCCACGCGACGTGAAGTGCCGCGATCGCCGCCAGCAGGACGGCCTCGAACGCGGCCGCGGCGATCATGACCGGAACAGCCTGGTATATTGCCCCTCGTGGCGCATGCTGGCGAGATCGGCGCGCAGCGTCGCGGCGCCGAGGTCGTCGAGCGACGCCCGCGCCGCGCGCGCGCCGGTCGGCGCGACGACCGGCTCGAGGGCGGCCAGCGCGCGCTGGCTCGCGGTCTGGCCGAGCGGAACGAGACGGGCCGCGGCCGAAATCCAGTTCGCCGTCAGCGCATGGAGAAAGGCGTGAACCGACAGGGGCAGCGCCAAGCCGTGCCGGGCGCAGGTGACCCCGACGGCGACGGGATAGGCCGGCGCGGCGCCGATCGCGGCCAGGGCGTCGGCGAGGCCGTCGCAGCTCCATACCGCCAAGGCGATATCGACGAAGGCGCGTCCCTGCGCCGTCGATTCGAGCTGGCGCTCGCGCGACGGCACCATGGCGGCGGCGAGCTCGGCGACCTCGGCCAGGCCCGCGAGGTCGCCCGCCGCGGTGCGCCGATAGGCCTGTGCCACGAACACGCCGTCGCAAAATCCGGACCCGTCGCTCAGCATCGCCGAGAGCCACTCCACCAGCGTGGCGCCGTCGACGACGTCGCCGGCCTCGACCGCCCATTCGAGCCCGCTCGAATAGGAAAACGAGCCGACCGGAAACGACGGCGACAGCCAGGTCATCAGCCGGAACAGGGTTGCGCGCTCGCCATCCGACGCCGGGACGTCCCCGGCGTTCGGCGGTCTAGTTTCCTGAGTCATCAGCATGGCGGTGGCCGTGGTGATGACCATGGGCGTGGCCGTCATGGGCGCGGGCGTCATGGGCATGATCGCCATGCCCATGGTCGTGATGGGCATGGTCTTGATGCGCGTGATCGCCGTGGGCATGTTGGCCATGGCCGTGATCGCAGCCCGCGTGGTCATGCGCGTGTCCATGACCTTGATGCGCATGATCGTGATCGTGACCATGATCATGGCCGTGCCCATGCGCGTCATGGTCGCCGTGATCGTGGCCGTGGGCGCCGCCGGCATAGGCTCCGCCCTCGGGATCGAACGGCGCCTCGATCTCGACCACGCGCCCGCCCAGCCCCCGCACCATGTCCTCGATGACATGGTCGCGCCGGATCCGCAGCCCGCGCCGGGCGATCTGGACCGGCAAATGCCGGTTGCCGAGATGCCAGGCGATGCGCACCAGGTGCTGGGGATCGGTGCTGTGAATTTCGATCAGGGGCTCGGGGGCCGCGACCACCTCGACCAGGCGGCCGTCCTCCAGCACCAGCGCGTCGCCGCCGCGCAGCGCGACCGCCTCCTCGAGATCGAGCAGGAAGTCGAGCCCGCGCGTGCCGGTCATGGCCATGCGCCGCCGATGGCGGTCGTCGAAATCGAGCACCACCGTGTCGGCCACGGGTTTGCCCCGCCACCGCGACGGCGCCATCACCGCGAAGGCGCGGATCATGATCGAACTCCCGCCGCCATGCCCATCATCATTCTAGCGCACATCGACCTTGGCCGGGGTGATCACCTCGATCCGCGGCGGCGCCGACATGCACTTGACCGCGACCCGGCCGAACGCCCGCATGTGGTCGCTCTTGCCGTGCGGTGCCAGCGCCTCGGCGTTTTCCCACTGCTCGACGAAGACGATCCGCGTCGGCTCGGTGACGCTCTCGTACATGTCGTAGCTGATATTGCCCGGCTCCTTGCGGGTCTCGGCGATCGACTGCTTGGCGGCGGCGATGAGCTCGGCGCGAGCTTCCTGTTTCACCGTCAAAGTGGCAACGACATAAATCACTCGCATTCCTCCCGGCTGTGTTCTGGCTTGAAGCGTTCTGGCTTGACGCGCCAGCCGGCAGCCTAGAACATGAAGTAGCGTTGCGCCATGGGCAGCACCTCGGCCGGGGCGCACGTCAGCAATTCGCCATCCGCACGCACCTCGTAGGTCTCCGGATCGACCTCGATCTTCGGCGTGGCGTCGTTGTGCACCATGCTTTTCTTGGAGATCCGGCCGCGGGTGTTCTCGACCGCATAGAGCGACTTCTGGATGCCGAGCTTCTTGGCCAGCCCCCCCGCCACCGCGGCCTTGGACGAGAATACCACCGAGGACGCCGTCAGCGCGCGGCCATAGGCCGCGAACATCGGCTGGTAGTGCACCGGCTGCGGGGTCGGGATCGAGGCGTTGGGATCGCCCATCGGAGCCGCGACGATCGAGCCGCCCTTGATGATGCAGTCGGGCTTGACGCCGAAAAACGCCGGCGACCACAGCACCAGATCGGCGAGCTTGCCCTTTTCCACCGACCCGATCAGCCTGGAGACACCGTGGGCGATCGCCGGGTTGATGGTGTATTTGGCGATGTAGCGCCGGACCCGGAAATTGTCGTGACCCGCCTTGTCCTGAGGCAGCGCGCCGCGCTGCTTCTTCATCTTGTCGGCGGTCTGCCAGGTGCGGATGATGACCTCGCCGAGCCGGCCCATCGCCTGGCTGTCCGACGACATCATCGACAGCGCGCCGATGTCGTGGAGGATGTCCTCGGCCGCGATGGTCTCCTTGCGGATGCGGCTTTCGGCGAAGGCGAGGTCCTCGGCGATCGACGGGTCGAGGTGGTGGCACACCATCAGCATGTCGAGATGCTCGTCGATGGTGTTGCGGGTGAACGGCCGGGTCGGATTGGTCGACGACGGCAGCACGTTCTTCAGGCCGGCGACCTTGATGATGTCGGGGGCATGGCCGCCGCCGGCGCCTTCGGTATGGAAGGCGTGGATGGTGCGGCCCTTGAAGGCCTTGATGGTGTCCTCGACGAAGCCGGATTCATTCAGCGTGTCGGAATGGATCATGACCTGGACGTCGTGGTCGTCGGCCACCGAGAGGCAATTGTCGATCGCCGCCGGCGTGGTGCCCCAGTCCTCGTGCAGCTTGAGCGCGCAGGCGCCGGCCTTGACCATCTCGACCAGGGCGGCGGGACGCGAGGCGTTGCCCTTGCCCGAGATCCCGAGATTGACCGGAAAGGCGTCGAACGACTGGATCATCCGCGCGATGTGCCAGGGACCTGGCGTGCAGGTGGTGGCGAAGGTGCCGTGCGAGGGCCCGGTGCCGCCGCCGAGCATCGAGGTCACCCCCGACATCAGCGCGTGCTCGATCTGCTGCGGGCAGATGAAATGGATGTGGCTGTCGAAGCCGCCGGCGGTGAGGATCTTGCCCTCGCCGGCGATCACGTCGGTGCCGGGCCCGATGATGATGTCGACCTTGGGCTGGATGTCGGGGTTGCCGGCCTTGCCGATGGCGTGGATGTGGCCTTCCTTGATGGCGACATCGGCCTTCACGATGCCCCAGTGATCGACGATGATGACATTGGTGATCACCGTGTCGACCGCGCCCTGGCGGTTGGTGACCTGGCTCTGGCCCATGCCGTCGCGGATCACCTTGCCGCCGCCGAACTTCACCTCCTCGCCATAGGTGGTGAAGTCCTTCTCGATCTCGATGATGAGATCGGTGTCGGCCAGCCGCACCCGATCGCCGGTGGTGGGGCCGAACATGTCGGCGTAGACGCTGCGCTTGATTTTCACCGCCATGTCGTGCTCCAGCTCTCGGATCGTATCCAGTCAGACTCCAGTCACAGCTTGCCCATGACGTCGCCGCGAAAACCGTAGACCATGCGCTTGCCGGCCAGCGCCACCAGCGTGACCTCGCGGGTCTGGCCCGGCTCGAAGCGCACCGCGGTGCCGGCGGCGATGTCGAGCCGCATGCCGCGCGCCTTTTTGCGATCGAATTTCAGCGCCGGATTGGTCTCGAAGAAATGGTAGTGCGAGCCGACCTGGACCGGGCGGTCGCCGGTGTTGGCGACAGTGAGCGTGACCGTGCGGCGGCCGGCATTGAGCTCGATCTCGCCGGGCTTGATGAAGAACTCTCCGGGAATCATCCTGTCTTCCCTCCATCGTCATCCTGGGACGCACGTCAGCGCGAGCCCGGAATCTCGAAAACACAATCGCTGGCTTCCGGATTCGGCCGTTTCGGCCGCCCCGGAATGACTGAACGTCACCTGATCGGCTGGTGCACCGTGACGAGCTTGGTGCCGTCCGGGAAGGTGGCCTCGACCTGGATGTCGTGGATCATTTCGGGGATGCCCTGCATCACCTGGTCGCGGGTCAGGACCTCGGCCCCGGCCTTCATCAGTTCGGCGACGGTGCGACCGTCGCGTGCGCCCTCGACGATGAAGTCGGAGATGATCGCGACCGCCTCCGGGTGATTGAGCTTGACGCCGCGCTCCAGCCGCCGGCGCGCGACGATGGCGGCCATCGAGATCAGGAGCTTGTCCTTTTCGCGGGGGGAAAGATTCATGCACGGTCCACAAAATGAAATTCAGTCGACGAGATCATAGCTGGTCAATCATAGCCAGATGCGAGGTAACGCCGCCGGCGCGAGCAGCCCGAGCACCGCGATCAGGTCGCCGCGCAGCCGCGCGGCATCTTGCGCACAGAACCGCACCATTGCAAATCCATTCCACGCCGAGGCGCCGACCTCGACGCCCGCGCCCGCGGCCGTCTCGCGCACGCGTTCGACCAGCGCCTCGTCGCCGGGCGCGACCAGCACGGTGGCGAGCGCGGCGGCGCCCCCGGCGATTGCCGGGCGGTCGAGTTTCGCGGCGACGTCGCCGTCGAGGCGCAGGTTTTCGGCAAACACCAGCCGGCCGCCGCGCCGCAGCCGCCACTGGTCGACGAAGCGGCCCTCGACCATGCGCTCGCCCATGGCGGCGCGGCCGAACACCACCATCTCGCAGAGCAGGAGCGAGGCGCGGTCCGAAAGCTCGATCTCGATCCGGCGCGACAGCCGGGCGCGGTCGAACAGGATGGTTTCCTGCGGTAGCCACGCCAGGTGGGCGTCGTCCTCGACCCGCAGCGCGACCGAGAGCCGGGCGTCCGGGCCGTGCGAGCGATAGACCTTTTCCGCCGCGGCGGTGGTCACGGTGATGCGGGAGCCGGGGCGGGCGGTGACGGCGACGTCGAAGCGGTCGCCGCCGGCGACGCCGCCGGCGGTGTTGACGAAGACCGCCGACAGCCCCTCGGTGTCGGGCGACGGAAACCGCACCCTGAGCGATCCGGATTCGTCGAGTTCACCACGGCGGGTGACGCCGTCGCGGGCCAGGACCTCGAAGGCGACGGCGCCGGCGGCCCGGTTGGCGGCGAAGGTTTCGGAGTTTGCAGCGGTCGCGGCGGCCGGCATTGCGTCGTCCATTCCAGGTCCCACGGTCGCCGCCATCCGCCGCCGCGAGGCAGCCCGTATCAGATCGCCATGGCCCGGCTGATGGCCTGCGGATCGAGGGTCTCGCGATCGCAGGTGAAGGTCACCGCACCGCGGTCCATCACCGCGAAATGGTCGCCCAGTTCACAGGCGAAGTCGAGATACTGCTCGACCAGCACGATGGCGATGTTGCCGAGGCTGCGCAGGTAGGAAATGGCGCGGCCGATGTCCTTGATGATCGAGGGTTGGATCCCCTCGGTCGGCTCGTCGAGCAGCAGCAGCTTCGGCCGCATCACCAGCGCCCGGCCGATCGCCAGCTGCTGCTGCTGGCCGCCCGACAGGTCGCCGCCGCGGCGCCCGAGCATCGACTGCAGCACCGGAAACAGCGAGAACACGTCGTCGGGAATGAAGCGCTGGTCGCGGGTGAGCGGACCGAAGCCGGTCCGCAGGTTTTCCTCGACGGTGAGCAGCGGGAAGATCTCGCGGCCCTGCGGCACCAGGGAAATCCCGCGCCGGGCGCGCTCGTAGGGCCGCAGCGCGGTGATGTCGGCGCCGCTGAATCTGATGCTGCCCCCGGCGATCGGCTGCTGGCCCATCAGCGCGCGCAGCAGGCTGGTCTTGCCGACCCCGTTGCGGCCGAGCACGCAGGTGACCTTGCCCGGCGCGGCGGCGACCGAGACCCCGCGCAGGGCCTGCGCCGCGCCATAGAACAGGCTGATGTCCCTGGCCTCGAGCCTGGCGTCGACGGATTCGGCGGTGGTGTTCATCCTGCCCTCAACGTCCCAGATAGACTTCAATGACGCGCTCGTTCGCCGACACCTGGTCGATCGAACCCTCGGCCAGCACCGTGCCCTCGTGCAGGCAGGTGACGCGCACGCCGAGCGCGCGCACGAAGGCCATGTCGTGCTCGACCACCACCACGGTCTTCTCGCGGTTGATCTCCTTGAGGAGTTCGGCGGTCTGGTGGGTCTCGACGTCGGTCATGCCGGCCACCGGCTCGTCGACCAGCAGCAGCTTGGGATTTTGCGCCAGCAGCATCCCGATCTCCAGCCACTGCTTCTGGCCGTGCGACAGGCTGCCGGCGAGGCGGTCGCGGGCGTCCGTCAGCTTGATGGTCTCGAGCACGCGGTCGATGCGCTCGCTCTGCTCCTTCACGGGACGCCAGAACAGCGTGGCGCGGACGCCGTGATCGGTGGCGAGCGCCAGCAGCAGGTTGTCCTCCACGGTCTGGCTCTCGAACACCGTGGGCTTCTGGAACTTGCGGCCGATGCCGAGCTCGGCGATCTGGGTCTCGTCCAGCCGGGTCAGGTCGACGCTGCCGTCGAACAGGACGTGACCGCGGTCCGGCCGCGTCTTGCCGGTGATGATGTCCATCATGGTGGTCTTGCCGGCGCCGTTCGGGCCGATGATGGCGCGCATCTCGCCGGGCTCGATGGTCAGCGACAGGTTGTTGATGGCGTGGAAGCCGTCGAAGGAGACGTGGACGCCGTCGAGGTAGAGCATTGCGGAGGTGGTCCGGCCGGACATCACGTTCATCGATCACTCCGCGGGCTTGGGAGCAGCGACGCCGTCTTCGCTCTCGGCGCTCGCCTCGGCTTCGGTTATCGCGTTCGGGCGCCGTGGCTCCCACCACGACTGCACCGTGCCGACGATCCCGCGCGGCAGCAGCAGTGTAACCAGGATGAACAGCGCGCCCAGCATGAACAGCCAGTAGGGCGCCAGCACCCCGGAGGTGAACACGGTCTTGGCATAGTTGACGACGATCGCGCCGATCACCGCGCCGATCAGGGTGCCGCGGCCGCCGACCGCCACCCAGATCACCGCCTCGATGGAGTTGCCGGGCGCGAACTCGCTGGGATTGATGATGCCGACCTGCGGCACGTACAGCGCGCCGGCGACGCCGGCCATGCAGGCCGACAGGGTGAACACGAACAGCTTGTAGGATTCGACGCGGTAGCCGAGAAACCGGGTCCGCGATTCGGCGTCGCGCACCGCGATCAGGACCTTGCCGAGCTTCGAGCTCACCACCGCCCGGCACAGCAGGAACGCCACCATCAGCGCCGCGCAGGACAGCGCGAACAGCACCGCCCGGGTCGCCGGCGACTGGACGTTGAAGCCGAGGATGTCCTTGAAGTCGGTGAGGCCGTTGTTGCCGCCGAAGCCGAAGTCGTTGCGGAAGAACGCCAGCAGCAGCGCGTAGGTCATGGCCTGGGTGATGATCGAGAGATAGACCCCGGTGACGCGCGATCGGAATGCCAGCCAGCCGAACGAGAAGGCGAGGATGCCCGGCACCAGCACCACCATCAGCGCGGCGAACCAGAACATGTCGAAGCCGTGCCAGTACCACGGCAGCGCCTTGTAGTTGAGGAACACCATGAAGTCCGGCAGCAGCGGATTGCCGTAGACGCCGCGGCCGCCGATCTGGCGCATCAGGTACATGCCCATGGCGTAGCCGCCGAGCGCGAAGAAGGCGCCGTGGCCGAGCGAGAGGATGCCGCAGTAACCCCAGATCAGGTCGATCGAGAGTGCCAGGATGGCGTAGCAGAGATACTTGCCGAACAGCGAGATCAGATAGGTCGGGACCTGGAAGGCCGAGGATTCCGGCAGCAGGAGGTTGAGCAGCGGCAGCGCGATGCCCACCGCCGCCACGACCAGCAGGAACGCGGTGGCGCTCTTGTCGAGCGAACGGGTCAGGAGGAAGCCCATTACGCCTCCACCGAGCGGCCGCGCAGCGCGAACAGGCCGCGCGGGCGTTTCTGGATGAAGAGAATGATCAGCACCAGGATGGCGATCTTGCCGAGCACCGCGCCGGCCACCGGCTCGAGGAACTTGTTGGCGATGCCGAGCGTGAGCGCCCCCACCAGGGTGCCCCACAGATTGCCGACGCCCCCGAACACCACCACCATGAAGGAATCGATGATGTAGCTCTGCCCGAGATTGGGGCTGACATTGTCGATCTGCGACAGCGCGACGCCGGCGATGCCGGCGATGCCCGAGCCGAGCCCGAAGGTGAGCGCGTCGACCCGCGAGGTCGCAATCCCCATCGCCGCCGCCATCCGGCGGTTCTGGGTCACGGCGCGCATTTCGAGGCCGAGGCTGGTGTAGCGCAGCATCGCCAGCAGGATGACGAACACCGCCAGCGTGAAGCAGACGATCCACAGCCGGTTGTAGGTGATGGTGAGCTGCCCGATCTCGAAGGCCCCGCTCATCCACGACGGGTTGCCGACCTCGCGGTTGGTCGGACCGAACATGGTACGCACCGCCTGCTGCAGCACCAGCGAGATGCCCCAGGTCGCCAGCAGCGTCTCCAGCGGGCGGCCGTACAGGAAGCGGATGATGCTGCGCTCGATCAGGATGCCGATCAGGCCCGCGACGGCGAAGGCCAGCGGCACCGCGATCAGCAGCGAATAGTCGAACAGCGCGGGATAGCGGGTCCGGATCAGCTCCTGGACCACGAAGGTAACGTAGGCGCCGAGCATGACCATCTCGCCGTGGGCCATGTTGATGACCCCCATCACGCCGAAGGTGATGGCGAGCCCGATGGCCGCCAGCAGCAGCACCGAGCCCAGCGAAACGCCGTACCAGGCGTTCTGCGCCGCCGACCACACCGCCAGCCGGCTCTGGATCGCGCCGATGGCGCCCTGCGCGGCGTGCAGCACGTTGGGCGGGGTGTCGGGCGGCAGCTCCGACAGCAGCGCCAGCGCCTCCTGATCGCCCCGCGCCTTGATGGCGGCGATGGCCTCGAGCTTGCTGGCCTCGCTGGCGTCGGGCTGGAACAGCAGGATGGCGGCGCGGGCCGCGGCGAACGCCTGCTTCGCGGTCGGGTTGGTCTCCTTCTGCAAGGCGTTCTCGATCGCCGGGAGATCGCCGGCGTCGTGGGTCTTGAACACCGATTGCGCGGCCGCCGTTCGCTTGGCGAGATCCGGCGACAGCAGGGTCAGGCTGCTGACCGCCGCCGCCACCGTCCGGCGCAGGCGGTTGTTGAGGCGCACGGCGTCGAGGCCGGAGACGTCGGTCGTGACCACGGCGCCGGTGCCCGCGTCGAGCACCGTGCCGTCGGCCTGCTTGACGTAGACCTTCTTGGTGGCCGGATCGGCGACAAGACGATCGTCCTGCAGCGCGCTGATCACCGGGTAGGCCAGCGGATTGCCGCTGCCGGCGAGCGCGTTGACGGCGTCTTCGGTATCGGAAAAGGAATCGTTGGCGAACAGCGCGACCGCGTCTTCGAACGTGCCCGCCCGGGACGGCAGCGTCGTGGCGAACGACAGCACGGTGGCAAAGAGCAGCGCGAGCAGGCACGAAATGCGGTGAACGGACACGTCAGACCCCAGCCCCCAGCCAACAGGACGCAGGCGGCGGTCGACCGCCGCCTGCCCTCATTTTCGGTCGCGGGTGATCACAAACCGCCCGCAGAGCGTTTGTCAAATCAGGAGCCCTGACCGCCGCACTTGTTGGTCTTGACGTTGTAGTTGCCGCATTTCTTGTCGACCCAATCGCCGATCAGGTCCTTGGAGCCTTCGAGCTCCTTCGACCAGGCGTCGCCGGCGACGAGGCCAGGGGTCTTCCACACCACGTCGAACTGGCCGTTCGACTTGATCTCGCCGATGAACACCGGCTTGGTGATGTGGTGGTTCGGCAGCATCTTGGACATGCCGCCGGTCAGGTTCGGCGCCTCGGTGCCCGGCAACGCGTCGATCACCTTGTCGGCGTCGGTGGTCTTGGCCTTCTCGACCGCCTTCACCCACATGTTGAAGCCGATGTAGTGCGCTTCCATCGGGTCGTTGGTCACGCGCTTCGGATTCTTGGTGTAGGCCTGCCACTCCTTGATGAACTTCTCGTTCGCGGGAGTCTTGATCGATTCGAAGTAGTTCCAGGCCGCGAGGTGCCCGATCAGCGGCTTGGTGTCGATGCCGGCCAGCTCTTCCTCGCCGACCGAGAACGCCACCACCGGAATGTCGGTGGCCTTGATGCCCTGGTTGCCGAGCTCCTTGTAGAACGGCACGTTGGCGTCGCCGTTGATGGTCGAAACCACGGCGGTCTTCTTGCCGGCCGAACCGAACTTCTTGATGTCGGCGACGATGGTCTGCCAGTCGGAATGTCCGAACGGCGTGTAGTTGATCATGATGTCGTCCTGGGCGACGCCCTTGGACTTCAGGTAGGCTTCCAGGATCTTG
>JARLJA010000165.1 GCA_031291445.1 Xanthobacteraceae bacterium | reverse complement strand
GGCTCGACGCGGGCCGCGGGTGCCGGCCGCGCCACCGGCGTTGCGCGGCCCGCGGCCGCAGGACGGCGCAGGTGCAGCACGAGCCCGGCCACGAAGTCGACCGCCATCATCACCGCCAGCAGGAACATCACCGACATCGCGAACGGCCGCAGCAGCAGGAATTCGGCGACCGCGGCGGCAAAGGCCACCAGCGACAGCAGGTGATCGGTGACATAGCGCCCGTGCGGGCGCGACGCCTTGAGCAGCTCGAACAGCATCAGCACGACGCAGAGTGCCAGCAGCGCGTCGGCGAAGCTCACCTTCCAGCTCGCGCCCGAGACCAGGGTCAGTGTCACCAGCGGATCGCCGAACGACACGCCGGGCATCAGGAAGACGATGATGTTGATGATCGCGAGCGGGATCAGAAGCAGCGGGAAACCGACCAGAGACATCCGGCGAGCTCTCATTTTTCGGCCTGGGGACCCTCGGGCAAACGGGTGCGGCGCGCCGCGCCCTTGCGAGCCGCACGACACACGAGATTTGCGACGCTTCTGTGGAAGCCCGCCGGCCAGCTCGTGCACGAGGCGGGGCCGGTCCGCGGGCGGATCAGGCGAAGGGCCGGGGCGGCGCGCCGCAGGGCGACGGCCCGGCCGCGGCCGGCGCCGATCAGTCTTTCTTGGCCTTCAGCACCTGGCGGCCCTTGTACATCCCGGTCTTGAGGTCGAGATGATGCGGCCGGCGCAGTTCGCCGGAGTCCTTGTCCTCGACATAGGTCGGGGTCTTGAGCGCGTCGGCGGAGCGACGCATGCCACGCCGCGAGGGCGAAGTTTTTCGTCTTGGAACGGCCATGTCGGAAGTCCTTGCAGGTGGTTCGCCGCTCGCCCCTGTCGGGACGGCCGGAAGCCGCCATTGCGAGCTGAAAATTCAGATTGAGGCCGGGCTTATAGAGGAAGGTCCCTGTTAAATCTAGTGCTCTGCTCGCCACCGTCGCTCCACGCGGCTGACGATTCCCTTCTCCGCTCGCACCCCTCACCCGCCTCGGCCTCGCTCCAGGCACGCCGGAACCTCGTAAGCCTGTGCTCGCGCTGCATATTTCCCCGCCAGCCGGCGCACGCCCGGGCCCGGCATGCGGGCGCTGCGGACGACCGGGTTGGGCAGGATGGCCGCCAACAGCGCCGCTTCCCGCAGATTGAGCGTGGCGGCGGAATGGCCGAACGCGTAGCGGGCGCCGGCATCGGCGCCGAACCGGCCGTCAGGGCCCCATTCGGCGACGTTGAGGTAGAGTTCCATGATCCGGCGCTTGGGCAGCACCAGGTCGATCCACAGCGCCAGCGGCAGTTCCAGCCCCTTGCGGACGAAACTGCGGCCCGGCCACAGGAACAGGTTCTTGGCGAGCTGCTGGGTCAGCGTCGAACCGCCCCGGGTCACCTCGCCCTCCTCGGCGGCGTCGGTGAGCTTCTGCAACGTGGTCCAGTCGACGCCGTGGTGGCTGCAGAACGAGGCGTCCTCGGCGGCGATCACCGCCCGCGGCAGGGCCGGCGCCACGGCGTCGAGGTCGACCCAGTCGCGCGACACCGCGCGACCGGTGACCCAGCGCCACAGCATCGGCGTCGAGACCGGGTGCCCCAGCGCGTAGAACGGCGCCAGGACATAGGGCAGCGCCAGCACGATAACCAAGACCAGGAGAAGGCTGCGGACAACGCGCAAGGGCTGTGCTACCGGCTCACCGAAACGAAGGACATTCGACGGGTCCCCACCCGCATAGCGCGGATCCGCCCGCCGCTCCACCCGGCCGGGCCGCGCCGCCCGGTTTGACGGGCCGGGGACCATGACGGATGGTCGTGTCGCCTTTCTTGCAGGAGCCTTTTCTCGATGACCTCCACGCCTTCCCCGCAGGACTTCGCCCACCGGCTCGATCGCACCGCCGAGGCGATCGAAACCCTGCTCGGCACCATCCTGTCCGACACGGTGCTGACCAACGAGATCGCGCGGCCGCGCCGCCTGCTCGAGGCCATGCGCTACGGCAGCCTCAACGGCGGCAAGCGGCTGCGGCCTTTCCTGGTGGTGGAAAGCGCGGCGCTGTTCGACGTCGCCCCGGCGGGCGCCCTGCTGGCCGGCGCCGCGCTGGAATGCATCCACTGCTACTCGCTGATCCACGACGACCTGCCGGCGATGGACAATTCCGACCTGCGCCGCGGCCGGCCGACCACCCACAAGGCCTATGACGACGCCACCGCCATTCTCGCCGGCGACGCGCTGCTCACCATCGCCTTCGACCTCACCACCCGCGACGAGGTCCATCCCGACGCCGGCGTGCGCCTGGCGCTGACGCAGGCGCTCGCGCGTGCCTCAGGCATCGGCGGCATGGCCGGCGGCCAGATGCTCGATCTCGCCGGCGAAGGCCGGTTCGGTGACCGCGAGCCGCCCGACGTGGCGCGGCTGCAGCAGATGAAGACCGGCGCGTTGTTGCGCTTCGGCTGCCAGGCCGGCGCCATCCTCGGCCGCGCCTCCACGTCCGACTACCAGGCGCTCGACGACTACGGCCGCGCCTTCGGCGAGGCCTTCCAGATCGCCGACGACCTGCTCGACGTCGAGGGCGACGCCGCGGCACTCGGCAAGCCGGCCGGCCAGGACGCGGCGCTCGGCAAGGCGACCTTCGTCACCCTGCTCGGGCTCGACGGCGCCAAACAGCGGCTGCGCGACCTGCTCACCGCTGCGGACCAGGCGCTCGCGCCATTCGGCGCCCGCGCCGACGTGCTGCGCGCCGCCGCCCGCTTCGTCGCCGAGCGCAAGAACTAGTGGTCCGACCATGACGGGCGACGATCGGTTCGCGGAACGCCTGCTGCGGCACCGGACGCGGCCGCGGCCGCTGCGCATCGTGATGGCGCGACCGCGGCTGTTCCTCTCCCTGCTGGTCGGCGTGGTCGCGTTCGTGCTGCAGCCACATGTCATGCGGATCGCGACGCGGCTCCTGGTGTCCTGGGATCTCTGCGTCGCGCTCTACCTGGCGCTGGTCTACACCACCGTCGTGACCGGCCCCGAGGCGATCCGGCGCAACGCCGCGCGGATGGACGACGGCCGCTTCGGCATCCTGGTGCTGACCTCGGTGGCGGCCTTCGCCACCTTCGCCGCGATCGTGACCGAACTCGGCGGCGGCCATCGCAGCTATTACAGCCTGGTCCTGGCGATGGGGACCATCGCGCTGTCGTGGGCGGCGATCCACACCACCTTCGCGCTGCATTACGCCCACGACTACTATCGCAGCGACCCGCCGGGCGGGTTGCTGTTTCCCAGCGACAGCGCGCCGCCGGACTACTGGGACTTCGTCTACTTCTCCTTCGTGATCGGGATGACCGCGCAGGTCTCCGACGTCGGCGTCACCGACAAGATCATCCGCCGCACCGCCACCGCCCACGGCATCGCCTCGTTCGTCTTCAACACCGCGCTGCTGGCGCTGACCATCAACATCGTGGCGGGCGCGCTGTAGCGGACCGGCGGGCGACGGACATGACCCAGGAATTCCTCACCGTCCTGTTCCTCATCACCGCCATGGCGGCGATCGCGGCCGTCGCGCGGCGCTTCGAACTGACGCCGGCGATCGCGTTTCTGCTGAGCGGGCTCGCGCTCGCCTTCATCCCGGGCCTGCCGCACGTCGAGCTCGCGCCGCAGGTGGTGCTGCTGGTGGTGCTGCCGCCGCTGATCTATTCGGCGGGCGTCGCCATGAGCTGGCGCGAGTTCAAGCTGAACCTGCGGCCGATCGCGCGGCTCGCCATCGGCTGCGTGATCTTCACCACATGCGCGGTGGCCGCGGCCCTGCACTTCGGTCTCGGCCTGCCGTGGGGGCCCGGCTTCGTGCTCGGCGCCATCGTCTCGCCGCCCGACGTGGTGGCGCCGCTGGCGATCGCCCGCCGCCTCGGACTGCCGCGCCGCATCCTGGTGGTGCTCGAGGGCGAGGGGCTGGCCAACGACGCCACCGCGCTGATCCTCTACCGCTTCGCCGTGCTCGCGGTTTCCACCGGAACGTTCTCGGCGGCCGACGCCGCCGGCTCGTTCGTCGCCATCGTGGTCTGCGAGGTTGTGTTCGGCATCGCGGTGGGCCGGCTCAGCCTGCGGCTGCGGCAGTGGGCCGGCGACCCGCGGGTCGAGATCACGCTGTCGGTGCTGACGCCCTATCTCGCCTATTGGGTGCCGGAGCATCTCGGCGGCTCGGGCGTGATCGCCACCGTCACCGCCGGGCTCTATGTCAGCTGGAACGGGCCGCTCCTGATTTCGGCGGCGACGCGGCTGCAGGGGATCTTCTTCTGGGACCTCGCGATCTGGCTGATCGAGGGACTGCTGTTCCTGCTGATGGGCTTCCAGATGCGGCTGATGATGCTCCATCCCAAGACGGTGGCGCTGCACGACATCGTCGCGGCCACGGCGCTCACCACGGCGATCGTCGTGCTGGCCCGCTTCGTCTGGGTGTTTCCCTCCAGCTATCTGGCACGGCTCGGACGGCGCGGGCGGGCCGGCGCCCCGCCGTTGCCGTGGCGCTACCTCACGGTGATCGGGTTCACCGGCATCCGCGGCGTGGTGTCGCTCGCGGTCGCGCTCGCGCTGCCGCTGACGCTGCCCGACGGCGACGACTTTCCCTATCGCGACCTGATCCAGTTCACGAGCTTCGGCGTGATCTTCGTCACCCTGCTCGGCATCGGACTGACGCTGCCCGCGGTGGTGCGATGGCTCGGCCTGCCGCAGCACGGCAAGGCCGAGGCGCGGCGCGAGCGCGAGGCCGAAATCGCCGCGCGCCGCGAGATCCTGGAGTCGGCGCGGCAGGCGCTGGAGGACATCACCACCGGCCGCGACCTGTCCGACGGCTTGGTGAAGTTCCTCGAGGCCCGCCACGAAACCCGGACGCTGGCGCTCCCGGACCCGCCGCAGCAGCCCGGCGGCGAGACCCCCGTCGCCAAGGGCGCGCCGGTGGTGCGCGAGCTGATCGCCGCCGAACGCACGGTGCTGCATCGACTGCTGCGCGAGGGCAGGATCACCGACGAAACCCGGCGCAAGATCGAGCGCGACCTCGACCTCGAGGAAGCGGTGATCGACAACCGGCAGAACAATTCGCCGCTGTAGCGGACCGACATCTTCCGTCTGAGCGAGTCGTCGTGGCTGGCGTGTCGCGGCCTTGTCCCGGCGTCCGCACCTTCCTGCTTTCAGCTCCTACCGAAAAGCGTGGACCCGCGGGTCAAGCCCGCGGGTGACGCAGAATAGTTGGTGACGCAGCGACTCCCACCCACCCCGTCATTGCCGGGCTTGACCCGGCAATCCACGCTTTCTTGCTGTCAGCGGCAGCCATAGTCTTCGCGGACAACGTCGCCGAATACGACAACGCCGGCCTTTCGGCCGGCGTCACGCGATCGCGATGATGCGGAGCGCCTACTCCGCCGCCTGGCCGGGCCGGCCGTAGCGGCGCTCGATGTAGTCGATCACCATGGTCTTGAAGTCGGCGGCGATGGTCGGGCCGCGCAGGGTCGTGAACTTCTTGCCGTCGACGAACACCGGCGCCGCCGGGGTTTCGCCGGTGCCCGGCAGCGAGATGCCGATATCGGCGTGCTTGGATTCGCCGGGGCCGTTGACGATGCAGCCCATCACCGCGACGTTCAGGGTCTCGACGCCGGGATAGCGGGTCTTCCAGTTCGGCATCTCGGTGCGGATGAAGTCCTGGATCTCGCGCGCCAGTTCCTGGAACACGGTGGAGGTGGTGCGGCCGCAGCCCGGGCAGGCGGCGACCAGCGGCACGAAGGTGCGGAAGCCCATGGTCTGCAGGATCTCCTGCGCCACCTGGACCTCGAGCGTGCGGTCGCCGTTCGGCTCCGGCGTCAGCGAGACGCGGATGGTGTCGCCGATGCCCGACTGCAGCAGCACGCTGAGCGCCGCGGCCGAGGCGACGATGCCCTTGGAGCCCATGCCGGCCTCGGTGAGGCCGAGATGGATGGCGTAGTCCGAGCGCGCGGCGAGGTCGCGATAGACCGCGATCAGGTCCTGCACCGCCGAGACCTTGGCCGACAGGATGATGCGGTTCTTGGGCAGGCCGATTTCGACGGCACGCTCGGCCGAGAGCAGCGCCGACTGCACCATGGCCTCGCGGGTCACGGCGCGGGCGTCGCGCGGGGTCGCCGACGTGGCGTTGTCTTCCATCAGCCGGGTCAGGAGCTCCTGGTCGAGCGAGCCCCAGTTGGCGCCGATCCGCACCGCCTTGCCGTGCTTGATCGCCATTTCGACGATGGCTGAGAACTGGGTGTCGCGCTTGTCCTTGAAGCCGACATTGCCCGGATTGATGCGGTACTTGTCCAGCGCCTCGGCACAGGCCGGATGGTCGGCGAGCAGCTTGTGGCCGATATAGTGGAAATCGCCGATCAGCGGCACGGTGATGCCGCGCTTGGCGAGACCGTCGCGGATGTGGGGGACGGCGGCGGCGGCCTCGTCGCGATCCACCGTGATGCGGACCATCTCCGAGCCGGCGCGGGCAAGGGCCGCGACCTGCGCCACCGTGCCGGCGACGTCGGCGGTGTCGGTATTGGTCATCGACTGCACGACGATCGGGGCGCCGCCGCCGACGGTGACGTTGCCGACCTTGACGGCGGTGGTCATGTGGCGCGGCGCGGGGCCGGCGATGTCGATTTGCGAGGGGGTTTCGAGCTTGGTCATGGGCCTCAACTATCAGGTTTTGGCGGCTTGCGGCAACGGATCCGTCCGCGGGGTCAGTATGTCGGTTGGGGCCGGTTCACCAGGAACAGGCCGGCGATGACGAGCACCGCGGCGGCGCCGAAGGCGAGCGTCAGCGGGTCATGCATGACGAAATAGCCGGCGGCGACCCCGAATAAAGGGGTGATGAAGGTAAATGCCGACAATTTGCTGGCGGAATACACCCGCACCAGCATGAACCAGAACAAGAAGGTCAGGCCCACGACCCAAAATGTCTGATAAGCCAATGACATAAGGGCAATCGGGCCGGGAACCGCGGTGACGTGTTCGCCGGTCAGCAGCGCCCCGGCCCACAGGATCGGGATCGAGACGGCGAGCTGGTAGGCCAGCGTCTTCTCGGCCGGCACCCGCAGCAGCGGCGACAGCTTGACCACCAGGGTGGTCGCCGCCCACAGGATCCCGCCCACCACCACCATGATGTCGCCGGTGATGGTCCTGGCGTCGACCTCGGCCTGCGGCACGCCGATCGCCAGCACCACGCCGGCGAAGGACAGCGCCAGCCCGCCCCATTGCGAGGGCGCGAGCCGCTCGCCGAGGCGGAACGAGCCGAGCGCCACCACGAACGGCGCCACGTAGAGGAACACGACCGCGCGCGTCGCGCTGGTCCAGACCAGGCCGCGATAGATCACGACGAATTCGAGCCCGAACAGCAGTCCCGCGAGCAGCCCCGCCGCCAGCGTGCCGTCGCGCTTGAAGATGTCGATGCCGCGCAGCCGCGCCACCAGCAGCACCACCACAAAGCCGCCCGCCGAGCGCAGCGTCGCCATGGTCAGCGGCGGAATGTCCGGCAGCGCCAGCTTGATGGCGACCTGGTTGAACCCCCAGCTGAGGCACAGCATCAGCATCACCGCGGCGGCGCCGAGGGTGAGCGGGCGGCCGACCGAGGTCGGGTGTATCCGTTCGACTGACATGGGGTCTCCGGCTCGCTCGCTACTGGTCGGAGGCGCTGGGCTGGCAATGCGCGCAGGTGCCGGTGATCTCGACCACCGACAGCCTGGCGGCAAAGCCGCTGCCGCAGGCGGCGTCGTTGATGCCGGCGGCGATGCCGGTCGCGGGAATCTCACCCACCAGGCCGCAGCGCTCGCAGATCAGGAACGCCACCGCCGACATCGTCTCGTGATCGTGGGCGCAGGCGAGAAACGCGTTGCGGCTCTCGATGCGGTGCACGAGACCGTTGTCCATGAGGAAATCGAGCGCGCGGTAGACGGTAATCGGCGCCGGCCGGGGCATCACCTCGGCGAGCCGGTCGATGATGTCGTAGGCGCCGAGCGGACGATGGCTCGCCAGCATGGTCTCGAGCACGCGCCGGCGAATCGGCGTCAGTCTCTGGCCGCGCCCGTCGCAGACCCGTTCGGCATGGCGCAGCCCCTCGTCGGCGCACCGGCCGTGGTCATGATCGGGGGCTGGAAAGGACGGCTTCAGCTGCATCATCCAAGGACTTTTGTCGCAAGACCCATAGCCCGTCCCCCCGGAACCTGTCTTTATTTTCAGCGTTGGCCGCGGATCACATTTTTGCGTCGCGGAAGCATTGTTGCGTCGCAATACGAACGCGATACGCTGGTAGTCCAGCTTTTCGCCCGATGTGCCCCACCCGGCGCGTTCGGCCACCCGACGCCCACCGAAAGCTTCACCGTGAACCCCGCCCTGAAATCCTATCTCGACGGCCTCGCCAACTGGACCAAGCGCGTCAGCGCCCGGACCTCGGCTCCGTCGGTCAAGAAGATCAACCTCGCGCTCCAGGGCGGCGGCGCCCACGGCGCCTTTACATGGGGTGTGGTCGATCATTTGCTAGCCGATGGCCGGCTCGAGATCACCGGGATCTCGGGGGCTTCGGCCGGCGCGGTGAACGCGGTGATGATCGCCGACGGGCTGGCGCGCGGCGGCCCCGAGGAGGCGCGCAAACGGCTCGCCGATTTCTGGCGCGCGGCCAGCACCGGCGGCTCGCTGCCGCCGATGCAGCGGGCGGTCGCCGACCGCATGCTGTCGATGATGCCGTTCGCCGCGACGCCGGTGCAGAACTGGTTCGAGACCATGGCGCGCTATTTCTCGCCCTATGATCTCAATCCCTTCGACATCAATCCGCTCAGCGAGCTGATCGCGCGGCAGGTCGACTTCGAGGCGGTCCGCAGCAGCGACCTCGACCTCTTCATCTCGGCCACCAACGTCCACACCGGGCGGCTGCGGATCTTCGCGCGCGAGAAGATCACCGCCGACGTGGTGATGGCCTCGGCGGCGCTGCCGTTCCTGTTCCGCGCGGTCGAGATCGACGGCATTCCGTTCTGGGACGGCGGCTACATGGGCAATCCGGCGATCTTCCCGTTCCTGCAGGCCACCGACACCGACGACGTCATCGTGGTGCAGATCAACCCGGTGGAGCGCCCGGCCACGCCGCGCACCTCGTCGGAGATCATCAACCGGCTGAACGAAATCACCTTCAACTCGGCGCTGATCTCCGAGCTGCGCAGCATGGACTTCATCAACCAGCTGATCGACGACGGCCACCTGCCGCGCGGCAGCGGCAAGAACCAGTTCCGCAGGCTCAACATCCACCGCATCGATCTCGGCGCGCTCGGCAACCGCCTCGCCGCCTCCAGCAAGATGAAGACCGACTTCGATTTCCTGGAGCTCCTGCACCGGGCCGGCCAGCGCGCCGCCCGCCGCTTCCTCGACCAGCATTTCGACGCCATCGGCAGCTACGGCACCCTCGACCTCGGCGCCGCCAGCGGGGTGGAGTGGGCGTGAGGGCTGGGCTGAATTTGCAAAGGACTGCCAAAGATGTTTCGCACGTTGATGGGTTATTTACCTGACAGTGTTGTCCACTCCTCGGACGAGGCAAGAAATCGATGAAACCACCTTTTGCCCTCTAGCTTGAAGAAGTCGCTGAGAGGTTTTGTCTTCCTTAGGCACCAATCAACTTCAGCGATCCAACTGCGCATGCGATCACATCTAATAGTCAACGACGAAAGTTCGCTAACGTCTTGCGGAAGTTGTTCAACCACTTGAAGGCCGTCAGCAGTCGTTTTGAATTTACGTATACGGAACTTTTCGGCATGCGGATCTTCATTGCTTGCATATCCGATCAACCAAGTCCCATGAAGCAGCTCGTTTCTCTTCCAAAAAAGGAAGCTATATTCCTTCTCCATGAAGCCGAGCAGGCTCTTAAAGCGATTGTAATCCGCGTGGTGCGGGCTACCTTCCCGACCAACAATCTCAGCAATGATCGCCCGCATAGTGTCCCATAGCGGCTTGGCGGTCATGTTTTGTTGGTGGAATGATATCTCGATAAGTCCCTTCCGATAGCTCCGATCAGCGCCGTAATCCGACGCGGCATCGGAGGTGACAGCATCCCAGATACGGTCAATGCAGGCCCCTCTAACCTCATCAATCATCAACTCGAAAGCTTCGACAAATCTTCCCAAGGCCTCGTATTGCCTTTTGACGTTCTTCTCCAGTTCTTCTGGATTCGTTCGCGGCAACGGCAGGTCAGGCATCGGAACCATCTCGAACGAGTGAAGACAAGCCGAGAGTGAAGAGAAGCCAAATGATAAGTTCTTAGCTCGGCACGGCGACCGACGTCGTAGCCGGTAGGGCTGCTAACGTGCGCCGGTGCAGGCACCCGTCCGGCGAAACCTACCAAACAAGCGAATCGCGCCTTCAACCTTCAACGCAATATTGGCTCAATCTTGTCATTGCCGGGCAGCTTGCTTCCAACGTTTGTACAGGGTCGCAAAGAAAGAACCGCACTTTGCACCTTAAAATTCGCTCTAGCGCTCACGACCTAGATTTTCTTGCCCACGATTATGTGGACGGTATCGTGGTTGGGAATCGATTCAACAGGACTTCCACCCGCGGCCGCGACAAATCCCTCTGCGTCAAGCGCACCAGCAAGCGCCTTCGCCGCCGCCTCGAACTCGTCGGCGTGGTCGGAGTGCGTCTGGACTACAACCCCCCACGCGCCGCCTTGTCCTATGTTAGGTTTGCCGGGTATTCCATACACGGTCATAAGCGGCCCAGTAGGATGGTTGAACTCTATCCACGACCACCCGGCCGCCCCTAGGACTGCAGCAATTTGCAATGCAAAATTGAGCGCCTCTGGGTCGCCGGGAAGCGCAGCAACGTCAAAGCGGGTTCCGGCGAACGTTCCCATTTTCTCAGCTACGCGCTTTAGCTGCCCGGGCCCTAAGAGCCTCGGCGCCTTAAACCTCTCCAACTCCAATCTCGCTTCTAGCGCCTTCGCGTTAGCTTCGGCTGTATCCTTCCTTAGTTGATCGCCTTGGACTCCGAGCGCAGCGATCATCTCTGCCGACTTCCGGCGATCCTCTTCCCAGTGCGCCTCTTTGACGCCCGACATCCAGACAATCAAAACGGTGGAAACAACCCCGACAACCAAACTGCCGATGAAGAAGATATTTGCCCAGTCGGCAACAGCACTGGCGGTCGACAATGACGGCCACATTTGTTTGCCTCTTTGGTTCCTCAGCAGGGATAGAGTCATGGTGTGCCGTAGAGAATCGTTCCGCGCTCACAGGATTAGAATGTTATAAAAAACGAGGCCGCCAAACGAGGCGGCCTCAGGCTATTCATCTACGCCGCCATGCCAAGAACATGCGCCGCGTCCGACGCTCCGACTACTCCAACCGTCCTTGCAGCGCGTACAGTTCTGTCTCGTTGCAACAAAGACACCGGCCAAAGCGGCCACGATTGAACCGACTATCCACGCCATAGTTCAGCTCCTCCTGTTGCAGGTAGAGATGATAATTTCCGATTCTCACTTTCGGCACTCGCCCGTTATGGCGCGTCAAACACTTTTCCACCGCCGAAGCTTTGAAAGCTGAACTCTGGTCCTTCGAGACGCGTCGCTGGCGCGACGCCCCTTAGGATGAGGGACCGATGTAACGCCCTGATTTAACTCTTTCTTTACCCGCCATGCGCGGCGCGAAGAGGCGCATGACGATCTGCGGGTCGCGGGTTTCATAAGCAAGCTTATAATATCTTTCCTTATAACCCCCGGCTCAAGCGACCCCATGCCGCGCAAGAACTCCGACTTCCTGTTCGCGCTGTTCGAGACCCAGCGCATGCTGCGGCTCTACGCCGACAAGCTCGCGTCGCGCTACGGCATCACCCGCGCGCAGTGGGCGGTGCTGGCGAAACTCGAGCGCTTCGAGGGCCTCAAGCAGTCCGAACTCGCGGACATCATGGAGATGCAGCCGATCACGCTGACGAGGCTGATCGATCGGCTCGCCGACAACGGCCTGCTCGAGCGCCGCGACGACGCCCAGGACCGCCGCGCCAACCGCCTCTATCTGCTGCCGGCGGCGCGCCCGCTGCTCGCCAAGCTCGCCGAGCTGCGCGCCGACATCACCGAGGCCGCGCTCGGTCATCTCACCCCGGCCGGCGCCGACGACCTCGTCGCCCAGCTTCAGACCATCAAGGACAACGTGCGCGACGCCCTGCAGGACGTCGCCGATCACAAGGCAAAGGCCCAGCACCATGGCTGACCCCGCTCTCAAACTCGCTCCCGATCAGGCTCCGCCGGGCAAGCCGGCCGCGGCGGCGCGGCGCAGCGTCATTCAGCGCCTGCGCGAGCGCGGGCGGCGGCTGCGCGAACGCCGCCGGCTGGTGCTGCTGGTGATCGTGCCGATCCTCGCGGTGATCGGCGGCGTGATGTTCTACCTGTCGGGCGGACGCTACGCGACCACCGACGACGCCTATGTCGGCGCGCAGAAGGTGCTGATCACCCCGGAGGTCTCCGGCAAGATCATCAAGGTGGTGGTCAAGGAGGGGCAGCGCGTCAAGGCCAACGACGAGCTGTTCGAGATCGACCCCGAGCCCTACCGCACCGCGCTGCTGCAGGCCGAGGCGGCGCTGGAGACCGCGACCACCACCTTCAACAACCTGAAATCCAACCTGCAGGCCTACGCCCAGATGCTGGACCTGGCGCAGCAGAGCGTCGAGCTCAAGCAGCGTGACGTCGATCGCAAGCAGACGCTGGTGAAGAACAGCTTCGGCTCCCAGCTCGACCTCGACAATGCCGGCAACTCGCTGGTGATCGCCCGCTCGGCGATCGAATATCTGCGCCAGCAGGTCGCGAGCACCCGCAACCAGCTGCTCAACAATCCCGACCTGCCGCTCGACCAGTTCCCGCCCTACCGGCAGGCCGCCGCCGCGCTCGCCGACGCCAAGCGCAACCTCGACCACACCGTGCTGCGGGCGCCGATCGACGGCGTCGCCACCCAGGTCGATTCGATCCAGCTCGGGCGCTTCACGCCGGCCGGCACGCCGGTGTTCAGCGTGATCGACGTCAGCGCGCCCTGGGTCGACGCCAACCTCAAGGAATCGGACTTCACCTACCTCGCTCCCGGCCAGCCGGTGACGGTCAGCGTCGACGCGTTTCCCGACCACGAGTTCAAGGCCGTCGTCTCCTCGCTCAGCCCCGGCACCGGCGCGCAGTTCGCGATCCTGCCGCCGCAGAACGCCACCGGCAACTTCGTCAAGGTGGTGCAGCGCGTGCCGGTGCGCATCGCCTTCGACAAGGACGACCGCATGGTGCGCAAGCTCAAGGCCGGCATGAGCGCCTATGTCTGGATCGACACCGGCCACCGCCGCAGCCTCGCCAGCCTGATCGGCCTTGCTCCCGCGTCCGCGCAGGAGCCGGAGCAGGACCAGTGACCGCCGCCGCCCCCTCCTCGGCGGCGGTCCCTGGCTTTCGTCGCAACATGGTGACGATCTGCGCCATGACCGCGACCATCATGCAGGCGCTGGACACCACCATCGCCAACGTCGCCCTGCCCTACATGCAGGGCACGCTGTCGGCGTCCCAGGACCAGATCAACTGGGTGCTGACCTCCTACATCGTGGCCGCGGCGATCATGACCGCGCCGGTCGGCTGGATCGCCAACCGCTTCGGCCGCAAGCGGATCTTCATCGTGTGCTCGGCCGGCTTCACGGTGGCCTCGGTGGCGTGCGGGCTCGCCCAGGACATCAACCAGATGGTGCTGTTCCGCCTGCTGCAGGGCGTGTTCGGCGCCGCCCTGGTGCCGCTGTCCCAGGCGGTGATGCTGGACTCCTACGCGCTGCACGAGCGCGCCAAGGCGATGTCGATCTGGGGCATGGGGGTGATGATGGGCCCGATCATGGGCCCCTCGCTCGGCGCCTGGCTGACCGAGACCTATTCCTGGCACTGGGTGTTCTTCGTCAACCTGCCGTTCGGCATCGTCACCGTGCTCGGCCTGATCGCCTTCATGGACGAGACCGAGCAGAACGCCGAGCTGCGCTTCGACTGGTTCGGCTTCGCCGCGCTGGCGGTCGGCATCGGCGCCATGCAGATCGCGCTCGACCGCGGCGAACAGCTCGCCTGGTTCGAATCGCGCGAGATCGTCGCCGAGACCGTGGTCTCGATCGCCGGCTTCTACTACTTCTTCGCGCATTCGCTGACCACGCCGAAACCCTTCATCCAGTTCGCGATCTTCACCGACCGCAACTTCATCTCGGGCTGCGTTTTCATGTCGGTGATGGGGCTCGTGCTGTTCTCGACCATGGCGCTGGCCTCGCCCTACCTGCAGAGCGTGATCGGCTACCCGATCATGACCGCCGGCCTCCTGCTCGCCACCCGCGGCTGCGGCACCTTCGTCGCCATGATGCTGGTCGGGCGGCTGATGCGGTTCATCGAGGCCCGCACCCTGATCGTCACCGGGCTCTTGACCATGGCGCTGTCGCTCTACGTCATGACCGGCTGGACCGACCAGACCTCGGTTCCCACCATCGTCGTCACCAGCATCGCCCAGGGCTTCGGGCTCGGGCTGGTGTTCGTGCCGCTCAGCACGGTGGCGTTCCTGACGCTCCCCAACCACCTGCGCACCGACGGCACCTCGATGCTGACGCTGGTGCGCAACGTCGCGAGCTCGATCGGCATCTCCGTGGTGATCGCGCAGCTGACCGAGGGCGGCCGGCGCGCCTATGCCGTGCTCAACGAGAACGTGACGCCGTTCAACGATGCGATGCGGATGCCGGACGTGGCGCGGCTGCTCGACATGAACACCGACGCCGGCCGCGCGCTGATGGACGCGGTGCTGCAGGTGCAGGCCCAGGTCATTGCCTTCGCCCGCGACTACCAGCTGGTGATGATGGTGACGCTGTGCGCGGTGCCGCTGACGGTGATGATCGGCTCGACCCTGAAGACGCTGCGGACGCAGTCGAAGGCTGCGGCCGACCACGCCGCGGTGATGGATTAAGCCACCGTATTGCCCCGTCATGGCCGGGCTTGTCCCGGCCATCCATGTCTTTCTTCGCTGAACCCGCCTTAAGACGTGGATGCCCGGCGGACCTTAGTCCTGGCGATCCGTCGAAGACCGATCGCGCTGGCCGGGCACGACGAAGGAGGATGCAACAGGGCAAATGCGCTCAATCAGTTCACCTTCTCCAGCGCCATCGACACGCCCTGGCCGACGCCGACGCACATGGTGGCGAGTGCGAGCTTGCCGCCGCGCGTCTCCAGGCCATGCACCGCCGTCAGCGCCAGCCGCGCGCCGCTCATGCCGAGCGGATGGCCGAGCGCGATGGCGCCGCCATGGGGGTTCACGAAGTCGCCGTCCTCCGGCACGCCGAGCTGGCGCAGCACCGCCAGCCCCTGGGCCGCGAAGGCCTCGTTGAGCTCGATCAGGTCGAACGCGCTGATCTTGAGGGAGAGCCGTTCCATCAGCTTGCGGGTCGACGGCACCGGGCCGATCCCCATGATGCGCGGCGGCACGCCCGCCGAGGCGAGGCCGAGCACGCGGGCGCGCGGCGTCAGCCCGTGGCGCTTCACCGCGGCCTCGGAGGCGAGGATCAGCGCGGCGGCGCCGTCATTGACGCCCGAGGCGTTGCCCGCAGTCACCGTGCCGGGATCGCGGAACGGGGTCTTCAGCTTGGCGAGGCCCTCGATCGTGGTCTCGGGGCGCGGGTGCTCGTCCTTGTCGACCGCGACCGGGCCGGCCTTGCCGCCCGGGACCATGACCGGGGTGATCTCCTCGGCGAAATAGCCCGAGGCGATGGCCTGACCGGCGCGCTGCTGCGATCGGATGGCGAAGGCATCCTGGTCGGCGCGCGACACCTGGAATTCCGCGGCGACGTTCTCGCCGGTCTCCGGCATCGAGTCGACGCCGTACTGCTTCTTCATCAGCGGGTTGATGAACCGCCAGCCGATGGTGGTGTCGAAGGTCTCGGCGCTGCGCTGGAACGCCTCCGTCGCCTTGCCGAACACGAACGGCGCGCGGGTCATGGATTCGACGCCGCCGGCGATGGCGAACTCGATGTCGCCGGCGCGGATGGCGCGGGCGGCGGCGCCGACCGCGTCGAGGCCCGAGGCGCACAGCCGGTTGAGCGTGATGCCGGGCACCGTGTCCGGCAGCCCGGCGAGCAGCAGCGCCATGCGCGCCACGTTGCGGTTGTCCTCGCCGGCCTGGTTGGCGCAGCCCATGTAGACCTCGTCGAGCTGCGACCAGTCGAGGGTGGGATGCCTGGCCATCAGGGCCTTGATCGGCGTCGCCGCGAGATCGTCGGCCCGGACCTTGGCGAGCGCACCGCCAAAGCGGCCGATCGGGGTCCGGACGGCATCGCACACGAATACATCACGCATGGTGGGTCTCCCGGGGAACTGCTGTTTCGTTGGCGCCTGTCTTAGAAAGCCGCGCCGCGGAATGCAAATGCGGCTGGTGCGGGCGGCCATTCCACCCGGACGGCCCCTGTTCCGGCGGGGAAAACCCGCAATTTATCGCCCGGACGGCAGGATCGGCCGGCGAATTCTTGCTAGTTTGCCGCCATGACCATCCATGCCACGCCGCCCGAACCTGGCGACCAGGCGACCGACGCTGTCGGCCGCCTGACGCCGATGATGGAACAGTATCTGGAGATCAAGGCCGCCCATCCCGGCCTCCTGCTGTTCTACCGCATGGGCGACTTCTACGAGCTGTTCTTCGACGACGCCGAAACCGCGTCGCGGGCGCTCGGCATCGTCTTGACCAAGCGCGGCAAGCATCTCGGCCAGGACATCCCGATGTGCGGCGTGCCGGTCGAGCGCTCCGACGACTACCTGCACCGCCTGATCGCCCTGGGCCATCGCGTCGCGGTGTGCGAGCAGACCGAGGACCCGGCGGCGGCCAAGAAGCGCGGGCCCAAGAGCGTGGTGCGGCGCGACGTGGTGCGGGTGGTGACGCCGGGCACCTTGACCGAGGACAACCTGCTCGACGCCCGGACCAACAACTTCCTGCTGGCGGTGGCGCGGGCGCGCTCCTCCAGCGCCGGCGGCGACCGCATCGGGCTCGCCTGGATCGACATCTCGACCTCGGAATTCACCGTCACCGAATGCGGCTCCGCGGAGCTCGCCGCGACGCTGGCGCGGCTCAACCCCAACGAAGTCGTGGTCAGCGACGCGCTCTACGGCGACACCGAGCTGGCGCCGCTGCTGCGCTCGCTGCCGGCGGTCACGCCGCTGACCCGCGACGTGTTCGATTCCGCCACCGCCGAGCGCCGGCTGTGCGACTATTTCGCGGTCGCCACCATGGACGGCTTCGGCGCCATGTCGCGCATCGAGGCCACCGCCGCCGCCGCCGCGCTGACCTATATCGAGCGCACCCAGGTCGGCAAGCGGCCGCCGCTGTCGCCGCCGGCGCGCGAGGCCATGGGCGCGACCCTGGCGATCGATCCGGCCACCCGCGCCAATCTCGAACTGACCCGCACGCTCGCCGGCGAGCGCCGCGGCTCGCTGCTCGACGCCATCGACGTCACCGTCACCGCGGCCGGCTCGCGGCTCCTGACCCAGCGCCTCGCAGCACCCTTGACCGATCCCGCCGTGATCGCGCACCGCCTCGATGCGGTAGCCGCTCTGGTCGCCGACGCCCCGCTGCGCACCGACCTGCGCGCCGCGCTGCGGGCGGCCCCCGACATGACCCGCGCGCTGGCGCGGCTCGCGGTCGGCCGCGGC
>JARLJA010000164.1 GCA_031291445.1 Xanthobacteraceae bacterium | reverse complement strand
GCTAAAATTTTTTTAGGTGGGGTTTTAATGGGTTGTTGCGGGGGCGGGGGGGTTGGTTCTTGCGGGCGCACCGGGTTTCAGGGGGGCCGCCGGGCCGGGGGGCGCGGTTGGGGCCGCCCCCCCCGCCGGTGAACAGCCCGTAGCCGTAGGCGATGTGGACCTTCATGCCGGGGCGGCCGCCGGCGGCGCGGATCGAGCGTGCCACCACGTCGCTCCAGATCTCGATGTCGCCCTTGGTGTAGCCGACCACGGTCGGCTTGCCGGTGGTGCCGGACGAGGCGTGCAAGCGCGAGAGCCGCTCCTGCGGCACCGCGAACATGCCGAACGGATAGTTGTTCCGCAGGTCGATCTTGGTGGTGAACGGAAATCTGGCGAGGTCGTCGAGGCTCTTGAAATCCTCCGGCCGCACGCCGGCGGCGTCGAACGCCGCGCGATAATGCGCCACGTTGCTGTAGGCGTGGCGCAGCGTCCAGGCCAGGCGCTCGCGCTGCCAGGCGCGCAGCTCGTCGGTCGAGGCGCGCTCGAAGCGATCGAGGTCCGCCGGCTGGGGAGCCAGCTGGTCGAGCTTGCGCAGGGGAATGTTGGCCAAGGGATCCTCCCGGGTCTGTCAGTCTTTTTGGGATGCGGCGGCCGACGGCGTCAGCCAGTCGCCGGCGATGGTGCGGGAATGGCCGCGGAATTCGGCGACCGGACGATCGTCGGCGTCGCGCACGGTGACGTCGTAGATGCCGCCGCGGCCCTGGCGCGAGCGCTCCACCGCATGCGCCACCAGGCGCTCGCCCTCGCGCACCGGCCGCAGGAACGTCACCGCGCAGTGTTGCGCCACGGTGTTCGGGCCATGGCTGTTGCAGGCAAACGCGAAGGTGGAATCGGCCAGCGTGAAGATGAAGCCGCCGTGGCAGATCTGGTGGCCGTTGGTCATCTCCGCGCGCACGGTCATCGCCAGCTTTGCCTCGCCCGGCGCGATGTGCACGATCTCCATGCCGAGCGCGCGGCTGGCGCGGTCCTGCGCCCACATCGCATCGGCGCAGGCCCTGGCCCGCGCGGTGGCGTCGTCCGGCTTCGTCATCATGTTCTCCCGGTGAATCGCGGCGTGCGCTTGTCGAAGAACGCAGCGACGCCCTCGGCGTAGTCCGCGGTGCGGCCGGCGCGGCCCTGCAGGTCGCGCTCGAGATCGAGCTGGCGATCGAGGTCGTTGGTCTCGGCGGCGTCGAGCGCCTGCTTGATCAGGGCCAGCCCGGCGGTCGGCTGCGTCGCCAGGTGCGCCGCGAGCCGGTGCGCCTCGTCCATCAGCGCGGCGTCGTCGATCGCCTTCCAGATCAGGCCCCAGCTCTCGGCCTGGTCGGCGGTGAGCGGCTCGGCGAGCAGCGCCATCCCGCGGGCACGGGCGCGGCCGGCCAGCCGCGGCAGCAGCCAGCTGCCGCCGCAATCGGGAATGAGGCCGATCTTGGCGAAGGCCTGGATGAACTTGGCCGAGCGCGCCGCCAGCACGATGTCGCAGGCGAAGGCGAGATTGGCGCCGGCGCCGGCGGCGACCCCGTTGACCGCGCAGATCACCGGCATCGGCAGGTCGCGCAGCTTGCGCACCAGCGGATTGTAGTTTGTCTCGATGGTCGCCCCGAGGTCCGGGGTCTCGCCGGGGGTGGCGGCGACATCGGACAGGTCCTGTCCGGCGCAGAAGCCGCGCCCGGCGCCGGTGAGCAGCAGGGCCCGGCAGGTCTTGTCGGCCTCGGCCGCGGCCAGCGCATCCAGCAGCTTCGCGTGCATGCCGGCGCCGAACGAATTGAGGCGGTCGGGACGGTTGAGGGTGACGACGCGATACCCGGCGCGGGTCTCGCTCAGAACCATGTCTGTCTGCAAGGATGCCTCCCAGTGTCGGCTGTTGTGATGTCGGCCTGTTGGCACGGCCATTGGCGGGCACAATACTATTGACCAACCGTTCGGTCAATTATATTGATGGCGGCGATCGCGGAGACCGGCCTGTTGCCGGTTGCCGTCCCCGGGCAAGCTCACGCACAAGACGGGAGCCCGGCAACCAGGAGGAAACCATGAAGCCGATTTCAGCAGCGCTTTGCCTTGTCGTCGCCGGTGCCGTGGCCGCCCTGGGCGGGCCGGCGCGGGCGCAACAGACCGTCAAGATCGGTTCGGTGCTCTCGGTCAGCGGGCCGGCGTCGTTCCTCGGCGATCCCGAGGACAAGACGCTGCGGATGTATGTCGACAAGATCAACGCCGCGGGCGGCGTCGCCGGCAACAAGATCGAGCTGGTGATCTACGACGACGGCGGCGACGCCAACAAGGCGCGCACCTTCGCCACCCGCCTGATCGAGGACGACAAGGTGGTGGCGATGATCGGCGGTTCGACCACCGGCACCACCATGGCGATGCTGCCGGTGTTCGAGGGCGCCGAGGTGCCCTTCATCTCGCTGGGCGGCGCCATCGAGATCATCGACCCGGTCTCGAAATACGTCTTCAAGACCCCGCATACCGACAAGATGGCGTGCGAGAAGATCTTCGAGGATCTCAAGCAGCGCGCGCTCACCAAGATCGCGCTGATCGCCGGCACCGACGGCTTCGGTTCGTCGATGCGGGTGCAGTGCACGCTGGCGGCGCCGAAATACGGCATCCAGATTGTGACCGAGGAGACCTACGGTCCGCGCGACAGCGACATGACCGCCCAGCTCACCAAGATCAAGAACACCGCCGGCGTCCAGGCGGTGGTCAACACCGGCTTCGGCCAGGGCCCGGCGATCGTCACCCGCAACTATGCCCAGCTCGGCATGGGCGCGGTGCCGCTCTACCAGAGCCACGGCGTGGCCTCGAAGAGCTTCATCGAGCTCGCCGGCCCCGCCGCCGACGGCGTGCGGCTGCCCGCCGCCGCGCTGCTGGTCGCCGACAAGCTGCCCGACAACGACCCGCAGAAGAAGATCGTCGTCGACTACAAGGCGACCTACGAGGCCACCGCCAAGCAGCCGGTGTCGACCTTCGGCGGCCACGCCTATGATGGTCTCTACATCCTGGTCGACGCCATCAAGCGCGCCAACTCCACCGATCCGAAGAAGATCCGCGACGAAATCGAGAAGACCAAGGGCTTCGTCGGCACCGGCGGCATCGTCAACATGTCGCCGACCGACCACCTCGGGCTCGATCTGTCCGCCTTCCGCATGCTCGAGATCAAGGGCGGCGACTGGATCCTGATGGCGCCGAAGAGCTGATGCCGCCGCCGCGCCCGCCGCATCGCGGCAGGCGTGGTCACGCCGACGACTTCCCCCGCGCGACCCGCGCGGCGACCGAGGAACGATGTCCGAGTTCGTCCAATTCCTGATGTCCGGGCTGACGGTGGGGGCGGTCTACGCCCTCGTCGCGCTGGGGTTCACGCTGGTCTACACCGCCTCCGACGTGGTGAATTTCGCCCAGGGCGAGTTCGTCATGCTGGGCGGCATGGTCACCGTGTTCATGGCCGCGCTCGGCGTCCCGCTGCCGGTCGCGGCGCTGATCGCCGTGGCGGCGGCGGTCTGCGTCGGGCTTTTGCTGTACTGGCTCGCGATCGCGCCGTCGCGCGGCGCCTCGCCGGTGACGCTGATCATCATCACCATCGGCGCCTCGATCCTGCTGCGCGGCGCGGCGCAGGTGCTGTTCGACAAGCAGTTCCACAAGCTGCCGTCGTTCTCGGGTGATGTGCCGGTCAACCTGCTGGGCGCGGCGGTGCAGCCGCAGAGCTTCTGGGTGATCGGCGGCACCGCGCTGATCGTGCTCCTGCTCTACCTGTTCATGGAGCGCACCGTGCTCGGCAAGGCGTTGCGGGCCACCGCCGCCAACCGCCTCGCCGCCCGCCTGGTCGGCATCAACACCACCACCGTGATGACGCTCGCGTTCGGCGGCTCGGCGGCGATCGGCGCGATCGGCGGCATCCTGGTCACCCCGATCACGCTGACGAGCTACGACGTCGGCACCCTGCTGGCGCTCAAGGGCTTCGCCGCCGCCATGCTCGGCGGCATGGGCAATCCGCTCGGTGCCGTGATGGGCGGCATCCTGCTCGGGCTGCTCGAGTCGTTCGGCGCCGGCTATCTCTCTTCGACCTACAAGGACGGCATCGCCTTCGTCGTCATCCTGGTGGTGCTGGTGGCGATGCCGCAGGGCCTGTTCGGCCGCCGCAGCGTGGAGAGGGTCTGAGCCATGGCGTGGCTTTCGGACCGTCGCGCCGCGACCCTGCTCGTCTTCGCGGTGATCATCGCCGCGCTGCCGCTGGTGTTTCCGTCGGGCTACTACTACCGCGTCGCCGCGCTGGTGTTCGTGTCGGGCTTCGCCGCCATCGGCCTCAACGTGCTGATGGGGCAGGCCGGCCAGGTCAGCCTCGGCCACGCCGGCTTCTTCGGCATCGGCGGCTACGCCGTCGCCATCGGTCCGGCCCATCTCGGCATCGCGCCGTGGGCGGCGACGCCGATCGGCGCGGTGCTGTCGGCCGCGCTCGCCTATGTGGTCGGCCGGCCGATCCTGCGGCTGAAGGGCCACTATCTCGCCATCGCCACGCTGGGCTTCGGCATGCTGGTGGCGCTGGTGATCACCACCGAGAGCCGCTGGACCGGCGGGCCCGACGGCATGCCGGTGGCCAAATTGGTGCTGTTCGGCTGGCGCGCCACCGGCGCCAGCACCTGGTACTGGATCAGCGGCGCGGTGCTCTTGATCGGCGCCTGGATCGCGCTCAACCTCGCCGAAACCCCGACCGGCCGCGCCTTCCGCGCGCTGCACGACAGCGAGGTCGCCGCCCGCGTCGCCGGCATCGACGTCGCCCGCGTCAAGCTGCAGGCCTTCGTGGTCGCCGCGGTCTACGCCTCGCTGGCCGGCTCGCTGCTGGCGATGATGAACGGCTTCATCAATCCCGACCAGGCCGGCTTCCTGCATTCGGTCGAGCTCGTCACCATGGTGGTGCTCGGCGGCCTCGGCTCGGTGGCCGGCGCCATCGTCGGCGCCGCGGTGCTGGTCACCCTGCCGCAGCTCCTGACCGTGTTCCAGGAGTACGAGAACGTCATGCTCGGCCTGATCATCATCGTCTCGATGATCTTCATGCGCGACGGCGTGGTGCCGACGGCGGCGCGGCTGCTGGCGCGGCGGGGGCAGCCATGAGCGTGCTCAAGGCCACCGACATCATGCTGGCGTTCGGCGGCGTCAAGGCCATCGACGCCGTCAGCTTCAGCGTCGCGGCCGGCGAGATTCTCTCCATCATCGGCCCCAACGGCGCCGGCAAGACCACGCTGTTCAACGTGGTGTCCGGGGTCTACCGTTCCGACGAGGGCAGGGTCGAGCTCGCCGGCGAGGACGTCACCGGCCTGCCGCCCGACCGCCTCGCCGCCCGCGGCCTGTCGCGCACCTTCCAGAACCTGCAGATCTTCCAGCGCATGACGGTGCTGGAGAACGTCATGGTCGGCCGCCATTTGCGCGAGCGCTGCAACCTGTTCGCCGACCTGCTGCGGCTGCCCTCGGTGACACGGCAGAACCGCGCCACCCGCGACGCCGCGCGCGCCCAGCTCGAGGCCGTGGGCCTTGGCACCAGCGCCGACAAGCTCGCCGGCTCGCTCGACTACGGCGCCTGCAAGCGGCTCGAGATCGCCCGTGCGCTCGCCGCCGAGCCCAAGGTGCTGCTGCTGGATGAGCCGGCCGCCGGCTGCAACGCGGTCGAGACCCGCGACATCGACGAGCTGATCTGCCGCGTCGCCGCCCAGGGGCTGGCGGTGGTGCTGGTCGAGCACGACATGCGGCTGGTGATGAAGATCTCCCATCGCATCCTGGTGCTCGATCGCGGCCGGCCGCTGGCCGACGGCACCCCGCGCGAGGTGCGCGACAACCCGGCGGTGCTCGCCGCCTATCTCGGCAGCCATGGCGCGCGGGAGGCGGGGCGTGCTTGAGGTGGTCGACCTGCGCAGCGGCTACGGCCGCATCGAGGTGCTGCGGGGCGTCAGCCTCGAGGTCCGCGCCGGCGAGGTGGTTGCGCTGATCGGCTCCAACGGCGCCGGCAAGACCACGCTGCTGCGCGCGCTGTCCGGCGTGCAGCCGATCACCGGCGGCGAGATCCGCCTGCTCGGCGCGCGGATCGACGCGCTGGCGCCGCACCGCCGCGTCGAGCGCGGCCTCACCCAGTCGCCGGAAGGCCGCCAGGTGTTCGGTCCGCTCAGCGTCGAGGACAACCTGCGGCTCGGCGCCTACATGCGCCGCGACAAGGAGATCGGCGCCGACCGCGACCAGGTCTACGCCATGTTTCCCGCGCTCGCCGAGAAGCGCCGCATCGCCGCCGGCTCGCTGTCCGGCGGCCAGCAGCAGATGCTGGCGATCGGGCGCGCGCTGATGGGCCGGCCGAAGCTGTTGCTGCTCGACGAGCCGTCGCTCGGGCTGTCGCCGCTGCTGGTCGACCAGATCCTGGCCGCGATCGTCGCGCTGCGCGGCCGCGGCATCACCGTGCTGCTGGTCGAGCAGAACGCCGCCGCCGCGCTCGAAATCGCCGACCGCGGCTACGTGCTGGAAACCGGCCGCATCATCTCCACCGGCCCGGGCGCGGCGCTGCTGTCGGATCCCGCCGTCAAGGCGGCGTATCTGGGGGCGGATTAGAGGCGTGGGCTCAGAGCTGGGCGAGAGTTTGCGGTTTGGGACAGGCCAGGTTCGTGGTCGGGCTGAGCTGAGACAATTGGCGGCACAAATCCAGACGGCTTCATTGCCCCTGCAATGATGTCGTCGTGAATTCGCTCGGCCAACCTGTTCCAGCGCAGATACTGTAAGCAAGACGCGAACGCGCCAACGAAGATCGCAACGAGAAACCAGAATGACGTCTCGGTTCCGTTGCGACCGCGGATAATCCATCCGGGACACTGGGTTGTGTCAGAGCGCACAAAAATCACGGTCGCAATCTCGACGACGAGAGCAACGACGCTAGCCGTTGCTGAAAGCGAGGCGGCCCTGCGGCAATATTCTGGATTGAAATTCGAAAATATCCGCGTTTGCACAGTCAAGCGGCTTGCTCTCAAGTTGCGGCGTTTTGTTCTGCAACTTGTACCACATTTTCACCTCGCGCTCCACGATCATTGGAGCGGCGCGCTCTCGATCCACCGGCTTCCGAGGGCAAGGAGGACATTCCAGGCCGATTGACGCATTCTTTCGTCATGCCCTTCCTTGTGCCGGGCATCCACGACTTAACGATGTCGCGGCAACAAAGACGTGGATGGCCGGGAGACCTTAGTCCTCGCGATCCGTCGAAGACGGATCGCGCTGCCCGGCCACGACGACCCGACAGGGCTGCGGCGCTGTTGCGCTGCGATGGTTCGCTGCGATTGCTTTTCGGTGGGATGTTGGCCCACGCGCCCTTCTTCATGGCAAGCTCTCCGATCCAGTCGGCATCATTGCCACGGTCAGCAAGCAGCATTGACCCTGATTGATGCAGGCTCCATGCTGGTGCACACGGACAATCGAAGCGTCAGTCATCTGGACAGCGGCATCGTGGCCAGCGGCAAGCGCGTCTATGATGCGGCCCCAGACACCGGCACGCCAACGCGGCTTGTTCGGCAGCATCGGCTCGATGGCAGCCCATTCATGGTCCGCGAGTTCGTAGCGCATGATTCGAGCCCCAGTTCAGGGGTTTGAATCTCGGGCCTCTGGCCGAAAGCAACGTCCTTGGCTCAGTCCTTGTACGGGGCTCACGGACGGGAGCGCACATCAACCCTCCGACGAGCCTTAGCGAAACTGTCGAACATGACCCGCAGCGGATCTATTGGCCGGGCCTGCCGAGGCTCGAACCGATCGCAAGCGCAAAAATGCCACACACGGGCTTTTCTGGTGCGGCTGCAAGGGGGGCCTGCCTTGAACTGCCGGCAATCCTACTCTAGCGTTCCGTGCGGGGAAGTTCATGTGGCGTCGGTGGGTAAGCCTTGTGGCGGTTTTCGGCATGCTTTTGCATGGCGCCGCAGTCGCTCGCCATATTGTCATCATCGCGGGTACGCCCCAGCCACTCGACCGTAACGTCGTATTTGCCGGGCAGTTGGACGCAGACCTCGGATCCATATGCCACTCGGGATTGACGGGCGGCTCACCCGAACACGACAATCAACGTCCCGCCGATCCGGCCCGCCACTGCCCGGTTTGCACGGGCCTCGTCAGCGCAGCGCTCCTTGAGCCCCCGTCCGGGATTGTTGTGCCTGCTTCGATCGCAATCGGAGTCGGAGCGAGGACGTTTCGTCACGCCGACCAGTGTGTGACCGTTTTGAGGCGCATCCGGCCAGAGAGCCGCGGCCCTCCCATCGGAGCCTGAGCGACGCTCGAATTCGCCGTTGCGCCGGAAGTGGCGCAATAAGCAGGCCCGTAAGGAATTCTCACAATGTCGACGTTCGGTCGCGCGCTGCTCGCCAGCGCTGCTTCTATCGCATTTTTGTCTCCGCAGTTTGCACGGGCCCAATCGGCTCCGCCCGCCGACAATGGTCAATCGGCTCCGCCGGCTTTGACCACCTCTCCGCCGGCCGCAGCGCCGAGTTCGGGGTTGACGCCGATCGTCGTCCAGGAACCCTCCGCAAGGAGATCAAAGAAGAAGCCGGCGGCCCAAGTCGCCAGCCCAGAGGCCAAGCCGCAAGCTGCCCCCCGAAGGTCGCCGGCGACGGCGCTTGGGACGTACAACCCGGCGCTTGATCTGCCGGACCTGAAGCTGCCATCCGGCACAACGGTCACAACGGCGGGACCCGTCGACGGCTATCGCGCGTTGTCGGCGTTCTCTGCCACCAAGACGGCGACGCCGATCGAGCAGATTCCGCAATCGATCCAGGTGATCCCGCATAGCGTCCTGACCGATCAGAGCACCACCACGGTCACCGAAGCGCTTCAGAACGTTTCCAATGTGCAGGGAACGAACGCCCTCGCCATTGGCACCACGGGCCTGCCCGGTTCGACGTTGATACGCGGTTTCCAAGCCCAGTATTGGCTTGACGGTCTGAACGTCAATTACGCTCTCGGCGACCTTCAATCGCTGTCGAACGTCGAGCGCATAGAGGTTCTGAAGGGCCCCAACGCGATCCTCTACGGCGGCGGGACGGGCTCTCCGGTCGGCGGCGCCTACAATGTCGTCTCGAAGCTGCCGACCAATCAGGCGAGCGTGGAAGCCGGCGTGACAGCCGGCTCCTACGGCTATGTGCAGCCGTACTTCGATGTCAACGAGCCGCTGAACGCCGACAAGACGGCGTTGTTCCGGTTCACGGGCTCCTATACGTCGGCGGGAAGCTTCATCGACAACCTGAATCAGCAGCGCTACTCGTTCAACCCGACCGTGACGTTCACGGACAAATCCGACACCACGCTGACAATTCAGGGCAACTTTTCGCGTTTCAATCAGCAGGCCTACGAGGGCCTGCCAGCGGTTGGCACGGTCGCCGGCAGCTTCCGCATCAACCCGAACATGTTCATCGGCAACGTTCCGATGAGCTATTCCGAGGTCAACGGCGCCACAGTGACGCTGGACCACAGATTCGACGACATCTGGTCCTTCAACGTGAAGGCGCGCTTTACGGATCAGAGCTACGATCAGAGGGCGCAAACGACCGTGAACGCCTTTCCCGATGCCGGAGCAACCTCCTGGAACTTGTGGAATATCGACACGGGGGGCCACCAGCAGGAATTCACCATAAATCCCAATCTGCAGGCGCGATTCAATTGGGGGCCGACTCAGAACGTCTGGCTCACCGGCGCCGACTACAGCCGCGTGACGGACGTCAGCCACATGCTGACCGACAGCGGCGTCGTACCGGCAGTGGACCTGCTCAACGCCCCCGTTTTCCCAGTGCCTTACACCACGCCTAACCCCGCGTCGCCCAGCTACTTCCCGTTTTTTCAGTCCAACAGCACCTACCTCACCGAGGGCGTCTACACCCAGATGCAATCGACCGTGTACGACAGAATTCACCTTCTCGGCGGTTTGCGGCTGGGGCACATCGACATCAACTATCTAGAAGATCATCCTGGCTTCGCCGGCGGCGCTTTTCAGCCGACCACTTTCGTCAGCGACACAACCAAGCTACTGCCCCGCGTCGGGGCCGTCGTGGATCTCGTCCGTGGCTTTTCCATTTACGGCAGCTACAGCCAAGGCATGCAGGCGACGCCGTTGACGCAGGCGGTCGCCACCAACATCGCCCCAGAGACCTCCGCAGAGCGCGAGGCCGGCGTCAAGATCAACCTCTGGGACCAGCTCACGGGCACCCTCGCAGCCTTTGACATTCAGCGCCAAAATGTGCCCCAAACAGCCGGGGTCGGCATCGTCGCCCTGTCGGCGCAAGAATCTCGGGGCTACGAGGCTGACCTTGTCTGGCAGCCGAATAAAAACTGGAAGTTCCTGGCAAGCTACGGCCATACGAATATCGTGTTCTCAGATTCGAACACGGGCGTTCCGGCGGGCAATTTCGTTCCCGGCGTGCCGGAAGATTCCGGCCGCATCTGGGCCGACTACTCATTTGACGGCAGACTGACCGGGTTGAAAATCGGCGCCGGCGCCTACATCGCGTCTTCGCAATACGTCGACAACGCCAACATGTACAAGGCGAACGGCTACTTCACCGTCGACTCCACGGCAAGCTACCAGTGGCAGAATTACACGGCGTCGATTGTCGTCAAGAACCTGACGGGAGAGAAGTACTTTGTGGCTTATCCTTGGTTCGGAGGCCAAGTGGCGCCGGGGGCTCCCCGGGAGTTCTTCGCAAAGCTTTCCGCCAAGTTTTGACGACGACCGCCAGCGCCCAAACCTTCACAGCGAGGAGCCTAAAATGCCGATCACCCGGCGAGACCTTAGTAACCATGCGCTGGCAATGGCCATTTTGGGCATGATGCCGCCATTTGCGGCAGCGCAAGCCAAGGACGCCGCGCCCGCGGACGGCATGACCGGGCTCCCTCCCTCCTGGTACGGGTCGGAGAAGATCGCGTTTCTCGCTTATCCCGGCTTTGCGGTGCTCGATCTGACCGGCCCGTTCCACATGCTGGGCAGTTTGCTGGGATCGACGCCGTTCGTCGTCGCCAAGTCGCGTGAAGCCGTCGTCGCCGATCCCAAGCTCAAGGTCATGCCGGACCACACTTTCGACTCCTGTCCCGCCGATCTCGACATCATCTGCGTGCCCGGCGGCGACGAGGGAACGCTCGACGCGATGCGGGACGAGGCGACGATCAACTTCCTGAAGGACCGGGGCGCGCGCGCCCGCTATGTCACCAGCGTCTGCACCGGCTCGCTGGTTCTCGCCGCCGCCGGACTTTTGCAGGGCTATCGCGCGACATCGCACTGGCTCGCACGCGGCCTCTTGCCGGAATTCGGCGCCGAGCCCGTCGACGCCCGCGTTGTTGTCGATCGCAATCGCATCACCGGAGCCGGCGTAACCGCCGGGCTCGACATGGGGCTCAGCCTGGTGGGCCGCCTTCGCGACAGACAATATGCCGAGACGGTGCAGCTTCTCGCCGAATATGCGCCCGAGCCGCCGTACCACGCCGGAACGCCTTCAAGTGCGTCGGCGGAAAATGTCAAGATGTGCGAAGCCATGTTTGTCGGCTTCCTTGAAAGCGCGCGGGCGATTGCAGTGAACTATCGCAGCACTGGCAAGTAACCGCCATCAGTTCCATCCGCTCAACTGACTTTGTTGCAGGCCAAGTCTCGTGTCGTCAACTTCGCGGTCCCTGTCATTCGTAGGCAACGTCGTATCGCCCGGCGGAACCGCGGATTGCGTGAGGGTTGTTGTGTCAATGATGGCGCCTTCGAGAACGCACGAGCCCTGCCTCGTTGCAGTTTGTGGTATCGCTGTCCTTGGTCGGCCTGGCCCGTCGCGACATATTGCGCCGCTGCGCTAACTCCAGCCGTGCGAGGTCTGCATTCCGAGAAAGGCCAAGCTCGTGGTTAGGCCGGGTTGAACGTCCGCAGGTGAGCTTCAACGGACATGGCCCTGAGTGATTGGCGTTGATTGCCGGATCGCTTGTTGGTTGTATAGCGCTAGACTCTCGGTTGGAGGGCGCGGCTGGATGAAGACGAAAGAAGACTCGCATGGCAAGCGATTGCTCAGTGGGCCGGCTCGGAACTGGATTGGCTTGGTGCTTTTTTTGATATTGAGCGTCGGCTGCGTACGGGCGGTCCCGTCATGCGCGGGCTTGACCCGCGCATCCACGCTTTGCCGCTAGATCCAGGAAGAAAAGAGTGGATGGCCGGGTCAAGCCCGGCCATGGCGATCAAAACACGCAAGCTGCGGCGCTGCGATGGCTCGCCGTCGGCGACGTTGCCGTGTTGCGCCGCGTCTTGCCGTCGGGACGCCGCCACGCCATGCTGTGCGTAGTAGGGAACCGTCGGCGCGCCCCACGACGCCGGCGTGCGCCAGGGAGAAACCCGTGATCGACCGACGCAGTCTCATCACGCGATCCGCGGCGATGGCGGCGACCGCCGCGTTCGGGCCGCGGCTGGCGCGAGCCGCGGATGCCGCGACGGCGACGCTGCCGTTCGGCAACGGCGAGCGGCCGCTGGTGCGCTATCCGCAGAAGCGGCCGCTGATCCGGCAGACCAGCCGGCCGCCGCAGCTGGAAACCCCGTTCGAGGTGTTCGATGAAGGCCCGATCACGCCCAACGACGCCTTCTTCGTGCGCTATCACCTCGCCGGCATTCCCTATGATCTCGATCCGGACAAATTCACCCTCGACGTCAGCGGCAAGGTCGACCGGCCGCTGAAGCTGTCGCTGGCCGAGATCAAGGCGATGCCGGCCAGCGAGATCGTCGCGGTCAACCAGTGCTCCGGCAACAGCCGCAGCTTCTTCGACCCGCGGGTCGCCGGCGGCCAGCTCGGCAACGGCGCCATGGGCAATGCGCGCTGGCGCGGCGTGGCGCTGAAGACGGTGCTGGACCGCGCCGGGGTGCAGGCCGGGGCGCGGCAGGTCACCTTCAACGGCATGGACGTTCCGATCGTCGATCGCACGCCGGATTTCGTCAAGGCGCTGGACATCGACCACGCCCGCGACGGCGAGGTGTTGCTGGCCTACGCCATGAACGGCGAAGCGCTGCCGCTGCTCAACGGCTTTCCGCTGCGTCTCGTGGTGCCCGGCTTCTACGGCACCTACTGGGTCAAGCATGTCGACGAGATCACCGTGATCGACGGCGCCTTCGACGGCTTCTGGATGAAGAGCGCCTACCGCATTCCCGACACCGACTGCGCCTGCGTCGAGCCCGGCGCCGTGCCGAAGGCCACCGTGCCGATCAACCGCTTCGACGTCCGCTCCTTCATCACCAATCTCGCCGACGGCGCCAAGGTCGCGGCCCACGCGCCGCTGGTGGTGCGCGGCATCGCCTTCGACGGCGGCTCCGGCATCAGGAACGTCGACCTGTCGGTCGATGGCGGCACGACATGGCAGGACGCGACGCTCGGCGAGGATCTCGGCCGTTATTCGTTCCGGCCGTGGCAGGCGACGCTGACGCTGCCGCCGGGCGCCCACGCCATCAAGGTCCGCGCCACCACCACGGCGGGAGAGACGCAGCCCGCGGCGGCGCGGTGGAATCCGGCGGGCTACATGCGCAACGTCATCGAAACCGTGTCGGTCACCGCGGCATGACGAGATCAGCGATGAAGAGTGTCACGCCTGCCGTCGCGATGGGGGCCGCGCTGTCGGCGCTATGTCTCGCGCTGTGGAGCGCCGCCGCGCTTGCGAGCCCGCTCGACTACACGCTGCCGCCCGAGACGGCGGCATTCCTGCCGGGGCCGAACCGCGAGGTGGTGGAGGGCAACTGCGCCGCCTGCCATTCGGCGGACTACATCTCGACCCAGCCGCGCGGCGAGCGCTTCGGCCGCGCGTTCTGGCAGGCCGAGGTCACCAAGATGATTAAGGTCTATGGCGCGCCGATCGACGAGGCCGACGCCGCCAAGATCGTCGCGTATCTCGCCGCGACCTATTGACCCGGCCTCAGGTCGGCGACCTGGCCGCCAGCCGCGAGAAGCTGACGATCGATCCGGCGGCGGCGAAGCCGGCGCCGAGAGCGAGCGCGGTGGTCGGGCCGCTGGCGCCGAACAGCGCGAAGCACAGCGCGGCCACCGCCGCGCCCAGCGTCTGCCCGGTGAGCCGCGCGGTGGCGACGATGCCGCTGGCGCCGCCGCTGCGGCCCGGCGGCGCGCTGGTCATCAGCGCCTTCATGTTGGGAGACTGGAAGAAACCGAAACCGAAGCCGCACACCACGGCCCGCCAGACGATGTCGGCGATCTGGGGATGAGCCGGCAGCGTTGCCAGCAGCACCATGCCGATCGCGAGCACCGCCAGTCCGATGCCGCCCAGCGCGCCGGCCGGAAAGCGGTTGGAGAGGCGGCCGGCGATCGGCGCCATGATGCCGACCACCAGCGACCACGGGGTGATGAGCAGCCCGGTGGCGACCGCGCTGAGGCCCAGCGTGTGCTCGAAGTAGAACGGCAGCGAGACGAAGGCGAGGCCTTGGGTTGCGAACGAGCACAGCGCGGTCACCGCCGACAGCGCGAACATCGGCCGGCGGAACAGGTCGAACGGCAGCATCGGCGCCGGGTGATCGGCCTGGCGCCGCACCAGCGCGATGCCGAGCACCAGCGCCGCGACGGCTTCGACGGCGACGATCCGGCCCCCGCCCTGATGGCCGGCGCTGCCGAGCGCGACGATCGCGAGCCCCAGGCAGCCCGAGGTCAGGAGCGCGCCGACCAGGTCGAACGCGTGCTCGGCGCGCGGGGTCTTGGGCAGCGTCTTCAACCCGATCAGCACCGCGGCGACGCCGAATGGCAGGTTGACCCCGAACAGCCAGGTCCAGGGTCCGACCGACAGGATCGCGGAGGCGACGGTGGGGCCGACCGTGAACGCGATCGCCACCACCAGCGCGTTCATGCCGAAGCCGTGGCCGTGCAGCCGCTGCGGGTAGACGTAACGCACCAGCGCGGTGTTGACGCTCATGATGCCGCTGCCGCCGAGCCCCTGCAGCGCGCGGGCCACCAGCAGCGTCGGCAGCGACCACGAGAACGCGCAGGCCACCGACGCCAGCGTGAACAGGATCAGGCCGCCGAGATAGATGCGCTGGTGCCCGACGATCTCGCCCAGCGCCGCCAGCGGCAGCATGGTCGCGACCATCGCGATCTGGTAGACATTGACCACCCACACCGCGTCGGCGGGGCTGACCTTGAGATCGCCGGCGATCGCCGGCAGCGCCACGTTGGCGATGGCGACGTCGAGCGAGGCCATCGCCAGCGCGGTGAAGATCGCGAGCACCGCCCAGCGCCGGCGCTCGGCGGGCAAGCCATCGGTGTCGACCGCCGGTTGGTCGGAAGTGCGTGCGTCCATCGGTCTCGCGGGATCCTGACTTGTGCGGCGGCGCCGTCCACGAGCGGACAGCGTACACGATCAATCACGAATAGTATGTCTGCCGGCGCCAGGGCAGGCCCCGGACTGCATGCGACTCATGCAGCCTGCGGCAGTGGGGCGCCCGCCGGGACCCCGGCCGGAAACCCTGGGTTTCACAGCCTGCTCTGCATGGCCGCGCCGTTCCGGGCTATGGTGAGTCCCATGCGGCGCCGGCTTTACCCGGCGCGGTTTCCGAAACAGCCAAGACAGCGAGAGAGGACTCAAGCGATGACGCTCAACGTGGTCACCATCAGCGGCAGCCTGCGCAAGGGCTCCTACAATTCGGCGCTGCAGCGGGCGCTGCCCGGGCTGGCGCCCGCCGGCATGACGCTGACGCCGGCGCCGGCCTATGACAGCTTCCCGCTCTACAACGCCGATCTGCAGGCCGAGGCCGGCTTTCCCGCGGCGGTGACGGCGTTCGCCGACGCCATCCGCGCCGCCGACGGCGTCATCATCATTACGCCGGAGTACAATTATTCGGTTCCCGGCGCGCTCAAGAACGCCATCGACTGGGTGTCGCGGCTCGAGCACCAGCCGTTCAAGGACAAGCCGGTGGCGATCCAGTCGGCGACCGGCGGCCCGCTCGGCGGCGCGCGGATGCAGTATCACCTGCGCGCGATCCTGGTGTTTCTCAACGCCTTCACGTTCAACACGCCGGAGATCTTCGTCGGCTCCGCCCACACCAGGTTCAACGACAAGCTCGAGCTCACCGACGACACCACCCGCAAGTTCGTCGCCCTTCAGCTCGAAGGCTTCGCCAAGTTCATCGCGCGCGTGCGCGACTGACCGTAGCCGCCGGGGTCGCGCGGCGGGACCGGCCGGGCGCGGTCGGCCAGTTCGGCCGCGCCAGCCGCTTGACCAGGAAGTCGGCCAGCGCCTCGACCCGCGCCGGCCGCGGCCCCGCCGACGGGGTGACGAAATGCAGCGCGCCCTGCGGCATCCGCCAGCCGGGCAGGATGATCTCGGCGCGGCCGTCGGCGATCGCCTCGCCGGCGATGAAATCCGGCAGCGCGGCGATGCCGAGGCCGGCGAGCAGCGCCGGCATCAGGGCGTCGCCGTTGTTGACCCGCAGCGGTCCGCCGGGACGGACGCTGGCGTTGTCGCCGGCGTCGTTGCTGAACTGCCAGGTTTCCGGGTTCGGCGGCTGGGCGTAGCTCAGGCAGCGGTGGGTGGCGAGGTCGAGCGGATGGGCCGGCCGGCCGTGGCGCGCCAGATAGGCCGGCGCCGCCAGCACGTGGCGCCCGATCTCGCACAGCCGGCGCGCCACCAGCGAGGAGTCCGGCATCACCCCGATGCGCAGCGCGGCGTCGAAGCCCTCGCCGACCAGATCCACGGTGGCGTCGCTGAGATGCAGGTCGATGGCGATGTCGGGAAATTCCGCGAGGAAGTCCGGCAACAGGGTGGCGACCTGGCGCAGCCCGAATGACATCGGAACCGCGAGCCGCACCCGGCCGCGCGGCGTCGCCGACTGCGCCACGGCGTCGTTCTCGGCGGCCTCGCCCTCGGCGAGAATGCGCGCGGCGCGTTCCGCCAGCGCCCGGCCGGCGTCGGTCAGCGCGAAGCGGCGCGAGGTGCGGTTGAACAGCCGGGCGCCGAGCCGCGCCTCGACGCGGGCGACCGCCTTCGACACCGTGGCCTTCGACAGCCCGAGCTCCGCCGCCGCGCCGACGAAGGAGCGCGTCTCGACCACCTTGGCGAAGATCGCAAGGCCTTCGAGGTCCGGAAGTTTCGGCACGGCGCCTCGCGCGATGGTCAGGGGTCGGATCCGGCGGAACACTGCCCAACCGTCGCCGCCAAGGCAAGCATACCGGACTGGATTGGCGGGCATTCCGCCGGGTGCGACGCTGGCACACCACCGCCAAACGCAGTATCGGTTTGCCAACCGGCGCAAACGCGCAACGCGAGGCGAGAGGAAACCACGATGGCGAACCCCGGCACCAACAGGACCTACAGGATCGCGGTGATCGCCGGCGACGGCATCGGCAAGGAGGTGGTGCCGGAGGGGCTGCGCACCCTGGAAGCCGCCGCGAAAAAGTTCAACTTCAGGCTCGAGCTCGACACCTTCGACTTCGCCTCCTACGACTACTACGCCAGACACGGGCAGATGATGCCCGACGACTGGAAGAGCCGGATCGGCAGCCACGACGCCATCTTCTTCGGTGCGGTGGGCTGGCCGGCCAAGATCCCCGATCACATTTCGTTGTGGGGCTCGCTGATCCAGTTTCGCCGCGAGTTCGACCAGTACGTCAACCTGCGTCCGGTACGCCTGATGCCGGGGGTGCGCTCGCCGCTGGCCGGGCGCAAGCCCGGCGACATCGACTTCTTCGTGGTCCGCGAGAACACCGAGGGCGAGTATTCGGCGATGGGCGGACGGGCCTTTCCCGGCACCGAGCGTGAATTCGTGATCCAGGAGACGGTGATGACGCGGGTCGGCGTCGACCGCATCCTGCGCTTCGCCTTCGATCTCGCCAGCCGCCGCGACAAGAAGCACCTGACCTCGGCGACCAAGTCGAACGGCATCTCGATCTCGATGCCCTATTGGGACGAGCGCGTCGAGGAAATGGCCAAGGCGTATCCCGCCGTGCGCTGGGACAAGTACCACATCGACATCCTGACGGCGCATTTCGTCATGAACCCGGACCGCTTCGACGTCGTCGTCGCCTCCAACCTGTTCGGCGACATCCTGTCGGATCTCGGGCCGGCCTGCACCGGGACCATCGGCATCGCGCCGTCGGGCAACATCGATCCGGAGCGCCGGTTTCCGTCGCTGTTCGAGCCGGTGCACGGCTCGGCGCCCGACATCGCGGGCCAGGGCATCGCCAATCCGATCGGCCAGATCTGGTCGGCGGCCATGATGCTCGATCACCTCGGCGAGGCCGAGGCCGGCAAGGCCGTCGTCGCGGCGATCGAGACGGTGCTCAAGGAGGAGCGTCTGCGTACCCGCGACCTCGGCGGCGGCGCCGACACCGTGACCTGCGGCAAGGCGGTGGCCGACGTCCTCGGGTGATGCCGGCTGGAATATTTGCGGTCCGGTCAGCCGAGCGCTTCACCTTTGGCACTGAACTGTTCCCTCCCCCCTTGTGGGGGAGGGTTAGGGAGGGGGGTGGCGGACAAGCCAATGCGCTGCGGCTCATTCCTTCCACTTCACGTCAATTTCGGAGTTTGCGGTTTACCCCCTCCCCGGCCCTCCCCTGCAAGGGGGGAGGGAGTACGCAACACCTCGCTCTCGCGGGACGTCGGTCACCGCAGCGGGGGCCGAAAAATGCCGTTTTTTCAGTGATGTTGTCGCGATCGTCCGGGCCGGTCGCGGCACGACAATATTGTGAACGGCGGCAGCGATTGACAAGGCGGGGCGATTGGCGCGGATAGCCGGAGCTGGATAAGATTGATTCCACGTCCTGCGGCTGCCCCGATTCCCGGGCGCGGCGTTGTCCCCATGGCTTTCGCCCGGCGCTGAGGCCTCAACGAACACGGATCGCGCATGCTCGACCCCGGTAAGATCAATGTCGGCGCCGAAGACGGCGCCGCCCGGCGCTCCCTGAGCATCGCCTTCGGACTGGAGCGCATCGGGCTGATTGCCATGCGCGCGCCGATCCTGTCCTGCGTCGTGCTGGTGGCGCTGTGCGTCGGCGCCTTCTTCGGCATTCAGCGCATCAAGATCGACGATTCGCTGAGCCAGCTGTTCCGCTCCGACACCCGCGAGTACAAGCAGTACGAGGACGTGACGAAGCGCTTCCCGTCGACCGAGTTCGACGTGCTGGTGGTGGTCGAGGGCAAGACCCTGCTGCAGCGGGACAACCTCGACAAGCTGCGGGACATGGTCACCGACCTGCAGCTGGTCGACGGCACCCGCGGCATCATCTCGCTGTTCTCCGCCCGCCAGGCGCCGGCGCCCGGCAAGTTTCCGGCCGCGCTGTTTCCGGAGACGCTGCCGGAGGGCGAGGCCTACGGCAAGTTCATCGACACGGTGAAGAGCAACGAGATCATCCGCGGCAAGCTGTTGTCGGAGGACGGCACCCTGGCGCTGATCGTGCTGTCGCTCGAGCCGGCGGTGGTCAGCTCCAAGGGGCTCAACGCCACGGTCGGCGAAATCCGCAAGGTGATGAAGGACGACCTCGGCGACACCGGATTGGCGGTCGAGCTCTCGGGCGTGCCGGTGATGCAGCTCGAGATCCGCAACGCGGTGGAGCGCGACGGGCTGATCTACAACGTCGCCGGCATCGTCGCCGGCTGCCTGATCGCGATCGCGTTCTTCCGCAAGGTGTCGTTCATGATCGTGGCGGCGTTCCCGCCGCTCTTGGCCATCCTGCTGGCGCTCGGGGGGCTCGGCTGGGCGGGGTTCAGCCTCAACATGTTCCTCAACGTGATGACCCCGCTGATCATGGTCATCAGCTTCTCCGATTCGATGCAGCTGACCTTCGCCGCGCGCGACCGGCTGATCGCCGGCGAGGACAAGGTCACCGCCTTCGCCAACGCCATCCGCGTGGTCGGGCCGGCCTGCGTGCTGACCCACGCCACCGCGGGGATCTCGTTCCTCGCCCTGCAGTTCTCCAATTCTGACCTGATCCGCGCCTTCGGCGAGGCCGGGCTAGCGGCCACCATCATCGCGCTGCTGGCGGTGCTGTCGCTGGTGCCGGTGTTCGGCATCCTCCTGGTGCGCGGCGAGCAGCAATTCGCCGCCAAGTTCAAGACCGCCGACGCCGGCGTCAACGCGCTGCGGCGGTTCTGCGCCTGGATCGCGGTGCGGATGGTCGGCCGGCCGGCGCTGTTTAGCCTGATCGCGCTGGTGGTGGTCGGCGGCCTCGCCATCGTCTATTCCCACCTGCAGCCGCGCTACCGGCTCGCCGACCAGGTGCCCGACAAGCAGCAGGCGGTGGCGGCCAGCGGCCGGCTCGACGCCAAGCTGACCGGCGCCAACCCGATCGACGTGCTGATCGAATTCCCCAAGGGCGCCTCGCTCTACGACGCCGCCACGCTGCAGACCATCGCCGACGTCCATGCGCTGGTCGAGAAACAGGCCGGCGTCGGCAACGTCTGGTCGGTGGAGACGCTGCGGCGCTGGCTCGCGGAAAAAGCCGGCGCCCACGACGTCGCCACCCTCAAGGAATATGTCGACGTCATTCCCGATCACCTGAAGCACCGCTTCATCTCCGCCGGGCAGGACGCGGTGGTGGTGTCGGCGCGGGTGCCCGACCTCGATTCGAGCCAGATCCTGCCGGTGGTGGAGCACCTCGACAAGGCGATGGACGCGGTCCGCGCCCAGCATCCCGGCTACGAGATCGCGGTCACCGGCCTGTCGGCGATCGCGGCGCGCAACAGCGCCAACATGATCGAGAAGCTGAACGCCGGGCTGACCATCGAATTCGCCTTCGTCGCCGTCTTCATCGGGCTCGCCTTCCGCTCGGTGGTGGTGATGTTCTCGTCCATCCTGCCCGGCATCTTCCCGGTGGTGCTGTCGGGCACCGTGCTGTGGGCGCTGGGCGAGGGCCTGCAGTTCGCCAGCGTGGTGGCGCTGACGGTGTCGTTCGGGCTGGGCCTCAGCGCGACCATCCACTTCCTCAACCGGCTGCGGCTGGAAAGCGGGCCGGGCGCCGATCCGGCGGTGTCGGTGGAGCGGGCGACGGTGCTGGTCGGCCCGGCGCTGATCCTGACCACGGTGGTGCTCGCCTGCGGCCTGGTGGTGATGGTATTTTCCGACCTGCCGTCGCTGCGGCTGTTCGGATGGCTGAGCGCGTTCTCGATGATCGCGGCGCTGGTCGCCGACCTGTTCATCCTGCGCCCGACCGCGATGTTCCTGATCAGCCTGTCGCAGCGGCTGCGGGCGATGTGGACGCGACCGGCGGACTCGCGGTCATAACTCCACGGAAAGCGCCAAAAAAAACGGCGGCGCCGGTATCCGGAGCCGCCGCTTTGCGTTGAGTGATGTTTTCGGCCGGAGCGACCCGCGCCTCAGCGGTTCAGCGAGATCTGCACCCCGCGCAGGTTGGTCGCGTCCTTGGAATTGATGGAGATGGTCTGCCTGGTGCCGCGGGTGACCATGGACAGCGAGGCCGAGAAGCCGACCCCGGTCACGATGGCGTTGTACTGGCCGCGACCGGCCCGGCCCTCGATATTGCCGCCGACATTGCGGGTCGCCTCCTGCCAGGCCCCGGTCAGCCGGCCGCCCTCGGCGATGACGCTGCTGGAGAGCTCGAAGCGATAGCTGTCGCTGGCGCAGCGGATCGCCTGGTGCAGGTTGTTGCCCTGGCCGTCCACTTCGTAGTTGGCGCGGCAGCGGATCCGCTCGGAACCGTTGTCGCCGACGAGGATGGTTCCGCCGCCGGACCAGTTGCCCTCGAGGCCGGTGAACGGGCCGGTCTGGGCGTGGCTCGCGGGCGCCGCCGCCACCAGGCCCGCCACCACGCAGGCCGCTTTCAGGGTTTGCCAAAACAGGGTTCGAAGCGCTTTCATCTGGGATCCTCGAGATCAAACGTGCTTATGACAATTGCAATTGCTGAGCTTTTTCTTAGTGGCGCCGGGCCGGTGCGGGTTCAACCGAAAAGCGGAAACTCTCCCCCGCCTTCGCCGCGGCAGGCGCCGCGCAGATGGCCCGACTCGTATCGTCTCGAAAAAGCGGGCACCAGGTTCGTCGCACAAGTTTGCAACGTTTTGACTGGCGACCACCGCCGAAACTGCCAGAACTGAGCGCGGAATGCCATGGCCCTGGCATGGCACGCCTTGGCATTATCCCAACAATGTGACCGCCCGGGCAGCCGGGTCTGGGCCGGAAACCGGACGGCCGAGACGCCGCGGAAGCGGCGTCCGAATCGCGCGCTCAGTAGGTCGCCCGTCCGCCGGACAGGTCGAACACCGCGCCGGTGGCATAGCCGCAGTCCTCGGACGCAAGCCAAGCCACCATCGCCGCCAATTCCTCCACCAGCACGAAACGGCCGCGCGGAATCTTGGACAGCATGAACTGGATGTGCTGCTCGGTCATCTGCTCGAAGATCGCGGTGCGCGCCGCGGCCGGCGTTACCGGGTTGACGGCGATCGGGGTGTGCGCCAGCTCCTTGCCGTGGGAGTTGGTCAGGGGGTTCACGCCGGCCTTGGACGCCGAATAGTGCGCGGCGTTCGGATTGCCCTCCTTGCCGGCGATGGAGGCGATGTTGACGATGCGGCCGTAATTCTGCTGCAGCATCACCGGCACGATGGCCTTGCAGCAGATGAACGGGCCGTCGAGGTTGATCCGCATCACCTTGCGCCATTCGTCGAGCTCGGTCTCCCAGACCGTGCGGTTGACGCCGGCAATGCCGGCATTGTTGACCAGGATGTCGATGCCGCCGAAGGTCTCGAGCGTCGTCTCACGCGCGGCCTCGACGGCGGTTGGATCGGCGACGTCGGCCTGGACCGCGACGGCGGCGGGACCGAGCTCCCGCGCGGTCTTCGCCACCAGCGCCGCGTCGAGGTCCCACAGCGCGACCCGGGCGCCCGAGGCGATGAAGCGCTGCGCGATGGCGCGGCCGAATCCTTGCGCCCCGCCGGTGACCACGGCGCGGCGGCCGGTCAGATCGATCTGGTTCACGGTGTCCTCCGGAAGGGCGGCGTCACAGCGTCCAGCCGCCGTCGATGATGTGGGCGACGCCGGTGGTGAAGGCGCTGTCGTCGCTGGCGAGATAGAGCGCGAGCTGCGCCACTTCCTCGGCGGTGCCGAGCCGCCCCATGGGCTGGCGGCTGACGAACATCTCGCGACCGCCGGGGCCGAGCGAGGCGGCGCGGCCGAGCATCGACGGCGTCTCGATGGTGCCGGGGCAGATGCAGTTGCAGCGGATGCCCCGGGCGATGAAATCGATCGCCACCGATCGCGTCAGCGCCGCCACCGCGGCCTTGGTGGCGCTGTAGACGTAGCGGTTGGGCGCCGCCTTGAAGACGCCGGCGGCGGAGGCGATGTTGATGATGCTGCCGCCGCCGCCCAGCAGCATGGCCGGCAGGAACGCCTTGATGGTGCGGTGCATCGACTTGACGTTGAGGTCGAAGGAGAAGTCCCAGTCGTCCTCGGAGCAGTCGAGCACCGTGCCGTTGTGGACGAAGCCCGCGGCGTTGAGCAGCACGTCGACCTTGCCGAGCCTTGCCGCCAGGGCGTTGACGGCGGCGGTGTCGCGCGCGTCAAGCGCCGCCGTCTCGGCGATGCCGTCGTTCGAGAGTGATGCGAGCGCGGCCGCGTCGATGTCGGTGGCGATCACATGCGCGCCCTCGCGCGCGAACAGCAGCGCCGCGGCCCGGCCGATGCCGGCGCCGGCGGCGGTGACGAGTGCGCGCTTGCCCTTGAGCCGCCCGGTCATGGCTGTCTCTCCGTTGCTTAGATCCGTTGCTTAGATCCGGATCAATGATTGTCGCGGGCGACGCCGAAGCGGCCGGCGATGTCGTGATAGCGGGTGGCGAGCTCCATGCAGGCGCCGGTGGCCTGCTGGCCGACGGTGGTGCGGTAGATCTCCTGCCACGGTGTCTGGTTCTCCGGATGCCCGAATCCGCCCTTGGCCTTGAGCGCGGCGCGGCGCGCGGCCAGCTCGGCGTCGTCGATCACGATATTGGCCTCGCCGGTATTGAGGTCGATCCGGACCCGGTCGCCGGTCCGAAGCAGCGCCAGGCCGCCGTCGGCGGCGGCTTCGGGGGAGGCGTTGAGGATCGACGGCGATCCCGAGGTGCCCGACTGGCGGCCGTCGCCGATGCAGGGCAGCGCATGGATGCCGCGTTTGATCAGCGCCGCCGGCGGCTGCATGTTCACCACCTCGGCGCCGCCGGGATAGCCGATCGGCCCGGTGCCGCGGATGAACAGCAGGCAGCTCTCGTCGATCCCGAGATCGGGATCGTCGATGCGGTGGTGATAGTCCTCAGGCCCCTCGAACACGATGGCGCGGCCCTCGAAGGCGTTGGGGTGCGCCGGGTTCGACAGGTAGCGCGCGCGGAACTCGTCGGAGATCACGCTGGTCTTCATGATCGCCGAATCGAACAGGTTGCCGTGCAGCACCAGGAAACCGGCGTCGGTCTTGAGCGGCTCGTCGTAGCTCAGGATGACGTCGCCGTCGGTGGCCGGCGCGTCGCGGCAGTTGTCGCCGATGCTGCGGCCGTTGACGGTGAGGGCGTCAGTGTGGATGCGGCCGTGCCGCATCAGTTCGCGGATCACCGCGGGCACCCCGCCGGCGCGGTGATACTCCTCGCCGAGATAGGTTCCCGCCGGCTGCATGTTGACCAGGAGCGGCACGTCGTGGCCGACCGTCTGCCAGTCCTCGATGGTCAGCGCGACGCCGATGTGGCGGGCCAGCGCGTTGAGATGGATCGGCGCGTTGGTCGAGCCGCCGATGGCGGAATTGACCACGATGGCGTTCTCGAACGCCCTGCGGGTGAGAATATCGGACGGCTTGAGGTCCTCCCACACCATGTCGACGATGCGCTTGCCGGTGGCGTAGGCGATCTGGCCGCGCTCGCGGTAGGGCGCGGGAATGGCGGCGCAGCCCGGCAGCGACATGCCGAGCGCTTCGGCAAGCGAGTTCATGGTCGAGGCGGTGCCCATGGTGTTGCAGTGGCCGATCGACGGCGCCGACGACGCCACGATCTGCATGAACTCCTCGTAGCCGATCTCGCCGGCGGCGAGGCGCTCGCGCGACTTCCACACCACGGTTCCCGAGCCGGTGCGTTCGCCGTTGAACCAGCCGTTGAGCATGGGCCCGCCGGACAGCACGATGGCGGGCAGGTTGACGGTCGCTGCCGCCATCAGGCAGGCCGGCGTGGTCTTGTCGCAGCCGGTGGTCAGCACCACGCCGTCGAGCGGGTAGCCGAACAGGATCTCGACCAGGCCGAGATAGGCCAGGTTGCGGTCGAGCGCCGCGGTCGGCCGCTTGCCGGTCTCCTGGATCGGATGGGTCGGGAATTCGAAGGCGATGCCGCCGGCCTCGCGAATGCCTTCGCGCACCCGGTGGGCGAGGTCGAGGTGGTGGCGGTTGCAGGGCGACAGGTCGCTGCCGGTCTGGGCGATGCCGATGATCGGCTTTCCGGACTGCAGCTCCTCGCGGGTCAATCCGAAGTTGAGATAGCGCTCGAGATAGAGCGCGGTCATGGCGGGATTGGTCGGGTCGTTGAACCAGCGCGCGGAGCGCAGCGGGCGCCGAGGGGTGGGCGTCTCCGGTATCGTCACATTTTCCTCCCGCAATGCACAACCAGGGCGAATGTCAGAGCCGGGGCACTGGTTGGGCGGCTGCGTTTCACCGCGCCGTCATCTTTCCCGGTATTCTCATTGCACGCGCCGGGCGCGCCGCAACCGTGATGTTTGCATTTCGAGTCTGTCCGCGCAACGCTTGCCACCGCAACCGAAGTAGACTTTGATCGGGAAGACAAAACACAAGAGACCCGACGCGCCGATGGCGCGATACCATAAAGCGAAGGTGACAGCCGTCACACTTCGCGGGCTCGCCGGAGGAACATGATGGCGTCTGTGCAGATCCACGACGTGCGCAAGTCTTTTGCCGGCTTCGAAGTGTTGCACGGCGTCTCGATCCCCATCGACGACGGCGAGTTCGTGGTTCTGGTCGGCCCCTCCGGCTGCGGCAAGTCGACCCTGCTGCGGATGCTCGCGGGCCTGGAGAACATCACCTCGGGAACCATCTCGATCGGCGAGCGCGTGGTGAACAACGTCCACCCCAAGGAGCGCGACATCGCCATGGTGTTCCAGAACTACGCGCTCTATCCGCACATGACGGTCGCCGACAACATGGCGTTCTCCATGAAGCTGCGCGGCGCCCGCAAGGAGGAGATCGCCAGTCGCGTGAGCCGCGCGGCGGAAATCCTCGATCTCACCCCGCTGCTCGACCGCTACCCGCGTCAGCTGTCGGGCGGCCAGCGCCAGCGCGTCGCCATGGGCCGCGCCATCGTGCGCGACCCGCAGGTGTTCCTGTTCGACGAGCCGCTGTCGAATCTCGACGCCAAGCTGCGGGTGGCGATGCGTACCGAGATCAAGGAACTGCACCAGCGCCTGAAGACCACCACCGTCTACGTCACCCACGACCAGATCGAGGCCATGACCATGGCCGACAAGATCGTGGTGATGCATGACGGCATCGTCGAGCAGATCGGCGCGCCGCTCGAACTCTATGACCGCCCCGTCAACCAGTTCGTGGCCGGCTTCATCGGCTCGCCGGCGATGAATTTCATCGACGGCACGGTGGTCGGCGGCCCTGTTCCGGCGGTGGAGACCGCGTACGGCACCCGTCTGCCGCTCGCCGGCGCGCCGCCGGGCTCGGAGGGCCGGCCGGTGATCTATGGGGTGCGGCCCGAGCATCTCGACCGCGCCGACGACGGCGTGGTCGCCGAGGTGGTGGTGGTCGAGCCCACCGGGTCGGAGACCCAGGTGGTGGCGCGGCTGGGCACGAAGGACATCATCGCCGTGTTTCGCGATCGCCAGCAGGTCCGGCCGGGCGACACCATCCGGCTCAAGCCACGGCCGAGCGCGGTGCATCTGTTCGACAAGGAGACCGGCCAGCGTCTCTCGGCATAACAGCGTTCAGCAATCCCCGGACACCGCAACGATCCGGTTCGCATCAGGAGGAACCCGCGCATGCCTGACTTCATTCCGAGCCGAAGATCGTTGCTGCTGGGCGGTGTCGCCGCCGCCACCGGCCTCGCGGCGATCCCAGCCGACCAATGGTTGGGCTTCGCCAGGGCCTGGGCCGAGGCGGCGCCGTGGAAGCCGGAGGCCGGCGCCAAAATCAATCTCTTGCGCTGGAAGCGCTTCGTCGAGGCCGAGGACGTCGCCTTCATGGCCATGGTGCAGGCCTTCAGCAAGGCGACCGGCGTCGAGGTCAACGTCTCCAACGAATCCTACGACGACATCCAGCCCAAGGCCTCGGTCGCCGCCAACACCGGGCAGGGGCTCGACATGGTGTGGGGTCTCTACTCGCTGCCCCACCTGTTCCCGGACAAGTGCCTCGACATGACCGACGTCGCCACCTATCTCGGCGGCAAGTATGGCGGCTGGACCGCCTCGGCGGAGGCCTACGGCAAGTCCGGGGCCAAGTGGATCGGCGTGCCGGTGGCGGCGACCGGTTCGCTGCTGAACTACCGCATTTCCGCCTGCGAGAAGGCCGGCTTCAAGGAGTTTCCCAAGGACACCGCGGCCTTTCTCGAATTGTGCCGGGGCCTGAAGAAGAACGGCACGCCGTCCGGCATGGCGCTCGGCCATGCCTCGGGCGATGCCAACGGCTGGGTGCACTGGGCGCTGTGGTCCCATGGCGGCTATCTGGTCGACAAGGACGACAAGGTCATCATCAATTCGCCCGAGACCGCCAAGGCGCTGGAGTATGTCAAGCAGCTCTACGACACCTTCATCCCCGGCACGGCGTCGTGGAACGACAGTTCCAACAACAAGGCGTTCCTCGCCGGCGAGCTCTACTGCACCAACAACGGCATCTCGATCTACGTCACCGCCAAGCGCGAGAAGAAGGAGATCGCCGACGACATGAACCACGCCTACATGCCGGTCGGGCCGGTCGGCAAGCCGACCGAGCTGCATCTCGCCTTTCCGATTCTCACCTTCCAGTTCACCAAGGCGCCGCAGGCCTGCAAGGCCTTCGCCGCCTTCATGCAGGAGGCCGACCAGTTCAATCCCTGGGTCTCGGCGGCGCAGGGCTACCTGACGCCGTTCCTCGCCGCCTACGACGCCAACCCGATCTGGACCTCGGATCCCAAGGTGACGCCGTATCGCGACGTCGCCAAGCGCACTTTGACGCCGGCCGGCATCGGCACGCTGGGGGAGAAGGCGGCGGCGGCGGTCGCCGACTTCATCGTCGTCGACATGTTCGCCAACTACTGCACCGGACGCGAGGACCTCAAGGGCGCGATCGCCGGCGCCGAACGCCAGGCCAAGCGGATCTATCGGTGAGCGCTTGTTGTCACGAGGGCGTGAGGTCGGCGCGCCGGCGCGTATCGCCGGCCCCTCGGCCGGCGTAGAGTGGAGCGCTGGGACTGGATGTCTTCGCAGGTGAGTCGATGACGGTCGTGGATGCCCGGGCGCCGCTACAGGTCTCCGCGCTCGCGGGGGCGTGGCAGCGGCTGCGGTCCAACCGCAATTGGCTCGGTTTCTGGTTCATGGTGCCGGCGGCCGGGTTCCTGATCCTGTTCCTGGCCTATCCGCTCGGGCTCGGCCTGTGGCTCAGCCTCACCGATGCGCGGATCGGCCGCGGCGGCAGCTTCGTCGGCCTCGAGAACTACCAGTGGCTGTCCGACGACAGCGTGTTCTGGCTCTCGGTGTTCAACACGCTGCTCTACACCTTCGTCGCCAGCGTCATCAAATTCGCCGTCGGGCTTTATCTCGCGCTGCTGCTCAACCGCCACATGCCGTTCAAGGCGCTGATCCGCGCCGCGGTGCTGATCCCGTTCATCGTTCCCACCGTGCTGTCGGCGATCGCGTTCTGGTGGATCTACGACGCCCAGTTCTCGATCATCTCGTGGTCGCTGCGCAAGCTTCACCTGATCTCCGAGAACATCAACTTCCTCGGCGACGGCAACTGGGCGCGCGCCAGCGTGATCTTCGCCAACATCTGGCGCGGCGTGCCGTTCGTCGCCATCACCCTGCTGGCCGGCCTGCAGACCGTGTCGCCGTCGCTCTACGAGGCGGCGACGCTCGACGGCGCCACCGCGTGGCAGCGGTTCCGCTACGTCACCTATCCGCTGCTGACGCCGATCATCGCGGTGGTCATGACGTTCTCGGTGCTGTTCACCTTCACCGATTTCCAACTGATCTGGGCGATGACCCGCGGCGGCCCGGTCAACGCCACCCACCTGATGGCGACGCTGAGCTACCAGCGCGCCATCCTGTCGGGCCGGCTTGGCGAGGGCGCGGCGATCGCCACCGCGATGATCCCGTTCCTGGTCGCGGCGATCGGCATCTCGTGGTTCGGCTTGCAGCAGCGCAAGTGGCAGCAGGGCGGGCCCAACAATGACTGACGCCGTCGCCGGACACGTCGCGCAGGGCGCGCAGCAGGGCGCCGACAGCTCCGAGGGCATGAGCTACCTGGAGTCGCTGCCGTCGCGGCTGGTCACGCTCTATCTGCCGCTGTTCATCATCCTCGTGGTGCTGCTGTTTCCGTTCTACTGGATGGCGCTGACGGCGATCAAACCCGACGCCCAGCTCATCGACATGGAGACCTACAACCCGTTCTGGGTGGTGCATCCGACGCTCAAGCACATCGAGAGGCTGCTGTTCGAGACCCAGTATCCGCGCTGGCTCTGGAACACGATGTATGTGGCGGCCGGCGCCACCTTCCTGTCGATCGCCGCCAGCGTGCTGGCGGCCTATGCCATCGTGCGGCTGCAGTTCAGGGGCGCGCCGTATGTCGGCGCCGCGATCTTCTTCGCCTACCTGGTGCCGCCGTCGATCCTGTTCATCCCGATGGCCACCGTGATCCAGTCCTACGGCCTGTTCGATTCGCCGCTGGCGCTGATCCTGGTCTATCCGACCCTGCTGATTCCGTTCTCGACCTGGCTGCTGATGGGCTATTTCAAGACCATCCCGTTCGAGCTCGAGGAATGCGCGCTGATCGATGGCGCCAGCCGCTGGCAGATCCTGACCCGGATCGTGCTGCCGCTGGCGGTGCCGGGGCTGATCTCCGCCTTCATCTTCTCATTTACGCTATGCTGGAACGAGTTCATCTACGCGCTGACGCTGTTGCAGTCGACGCAGAACAAGACCGTGCCGGTGGCCATCGTCAACGAGTTCGTCGATGGCGACATCTACCGCTGGGGGGCGCTGATGGCCGGCGCGCTGGTCGGCTCGCTCCCGCTCGTGATCCTCTACGCCTTCTTCGTCGAACACTACGTCTCGGCGATGACCGGGGCGGTGAAGGAATGACCGCGAAGCCTGGCCCGGCCGCGCTCTTGGCCATGAGTCCGTCATTCCGGACGGCCCGCCAACGGCCACGTTGGCGGGCCGATCCGGAATCTCGCGGTTTCGAGCCCCTGACTATCCCAACTTCTGAATTCCGGGTTCGGCGCTGTCGCGCCGCCCCGGAATGACGAAGGACAAGAAACGACGAAAGGACCCCCCCTTGCACATTCTCGTACTCGGCGCCGCCGGCATGGTCGGCCGCAAGCTCAGCGAACGACTCGTGCGCGACGGCCGGCTCGGCTCCCAGCCGATCTCGCGGCTGACGCTGCAGGACATCGTGGCCCCAGTGCCGCCCGCGGGCGCCGCCATGCCGGTGTCGACCGTGACCTGCGACTTCTCCGACGCTGGCGCGGCCGCGCCGCTGGTGGCGGAGCGGCCCGACGTGATCTTTCATCTCGCGGCCATCGTGTCGGGCGAGGCGGAAGCCGATTTCGACAAGGGCTACCGTGTCAATTTCGGCGGCACCCACGCCCTGCTCGAGGCGATCCGCGCGGTCGGCGGCGGCTACAAGCCGCGGCTGGTGTTCACCTCGTCGATCGCGGTGTTCGGCGCGCCATTCCACGACAAGATCGACGACGAGTTCTTCCATACGCCGCTGACCAGCTACGGCACCCAGAAGGCGGTCTGCGAGCTCCTGATCACCGACTATTCGCGGCGCGGCGTCCTCGACGGTATCAGCATTCGTCTGCCCACCGTGTGCGTGCGCCCCGGCCGGCCCAACAAGGCGGCGTCCGGCTTCTTCTCCAACATCATTCGCGAGCCGCTCAACGGCGAGGAAGCGGTGCTGCCGGTGTCCGAGGAGGTGCGGCACTGGCACGCCTCGCCGCGCTCGACCGTGGGCTTCCTGCTGCAGGCCGGAACCATGGAGCTTACGCGGCTGGGCTGGCGCCGCAGCCTCACCATGCCGGGGCTCTCGGCCACCGTCGGCGAGCAGATCGTGGCGCTGACCCGCGTCGCCGGACCCAAGGTCGCGGCACGGATCCGCCGCGAGCCGGATCCCGCGATCATCGCCATCGTCGCCGGCTGGCCGCGCGATTTCGCCGCGGTCCGCGCCCGCGAGCTCGGCTTCACCACCGCCGAGGCCACCTTCGACGACATCATCCGCATTCACATCGAGGACGAGCTTGGAGGAAAGTTCGTCGGGTAGGGCGTTGTCGATTATGAATGCGTCACCCGCGGGCTTGACCCGCGGGTCCACGCTTTATCTGGAGTTCGTCAAAGGGAAAAGTGGATGGCCGGGTCAAGCCCGGCCATGACGTAGGTCGGGGCGGTGGATGCCGATCCCTACTTCCCCTCCGCCACCGGCTCCCGGAAGTAGGTCGTCTGTACACTGGTGGCGAGCAGGCGTCCGTCCGGCGACCACAGCCGCGCGGTCTGGTCGCCGAAGCCGTGGCGGAAGATGGCGGCGTCGGCGTGGCCGAGCACCCAGCCGTCCTCGGCGGTGAGATCTTCGGCGCCGCCGTGGAAATAGGTGGTCAGCGACACCGTGCCGAACGGCACCAGCACGCCCAGCACCTGGAAGATGCGCCCGATGAAGGCGTCCGACATCGACACCAGCGACAGGCAGTCGAGCGGCCGCGGCACCGCGTCGCGCATCCACAGCATGGTCTCCGCCGGCTGCGGCTCGGGGTGGGGCGTCTTGCCGAGCGCCGGCGTGCCGACGATGAAGCGCATCTCGTACTGGTTGGTCCACGACGGGTCCGGCGCCCACGAGAACGGCGACACCTGCAACGGCGCCGGCGCCTGCGGCATCTGCGTCATCGCGTGGGTCCAGCCCGGTCGGCGCCGTGCGAACACCGCGGTCGCGATGGCCAGCGTTTCGCCCTCGGTCTGGAACAATTCGATCAGCCAGTGCTGGGTGGATTTGTTGGTGCGGACGGCGCGAGCGGCGACCTGGAACTCGCCCTCGGCGATCGGGGCGCAGTAGTTCACGGTCACCGCCAGCGGATCGCCGATGCGGTCGGGGTGGTCGAGCGCCGCGCGCAGCAGCACCGCCGCGGTGGCGCCGCCATAGGGCCCGACGAACGCCCAGTAGTCCCGGCTGGTGTGGCCGATCCAGCGATCGCCGCGCCATGTCAGCGCCGTCGCCTTCTCCAGAGGATGGGGCGCCGTCGCCGCGCCGTTCGCCGTAGCATCCATGATCCATCGCCTTTCGTGGCGCACAATCTAACGCGCGGCACCGCGGACACAACAGGGTGGAACACGCATTGGTGCGATGCGCGACACCGCGGGCTCTTCAACCGCAGGAGGATGGATGATAAAGCGCGTGCCGATGGATGCCACCGTTCCCGAAGCCCTGCCCTCGGTCGCCGACGAGACGTCGCCGCGCTTCGCCGGCTGGCGCGTCGTCGGCGTGTGCTTTCTGACCGCGATCTTCTCCTGGGCGCTCGGCTTCTACGGCCAGAGCGTCTATCTCGCCGAGTTGCAGCGGCTCCATGGCTGGCCGGCCTCGACCATCTCGACCGCGACCACCTGCTTCTATCTGTTCGGCGCGGCGCTGGTCGTGTTCGTCGGCGAAGCGATGCGGGCGCTCGGCGCCCGACTGCTGCTGGCCGGCGCGGTGATCTGCATGGCGGCGGCGACCGCGCTGCTGGCGCGGGTTACGTCGCCGTGGCAGCTCTACGCCGTCTACGGCCTGATGGCCTTCGGCTGGGCCGGCCTCACCGTCGCCGCGATCTCCAACACGCTCAGCCAGTGGTTCGATCGCCGCCGCGGCCTCGCCATCAGCCTCGCGCTCAACGGCGCCAGCCTCGGCGGCGTGCTCGGCGTGCCGGCCCTGGTGTTCGCCATCGGCAGGTTCGGCTTTGCCTCGGCGCTGACGGCGGCCGCCGTGGTGATGGTGGCGGTGCTGCTGCCGGTGATTCTGCTGGGAACCGGCCATCCGCCGCATCGGCCGGCGATGGGTGCGAGCGCGCGGACCGATCCGCAGTCGTCGTGGCAGATCCGCGCCTCGGCGGCGCGCAGCCTGCAGTTCTGGACCATCACGCTGCCCTTTGCCCTGGTGCTGCTCGCCCAGGTCGGCTTCATCGTGCACCAGATGGCGTTCATGACGCCGATGGTCGGGCGTGAGCGGGCCGGTTTTGCGGTGGCGCTGATGACGGCGATGGCGGTGGTCGGCCGCGTCGTCGTCGGCATGGTGATCGACCGCGCCGACCGGCGCGTGGCGTCGGCGGTGCTGTTCGCGAGCCAGGCGCTGGCGCTCGCCGCGATGCTCAGCCTGCCGGGCGACGTCGTGCTGTTCGTCGGCAGCGCGGTGTTCGGCTTCACGGTCGGCAACGCCATCACCCTGCCGGCCGTGATCGTGCATCACGAATTCGAAGCCCACCAGTTCGGCGTGGTGGTCAGCCTGTCGAGCGCGATCAGTTCGGTGATCAGCGCCTGCGGCTCGGCGCTGGTCGGCGTGCTGCACGATCTCGCCGGCGGCTATCACGTCGCGCTCTATGTCTGCGTCGGGCTGGAAGTCGCCGCCGCCTGCGGCGTGCTGATCGGTCGCAAGCCTGCCGAGGTGCCGACCTGATCGGATGCCGCGGCGGCGCGGCTCCAATTTCGCCACGCGAAACCGGCGCGGCGTGGGTTGATTTTGCCGCGTGTTGATTTCCGCGGTGCCGCAGGTAGATTGCCTGCAAACCCGCGGCCTGCTCGCCGGCGCACCACGCTGTCGCGAACCGCAGTCAACACGACGCAACCAACAACAACACGGCGCCGGGCGCCGGTCCCACAAGGAGGAGGCCGCCGATGGCCAATGTCGATCAATTCCGCAGCGACGTCCGCGCCTGGCTGGAGGCCAACTGCCCCGCCGAGATGCGCCAGCCGATGACGCGCGAGGAAGACACCTTCTGGGGCGGCCGCAACACCACCTTCGCGTCGCAGCCCCAGCGGGTCTGGTTCGAGCGCATGCGCGACAAGGGCTGGACCGTTCCGCACTGGCCGAAGGAATATGGCGGCGGCGGCCTCGACGGCGAGGAGACCAAGATCCTGCGCCAGGAGATGGCGGCGATCTCGGCGCGGCTGCCGTTGGTCTCGTTCGGCATTTCCATGCTCGGGCCGGCGCTGTTGAAATACGGCACCGAGGCCCAGAAGCGCGAGCACCTGCCGAAGATCGCCGCCGGGCTGATCCGCTGGTGCCAGGGCTATTCGGAGCCCAATGCCGGGTCCGACCTCGCCTCGCTGCAGACCCGCGCCGAACCCGACGGCACCGACTTCATCATCAACGGCCAGAAGATCTGGACCTCCTACGCCAATTACGCCGACTGGATCTTCTGCCTGGTGCGCACCGATTCCGCCGCCAAGAAGCACGACGGCATCAGTTTCATCCTGTTCGACATGCGCTCCCCTGGCGTGTCGACCAAGCCGATCCTCCTGATCTCGGGCAAGTCGCCGTTCTGCGAGACCTTCTTCGACAACGTGCGGGTGCCGCAGGCCAACGTGGTCGGCCAGATCAACCGCGGCTGGGACGTCGCCAAGTACCTGCTGCAGCACGAGCGCGCCATGATCAGCGGCATGGGCGAACGCGGCGGCAACCGGCCGCTCGGCCAGGTCGCGGCCGGGCTGATCGGCGCCGACGCCGGCGGTCGGCTCGATGATTCGATGCTGCGCGGTCAGATCGCGGGCTTCGAGATCGATGAGGCGGCATTGGCCTGCGCCGCCGAGCGCGCCACCGATCTCGCCAAGGCCGGGCAGGCGCATCCGGCGTTCTCGTCGGCGCTGAAGTACTACGGCACCGAGCTCAACAAGCGCCGCCACGAACTCCTGATGTCGGCCGGTGGCATCGACGCGCTGGAATGGGAGAGCGAGCGGTCGACGGAAGGCGCCGCGGCGCGCGCCTGGCTGCGCACCAAGGCCAACTCCATCGAGGGCGGCACCAGCGAGGTGATGCTCGGCATCGTCGCCAAGCGCATCCTCGACCTGCCGGGCGCGTGATGGCGCGGCCGTCCGCGGCCGCTCGCCTGCCCCAATGCCCTGACCGAACGCGAAGAGACTGGATTTCGAAATGGCTCTGATCCTGAACGAAGAACAATCGATGCTGCGCGACAGCGCCCGTGGCCTGATCGGCAGCAAGGCGCCGATCGCGCACCTGCGCAAGCTGCGCGACGAGCGCGACGCCACCGGCTTCTCGCGCGAATTGTGGCGCGCGTTCGCCGAGATGGGCTTTCCCGGCCTCCTGGTCGCGGAAGAGCACGGCGGCAGCGGCCTCGGCGCGGTCGAGGCCGGTGTCATCATGGAGGAGATCGGCCGGACACTGATGCCGTCGCCGTTCCTGTCGACCGCGGTGCTGGCGGCGACCGCACTCACGCGCGGCGGCTCGGCGGCGCAGCGGCAGGAGTATCTGCCGAGGCTCGCCGGCGGCGACCTGATCGCCGCGCTCGCGGTTGACGAAGGCGCCAAGCACCGTCCGCTGCACACCGCCATGAAGGCGGTGCGCTCGGGCAACGGCTTCCGCCTCAGTGGCACCAAGGGCTTCGTGGTCGACGGCCACGTCGCGGATCTGCTGGTGGTGGCCGCGCGCACCGCGGGCGCGCCGGGCGAGGCCGCTGGTCTCACTCTGTTCGTGGTCGATCCGCGGGCCAAGGGCGTCGAGATCGAGCGCACCGTGATGGTCGATGCCCACAACGCCGCGCGCATCACCTTCCACGACGCCGAGGTCTCCGGCGTTCTCGGCGAGGTCGACCACGGCGCCGGCCTGCTCGAGGGCGTTCTCAACGTCGGGCGCGGCGCCGTCGCCGCCGAGATGCTGGGGGCCGCGGAGGAGGCGTTCACCCGCACCGTCGGCTACCTCAAGGAGCGCAAGCAGTTCGGCAAGCTGATCGGCGAATTCCAGGCGCTGCAGCACCGCGCCGCCCATCTCTATGTCGAGATCGAGCTGACGCGGGCCACCGTGCTCAAGGCGCTGCAGCTGCTCGACGCCGGTGCGGCGGAAGCGGGCGCCGCGGTCGCGGTGGCCAAGGCCAAGGCCGGCACGGTCGGCACGCTGGCGGTGCAGGAAGCGGTGCAGATGCATGGCGGCATGGGCATGACCGACCAGTTCGACGTCGGCCTGTTCATGAAGCGGATGCGGGTCTGCCAGGAATTGCTCGGCGACGCCAATTTCCACGCCGACCAGCTGGCGCGGCTGAAGAGCTACTGAGCGGCGTTTCGATCCTGAAAATCCTCCCTCATGGTGAGGAGCGCGGCAACGCCGCGCGTCTCGAACCATGAGGCCGGTGAGCTTCGGGCCTCATCCTTCGAGACGCGCCGCTTCGCGGGGCTCCTCAGACTTTGGCTCAAAATTGCAGCCAATAAAATCAGGTCGTTATTGAAGAACTCGTCATGCCCGGCCGGCGCGATCCGTCTTCGACGGATCGCCATGACTAACGTCTGCCGGGCATCCACGACTTAACGGCGCTGCCGCAACAAAGACGTGGATGGCCGGGACAAGCCCGGCCATGACGGAAAAAACACAATCGCAAAATCTTGAAAATGCTCGCTGCATCTTCGGTCAGACACTCAGGATGAGGGGGTGCCGGAGATCCCGCCCTACCTGATCGGCGGCGCGTACTGGATGCCGCCGTTGGACCACAGCTGGTTCAGCCCGCGCGGGATCGCGAGCTTCGAGCCGTCGCCGACGTTGCGGTCGTAGACCTCGCCGTAGTTTCCGACGTGGCGGACGATGCGCGCCGCCCAGTCCTTGCTCAGCCCGAGATCCTCGCCATAGCTGCCCTCGGTGCCGACCAGGCGCTTGACGTCGGGCTTGTCCGATTTCAGCGCCGCGTCGATGTTCTTCGACGTCACGCCGAGTTCCTCGGCATTGATCATGGCGTAGAGCGTCCACTTGACGATCATCAGCCAGTTGTCGTCGCGATGCCGGACCACCGGCGCCAGCGGCTCCTTCGAGATCACGTCCGGCAGGATGACGTGGTCGTCGGGGGCCGAGAGCTTGAGGCGGAGCGCGTAGAGCTGCGAGATGTCCGCGGTCAGGGTGTCGCACTGGCCGGCATCGTAGGCCTTCAGCACGTCGTCGAGCTTGGGCATGCTGACGTCCTGGTAGGTGATGTGGTTGGCGTGGAAATAGTCGGCGAGGTTGAGGCGCGTCGTGGTGGCCTCCTGGACGCAGACCTTGCTGTTGTCGAGTTCCAGCGCGGACTCGACCTTGCGGGAGCGGCGGACCATGAAGCCCTGGCCGTCGTAGTAGTTGATGCCGGCGAAATGCAGCTCGAACTCGGCCTCGCGCGACAGGCTCCAGGTCGAGTTGCGGGCGAGCACGTCGACCTTGCGCTTCTGCAACTCGCGGAAGCGCTCGTTGGCGTCGAGCGGAACGAACTTGACGCGGTTGGGATCGTCGAAGATCGCGGCCGAGATGGCGCGGCAGAAATCGACGTCGAAGCCGCTCCAGTGGCCCTTGTCGTCGGGATTGGAGAAGCCGGGCAGGCCGGTGTTGACGCCGCACAGTAGTTCGCCGCGCCGCATCACCCGCTTCAGGGTGTGAGTGTCATAGCGCGAGTAGCCGACCGCCGCCGCCGCGATGGCGATGGCGACCACGCAGCCGATCAAGAGCCCGGTCCGGAAAGTCCACATCTGTCGCCCCTCGGGTATGCTAGGTCATGAAATAGAGTGTGCGGAAGACGCCGCGATTACAGTTCGGGCTTCTGCCGCACCACGACCTTGGTGCCGACGGGAACGCGATCGTAGAGGTCCATGACGTCGGTATTGACCAGCCTGAAGCATCCCGAGGAGATCGCGCTGCCGATGGTCTGCGGCTGGTTGGTGCCATGGATGCGATACACGGTGCCGCCGAGATAGAGCGCGCGGGCGCCGAGCGGATTGCCGGGGCCGCCCGCCATGAAGCGCGGCAGGTAGGGCTGACGCTCGATCATTTCCGGCGGTGGCGTCCAGTCCGGCCACTCGGATTTGCGCGAGATCTTCAACAGCCCCTGCCACTGGAAGCCGTCGCGCCCGACCCCGATGCCGTAGCGCAGCGCCCGGCCGTTGCCCTGAACCAGGTAGAGGTAGCGCTCCGAGGTCTGGATGATGATGGTGCCCGGCGGCTCTTCAGTGCGGTAGAGCACCATCTGGCGCTGGTATTGCGGCGGCAGCTGCTCCTCCGCCGGGTCCGGAATGTAGCCGGGCTGGTCGCCGATGGTCATGTCGTCGCGCTGCGCGAAGGCCTGCGGCATCGGCGCGGCTAGCACGGCCAGCACGGCCAGTGCGACCAGTGAACTGAGCAGGCGGACAGTGATCATCAAAGCCTCTCGTCGGAGCAGACAGGGACCAGGGCCCGCTTCGGGCCGCCGGGGCGCCATCAAACCCTAGCGCCCCTCGGGTTGCAAGCGCGTTCCCCCCCGGTCCCGCGACCGCAGGACCTTGCGGGTGGGACCGGGCGCGTGAAGGCGATGTGAACCGTCTGCCAGCAGGGCGGCGAATCAGCCCTTGTCGTTCAGCAGCGCCTGCACCGTGCGCTCGATGGTGTCATAGGCGCCTTCCCCGGCGTGGCTGAACACGATCCGTCCGTTGCGGTCGATGATGTATTGCGCCGGCCAGTACTGGTTGCCATAGGCGTTCCAGGTCGCCGAAGCGTTGTCCTGGGCCACGGGATAGCGGATGCCATGGCGCTGCAGCGCGGCGCGGACGTTGCCGGTCGAGGTCTCGAACGGGAATTCCGGCGTGTGAACGCCGACCACCACGAGCCCCTTGTCCTTGTAGCGCTCGTAGAGCTGGGTGACGTAGGGCAGGGTGTGGACGCAGTTGACGCAGCCATAGGTCCAGAAGTCGACCAGCACGACCTTGCCGCGCAGCGCCTTGATCGACAGCGGCTCCGAGTTGAGCCAGCCGGTGACACCGACGAAATCCGGCGCGTTCGACTCCAGGCCGGCCGTCCTGACCTCGGCGTCTGGGGCGGGCGGCGTGTTGCCGTCGAAGCCGAGCCCGGCTGAGGATGCGCCGAGCAGGGCGCTCGCGGCGACGAGCAGGGTTGCCAGGGATGTTCGCAACGGAAGGTGGGACATCATGGGGAGACTCCGTTTGTCAAAGCCGACAGGTCAAAGGCCGATGTGGTCGCTCGGATAGAACGTGGTCAGCCAGGCCACGAGATCGGTGTCGTATTGCAGGTAGGTCGCGGCCGCGAAGGCGATCACCACCACGCCGAACCCCTGCTGCAGCCGCGGCGCGATCCGCGCGACGCGGCGCACCCGGGTCGAGACCAGCTGTCCGCCATAGGCGATCGCCAGCATCGGCAGCGCGGCGCCGATGCCATAGGCGAGGAGCAGAACGCCGGACCAGTTCCATGACCCGGCGGTCGCGATCACGGTGAGGATCGAGCCCAGCACCGGGCCGGCGCAGGGCGTCCAGACCAGGCCGAGGGTGGCGCCGAAGGCGAAACCGCCGAGCGCGTTCCAGTCGCGGCCGGCCGCCAGGCCGGCGCCGCGATCGACCAGGCCCGACAGGCGTAGCGTCAGCATCTCGTAGCCGTGCTGCCAGATCATCAGGGCGCCGAAGGCGGCGAGCAGCACGCTCGCCGCCGTGCGCACCACCGCCGGATCGAACGAGACGGCGCGGGCCAGCGCGCCGAGCACCAGCGCCACGGCGGCGAAGGCGGTGATGAAGCCGAGCGCGATCATCGCCGGGCGGGTCCGGCTGGTGGCGCCGACCGAGGCGCCCAGGACGATCGGCAGCATCGGCAGCGTGCAGGGCGCGGCGACGGTCGCGAGACCGGCGAGGAAGGCGAGACCCAGAGCAATCATGGCGGCACCCACGGCGCGCGGCGACGGCCGCGGCGACCTTGCGATGTTCGCTGGTGCGGCCGGCTTCGTTACGCGGTGGCGCTCACATGCGCGTGAGGGCGCGGGTGTGTGACGTCAGCGCAGGCTATAGGACAGCGGCACGCTCAGGGTCTTCGACGCCTGGGGCATTTCCGGTGGAAACGGCGGCAGCGGCTGCGCCCGCCGCAGCAGGGCGAGCGTTTCGGCGTCGAGCGCCGCCGACCCCGACGATCGCCCGAGATGGCTCGACAGCACCTGGCCGCTGCGGCTCACCGTGAAGGTCAGCACCGCCGTGCCCTGTTCGCCGGCGGCGCGGGCGCCGGAAGGATACTGTTTGAAGCGCTGCAGATGCGCCGCAACCTGCGCGTCATAGGACGCGGTCGCCGCGGCCGCGCTGACGCCCGCCGCGGCGGTGCTGGCGATGGCGGCGACGTGCTGGGCTTTCGGCGGCGCCGAGGTTTTCGGCGCGCGCGGCCGCGCGATGGTGGCGGGCGTGTCGTGACGAACGGGAGCGGGCGCCTCGGTGTGTTGCGCCGGGCGCGGCTGCGGCGCCGGCACCTCGGAAGCGGGCTGCGGCGGCGGTGTTTGCGCGCTGCGCGCCGCATCGGTTTTTGCCTGTTGAAGGATACGCACAACCTCGGCTTCAAGTTTCGCAAATTCGAT